>CAZUUJ010000028.1:0-45250 GCA_964623625.1 uncultured Desulfocapsaceae bacterium
CATCATCAGCCAAGCCTGCGAATTCGACTACTCCGGCGCCCAGGCAGTAAAAGCCTTGAAAGAAGAAGGATACGAAGTTGTTCTGATCAACTCGAATCCGGCGACCATCATGACTGATCCCGAATTGGCCGATGCAACCTACATTGAACCGATCACCCCTGAAATCGTCATTAAGGTCATTGAGAAGGAGCGACCCGACGCACTCCTGCCGACCCTTGGCGGACAGACCGCTTTAAATACCGCTATCAAGGTTGCGGAAAGCGGCACTCTCAACCAGTACAATGTTGAACTACTGGCAGCCGACATCGAAGTTATCCGCAAGGCAGAAGGCCGTGAAGAATTCAGGGCCGCCATGCGAGCCATCAATCTCAAGGTTCCCGAGTCGGCCATTGTCCACACAGTCGAAGAAGCCCTTGTTGCCGGAGATGAAATTGGATTTCCCATCATTATCCGACCCAGTTTTACCCTGGGCGGCACTGGCGGCGGAGTTGCCTATAACAAAAACGAGCTTGAAGAACTGTGCACCTCAGGGCTCGATCTGTCCATGACCACAGAAGTTATGCTCGAGCGGAGCCTGCTTGGCTGGAAAGAGTATGAGCTTGAAGTGATGCGGGATTCCAAAGATAATGTGGTCATTATCTGCTCCATTGAAAATATGGATGCCATGGGTGTCCATACCGGCGACTCCATCACCGTAGCGCCGGCTCAGACCCTGACCGACAGGGAGTATCAGGATATGCGGGATGCGGCAATTGCCATCATACGAGAGATTGGAGTTGAAACGGGCGGTTCCAATGTCCAGTTTGCCGTTAACCCAAAAGACGGTGAACTGATGGTGATCGAAATGAACCCCCGGGTCTCGAGAAGCTCTGCCCTGGCCTCTAAAGCCACTGGTTTCCCCATCGCCAAAATTGCCGCCAAACTGGCGGTCGGTTTTACTCTCGATGAAATAAAGAACGATATCACCAGGGAGACCTATGCCTCATTCGAGCCCACCATCGATTACTGCGTTGTTAAAATTCCTCGCTGGACTTTCGAAAAATTCCCTGAAGCCGAAGATATCCTGACAACAGCGATGAAATCCGTGGGCGAAACTATGGCTATCGGCCGCACCTTTAAAGAGGCTTTCCAGAAAGGCATGCGTTCTCTGGAGACCGGCCGCTTTGGTTTCGGCGGCGACGGCAAGGAGAGTCAAAGCCATTTGGAAGTTGAAGATCTGGAAGCGGGACTTCGGAAACCCCATTCCAAAAGGGTTGGCTTTGTTCACGAAGCATTAAAACGGGGTATGTCCGTACAACAGCTTTTTGAGCTGACCTGGATCGATCCCTGGTTTCTCCAGAACCTGAAGCAGATCGTGGAGCTGGAAAATCGTATCATTGAGGTTGGTTACGACGGCCTTGATCGTTTTTTCTTAAGAAAATGCAAGGAGTACGGTTTCTCCGATCATCAACTGTCCCATCTGACCAACACTTCAAAAGAAACAATCAGAGATCTGCGCAAAAAGCTGTCCATTCTGCCGGTCTATAAGCTGGTCGACACCTGCGGCGCCGAGTTTGAATCATACACGCCCTACTATTATTCGACCTACGAACAGGAAAACGAGGCCGGATCAAGCGATGACCAAAAGGTCATCATCCTGGGCGGCGGCCCGAACCGAATCGGTCAGGGCATCGAGTTTGACTACTGCTGCGTACATGCCTCATTCGCGTTACGGGAAATCGGCATCGAATCGATCATGGTCAACTCTAACCCGGAGACCGTTTCCACCGATTATGATACCTCCAACAAACTCTACTTTGAGCCGCTTACGTTGGAAGATGTCCTCAACATCATTGAGCAGGAAAAACCCTCCGGTGTCATCGTTCAGTTTGGTGGCCAGACACCGCTCAATCTGGTCGTTGACCTTGAAAAAGCCGGAGTCCCTATTATCGGTACACCACCCGATGCCATTGACCGGGCTGAAGACCGGGAACGGTTTCAATCGTTTTTAAAGAAGCTGGGACTCAAACAGCCGGAAAACGACACTGTCGACACCCTTGAAGAAGCTCTGGAATCCGCCAAACGCATCGGTTATCCTATTGTCGTCAGGCCGTCCTATGTACTTGGCGGTAGAGATATGCGTATTGTATACAATGACCAGCAGGTCAAGGATTTCATGGCCCTACCCGGCATCGCCTCTGCCGAACACCCGGTACTGCTCGACAAGTTCTTAAAAGATGCCATCGAAATCGATGTCGATGCCATCTCCGACGGCAACACCACGGTAATCGGCGGTATTATGCAGCATATTGAGGAAGCGGGGATACATTCCGGCGACTCCGCATGTGTCCTGCCTCCCCACACTTTGTCTTCCGAGCTTATTGAAGAAATTAAAGATGCCAGCCGGTCCATGGCCCAGGAACTTGGCGTCATCGGCCTGATGAATGTCCAGTTTGCCGTCAAGGACGAGACCCTGTACGTCCTTGAAGTCAATCCCCGGGCGTCCAGGACCGTGCCCTTTGTCTCAAAGGCCACCGGTGTTCCACTGGCCAAACTGGCTACCAAAGTGATGCTTGGCAAGAAGCTTACCGACTTGGGCCTGACAATGGAGGTTGAGATTGATCACTGGGCCGTTAAGGAAGCGGTCTTTCCCTTTGACCGGTTCCAGAATGTCGACACCCTGCTCGGCCCGGAGATGAAGTCGACCGGTGAGGTCATGGGTATCGACGACAACTTGGGATTGGCCATTGCCAAAGCTCTGCTTGCCGCAGGCGATACCCTGCCGGAAAGCGGAACCGTCTTTTTAAGTGTGCGCGACGGAGACAAGCCCGCCATTGTTGATGTGGCCAGCCGGCTGGTCGACCTTGGTTTCTCCCTGGTTGCCACCAAGGGAACAGCCCATTATCTTCAGGACAAGGATATCGACTGCATCAAAATCAATAAGATATCAGAAGGCAGACCCCATATCCTTGACAAGATACAGGACAACCAGATTTGCTGGGTAGTCAACACCTCAATGGGTAAACGCACTACCGACGACTCCTACTCAATACGCAGGGCTGCTCTGGAGCTCCACATTCCGTATACAACGACGGCTGCCGGCGCCATTTCGGTGGTTACCTCGATAAAAGAAATGAGGGAAACCACTTTGGGCGTTCAACCTGTGCAGTATTTTGCCTAACCCGCATTTCTCATGAACAGTTTATATACAATAATTTAATGATTTGATGGTTTAAGGATAGAGTTAATAGTGATCAACAAGGTGTTGTTTACAAACTGCCTACCCCTCAAGGGGGCACTGAAAAGAGCACCAAAGGTCAGTCCAGACGACGGCGTCTGAACGGATGAAAAATGCGGGTTGATGAACATTCATTTTTTGTTTTCTATTGACCCGGAAGAAAAAAGAGTAGCAGGGCTCGACATTGATCAAAGATGTTTTACTATTAGATAACCGTAAAGAAGTATGGCGCACGCTATTTATCAAAACGGTTTGGCAACGGGTAACACAGACAACAGGAAGCATCGGAGGTTCCTTTGAATACATTTTATAAAAACCTGAGCATGTGGCTGGTAATCGGTTTGACCATGATCCTGCTCTTCAATCTTTTTAACAAACCAGCGGGACACAAGACCTCGCTCACATATAGCCAGTTCATGGCCAGTGTCGAATCAGACGCTATTCGCCAGGTCAAGATTGATGGTGATGTTATTTCAGGGAATCTGAAGGACGGCAAGCCCTTTCAGACCGTCTACCCAATGGCTGACAAAGATCTGATCCCTACTTTGCGAAAGTCAGGCGTCGATATCACCGTCAAAGGGACTCAGAAAGAGTCCTGGTTTATGACAATTTTCGTGTCCTGGTTTCCCATGCTCCTGCTCATTGGTGTCTGGATATTTTTCATGCGACAGATGCAGGGCGGCGGCAAGGGCGGAGCCCTTTCTTTTGGCAAAACCCGGGCGAAGCTGATGGAGCAGGGAGAAACCAAGGTAACCTTTGAAGATGTTGCCGGTATTGAAGAAGCCAAAGAGGAGCTTGAAGAGATCATCGATTTTCTCAGAGAGCCTCAGAAATTCACAAAACTCGGCGGCAGGATTCCCAAGGGTGTTTTACTTATGGGTGCTCCCGGTACAGGTAAAACGCTGCTTGCCAAAGCAATCGCCGGTGAGGCTGATGTCCCTTTTTTCACCATATCCGGCTCTGACTTTGTTGAGATGTTTGTCGGTGTTGGTGCTTCCCGGGTTCGAGATCTCTTCACCCAGGGAAAAAAGAACGCGCCGTGTATCATTTTCATCGATGAAATTGACGCTGTTGGACGACATCGGGGCGCCGGTCTGGGCGGCGGGCACGACGAACGCGAACAGACCCTGAACCAGCTTCTGGTTGAAATGGATGGTTTTGAGTCCAGTGAAGGCGTGATAATCGTCGCGGCCACCAACAGACCCGATGTCCTCGACCCTGCTCTTTTGCGACCCGGTCGTTTTGACCGTCAGGTTGTTGTTCCCATTCCAGATGTCGGCGGACGGCAAAAAATTCTGGAGATCTATGGCAAGAAAACAAAACTTGCTCCCGATGTAGATATGGCTATTGTTGCCAGGGGAACTCCCGGTTTCTCCGGAGCTGATCTTGAAAATCTTGTTAATGAAGCCGCTCTGATGGCTGCCCGTGAAGGGGCGCAGAAGGTCACTCTGGACCTGCTGGAACGGGCAAAGGACAAGATCATGATGGGCGCTGAACGTAAATCGATGATCGTTACCGAAAAGGAAAAAGAGATTACTGCCTACCACGAAGCGGGGCATGCCCTGGTAGCCAGGCTGCTGCCGGATACCGATCCTATCCACAAGGTGACCATCATTCCTCGGGGACGAGCACTCGGCCTTACCATGCAGCTGCCGATTGATGAAAAGTATACCCATTCGAAGAAATATCTTGAGAATTCAATCTGTATCCTGTTTGGCGGTCGGATAGCCGAAAAGATCGTTTTCGACGAAATCACCACAGGGGCCGGCAATGACCTGGAGCGGGCCTCGGACCTGGCCCGAAAAATGGTCTGCGAATGGGGAATGAGCGAGGATCTTGGTCCACTCACCTATGGGAAGAAAGAGGAACAGATCTTCCTTGGCAGAGAGATTGCCCAGCATCGAGATTTCAGTGAAGATACTGCCAAACAGATCGATGCGGCAGTAAAAAACATCGTTCTGGCCGCCTCTGAACGGGTCACCGACCTGCTGACCACCAACAAGGACATCCTGACCAAGGTTGCTCAGGAGCTTCTGGTGAAAGAGACCATCATGCTGGATGATATCAACAGTATCATCGCAGAGTTGAGACCGAATGAACAGTCTGATGATGGTAACAACCCCTCGGAACCGCCACCAGCTTCTCCGGCACCTGATGCGTCATCCGAACAGATCAATCCCGGCGGCGCTGAGCCTGCCGCCTAGCCCGGATCTCTTGTGAGAAATCCAGCCTGAGGAGAATCGATCATGCAAATCATGGGCATCCTCAATGTGACGCCCGACTCCTTTTCTGATGGAGGACTTTTCACTTCCGTCGACGACTGCATCCGGCAGACCGAAATGCTGGTAAAAGACGGTGCCGATATCGTCGATGTGGGTGGTGAGTCGACCAGGCCCTTTGCCCAGCCGGTTGGCCTGGATGAAGAACGACAGCGAGTCATTCCGGTTATCAAAACCATTCGAAGCCGTTTTCCCAAGCTGCCTATCTCCATCGACACGACCAAGGCACAAATCGCCAGAGAAGCCCTCGACAGCGGAGCCAATATCATAAATGATATCTCTGCCCTAAGCCACGACCCGGAAATGATCGGGTTTGCCGCCAAAATCAATGTACCCCTTATTATTATGCATATGCAGGGCACACCGGGCAATATGCAGGTCAATCCGTATTATGGAAACGTGGTCACTGATATTTTACAGTTTTTTGGTGACCGATTGAAGGAGCTTGAAGATCAGGGGATCAATCGGCAGCGGATTACAATCGATCCCGGAATTGGGTTTGGTAAAACACTGGAACACAACCTTTCCATTCTCAAACATCTTGAGAGGTTTCATAAACTTGAGTTACCCCTGCTTCTCGGTCACTCAAGAAAACGGTTTATCGGTGATATCACCGGGCTCGATGTCACGGACAGGGATCTGCCCACAGCCGTTGTCTCGGCTATCGGCGCTATGAAAAAAGCCTCGATACTCCGCGTTCATAATGTGAAAGCCACCAGGCAGGCGCTTTTAATGGTCCAGGCTATCAATGAAGCCGAGTAGCTATTCATACTCCCCTTTTCGCACAGGACCGCTGTGGCAAAATCTGTTTGTTCATTTCTTAATTAAATATCGAGGCAGATAAACTCATACACATATGGAGTTGAATAGCAGCCAATGGAAACCATATCTCCATCTTTGAGTACAGCCCTTCCCAGTTGCTCATCTCCGCCGATATTTTCACCTTCCACCTTTGTCCCGCAGACACTTCCCCGATCGACAATATGATATTCTCCGTCGACCAGTTCAATCTTGAGATGTATTCGTGAAATATTGAGCTTATGACCATGGTCGATCAGGTAGAGGTCGTTTGTCGGCTCCACCCCATCTTTATATTTTGGCCGCTCAAGCCGGACCAACTCCCCTTTGACCCTCTTAATTCGGGACTCCCGACCGATACGGAACGGGAATTTGCTGATACCGATCAGACCGTCATTCCGGTAATTCGGTGGCACCGCTCTGAAGGCCTCCTCAGTCATGGGTTTCAAAACCGCTTTGGGAATAAAGGATTTGATGATCTGTCTTTTTTTGTTCATCGACTATCTCCGTATTGATCTGGAAAGCCTGTTCAGCATACCTCTTTATAATACAAACCGCCCGGTCGTTTGAATATTGTTCTCATAAAACCTGAGAATCTGATCCAGATCCATCTTGTTCAGCGACTCAATCCAGTCAGCATTGATCAAGTTCGATTTTGCCTTTCGATGCAGTTGTGGTTCAATAGGAACAGGGATCGTTTTCCACTTCAGTTCATTCCTATTCAGGTCAAAAATGGTGTATCGCATCGGGTAGGAATTGATAGACGGCAGGGTCAGGTAATCGATATCGTTCAATCGCCTTGCTCTTAGTCCAATATGCCGATGTCCCGAGATCACAACATAGACATTTGCGTTGTGAGCTTCCAGAATCTGACGCACTTCGCTGCTGTTATCAAGGCTGAACCATCGCCCTCTCTTGCTGAGATGGTCGTTACCCCAATAAACCAGATTGTGGTGAACCATGATAACATGCAAATCGTCCCTGTGGCCGGCAAGCTGGTCGTTCAGCCAGTCCAGCTGACCCTCTGGCAGGTAGCCGCCGTATTCCACACTCTGCCCACAAAGGCAACCATCAAGCCCAATTAGACGCAGTCTTTCACCTACCTGCGCGGCCCAGTATCGCCGACCCGATGTATCGTATCCATGGCCCTGAAAGGTTTGGATAAAATTGGTAATACAATCGGTGTTGCTGCTTAAATGCTGCCTGCCACGGCTTGTGGTTGAATAATCATGATTGCCAGCGACTACAAAGTAGGGAGGTGTGAGTGTATCAAGAATATTTTTAGCTTGGACCAGATTTTCGGGAACGTTCTGATGAAGCAGATCCCCGGAGATAAGGACAAAATCAAGCCCAAGTGCGTTGAGGGCACAAACAGTGGCAGACAGGCAATCAGAACTGGATTCTCCCATTAACCAGTTATCGACACCTTGTACATTGATATGGGAGTCACTGAGAGCTCCGAACCGGACGGACTGAAACCCTCTTTTTTTCGACCGGCCAATAGCCATCGTCGTCCAGCCGCCAAACTGCCCGGCAAACAGACATCCTGTTGCAACTAAAAATTGTCGACGGCTTAACCATCTCATTATGAAACCCACACCCGGTGATAGAAAGATCGGCAGGCACGAGCACGACAACCCTGAGCCCACCGGTTTACCCGATCACCGGTATTAAATGAACCAGTTCTCTTGTCTTTTTCAAGATATCCGCCTGTTCTTTACCAAACCTTTACCCAATATTTACCACAATACTATTTTTTCAATATTTAAATAAATTTTGTTGCATTACTCCACCACATCTATAACAATACCACATTGTGGCAGAAGATTAAACCAATGGAGCAAAACAATGAAACCCATCACTCGTCTATGTATAGTCCTTATCTCACTTCTTGTTACCGCATCATTTTGTTATGGTACAGAAAAAAACAAGTTCACAAAACTCGATGCCCAGGGCAAAGCTCTTCCAGATAATGCCAAGACATGGGCCATGGTGAAAGATAATACCACCCAGTTGATCTGGGAGGTAAAAACCACTGATGGTTCGGTTCATGATAAGAACCGCTTGCTCACATACACTGAAGCTGAAAAACAGCTGATTGGCGAGCTGAACAGCCAGAAATTCGGTGGTTTCTCCGACTGGCGAATGCCGTCAAATGATGAACTCTATTCAATCAGGCAAAAAGGAACGGAACCCTATATTGACACCCTGTTCTTTCCGCATACCACTCCAACCCCATACCATTCCTGGCGGTTGTGCGGTTCAGGCGAAATTTTCAATGAGAAGGTCAAATTCGGTAAAAAACGGATCAAAGGTAAACTCAAACCGGCACGGGCTGTCCGCGGTGAGATACAGTAATCGAGTTTGGTTCATCCGGTATAAGCCTGCATTTGAAGATTGTGATGGTTCAATATGTTGATTACCGTGATTCTCAGCCTTGACAGTGAAAGAGGTGCTGTCGGTTTGACAGACGTATTTCAAGGATCACGGGTATGGGTCCAGATATTTTCTTCAAGCCAAAAAATACTTGAACAAGGCTGTAGATTGCTCTCCAAAAAGGAATGATCCTTGACCGGTGGCTAGACTGGAAAATCGACAATACCTCGTATTTGGCTGGGTATTATGGGTAATCAAATCAACAAAAGCCGGTCATAAGATCGCCACAGTCACCTTGTTCCCTCGCAACGACACCAAGTCGCTTCAGTCATTGCAAAGCCGAAAATTGTGGCAGGATAGCACCAGACTCCGATCTTTTGTTTTTTGAGTTTAATAAAATCCGGGAGCAGTTTTCTCACCTTCTTTTTGACAGATTCTCTTCCAACTGTACAATATCATTGGTTGGCAACTGGCAGACAAAATCTTCACACACATAGGCTGTTGCCCGTCCGTCCACTTTTTCGACTGAACTGATAAACTGATGAAAAGAACTGAGCAACTGTTGATTATTGCCACCATCAGCCAGCAGGACAATGGTATTGGGCAGGTATTTGGATTGTACAGTCTGCAACAGAGTCCGGGTATCCTCATTTTCAGGGTTGCCAGCCACAACAATCTGACGCGGTTTATCCAGATAAAAATCAAGGGCCGAGAGCATCAGGACCATGGCTGATGGATGTTTTTTCAGATGTGAGCCGAAGGCCTGAATGGTAGAGCGGCCCAGATCAAGCCATTGCTGTTCACCTGTAATTCTCGCCAACCGTAATAGATTCAAAGCGGAAACCGAGTTCCCGGCCGGTTCGGCGCCGTCATACTCCCCTTTCATCCGTACAATCAGATCATCCGATTGCACCGCGTCAAAAAAACCACCCCGTTCATCCTCAAACAGCTCTATCTGGATTTTCATCAGTCTGATTGCCTGACGCAACCGTTTGGGATCGTGACTCGCTTCATACAGGTCAAGAAGTCCCTGGATCAGGAAAGCGTAATCTTCGAGTGTGCCAGAAAACCGTACATCACCATCTCTATACCGCCGCTTCAAACGGTCTTTGACCAAAAGATTCGTCAATAAAAATTCAGCACAATCATTGGCCCTCTGAAGATATTCGGTACTATCCAGGACAGTCGCACCTTTCGCCAGTGCGGAGATCATTAATCCGTTCCACCCGGTTATAATTTTATCATCCAGGTGGGGGCGGCTCCGCTGCTGCCGCTGCTCAAAGAGGCGTTTTTCCGATTCTTCCAGAATCTCCTTGATTTTATCCTCAGGAATATTGAATTTGGCTGCCGCCTTTTTTACACCTGCCCGACGGAAGAAGACATTGGTATCACCAAATTCATCCTGCGGATCATCAAGTGTGTTACCCTTGTCTTCCAAGCCATAAATATAGGCAACAAGATCGGCCCGTTCCCTGCCAAGCAAGCTTTCTATCTCTTCGAGCCGCCACAGGTAAAAGGCTCCTTCGGTTTTTTCCCCATTCCTGTAAGGATTTGCCGAATCAGCATCCTCGGCGGAATAAAATCCTCCGTTCTCATCGCCCAGATCACGTATGACATAGCGGATTGTTTTATCGGCAACTTCCGCATACCGCTCTTTACCGGTAACCAGATACAGATCGAGATAACTGGGAATCAACTGGGCCTGATCATATAGCATCTTCTCAAAATGGGCCACCCGCCAGATGGGATCCACGGAATAACGATGAAAACCGCCTCCAAGCTGATCATGAATACCACCATCCGCCATGGCTGCAAGTGTTTTTTCCGTCATATCCAAAGCACTCTGATTCCCGGTTCTGTTGAAATAACGAAGGAGAAAATCAAAAACAACCGGTCGAGGAAATTTATTGACTGTACCGAAGCCACCATAGCGGTGATCATAGATTTTTTCAGCCATGACAAGCCCTTCATCCATCCAGGCAGGATCAAGGTTTTCAGAGAAATCATCAGCCGACATCTTCTTGAGATGATCGGTAATGGAATCGGCTGATCGTCGTAACGACTCACGCTCGGTTTGCCAGGCTTTCTGAATCGCTTCGATTATCTCAGCAAACCCAGGACGGTTATATTTGGCCTTAGGCGGGAAATAGGTGCCGGCATAAAACGGAGTGCCATCGGGAAAGAGAAAGACAGACATTGGCCAGCCGCCGGACCCTGTCATTGCCTGGGTTGCTGCCATATATACCTGGTCGATATCCGGCCGCTCTTCACGGTCCACCTTGATACAGACAAAATATTTATTCAACAGTGCACCGATAGCCGGGTCTTCAAACGACTCATGGGCCATCACGTGGCACCAATGGCAGGTCGAATATCCGATGGAGAGAAAGATCGCTTTTCCCTCCCGCCTGGCCTTTTCAAAGGCCTCATCTCCCCATGGATACCAGTCGACCGGGTTATAGGCATGCTGGAGGAGATAGGGGCTTTTCTCGTTTATCAGACGATTGGGTCTTTGTTTCTTTTTTACGGTTGTTGCTCCCGTTTGGACAGTAAGAGGAAAGACCAGAAGTGAAAACAGCAAAACACTGACAACAAGGGTAATATTGTTCATTTTCGCTTTTAAACCTCGGTTGGCAAATTGTTTGTTGGGTTGTCTCACAGACCATATTCACGTTTACACCAATGTAAACTGAGAAAATGAATGAAAGAGGCCGGTTGTTAGTACTGGCAGTTAAGTCGAGAAAGGCTCGGACTTAACAATATTGATTATCAATATGCAGGGATTATGCCGAAGGGATTGGAAATCATAAAAAAAGCGGAACCGACAGGCTCCGCTTTTTGTCTACGTGGTAAGGATAGGAGAATGAATTATTTTTTCCGTCTGGAGCGATATGCGGCAAGACCGGCCAACCCCGTACCGAATAGCAGCAATGTTGCCGGTTCGGGAACTTCCTGGCCCGAGTCGTAGGTGGCGAGAATGATATCGTTGGCACACCAGGGTGAATAGGCCATGGAAAAGGATGAACCGACATTGATACCCATGTCGGTAAAATCATAGGTAATTGTGTAGCCGCTGTGGGTTGCATCAAACACACTGATAAAACTCAGGGAGTCCAGGTCTATACCGTTGGGGTGCCCGTTTCGTCCTTTTTTTCTGACGGTTGTGTACTCGTAATTGGGATCGACAGCCCACAACCCGTCACCTGGGACGGTACCATCGGTTTTCGAGTCTTTCTTATCGCCTCCGTCATGAACAAAGTAGTCCCACTCATCCCAGTTGTCAGTGGTTTCATCGTATCCGGTATTGATGAACAAACTGTCGAACAGCTGACGGGTTGTCGAGGTATGGAGGTTGATGACAACCTTTTCCAGATCTCCGGTGATATCATCCCAGCTCACATCCATACTGGAGAGCTTAGGTTTTCGATACTCATCTTTTGGGTAGCTTTCATTATCGTATCCAGGGAAATTGATATCATCGTCAATAAAATTGATTGACCCTGCAAAGACCGAACAACTCAAAAAGAGACCACCAATTAAAACAACTAAAACTACACAAATCCGTTTCATCTTTTCTGCTCCAATAAATCCAGATCAGTTACAACCTGAATAGAGTTTATTCTCTCCACGGTAAAGTTATCTCGACATATGACCTTACACTCTATATGCAAAAGAGGGGCCATCTTTTATAAACATTTTCCTCAATAATAACAACTGATTATATGGCAAAATAACTCCAGCCCCTTTCGGTTTCCGCGTTTCCGAAAGAACATCCGGAAATGAAAAAAGGGCTTTTCCATTATACAAACTGAATATCCCGGCTGAATTCCAATCAAACTGCAGATTATTCTACAATAAGGTTGAAGAATATTCTGCAACTCACCAGCCATTCCCCGTTATCCCAGCTGTACTTTTGCAAGCATCTCTCATTGATAATCAAGCCATTCAAGCTTTATCATATTGACAATACTTATCTTTTCAAAAAGAGCGCACATACATACACCCTTTTCCCCAAGCATTTAATTCTGTAGACCAACCTGGCATCTTGTTTGCGGTAGACAAGGGTGATGAAGAGCAAACAAAAAAGAGCAGATCGGCCATATGTAAGATATGGAAGTATGATTGTAATTGGAGCTTTGACGGTTTTGCTTGAATTGGGCTATTTGGTCCCAATCGCTGCCGCCCAAGAGGTTCCATCCACACAGATTACTGGTTGCCCGGGTTGTCCTGTAAAACCAAAGCGCCTGCAGGCCACTGAAAACAATCGACCCAGTAATCAAACAAGAATTTGCCAAAACTGCAATCGCCGAAGGCCGTGCAGTGCCAGCCGTATGACCTGGGTGCGATTGTTAAACCGCATTATTGGAAAAGAAAACAAGACAACGTTGATCACACCAACAAAGGAGTAGGAAAAGTGAAGACAAACATATTTTTGGCCTTCCTGTTTATCGTTTCTCTGGCAATGGCCAATCCATCCCACTCAGGGCTTGGATTCAAAGGATTCAGCCTCTTCAAGAAGTCGCCCCAGATCCTTCAACCGGTCAATAGGCAGCTTGCCATACCGGTATCAAAGGTGAATGACGGTAAAGCGCATCACTTTAAAGTCAAAGCCGACGACGGCACCATGGTGACCTTTTTTGTCCTAAAGAGCAAAGACGGCATTATCCGTGCGGCAATTGATGCCTGTGACGTCTGTTTCCAATCGGGAAAGGGATATGTGCAGGAAGGTGACAAGATGGTCTGCATCAACTGCGGTCAGAAATTTGACTCAAATAAGATCAATGTCATCAAAGGCGGCTGCAATCCGGCACCCCTCAAAAGAAAGGTGGTTGGAGACAAACTGATCATCTCCATGAACGACATTAATACCAACAGCTGGTATTGCGAATTTAAAAGCTAACCCGAATCCACCCAACAAGAATATGGAAAGAACCATGGAATATGATCTGGAAAAATACAGAACAAAAAGGGAAAAAGTTCTGGGTGTGAAAAAGCGTTTCTTCAGCCTTGGGCGGCTTCTGACAATTTTTTCCGTGGCTGTCGTTGTTCTGGTATCTGCTGCTGTTTTACCGCAGATGGCAGCGTTTTTAAAAAACCGGCACCTCGATGACATTATTTATCGTCTTAAAGACGACACTGTACTCACACCCGATACCATAGCTGCCATAACGGCTATTAAAGGAGTGACCGGAGTCAACAGAGACAGCGAGAACCAACGGCTAATCCTGACATTCAACAGAGAACAAACCAAGCCGCATGCTGTAACCAATCAGCTCTCCCAGGTAGCAACCGGAATTATTCAACTCAACGTGATCAGTCATCGGCAGAGACTGGCTAATCTGAAAAAGGAGAAAGAGTTTGAAGCTTTATAATATCACTTTGAGCAATCTGCTGCGTCGCAAGGCCAAAGTCGTTTTTGTGATTCTCGGGTTGTTCATCGGCATCGGTACTATCGTAACTCTGCTGTCAATTACCCGCAGCATGAGTGTTTCCCTGGAAGAAAAACTTGACCGGTTCGGTGCAAATATCGTGATGGTCCCGAAAAGCGACAACCTCAGCCTCAGCTATGGAGATATCCAGGTTGGCGGTGTTTCGTACCAACTCAATGAGTTTGATGAACAGCGAATCGGTAATATTCATACAATTGAGGCCAAACGAAACCTGGGTGCCGTTGCCCCTAAAGTACTCGGGGCTGTCCGTGTCAAAGGAAAAGAGGTTCTTATAATGGGAGTTGACCCGAATGTGGAATTTGACCTGAAAACCTGGTGGAATATACAGGGGAATAAGCCCGGGGAACAAGAAGTTGTTATCGGTGCGGAAGCGGCAAAAAAACTTGCTCTGCAACCGGGAGACACCCTCGAGTTACCAGGGTACAGTCTGACGGTCGCAGGTGTTCTAATGCCAACCGGCTCCAGTGAAGACCACATTATCATAGGCCATCTCCCTGCTGTTCAGAAGATCCTCGGCAAACAGGGAAAAATCACCATGGTGGAAATCGCAGCCTTCTGTCGCGACTGCCCGATCAGCGATATGGTGCTTCAGATCTCGGAGAAATTCCCGGGTGCCAAGGTGACCGCCCTCAGACAGGCTGTGATGGCAAAAATGCAGTCCATAGAGATGTTTAAAACATTCAGCTACGGCATCTCCGGGCTTGTGGTTTGTATCGGTTCGCTGCTGGTCTTTGTGACCACTATGGGTTCGGTCAATGAACGGACCCGGGAAATCGGCATCTTTCGAGCCATTGGTTTTCGGCAGAGCCATGTCCTGCAGATTATCCTGCTGGAGGCGGCACTGGTCGGGCTGGTCGGCGGGTTTGGCGGCCTGCTTATCGGCAATATTATCGCCAGGACGGTACTGCCGCTGCTGTTTCCACAGATGATCTTTTCCGGAATCGATAGTTTTCCGGCTGCCATCATCGTTGCCCTGTCCATTTCCCTGTCGATCATTGCCAGCTTCCAACCTGCCAGAAAAGGCAGCCGGCTTGACCCGAGCGTAGCCTTACGGGCCTTATAATAGAGGATACTACAACCATGAATACCAGCCAATTGACAGAGCCGGTCAACCACCTGATAGAGATCAATAACATTACCAAAGAATATGTTATTGGCGATAATACGGAAACGGCCATCAGGCAGATGGATTTCGCCGTTGATGACGGCGAATTCGTCGCGGTTGTCGGTCAATCCGGGTCGGGAAAATCAACGCTTCTTTCCATCCTCGGCGGCCTCAACCGTCCCACAGACGGCAAACTGCTCATCGACAGCCTCAACATCTATAATCTTTCCAGTGAACAGCGAGCCGACTTTCGAAACGAATATGTCGGTTTTGTCTTTCAATCGTTTCAGCTTATCGGCTATCTCACCGTTGCCGAAAACATCATGCTGCCCATGGCTACAACCGGGCTGAGCAACAAGAAGCAGGTTCAACTGGCCAAAAACGTCCTGAACAAGGTCGGTCTAGATGATAAAGGTGACAGACTGCCGGACCAGTTGTCCGGCGGTGAACAGGAACGGGTTGCCATTGCCAGGGCTATTGTCAACCGGCCGACTATCCTGCTGGCCGACGAGCCTACCGGGAACTTGGACAGCCGGACAGCGGGGCAGATTATGAAATTGCTCCGCACACTCAATAAAGAAGAAGGGCTGACTATTATCATGGTCACCCATAACAGTGACAACTGCCGTTATGCAGAACGGATCATCCGGGTTCAGGACGGTCATATTACAGACAACGGACTTCACAACTGAAACCGGACAACTCAAATACATCCAGTACCAAGAGAGGAGTACACCAATGAAAAAAATTGTATTGACTTTGACAGCTATTATTCTGATCACAACAATCATTCCCCTGCAAAGTGTTACGGCGCAGGAAACCGAGAGCCCTAAACAGCAGCTGACACTTGAGGAGCGGGATGCTCTTCGGCAGAAAAATTTTTCAGCATTTTTAAAAGATACAGTGGAACTGAGAAAAGAACTCGCTCAAAAACAGGATGAGAACAGCAAACTACTGCTGGCTGAAAAACCGGACCGGGCCAAGATTGCCATGGTCACCGAGCAGATTTATCAATTGATAGATGTTTTAGATGAAAAGGCCAGAGCTTACGGACTCAAACCTGGGATGGGCAGCGGAACAGCCGGCTGCGGTTGCGGGGGACCTGCTTCAGCTCGGTCTTTGTAAACTAATAGGAAGCAAGCAACATACGTAACAATATGAGAGCATGACATGAAACGGACAATCCCTATTATCCTGTCGGTCCTCTTTCTTCTGCTGTCTGTAAATACGGTCATGGCGGCAGGGAACCTGAAAAACGGCGGCAAAATATACCGTCAGTATTGTGTTCCCTGTCATGGCCAACTAGGCACGGGAGATGGCGACCGTTACAAAAATGAACAACTTGATCCGCGGCCAAGGGTCCATGCCGACGGCACTTTTATGAACAGACTACCCGATAGGCGACTGTTCATGATCATTAAGTTCGGCGGCAGATCCATGCATTTTTCCCACATCATGCCCCAATGGCAACATATTCTATCGGATGATGATATTATCGATGTCATCACCCATATCCGTAGCCTGGCCTATCCGATCTATCGTCGACCCGACAGCAGATTTGGAAGAATGGAAATGATGACAAGGGAAAAAGGCGATTCTTCCTGACCAGCCATGACCGGCTGATCATATCCAACCTCAATTCTGCTGTCGTTTGAGCACCAAGAGTATCGATACAGATGCAGATGTGAGGCGACAAGCGGATTTCAGCGCAACCACACTGCGTTGCGCTGAGTATGAAATCCGTGAAGTCAACAGGGCAGATGTTGTTGTATCAACGACCGAATGCCAAACGATTGCGAAACCCTGATCCAAATCTACTTCAGGTTATACTTTTCCAACCTGTAAAGCAGGACATGACGGGGAATAGACAACAGGCGGGCGGCCTTTGACTGATTATTGCCAGCCTTCACCAGTGCCTGTCTGATCAGATCTTTCTCAACCTCAATGAGATCAAGACCGTCAGACGGCAATAAAAATCTTGACCGGGAAGCGTTCGCATGATCCGTCAACTTCAGATCTTTGGCCCGGATCTCGTTTGAGCTTCGCAGAATCATCGAACGTTCAATCACATTCTGCAATTCTCGAATATTACCGGGCCAGTGATATCGTTTGAGCAGCTCCACAGCTTCTGGAGTTAAAGAGACATCACCACCCATCCCTATCTTTTTCATAAAATGGTTTGCCAGGGCCTCAATGTCCTCCTTCCTTTCCCTGAGCGGCGGCAGATACAGTGGAATTACACAGAGGCGATAATAGAGATCTTCCCGAAACCTGCCCTGCTCGATCTCCTCCTGTAAATTCTTATTGGTGGCCGCAATGAGCCTGACATCAACCGTTTCCGCCCTGTCTGAGCCCACCGGTTCTACTTCTCCTTCCTGCAGAACCCGCAGCAACTTGGCCTGCAGATCAAAACGCATTTCACCAATCTCATCCAGAAAGAGGGTGCCGTGATCTGCCGCCTGAAAACGGCCCTTCCGGTGACCGGTTGCCCCTGTGAACGCTCCCTTGATATGACCGAACAGTTCACTCTCGATAAGATCGGGGGGCAAGGCCACACAATTGACGCTGACCATCACCTTGTCTTTTCGGGAACTTCGTTGATGAATCAGGCGGGCCAACAGCTCTTTACCCGTACCCGATTCACCGGTAATGAGAATAGCGGCTTCGCTTTCGGCAGCTTTGACGGCTGTTGATAGCAGTTCGGCCATCGTCGAGCTGGCCGTCTCCATCCCATGGACGCCGGATAGACGGTTAACTTCCTCGACCAATAGATCTTTCTGGGTCTGCAGTGCTCCCACTTCAAGGGCTCGCCGGCAGCTTTGCCTTAACACATCGCGGTCAAAGGGTTTGGTCAAAAAATGAAACGCTCCCCGCTGCATGGCCTCAACGGCAATTTTGATGGAACCAAAAGCCGTGATGACAATTACTGGTATAGCGGGAGCCATCTCTTTCATACCATCCAACAGTTCAAGACCGTTCATGTCGCCAAGCTGCAGATCGGTGATCACCATATCCGGCAATGATTGTTCAAACAGGTCCAAACCCTCTGTACCCGAATCGGCTGTGATAACACGAAATCCGCTCTGGCTCAGATTGTATTCGGTAACCCGCAATAGAGAACGGTCATCATCAATCAGCAGTATTGTTTCAGCCATTGCCCTCAATCTCCCCTGTCTCTCCCCGCCCTTTCATCATATATTGCGCCATATAGTCTTCACTCCATTGCATAGGCATAAAGAGTTCAAAACAGGTGCCACCAAGATCGCTGTCCGTCAGCATCAGACTCCCTCCGTAACTCTCAACGATTTTCCGGCTGATGGCAAGTCCCAGGCCGGTGCCCTCCTTCTTACTGGTAAAGAAGGGTTCAAAGATGTCCTCTTTATTATCCAGGTCGATACCTGGCCCATTGTCGAGAATAAACACCCGGCAGCCATCATCCTTCACTTCAAGTCTTACTTCAATACGTGCATTGAAGGCAGTCCCGCTATGCTCGTGTTTCCGATCCCCAGCCACGTTCTTTTTTCTGCTGTCGTCCGACAGAGCCTCAATTGAGTTCATCAGCAAATTCAGCAAGGCCTGACTGATCCGGGATTCCGGTACCAGAAAATTATTCCCGTTTTCAAGACCTTGACACGTCAATTGGATATGCTCTTTCTTCAACCGCGGTCCTAGTAACTTTTCCTGTTTGGAAATCAGGGAGCTGATGGAAGCCGTCTCTTCCCTGTCTTTTGCTTCTGGTTTGGAAAAATCAAGGGTGTTCTTCAGGGTTTTTTCAAGATGACCGGTTTCTTTAAGTAATATCTCCACAAACTCTCTTTTAGGATTGCCTTTCGGATAATCGTCCAGCAAGATTTCCGCTGTACCCCGAATAGAGCTCAGCGGGTTGCGAATCTCATGGGCCAGGGTAGCTGCCATTTCACCAAGAGCCGACATTTTTTGAGCCGCTGCCAGTTGTTCTTCCGCCTGAACAAGCTGGGCAGCACCCTCATGGAGTTTTTCATAGGACTCTTCCAATCTGGAGGAAATCTTTTGATAGCCGATGCGCAGCTGCCGCTCCCGTTCGGCTATGATACCGACAACAATACCGGCGCATACATAGAGAACAATCTCGGTCAGCTCGCTGAAATAGTTTTGAACGCCATGTCCGGCATAGAGAAGCAGGTGGGGAATAAAGGCAACTGAGGATAAAACAGCCAGGAGGACACCCCCCTTGACTCCGAACCATATGGCCCCTAGAACAATGGGAAAATAGCTCAAACGGCGGTAGGTATCGTGAAAAAAAATCTTGTCCGCGGGTGTGAAAAAGTGCAGAAAACCGATTGTGATGACAACGGCTATCAGAGTTGAAAAAAGAATGGTTCGCTTCATTCCAATCACTCCGCTTTCCCATTGCTCTTCTGCCGGCCGGAAGAACTTTGCCCTGTTAAAATCCGGGCAGCGAAATGCCCGATAGCCTCTGCGTAAAAGCAGCCGACCATTCCCGCAACAGTTGTAGTGGTCGTCAGCCAGAAGAGAAATAGATGTAACGTTCTGTTCTGATGGAAGAAAAGATCGAAGATAAATAAAACCAGACCTAGATGTAGGGCCGACGAGCCGACTCGCTGCCAGTAGCCTTTTTTCTCGAAATTGAGGTGCTCACTGCCGCAGACAGCCATAACCAGTACAATGAGTTGGAGAATCAGAGTGACGCCAAGACTGATTTTTAATGCCGTAAGCAAGCCCCAGACAACACCGACCAAGACTGTAGCGGTTAGAAGGGCTGCTGTAAAAATATTCAACCATCTCACAGGCAGCAACCGCTTTGGAACACAGATGCACAGCAATAGAATTAAACCGATGATAAATGGTGAAACCAACAGGTTCATCCCGTTCATGTAGGCCGCTTTAACGTCGGGAGCTGTCTGCTGGATCTGGGCAAACTTAAAGGCAAACATCCCGTATATACAGATAACGGAAATGATCGCCAGCACAACACAGGTCGCCAGGATCAGGTAATAATCATAGGAGCCTTTGGGTTTCATTTTCATCAACCTGTATTGTTCATTGGACCACTACTGAAACGTATGCTCTCCAGGAAACAGAAAAGAACTGACAAAAGTAAAGATCATTGCACCAAAGCAGACAATTCCGAGAATAGAGGTAAAATACCACATTGACGCCCTGTTGCCATACAAACGGGTGTGCATAAAGGTGGAATAGATGGCCCACATCATGATCGAGCTGCAGATCTTCGGATCCCACCACCAGTTTGGACCCCAGGCCTTCAATGCCCAGGGATAACCGAGCAGCATGCCCAAAGTCAACATCACATAACCGAATTTGGCAAAATCATAGCCCATCTTTTCAACTTCAAGAACCCTTCGGTCAAACAACATGAACACCGAAGTAACAAAGGTTACGGTAATCGCGCCATAGGAAAGAAAGAGCATGGGTGGATGCAGCCACATATAGGAGGCATTATAGTAGAAGGTCATCTTTGAATAGAGACGCATAAAGAGACCTATCCTCTCCATGTCTGTAAGAGTTCCGTTTATCCATGGCAGATAACTGTTGAAAAAAGATGGGAGCGGACTGGCAAATGGGTCGGCAAAAACAAAGAGTATCAGTACCTGAACGGCAAGAATAACAAGAAGTAATCCGCGCAGCCGATGGTTCGTAAGTCGCAGGAAACCTATATGGGCCATAACTGCATAACAGAAGAACCAGAAATAGTATTTCTCATTTTCAATCCAGAAAGGGATCAGGTATCTGGGCGGATTATCAGGATCGTAAAGTGGTATCCCGTGTGAAGAACGACCGGCAGCCGATTCCAGGTACCGATTCAACCAATCGATCAAATGTGCGGGCAATTCCAGGGGCAGTTGAACATAGATCTGGTAATGAAACCAACAGATCAGTAATAAACCCAATAAAAAAACAGTGTTTATAAAAAGGAGCAGAGAAGAGTTCAGACGGTTGCCAACAGCTCGTGCAGTAAATAGATTGACTGCGCCGATGCAGCCGGCTGCCAGAGCGAGACCGGTAAGCAGATAGAGAAGAATGGTGCCGATCCGGGTGAAAGAGAGGACAAATTCCACTGCTAATCCGCCTTGTTCTTATGGGGCATCCATCATCTTCGACACCCAGAAATAGATGGTATAGAGACCGGCTAGAATGACAAAAACCCCGGAGATTTTCTGAATGTGCGGCATGACGCTTCTCAGCTTACCGACCACCAAGCCCTCTTTCAGGAAGGCCATGCCAAGCGTCAACACCAGAAGAACAGCTCCCATACCCAGGGAATAGCTGATAAATTGTATCATGCCTTCAACAAAATCCCCAGAGGCAATCGCACCACCGATAACCATAAGAAAAATCGGCAGCGTACAGCCCAGAGAAGTAATGGCATAAGCAACACCGAAGAGGAAAAAACCTTTCAGGCTGACCTGTCTGGGATCACCGATTTTGCTGCTGATCCGCTGGGTAAAGGAAATGGATAGATGATTGCCCAGAAGCAGCCAGATTCCCATGAGCACAAGGGCCGCGCCGATCACCAGTGAAAACCATGGAGCAATATCCATAAGCAGGGTGCCGCCGGCTGAAACGATAGCACCGACAATCCCAAAAAAGAGGGCAAAACCGGTTGAGACAACCGCCGTGACCCAGATTGCTTTCCAGAATCTGGCAAGGCGGGAACTTTCAGCCAATTTACCATCCTCGGCTCCCATATATAATGACAGATAAACTGGCAGCATAACAAAACCGCACGGATTGACTGTTGATACCATTCCGGCCCCGAATGCATAACCAACCGGCAGATGTTCGACCAGCCGGTTCATCCATTCATTGAGTAGAAGTTGAATTTCCATGTATTTCAGTCTTTTCTCTGTTTGGTAAAGAACCCTTTCTCCTATTTACAAAAGTGACGGAGAAACATATTGCCTGTTACTACCGTTCATCCCATTTGCAGCAAGTCATTGAATCAATCAACCGAAATCCTCTCGCTAACACTAACAGGTGGTTGACTACCTTATGCATGGTTTTATAAAAATAAACCTCCAACGCCTCTTTTACCATCACTTTTCAATCACAAAGGACTCTGCCTCTTCAATTTTATTGACACTTATCTACTGCAGAAATGATTTGACTCCCCTGACAAGCGAATTATAGGTGTTGTGATATCGTTGTTCAAGACAGCCTGTCCAAAAAAAGCAGTCAAACAAACGACAAAGAAGAGGAACACATGGACCAGCAATTCACTCCTCAGACCAAACGCGGCAAAGTTGTTCACTTCTTTTTGCGAAACCTCCCCCGTCTGGTGCTTCTTGGTCTGATTGTTTTTATCATCACCCTTTTTATCTCGATTTCCCAGAAGAAGAAAGCGCTCATCGCTGAAAAAATGGCGGTCGGCACTCAAAAACGACCGGCTGTCAATGTTGTTGTGGCCCCGCTTGCTCCGGTCGACATCAGAGACCGAATCAAGCTCCCGGGTTTTATTGAGCCGTGGCAGCGACTGATGATATCTGCCAAAGTCGGCGGCTCGGTTACAACCATTGTCACCAAAGAAGGTGACACGCTCAAAGAAGGTGATGTTATCGCCAACATTGAAATGGATGATTACAAGATCGCCAGAGACCGGGCAACCGCTGCTTACAACCTGGCTGTCAGCGATTATCAGCGCGACAGAAAGCTCTTTGACCGGGGGGCTGTCTCCAAAGCCCAGCTTGAAGCGAAAAAGCCTCTGTTGATACATCAAAGGCCGACATGGAAAACGCCAAACTGATGCTGTCCCGCTGTACCATCCGCGCCCCCTTCAGCGGTGTGATTAATAAACTGCACATCGAACCCGGAATCTATCTTGCTATCGGTGACCCGGTTGGTGAACTACTGCAGATCGATCGGGTTAAAGCGGTGCTCGGTATTCCTGAGTCGGATGTGGACGCGGTTCGCAAGCTGTCCAGCGTCAATGTGACCATTAAAGCTCTCAACAACCGTGTAGAGACAGCAGCCATCCATTTTCTCTCCTCAGCCCCGGATACCCGGGCCGCTCTGTACAGACTGGAACTTGAAATCGCCAACCCCAAGGGTGACGTTCTAACCGGTATGTTTGTCAGCGGCGATGTGGTTAAGCGGGTCGCTCACCAGGTTATTGGTGTTCCTTTTTATTCGGTGATCTCACGTGATGATCATCAATATGTCTTTGTTGAAGAAAACGGCATTGCCAAGAAGAGACAAGTCAAAATGGGTTTTATGGAGAAGTGGCTTGTACAGATTACCCAAGGGCTGACCCCTGGAGACAGGCTGATCGTAGAGGGCCACCGGGATGTCGAGGATGGCCAGGAAGTCAAAGTTGTTCAGGTTATCGACCAAACCGGGAAATAAACGATGATTGTCTCTGATACCGCGATAAAAAACTCCACCAGTGTTGTTGTCCTGGCTCTTATCCTTATCGTTTTCGGGGTCTACTGTTATCAGATTCTGCCCAGAGAAAACGAACCGGACATCACCATCCCCTACGTCTTCGTGTCCACCGATTATCGCGGTGTCTCGGCTGCCGACATCGAAACCAGCATCACCATCGAGATCGAAAAAAAGCTCAAGGGGATAGACGGTCTGAAAAAGCTCCAATCGATCTCCAGTGAAGGATCCTCACTGATCAACCTGGAATTCGTCACCGGCACCGATATCGACGAGGCCTTACAGGATGTCAAAGACAAGGTCGATGAAGCCAAAGGAGATCTGCCCACCGACCTGGAAGACGATCCATCGGTGTTCGAAGTCAATCTCTCAGAGATGCCCATCGTCATCTTCTCCCTTTCCGGTACTTGCGGTCTTCCCTGTCTGAAAAAAATAGCCGATGGCCTGGAAGATGAGATCGAAGCCATCGCCGGGGTACTGGAAGTGGATATTACCGGTGGCTTGGAGAGAGAGATCCGTATCGAAGTTCTACCCGAAAAGCTGGCCTACTACGGGCTGCCCATCTCTGTTTTTCAGTCAAAGGTCAGCGGAGAAAACCAGAACACATCAGGCGGCAATATCCGCCTTGGCCAGGGGCGTTTTCAACTGCAGGTTCCAGGAGAGTTCACCACACCCGAGGAACTCTACACCCTGGTTCTCGGAACCCATGAAGGGCAGCCGGTCTATCTTAAGGATGTGGCTGTGGTTGTCGACGGCTTTAAAGAAGAGACTAGCCGCTCCCGTCTTGATGGCCGCAAAGCGGTCAACATCTCAGTGAAAAAACGATCCGGCGAGAATATCCTCAAAATCACCTCCCAAGTTGATAAAATCATCGAAAAGGACAAACCGAGTTGGCCCGGCGGTACCGAGATCACCAAGGTCCTGGATAAATCCAGGGATATCAGGTTGATGATCGCCGACCTTGAGAACAACATCCTCTCCGGTCTGGCCCTGGTCCTTTGTGTCATTTTACTGACCATGGGTATTCGCAACGCCCTGCTGGTCAGTCTGGCCATCCCCTTCTCCATGCTGCTTTCCTTTACCATCCTCTATCTGATGGATATCACCCTGAACATGGTGGTGCTGTTCAGCCTGACACTGGCATTGGGGATGCTTGTCGACAATGCTATTGTCATTGTGGAGAATATCTACCGTTTTATGGAGCAGGGTGCTTCCAGGGTCGAAGCGGCCATGAAAGCCACATCGGAAGTCGCCCATCCGGTTATCGCCTCCACATTCACCACTCTGGCAGCCTTTTCCCCTATGCTGTTCTGGCCGGGCATTATGGGTGAATTCATGGGGTACCTGCCCCTGACCCTTATCGTCACCCTGTCGTCCAGTCTCTTTGTGGCGATGGTTATCAATCCCGCATTGGCCTCTATTTTCATGAAAGTTAAAAAGGGATTTATAAAACGGGAAATGAGCTTTGACGAAATCAGTCGGGCCGTTGAAAAACCAATCAAGATCCAAGGGAAGATTCTGACCACCTACGCATCGTTTCTTTCCTATTCCCTTAAGATGCCATTTACCTTTCTCTGCATCGGTTTCTCCATTCTCATTCTGTTCATATGCAGTTGGATGCTGGTTATCGGCCTGGAAAAGCCGAAAGAATTGTTTCCAGAAATCGCCCCAACAGGAATTTACGTTAATATCGATATGCCCGAAGGGGCTGATCTCAACTACATCGACCGCATTCTCAAACGGATTGAAATGGTGGTTGCCGGGATAAGCGACAATGGAAAGGAACCGACCGGCAAGGAAATCATGGCTGCCATGGCTCTCAAAGAGCATGAAAAATCGAATGGTGAGACATTTAAGGGGCCCAGTAACCTGGCCAACGTAAAGAACATCTACACCAGAGGAATTGTCTCCGACGCAGGCGGCTCCGCCTTTTCTCCCAACACCCCGAACCATGTCGGTGTTCGTTTTCTTGACATGGAAGATCGTTTTCGCTCTAGCCATGATACTGTGGATGAGATCAGAGAACGGCTCAAAAATCTCGCCGGTGGAAAAATGACCATCGCCTCGGAAGAAAGCGGCCCGCCAACCGGCCCTCCGATTAATATCGAAATTGCCGGTGAGAATTTTGCTGTGCTTGGCCAGATTGCCGCAAAGATCAAAGGAATAATCACCCAGATTCCTCATGTCAAAGATGTGCGGGACGATTTTGTCGAAGGATTGCCAGCGGTCAAGGTCCATGTGGACCGACAGAAGGCCGCCCTCTACGGGCTGACCACTGACCTGATCGGATTTGCTCTGAAGACCGCCTATAACGGCTTACAGGTTTCCTCCTACCGGGAGGGGGATGAAGATTATGATATCACGGTCCAGCTCAAAGAGAGTGACCGCCAAATTGTCGATGTGCTCAACGAATTAATGATTCCAACACCATCAGGGGTCCAGGTTCCACTGTCGACCATCGCTTCTATCCGATTCGACGGCACCCTGGGAGACATAACAAGGATCAACAACGAACGGGTTGTTACAGTCAAGGCCAATGTAGACACAACCAAGATCCCCGGTCCTGTTGCCAGGCTCCAGGCCCAGAAAATTCTGGAGAAAAGCGCTCTGCCTCCCGGCTACTCCATCAAGTTCACCGGTGAGTTCGAATTCGAACAGGAATCCACCGATTTTCTTTCCAAAGCCTTTCTGGTTGCTCTGCTGCTGATCTTTTTAATCCTGGTCTCCATGTTCAACTCGGTAAGCCAGCCTTTTATCATCATGACCTCGGTCGTCCTTTCCCTTGGCGGCGCCTTTCTGGGCCTTACCCTGTTCAAAGCGCCGTTTGGCATTATCATGACAGGAGTGGGCGTTATCTCCCTTGCCGGTGTGGTGGTCAACAATGCCATCGTGCTGATCGACTACACCAATAAATTGCGGACGCGAGGGTACGAGCTTCGCGAAGCCGTCATTTCCGCCGGTGCCACCCGGCTGCGTCCGGTCCTGCTCACTGCCGTCACCACCATCCTGGGGCTGATCCCGATGGTAACCGGTGTTTCATACGACTTTCATAACTGGGCCATCTCCTGGGTCAGCGAATCCAGCCAGTGGTGGCGTTCCATGGCCATCGTTGTTATTTTCGGCCTCATTGTCGCTACCTTTCTGACCCTGATTGTGGTGCCGACCCTCTACTATCTGCTGGAGCGTATGAATTACTGGAGAAACAGGTTCTCAAACTGGATTAAAGGCCACTACTGGAAGCTCTATCCGATCCTCTCGGGTGAAACGGCTGTTCAGAAGAAATAAGGATAACGCCACAAGCAGGTATCTCTCGCCTTCCCTCCAGTTTTTTCTCCATTAATCCGGCCCCCTCACCTGTCATTGCCTACCTGCTTTGGAAATCTAAAATGACATATGGATGAATATCCATTAAAATCTCCTATAAAAATACTTGCTGCACTTCCAACTCGAAGGTTGATCGCCAATGAACCCTTCCTATCTGCATCTTCATCAAACCGGATTGTTGCAGGAACGAATCGATGCGGCAATATCGATATTGTCCTGCTGCACCTTGTGCCCCAGACAATGTCAGGTTGACCGCACAGCAGAAGAAACCGGCATTTGCAAAATCGGCTCTCAGGCAGTTGTTGCTTCCAGCGGCCCTCATTTCGGTGAGGAAAGTCCGCTGGCTGGCACCAACGGTTCCGGAACTATTTTCTTCTGCGGCTGCAACCTGGGCTGTCTGTTCTGTCAGAATTACGAGATCAGCCACTATCCCGAGGACGAGGGCGTTAAAATCACCAATGAGCAACTTGGTGGTTTGATGTTCGACTTGCAAAGACAAGGCTGTCATAACATCAATTTCGTCACACCAAGTCATGTCGTCCCCCAGATTCTGGCTGCCCTGCCTGCTGCCATCGATTACGGGTTGAACATTCCACTGGTTTATAACAGTTCAGGCTACGATACGGTTGAGACCCTGGAACTGCTTGACGGTATCATTGATATCTATATGCCGGATTTCAAATTCTGGAAAGAAACAAGTAGTAATGAATACTGCGACGCACCCGACTACCCGGAAACAGCCCGTAACGCCACCCAGGAGATGTTCCGCCAGGTCGGCGACCTGGTCATTGAAGAAACCGGGCTTGCAGAACGTGGTATGCTGTTCAGGCACCTGGTCATGCCGGATGGCCTGGATGAATCAAAAGAAATACTCTCGTTTATTGCCAGTCAGATCTCGGCCAATTCCTATGTGAATGTGATGGACCAGTATCGACCATGCGGCAAAGCCCACGATCATCCCCCAATACATCGCGCTCTCTCGGGAGCAGAACACCAGGCAGCACTGCAAGCTGCCAAAGAAGCCGGACTTGAACGACTCGACAGCCGTGACCTGAAATCGCTTCTAAAACGTCTCTATCTGAAAAATGATTTGTAATAATCATTTTAGAAATGATACAATTTTGACCCAGGGTAAAGGTGTTTTATTAAGTAATTATTTGCCTGTTTTTTTGGCAAAATTGACAATTTATCTTACTAAAAAGGGGACGCCATGCGCTATCTCACCTCACTTCTGTCGACTATTGTGTTGTTTTTCACTCTGCTTGTTTCATCGACATTAGGTGCAACACCACAATATCCGGAAATGATGTTCATCCTCGATGCTTCCGGTTCCATGTGGGGCAAGGCCGGTAGCCATACCAAAATCGACGCGGCCAAACGGGTCATGGCCCAAGTGGTTCCCGCTCTGCCCCAGGAAGTGCGGGTCGGCCTGACCGCCTATGGCCATAACCGAAAAGGGGATTGTAAAGATATTGAAACGCTTATTCCATCCGGCTCGTCCGACCGCAAGGGTCTGTTGGGTAAAGCAACCGCCCTCTCCCCCAAGGGCATGACTCCCATCGCCGCCTCCATTAAAACCGTAGCCGATCAACTTAAAGGAAAAGAAACAGAAACCACAATCGTCCTTGTCAGCGACGGTGAAGAGACCTGTAGCGATGATCCATGCGGGGTAATCAAGGCACTGAAAGGTTCGGGGATCAAATTCATCCTGCACGTTGTCGGCTTTGATGTAAATGCCAAACAGAAAGAGCAGCTTGCCTGCCTGGCAAAAGAGGGTGGCGGCAACTACTTCGGTGCCGCCGACAGCAACTCGTTGCTGGCTGCTTTTAAAACCGTTGAGCAGGAAGTCATCAAGAAAGTCGAATTTGAGAAAGCAAAAACCACCACCAAAAAGATAGCCTCCGGGCTTGGAAAGCTCCACATCGTCATTCCGGAGCAGGGTCTTATCAGTGTGGGATTGCTGAAGTTTATCAGAAAAAAAGACAACAAAGTCATCCGCACCGTCAACAACCTCAAAAAGGATGCTACCTATCCATTCCCATCGGGAACATATGAAATTGTTGCTGGCTTCAAAAATCCAAATTACAAAGCCCCGTCGGAAGTCTCTTTCGGTGAGTATGAGGTTGTCGGTGGCCAAACAAAAGATATCAAACTCGGTCTGCTCCTGGTCAACATCTCCGACAGTCTGGCAAAGATTCCCGCCGGCGGAGTTATTGTCACCCAACCCGACAACCCTAAATTCAAACTGAATCTGCTTGCCGAAAACGGCTATTACCTCTTTAAGCCCAAACCGCTTCCTGTTGGTAAATACATTTTCAGCGTGCACTATAAGCGATCATATCTCTGGCGTACAGCAGAAACACCCGTTGCCCTCTCAAATCCACTGGATGTCCCGGAGGCCGGTGAACAGGTCGTCACCATCGACTCGGGAATCCAGTTGAAAAAGGCAGCTGATCCCTCCATGGAGGGCTGGGAACTCCGGACAGGCGATGGGTCTACAAGTATCATGAAAATTGTAAAAGCCTCAAACGGCAACTACCCTCTCTGGGCACCTTACGCGGTAATGCCGGGCACATATCAACTCTTTGTGATGCTCAAAGGAATGGATGAACCGTTGATGGTATCTGATAATCTCACTATTCAAAAAGGTGAGTTGCTGGAATTTGATACTGGGTTATAATACAGCACACAGTACATTCAAAACAACCTTGGAGGCCCTGTAATGAAAAGGATTAAAACACTCGCAATTGTTATCGCCGCCGCAATGCTTCTGTCATCCATATTAACTGCGTGCCCGATACCACCGCCGCCCGGCCCACGAGTACGGGGGCCTAGACCACCGGTACCTGTTCCCATGCCGGGACCAGGACCACGGCATCGTCCCCCACGTCCCTTCTAATAACAGAGGTCTTTTTAAAGACGACAAGCCGTTGCCTTATTGAAAACAGGACAACGGCTTGTTTCTTTACAGACCGAAGTATGCCTCCTGCCTATTTTAGAGGACATGCTCCGAGTATAATAAGTTAACTCATATCTGCGGCCAACCGTCATTCCGGCGCATCGTCATTCCAGTATGCATTTAGCTGGAAAAGCTGGAATCCATCAAATCAACACCGACCTACAACTCCTCCATCCTGCTGCATTTATCAAGGGACTGCTGCATGTCACCGCAGTTCTTGCGAACTCCACCCATTAATATTGCTACTTTTTCCAAAAAAGGATCATCGTCATCAAGAGCTTTTGCTGCCCGGGTCAGAATTTTCTCACCCTTTTCCACATAATCCCGCAGCTCTTTCATCACCTTTTTTCTTTCCAGATGCTTCTCCTTTTCGCTGATCAGCAGCGGCATCAGCCGTTCAATGGACAACTGCACCAGTCCATCGCGTGGAATCATGAAATGGGATGAAACCGCCTCAAGATTTTCCAGTGTCTTCCTGCTGATGACATAGGTCTTGGCCACTCTTTCTTCATCTTTATTCAAACCATCGAACTGTTCGGCCAACCCGGCCAGAATATCGACATCATCCATGAGATGGTCAAACAGCGACTTCTGCTTGATACCCAATTGTGACGACAGGGCGCTTAACAGGAGTATAGAACGGGGAGGCAGCCTGAATGTAGCCCTGACCGACTGCTTTGCCCGCAAAGCAAGCACCGGGACTTCGCTAATATCGATTACCGTAAAAGAGGTCATTCGTTTCTTCATTACAACTCCCGCCCATCCTCTTATTACTTTTTAAATATTTTATAAAAAGTAATATTAATTTATTGACATTGCCATTTTCATTATTATTTTTTTTATCACAAGAGTAAAGGAAAATCGAAACGGCCTCGCAGTCGTTCCGATGATAGAAAATAACTTATGGAGGCACATTATGAACCTGATCAAAGTACACCCAAGACGAACTCTTTGCCATTCCGAAGACCCATTCCGGCTCTTTGATGATTTTTTTACACCCTTAACCGGCTTTAAAGCGGCTGGTGATGATGTGAACCCGCCAACGGTAGACATCTACGACAGGGATGACAAGATTGTGATCGAAGCTGAAATGCCCGGATTCGACAAAAAAGACATCCATGTGGATGTCAAGGGTAAACTACTGACCCTGGCCGGCGAACGGAAGCGGGATGAAGAGGTAAAAGAAAAGAAAACTTATCGACGGGAGAGGTATTACGGAAAGTTCGAGCGCAGCTTCAACCTGCCGTTTGAAATTGATCCCGATACCATTGCCGCCAATTACACCAAAGGCGTCCTTGCTCTTGAAATCCCCAAACCGCAAGAGCAAAAGACAAAACAAATAACCATTAACTAAGCTGCATCAATTCCTCCTCAACCCAAGGGGGTGGCATTTGTGCCATCCCCTTATCTTATTAACGGTCCTTCCAATATATCGTCATCCCAGCATGGTTTTAGCTGGAAAAGCTGGGGTGATAGGTGATGGTGATAGTAATTTGCTATTCATACCATCCCCAATACGAGCAGAATTAAAATTTTGAAACCGAAATTTGCCACCCGATCAGTTAAAAACAGGGATAACAATCCTTGTTTGACTAATTCCTCCGACTCTGAGAACTCCCCTCTCCCATCATCGAACGTGAAATGTCTCATAACATATCAGGAAAAAATGCAATCCTGATAATTTGCTGTCAATATGATTTTGCTGGTTGACGCGGAAAACCTAATATATCAAGGGACCAAGCATCTCGGCAACACTGGTCAATCCCTGCCAAACGACTCCATCGCAGTTTTCACTATTGGATACAAATGGTAATTTGTTATACACTTATAGTTTAGAAATGGCTGATAGTTGAAAGATTGCAAAAACACATAAACAGCGAGGAGGAGGAAACCAATGAAGGAACCTGTATTCAACAGCCTGTTTTCAAAGTTAAACCATACATCAATCTTCACGGGAATAATTCTGCTTGGTTCTATGGTCTTCGTTTCAGAAGGATTTGCCTATATAGGCAAGTGCCCGTTTTCTGGAAGCAATCTGGCTGCAGGCTGGCGATTTAACTATTCAACGAGTGTTAATTGGGGAAAGTGTGCAAACGGAACACAGCAGGGAACCTACAAAAAATGGTATAAAAACGACACCAAAAAACAGGTCTGTGATATTGACCAGACAACAAGCAGGAGCTGCACATCGACAGGTTCTTCTGAAACCGGAACATCCCAAGTCAGTGAACCCATACAGACCGTAGGTGTATCATACAGAATGATATCTTCTCTTGAGAGTGCCATTTTCCGGGCAAAAAGCAATTCTTTAATCGGCTATGTGGGAGGTATATATCCATTTCTTGTGTATGCTGCCTATATGAATTCTTGCGGTCCTGCCTATGCCGCCTCATCCCAGGCTGGTGTTTATGACGCTGGCTTTTCCAACGGCTCTATCGGAGTATCAACAAATCTCTCAACAGGTTCGGGAGTATTTTCCACCAATTCGACAACCAGTTCAGTTAAGCAATCAACAAAGTCGTCTGCCGATTCTTTCGGAGCATCAACAATACTCTCTCCTGGTTTGACCAGGGGTTGTACCAACAGTTATTATAAACCTTCTGAAATACCGCGCTGGGATCTTGATTTTTCCTTGCAGGGAAGTGTTAAGGAGAGTGAGATCGAACTGACTCCTACAATTGGCAGACAATCGGATGTTCGATCTGTCGCTGTTCGTTTTAACGGTGCCAGGGACGATTTTTTTCTATCCAGTAGATTTTATTTCAGTTCACTAACAGGTACTGGCAATAGTGAAGGTACGGATACCGAATCGATAGGCCTTGTACTGATGCCCGGTTATAGATTCTTAAACCAGAATGAGAATGGCATAAACCTTTCTCTTTATGGACTTCTCGAGCTGGTCAGCAATGACTATGGCGATGAGGACACCGAGACCAGATATATACCCGGAATCGGCCTCAACATGAGTGCGATCACACCGATTGGTGGATTGCAGCTGAGTTATCTTTTCAGTCATGATCGTAACGGTGATGGGGATGAAGAGATTACCGGAGAAGAATACATAAATATTAACACTATCTCTTTTCGCTACATGATGGCACTGACAAAATCGCTTATTTTCTCCACACGTTTAAGCTATCTGTGGGTTATGGATATGCCCGATGATATGGAAAACAGCAGCACCGATATCAATGTTGACTTGAACTATTACGGATGGAAGAATTTCACAGTCGGTCTAAGCTACGAACAATCCATTGATGGATATGAAACCCAAGGCATCAACCTCACCGTAGGATATCAATGGTAGTTGAGTGATTCGTTTGAACACAATGGCATCATGCCGGATGCCATTGTGTTGTAACAGGTCAATATACCCAAAGTCTTGATGAAGAACATCCTTGCTCTCTCCATTTTCCTGTTTCTGAGCGGTTGTATGATGCCTTTTCAGCCTGCTCCGACTATGCCGGATAATCTTGCCCTGGAAGAAGGAGATATCATCCTCACTACATCCGGGGATACCGTTTCCTGGTTTTTCACCTTGGCAGTTCGAGATAATCAAAAAAAATCAGTCACCGACTACAGTCATGCCGAAATGGTCTTTCGTAATGAAAATGGCCAGTTAATGCTTGGAGGAGTGTTTGGAGGTCAGGTCAATGGTGCACCTTTGTATAGTCGGCTCCAGATATTCCATAAGTTCGTTGTTTTTCGGGCTAATGCATCGGTTGAAAAACGAAAGAAAGCCGCTCAGATCCTACAAGGGTGGCTGAAAGACCGGAAGGTCAGCGAAGCTGAATTTGACTACTCCATGAGTTATGAGCCGGGAAAACGTGATCAGCTGTTTTGCGCTGGTCTTGTCAACGAAGCGTGCCGTATTGCCGGTCTTGAATTCCCTTTTGGCCCAAGAGAATGGATACCCAATAATCTCACTGCCCACATCGAAGAAATTATCGACACCAGGCTGAAAAGCCTGCTGGATGTCGGCACCATTTTCAACTCCCAGGATTACAAAATTGTTCTGCAGTGGGAAAATGACCAGGCGGATAACATGAGGATTGAACTCTCCAAAAAAATTGTGCTCTACCTCCTCGATCAATATCATCAAGGCTGGCGGCTGAAGCTGGGAAACGAATTCAACCTGTTTCTCTCTGTCTTCAGTCCTTCCAAAGTGGAAGAGCAGTTTGCCAGGTTACGAATGTCACTCATGGGATTTCAATCTGATGTTTTTGCTGTCTGGAATCGTCTATCCAGGCGAGGTGCCCTTAATTCAATAGAAGAGAGTGAACTCAACGCTCTTTTCACAATGGTCTGTGACAAGTTTCGTGAAGAATATTTTTCTTTTACCGATAGTGTTGCTGTGGCTACTCAGTAGCTGCGCAATACCGTTATTCCAGGATAAAAACATTGATGTGCATCACTATCTGCAAAGAGAGCCTGTTGCAGAAAATGATTATTTCGTCATCTACCATCTCCCAGACGATTACAATCATTGGAACATTCTCACTGAGATGACTAATGTGGCAAAAAAGGTTCGCACGTGGCTTGGGATCGATCCCCCCGCAAGCCCCGTTCGGATGATGATCTTTTCCACCGAAGAACCGGATGGCCAACACCTCCTGAAAAGAAACCATCATCGTCATAAGGTGGCGGGACTATATCGTCATAACAACAGAGTTCTGCTGGCCACAGGACAGGCCACTAATCCCCGGTTTTTGACGGTTCTCCGCCACGAAGCCGCCCATGCAGCGCTCCATGATCTCCAACCGTATCAAAACGGAAACCTTATCCCTTTCTGGCTTGATGAAGGCACAGCCGCCCTCTTTGAGTCGGAAATAAATATTGAAGCCAACAATGAACGGTTGACGCTTCTGCACTACCATCTAGCCAAAGGAAGACCATTGGATTTTCAATCATTGATTGACAATCCCACCCCACGTACGACAACCGGTATACTCTACGCCCGTTCCTGGGGATTAGTTGCTTGTCTCTACTTCTCCGGGCGTCCTGTTAAACTCTACCTGGACGAGCTTTTTCAACATCCTCAAAATCAGAGCGAGCTATTCAGAAAGATTCTGCTTGCAAATGATGAATCCCTTGAAATGTTTGAAACAACCTGTCGGCAATGGCTTATAAAAAAACTATCAAAACAGACCAGTCAATTGTAATACAAACCCAAAGAGAAATACTCAAAAGCATGCTGACGACACTAGGGTACACAGTTCAAACGGTTTCATCCGGAGAAGAGGCCATTTTGTATATGCAGGGAAATACCGCTTCACTTCTGTTGCTGAATATGTTTATGGCCCCGGCATCAATGACCGTATGACCTATGAAGAGATCATTAAAATCCATCCGGAGCAGCAAACGGTTATTGTCAGTGGTTTTTCAAAAAGTGACAGAGTGCAAAAGATGGAGAAACTCGGTGTAACGTTGCTGATACTAAAAGCCTTTCGACTAGAAGAACTGGCTATGACTGTCAAGCGGGCACTGCAGTGATGACATTATTGCTTGCCCGCATGCTCCTCGAATGGGCAGCCATCTCAGCTCGTGAGAAATGCGGGCTACTATCTGTTATTTTGAAACAAGCCGGGCCATCCACATGGTGAGCGGAGAATAGAAGGTAATCAAAAGCAAATCGATTATCAGAATTATAAGAAAGGGAATGATCCTTCTGGCAACAGCGCTTATATTATCACCGGAAATAGTGGTTGAGACAATCAGGCAGATGCCCATGGGCGGTGTCAGCATACCGATGGCCAGATTGGTCACCACTATCACGCCGAGATGCACGAGTTCTATGCCGAGATCCGGCAGCATGAGGGTAATCATCGGCACAAGAAGAATAAGGGCTGCCGTGGTTTCGATAAAGGTTCCGGCAATCAGCAGCACCAGGTTGATGAGCAGCAGTAAGATCACAGGGTTGTCACTCAAAGCGAGCAGCCCTCCTGCCATACGGGCCGGGATATCCTCCATGGCGGCAAGCCAGCTGAAAATGGAGGCCATGGCAATGATAAACATGACAATGGAAGAAGTGACGGCTCCGTCTCTAAAGAGTGGGAAGAGGTCTTGGACACATATGGAACGATAGACCAGCAGTCCGACCACAAGGGCATAAATGACGGCAGCTGCAGCCGATTCAGTGGCGGTGAATATACCGGTGAGGATGCCGCCCAGAATGATGGCCGGCACACCCAGAGGAATGAGAGCCCGAACAAAGGTTCGTCGGATTTCATGAAAGGAAAAAGAGTTGGTGGCCACATAGTCATTTTTCATGGAAATAAGGGTCGATACCACTATCAACGAGACCCCTATTAGAATTCCAGGCAGGATTCCGGCAGCAAAGAGCTGACCGATGGAGGCACCGGTCAGCACCCCGAAAATGATCATTGGAATAGAGGGTGGGATAATCACCCCGATTGATCCTCCCGCTGCCAGAACACCTGAGGCAAAATCCGAGTCGTAGCCGGTCCGTTTCATGGCCGGAATAAGAATGGCGCCCACAGCCGCCGCATCAGCTGCGGCAGAGCCAGAGATACCTGCAAAAAACATGGCCGAAACAATGGTAACCGCCGCTAAACCTCCCGGCAACCAGCCCACCAGTGCATTGGCAAAATCGATAATCCTTCCACTGATCCCGCCTGCCTCCATAAGTACACCGGCAAACATAAAAAGCGGAACAGCCATGAGATGAAAGGTATCGGGACCTGCCAGGAGCCTTTGTGCGATCATCATCAGGGGAATGTCTCCCTGGGCCAGAATAGCCATCACCGATGCAGCCCCAATGGCGACACCAATGGGTGTGTCAATCAAAAAAAGAACCAGCAGTGAAAGCAGCAAAAGTTCAGTGATCATGGCTCTTTTTCCTGCTGAGTATCTCCCGGGTAAAACACAGGACATAAAGGAGTAGAATAGTCCCGCTGAAGGGAATGGCCAGCGTCACTACCCATTTGGGTAGATCAAGGGCCGGTGAGACCTGGTTGCGGACGAACCAGGAAAATTGCGCTCCGGAAATGATCATCACCACAAAGAGGGCGCCGGAGATGATAAAAACAATAAGCCTGCAAAGGAACTTACCTTTTTGGGGAAGCCGGGAGGTCAACACATTGACCCCCGGATGGAGCCCCCGATAGTAGGCCACCGTTGCGCCTAGAAATGTAAGCCAGACCAACAGGTATCTGGCAAGCTCTTCGGACCAGAAAAGAGAATGATTGAGGGCATAGCGAAAAAACACCTGAACCGCCACCAGGACCGCCATGGACAGCCCAAGAACAGACAGAAGATACTCCGTTGCCTTGTTGATTCCCCGACAGATTTGCTGCAAGTCCCTGAACATGATTTTTCCATGAACCAGCATGGCTGGACCAGGTAAGTGGAGACTCCGGACTGAGCAGCCACAACCAATGACACCGCTACACTGTTATGAAAATCGATCTGTAGTGATTGAACCCCAAAGCCAAAATCGATTTTTGAGATAAATGAGTTACTTGTAAAAATTATCTGGTCGCAGAAAGGATCCTTAGCAGCAGATCATGCACCTTCGGCTCTTGAAACAAATACATATCCTTTAAGTCGACAACCCTTTGACGAAAAGAGTCGATATCCGGATTTTCAACAACCTGCATCCCCTTCTCTTTGAGCATTGCCAGCCTTGCCCCATTTTTCTCCCGGTTGTCTTGACGCTGGAAAACAGCCGCCTCATATATGGCCTGTTTAATCATCTCCTGGTCGGAAGATGGAAGAGTTTTCCACCAGATGAGCGAGGCAACATCGATATGGGGAGAGTAGACATGGCGTGTTAAGGTCATATGCTTCTGAATTTCATGGAACTTATACACATCCATGACCCACAGAGGGTTCTCCTGCCCGTCGATAACCCCCTGTTCAAGTTCCGTATAGATCGGCCAGGGCATGGGAGTCGGGTTGGCTCCCAGGGTCTGCCAAATGGTTTTATGCAGGACTGACGACATGACCCTGACCTTCAGCCCTTTGACGTCATCGGCACTTTTCACCGGACGTTTGTTATTTGTCAGATTACGAAACCCGTTTTCCGAGAAACAGAGCCCCTTAAAACCCACCGTCTCAAGATCCTTGAGAATTTCCTGTCCCAGCGGACCATCAAGGACTGCATCGGCCTGTTGTCCGTCTTTGAACAGAAAAGGATAATTAATGACCCGGACAATGGGATTAAAGGTGTCAAAAGGACCGCCTGTAATCACACCCATCTGAATGGTGTTCATCTGGATCTGCTGAAGGATCTCCGTTTCATTGCCTATGGCTTTCGAATGAAAGATTTTGACATTGTACGCACCCTTTGAGCGGGCCTCAACCAGCTCCTTGAATTTTTCAGCCACGATATTCTGGGCTGATCCAGGCTTGGTGACGACCCCGAGCTTAATCGTTTTGGCAGCCAACAGCGGTTGAGCAACCAGCAATACCTGTAATAAAAAAGCGACAGCTAGCATTCTTATCATGATGAACCCTCTCTTGACCCTGTACAAGGCCATACGAATGGATAATTTAGTGTATTCAGGTGACAGGAATTTGCTTTTCACACCCTTCCCCACACGAGCACAATTAAGACTCTGAAACCGAAAATTGCCGCCCGATGAGTTAGAAACAGGGACAACAATCCTTATTTTGACTGACTCATTCGACCCTGAGAATTCCCTCCCCCATCATAGAATGTGAAACGTCTCTTAGCATGTCAGGAAAAGATACAATCCTGATAATTTACTGTCAATATGATCTTGTGGGATGATGTGGAAGACCTTATATATAAAGGGCTTAAGTATCTCAGCAACACTGATGAATCCCGGCCAAACAACTCCATCGCAGCTATGAACGGTTCATCAGATCAGACACCTCATTCTTCGTTATCCGGCCGAGGTCAATGCTGCTTTTGTCCAGATGCCTGAAGAGATCCAAGCCGGGCTTAGACATCTCGGATACCATTTTTATACTTTCATCGACAACGGCGGTGTACGTTTTATGACCTCATGAAATACATCCGCCAAACGGATTGATCAACTGGTTGAAGATATTAATCGTCTAACGAAATAACAGTCCTTTGATACTTGCTGGAATACAGCAATAAATTATCGATAACATCTTTTTACAGAAAGGATTTAGAGAAGGATCTGGCTTAAAAAGAGCTTTGTTCTCTCATGCTGGGGATTTTCAAAAAAATCTTCCGGGTTGTTTTCTTCCAGAATCTGGCCCTCATCCATCAAAAGCACCCTGTGGGCAACACTCTTGGCAAAACCCATCTCATGGCTGACCACAATCATGGTCATTCCTTCCTGGGCGAGGTTGATCATGACATCAAGCACCTCTTTAATCATTTCAGGATCAAGCGCTGATGTGGGTTCGTCAAAAAGCATGACCTTGGGTTTCATGCAGAGACTACGGGCAATGGCCACACGCTGCTGCTGGCCACCGGAAAGCTGGCCCGGATACTTTTTTGCCTGTTCGGCAATTTTGACTTTTTCTAAATAATACATCGCCGTCTCTTCGGCTTCAGCTTTTGGAACTTTGCGAACCCAGGTCGGTCCCAGTGACAGGTTTTCAAGGATGGTCAGGTGTGGAAACAGGTTAAAATGCTGAAAGACCATGCCGACTTCCGCCCGCGTTTTTTCTATATTTTTAATATTTTTATTCAACTCAATACCATCAACGATAATCTGTCCTCTTTGATGTTCTTCCAGACGATTTATACAGCGGATCAAAGTCGATTTACCAGAACCGGATGGACCGCAGATAACAATCCTCTCCTGCTTTTTGACCGTGAGATTAATATCGTTTAAAACATGAAAATCACCATACCATTTGTGCATTTGAACAATTTTAATGATTTCGTCATTTGACTGTTCGGCTGTATTGGTTTTGCTCATGTTCACCCTCTCCTACGCATTATTTCCGTAATTCACATCCGCTTCTTATAGGTTATCTGTTTTCAGTTCCTTTTCCAGGCGACGGCTGTAGTTCGACATAAAAAAACAGCACGCAAAATAAATCATGGCAATAAAAATATAGGCTTCTGCCGAAAAACCCATCCATTTGGGATTTGCTAGGGTCGATTGTGTTGTTTTTAAAAGATCGTACAGGGCGATAATAACCACCAGGGAAGTATCCTTAAAGGCTGAGATCAGGATACTGACCGAGGGAGGAATTACAATTTTGAGAGCCTGCGGAAGAATGATCAACCGCATTGTCTGAAAATAATTCAACCCCAATGACTCGGCGGCCTCGTACTGTCCTTTGTCCATCCCCTGCAATCCGCCTCTCACAACCTCAGCGATATAGGCGGCAGTAAATATGATGATAGCAACCTGGGCTCTTAGAATTTTGTTGATTGTCATTCCCTCTGGTAGAAAAAGGGGAAAGACCACTGATGACATGAATAACAGGCTGATAAGGGGCACCCCTCGAATCATCTCAATATAGACAATGCAGAGAGTTTTTATCGCTGGCATTTTCGATTGACGCCCGAGGGCCAGAATCACCCCAAGTGGATACGCCGCCGTCAGTCCGAAAACAGCTAGAAGGAGGGTTAATGGAAACCCTCCCCATACGGCACTTTCAACTGACTTTAAGCCAAACATCCCACCCTTCATCAAAAGCCCCATAGTAAAAAGGCCAACAAGCCAGGCGTACGCAAGCTTTGAATTCCAATGATTCCGGTTCTGACTATAAACAAGAAGCGCAAACAGAAGGATCATGGCCGTAAGCGGTCGCCATTGCATATCATAGGGGAAAAAACCAAAAATAATAAATCTGAAATTTGAGGGAATAACTGACCAGCAGGCACCCCCAGCCTCATGACATTCGGCTGAAGTCGACATCCACTTGCTATCTATAAAAGCCCACTGAATCAAAGGCGGCACAATGTGCCACAACAGGTAGATCATCAACAGTGTCAACAATGAATTACCAAAAGAGTTGAACAGATTATTCTTTATCCATCCAAGTACGCCGACACTTGCTACGGGCGGTTTTATTACTTTCGGTTTTACTGTTGTATTGTCGGTATCCATGGCTCAACTATCTTTCAACCAATGCGATTCTTTTATTATACCAGTTCATAAATGCAGAAGTGGAAAGGCTGAAAACGAGGTAGACGATCATAATCAACCCCACACCCTCAATGGCCTGACCGGTCTGGTTTATTGTGGTTCCGGCAACTGAAACAAAATCGGGGTAACCGATAGCAACGGCAAGCGAACTGTTCTTGGTCAGATTCAACATCTGGCTGGTAAGCGGCGGTACAATCACCCGAAGGGCTTGAGGTAATATAACAAGGTTCAGGACCTGGCCCGGTTTTAATCCAATGGACATGGCTGCCTCTGTCTGTCCGTGGCTTACCGCTTGGATTCCCGCCCTGACCACTTCCGCCACAAATGCCGCTGTATAAAGGACAAGGCCGAGGAGCAGGGCTCCAAATTCAGGGCTGACATTCACCCCTCCGGTAAAATTAAAACCGGTAAGTTGTGGAACATTCATCGCGGTTGGTGCCCCTGCCAGCCACCAGGTAATCACCGGCAGTCCAACGAGAACGGCTGCGGCAAAACGGTATAAAGGAAAGGTCCGACCTGTTTGAGCATGACGTTTGTTGGCCCAGCGGCGCACACCATATATCACTGCACAGGCGAAGATAATCGCCAGAGCCATATATTGATAAGCAGGATGGTACTCCGGTATACCAAAAATAAAACCCCGATTACTCAAAAAAACTCCAGGCCCCAGGTTCAAAGCCTGCCTGGGAGAAGGGAGTATCTCGTAGAAAAAGGCATACCAGAAAAAGAGCTGAAGGAGGACCGGTATGTTCTGGAACAGTTCGATATAGGCAGCCGCTAATTTTGACACAAGCCAGTTGGAGGAAAGGCGGGCAATGCCGATAATGGTTCCGAGGATCGTTGTAAGACAAATCCCGATAAAAGAAACAATGAGTGTATTGAGAAAACCGACCAGAAGGGCACGGCCGTAGGAATCAGCAGCAGAGTATGAGATAAGCGCTTCGCCTATCTCAAAGGAGGATTCCTGCTCCAGAAAACCAATCCCTGTGGCAATGGATTGCCTTTCCAGGTTGGCCATTGTATTTGAAACAAGATAATAGCCAAGAAGCCCGATAAAAACAACTGCCACAATTTGATAGAAAATGGCACGTTTATCAGGATCATGGAAAAAAGGAATTTTTTCCGGAGCAGTTTCCATTTTTTAGCTAGAACAAGATAAGAACACATCACCCTGCCGAGGGTACGATATCACCACACCCTCGGCAGTCGGTAAAAAGAACCGACAGGTAAAGTACGGTCTTTATTTAAATGGAGGCGAATACATCAATCCGCCGTTTGTCCAGAGAGCGTTAAGACCACGTTCAATTCCAAGAGCCGTATTGACACCGACGTTTCGTTCAAACACTTCACCATAATTGCCGACCTGTTTGATGATGTTATAGGCCCATTTTTCATCAAGCCCAAGCGCTTTACCGTTTCCAGGTATTACACCGAGAAATCGTTTCACCTTGGGATCACTGCTCTTCATTTTTTCATCAATGTTTTTCGAGGTAATACCCATCTCTTCAGCATTGATCAAGGCAAGTACCGAGAAGTTGACGATATCCTTCCATTTATTATCACCGTGACGTACAGCCGGTGCCAGAGGTTCTTTTGAGATAATATCCGGCAGGATGACATAATCCTTCGGATTGGGAGCAACTGCTCTAATTCCAGCCAACTGCGAAGCGTCGGAAGTAAGAGTGTCACATCTGCCGGCAAAGAAGGCTTTTGAAAGCTCTGCCGTGCTTTCAATAACCACCGGCTTCATTTTCATGTTGTTGACTCTAAAAAAATCGGCCACATTGAGCTCTGTAGTTGTGCCCGGAAGAACACAGACAGTGGCGCCATCCAGTTCCTTGGCACTTTTAACAGCGAGTTTTTTAGGGACAAGAAAACCCTGGCCGTCGTAATAATTGACCTGGCAGAAATCAAGCCCCATGGTCGTGTCTCGGCTCAATGTCTGGGTACAGTTTCTTGTCAGTATATCAATTTCACCTGACTGCAGGGCTGTGAAACGGGTCTTCGCGGTCAAGGGAGTGAATTTCACCTTATCAGCATCACCAAAGACAGCAGCGGCAACGGCCCTGGCAGTATCCACATCCAGCCCTTTCCAGACTCCTTTCTCATCCGGTTTGCCAAAACCGAACAGATCGCCGTTAACCCCCGTCTGGATAAATCCTTTTGCACGAACATCATCAAGAGTATCAGCCACAGCAACTGCCCCCATAAAAAACAGGGCTGAAATAATTGTAACCGTGCATATTTTCATCAGCTTCATCCGTTTACCCTCCTTTTGATTCTTATATTAACAAAACAGGCTGCCCCTTTGGCAGCCAACTCAATGGTATTATCAAAACAGCAGGTTAAGAGGTAATAGTACACTTGGTGATATACAAACGGTAGATTACCGCCATACGAAGCACATTGTAGCACTATTGGCGACATAATGCGAGTCACTGGGTGATGAAATGTGTTTTTCACATCCTTCCCCACAGAGCACAATTGAGACTCTGAAACCGAAAATTGCCGCCCGATGAGTTAAAAACAGGGACAATAATCCTTATTTTGACTGACTCATTCGACTCTGAGAACTCCCTCTCCCATCATAGAATGTGAAACGTTTCTTAGCATGTCAGGAAAAGATACAATCCTGATAATTTACTGTCAATATGATCTTGTGGGATGATGTGGAAAACTCTATATATAAAGGGCTTAACTATCTCGGCAACACTGATGAATCCCGGTCAAACGACTCCATCGCAGCTATGAACGGTTAATCAGATCAGACACCTCATCCTTCATTATCCGGCCATCATCAAAGACCTCATAGAAAAGATCTTTTAAATTCAAAAAATAAGCTCTACCGGTAGGAGGAGGCCGCTGTCTGGCTGGCTCATCCCAGTGTCGCAGATGAACAAATATCTCCCACGCCCGTTGCCGGGCCAGAAGCCAGAACGTGTCAGAATGGTCAATTTAATTCTACTTTGACCCTATTTTCTTCTCATATTGAAAACTGATTTTGGAAGCATTCATTTACTTCTGAATGCTGAACAGAATGAGTCTATTGTAGTGTGGAGAGTTGGGTGATATCCTCCTTCGAGTATCGCAAAAACTTTTCCTCCGGTCACTCTGTCAGAAAATGCTTTCAGCAGGTACCCTATCTCTTTGTAATCAGGATCATTTAGAAAAGCACTTACACCAGTACCGTTGTTCATAAACTTACCAAGACCCCCTATCAGCACAGGAAGATCACTTCCTTCATGGTTGTCGAATCCTGCGCATATGCCCAAGATGTCATATTCATCTCCTGGAATCTTTCTTAATGCCCTGTTCATCCTTGAGAGATATTGACCAGGTCTTTCTGATTCTATCCTTGGAAAATGGATATAGTCCACTCTTTCATCTTTTTTTGCAAGATCATCAACGCCATTTCCATAATGGGCATCAAAATCTATAACTAACGCTCTTCCTACATTTCTTTTTTCTAACAGGTTTAGAAGCGCTATATTCATGTTATTGAAATAGCAGAAGCCGCTCGATTTTCTTCTCGTAGCATGGTGCCCAGGTGGCCTTGTAAGACCGAAGTGAAGGTTCCTTGCGCTTGCTTCTAAGGCAGATTCAGCAGCTTTTTTTGCTATTCCTGCAGATGCCATAGCAGAGGCATATGTCTGGTTGTTGATCTCGTTTAGTGCAACAAGAAATCTTGAGTCAAGTCTTGGAAACTTAACCCTATCCAGGAGTGCTTGGTCATGGAATCTCAGGATGTCTTCTTCGGATGCATGTTTCGGCTGGAAGAATACATAACCTTTTGTTCCAAGATATTTTTTAAGGAATCTTTTTGTCCTGAATGGCCTTTCAGGTATCCAGTGATTGTAGATGATGTATGAAAGTGCTGCCAATCCGAAGGTGTACCTGTCTATCACTCCTCTTTTGATCGCATTTCCTAGTGTTATGAGCCCTATTATACCCCCAACAGTCACAAACCTGTTGGTATGCTTCTGGCAATCCTGATTATAATATATAGTTACCTGGCTCACTTTCTTAGTCAGGTGATAGGAATTTGATTTTCATCTCAGCCTGACATTTGGAACACTCCAGCGGGTCAACCTCCCATATCTTTTTAATGTGCACGCGAAGCCAGTGTTGGGTGCATTGCCGCCAGGTCGGTGACAGAATCCGTTTCGGTTTGTGATTTGAGATATCTATGACTTTAATATGGTTTTCCTTTTCATGTTCAGGAATCGGGATAGGGAGAAACCTCACGGTTCCCCCCTCCCACACCACCACCCATACG
>CAZUUJ010000029.1:0-44715 GCA_964623625.1 uncultured Desulfocapsaceae bacterium
CCAGTTCCAGTCCCCGGTGAACGGCCATCGACAGCATGGCATAGATAAAAAAGACAAGGAGGAGAAAGACGATATCGATGAGCGGTAGCATCTCAATCCGGGGTGGTTTCGGTTGTCCTCTCCTAATCTTCATCTCTTAAGTCTTTTTCAGTTTTAAGCCTGTGTTGAATCTTGCTCTGTGGTCTGCAGCTTTTTATGGACGACTTCGAGGCTGGTCGTATATTTCTCCATGATATGAATTGCCCGGTCTATCCGTGTATTGAAATAATTATAGGGGATCACCGCGAATATTGAGATGGCAAGACCGGTTGCGGTTGTAATCAGGGCCTGGGCTATACCGGCTGTTACCAGTTTCGGATCTGCTATGCCGCTGGTGCCCAACATCTGAAATGAGTTGATTATCCCGATAACGGTTCCCAGAATACCTAGCAGCGGAGCCACGGTGATCATGGTATCGAGTACCGGCATGAAGCGGCTCATCCGCCTGACGGTAAGATCCGCCTCCGCCTCCATGGCCTTGCCCATATCATAGTCTCGATGCAGGATCCCTACGATCAAAAGCCGGACAATATGATCATTGCACCCTTCCGTCTTCTCCTTGACCTGATCCCATCTTCCCTTTTCCGCCAGAGTGAGCAACTCGTCCATCAATTTCCTATCCCGTTTGCTCTCCAAAGTGAACCAAAAAATAAACCGTTCAACAACCACCGTAAGAACAACTACCGAACAGATAAGCAACGGATACATAACCGGGCCGCCGCTCTGTATGACATCAATTATTTTCATTTATCTCCGTAGTTTTTCCCAAAATGAAAGCTGCCATGTAGGATAAATTGCTCATCAATTTATATTCCCCAGTTGGGGATGGATGAGCGAGGCTATGATTTCTAATGCTTCTGTAAAAGTCATTGGTGAAGGGCTGCATGCCAGATTCGGGTTAACATAATGAACGCGGTCCGTTTGAACGGCGTTGATCACGGAAAATCGCATCCAGTTTTCTTTCTGCTTGGCGGCCACCCCGGTTTCACTTCCCATGATGGCAATAATGATCACATCGGGATTTTTTGCAATGACCTTCTCGAAATTTGTAGTGCCTTTTTCCTGATCCTCTATGATATTTATACCGCCGCCAAAGGTAATAAAGTCGTGGGTAAAGGATCCCGGTGATGCGCCATAGAGGGGTTGGGAACCAATCTGCAGAAACACTCGCTGCGGCTCAAACCGGGCTACTTTCTCAGATATTTTCCCGACCCGTTCTCTTGCCTGATCCACAATGACCTGTGCCTTCTCTTCCAAACCCAGCAGACGGCCAAGTCTTAGAAACTGAGAGCAGATCTCGCCAAACGACTTAGACAGAGTGAACCGTTCGACCTGAATGCCGGCCTCCTTCAGCTTCTCCAGTTGTTTCTCTCCAGTCAGGCTGGTCGCCAGCACAAGATCCGGTTGCAGGCCGATAATCTTTTCCAACGACACCTGCATGACCGATCCTATTTTTTCCTTGTCCTGTGCTTCTTCGGGCCGTACGCAATAATCGGTATTGGCCACCAGCCGATCACCGGCTCCCAGCAGAAAGACGTTCTCTGTATTAATCGGCCCAAGTGAAATAACCCGTTGCGGATATCCCGATTCTGCTCCACAGCCGGTCTTGACCAATAACAGCAATACTAAGCCAGTAATGATTGCCTGAAAAATACCTTGTATCTTCACCAGTTTTCCAACTCTTTATTGTTGTATAGATATTTTTTCATAAGCCCCAGCCAATAGAGCAAGAAGTCCTTTTTCAAGTAGGACCGGATATTCACCCAGGTCCCGGTCCTGAACAACGATCTCTTTTGCCGCTATTTGGCTAGCCAACCCATTGACCCAGCTCTCAATTACGCCGGTGTCTGAGATCAATCCCTGTTGATGCTGATCGCTTAATGCCATCACAACCGTTAAAAAACCACTATAACGAGGTTGGAACAGCAACCGTTCCATCTCCGTGGTTAACCGCCTTGCCTGATGGGAGCCACCATATTGCCTGCAGATATCATACAAGTTGATTTTTCTCTCTTTCAACCGCTTAAAAATCGATCGTTTTCCGGTCAGTCCGTTTTGCTTGCCAATGGCTTTAATAACCCCCTCATAAACGGCCCTTGCTATGAGTTCTCCCATTTTGGTATGACCGCCGCTTCCGTTTATCTCAATTCCTGCTCCCCCGACTACAAGTACGTTGTCCGTACCTGTACCGGTAGCCTGCGAGAAACGGGAGGAATAACTTGAACGAATATCCATATCCTGGAGAGCGGCCGTCTTGCCCTCGGTTGCGCTCACAATAGCCCGGGTCATCGCCCTGGGGCTCAGTTTCATATTGGTAAGCAGCAGGATATTGATGGTTCCCGGATCCTTCTTTACCTTTTTGCTGTCCGGTTCGTAAAACAGACCGGTATCGGCTGTCATTCGCATGGCATTGCCATGAACTCCGGCCGTCACGGCAGCAACGACTTCCATCTTCCTGAAGTTCTTTTTGACAACAGCCAGGTTATCCATATCGGCCCCGGTAAACAATATGGAAGTCGACTGTTGATCAAGATCCAGCACCTTCAGAGTATCACTTCGCAAACCGTCTATTCCCTGGTTGTGACCAAGTCCCCATGTGGGTGGTGGAAAATGATGATTGGCAACCACTGTGATGTCATCTCGTTGTCCCTCAAGTGTCGAAACCACTGAGACCGGTTGCTTGAAACGAATAAGCAGGGTTTTCTGGCGGAAATCCTTGATATCACTGTAAACGATATCCGCTCTGTCGACATAGTCGAGATGAATATCCACCTTCTTATGACCAACTATCCTCTCTTTGTTGACAAACTTTTCCGGTTCGCTGAATTCATTGCCGTAGACCGTGGCCGACAACCAGGAAACAAAAAAACCTGGATAGGTAGCAGCCCGGCATGTCAAATCGCATGGAAAGAAATATACCTGTTTTTTGCGAATCGCCTCTACATCACGCCAACCTTGTCCTTCTAATTTCTTTAGGAGCTTCCGGTCATCACCACAGCCATATATTACCTGGGGATTAAAACGGAGCCACTGGTCAAGGCTCACCGGGATAGCACTGCCGTTCTCGTCAAAAACAGGAGGCATGCCTCCTGCAAGTCGTATGTACTCGTTCTGAAAGGAGTCGTCTCCAGGTGTTGACATCTGATCCCGTCCCATGATCCTCATCACCCGTTTACGTTTGTGAGCAGGTATGGCCCTGACTTTGGCAGTAATAACGGAAAGCTGTCGTTTTTGTTCATCAACGAGCTCGGCCGCTTCTTGTTCCTTACCAAACAGCACACCGAGCAACCGAACATGATTAAAGGCTTGATTTATGGAGCCTGCAGTTAATCGGACCAAAATGGCCGAATCTTTAAATCGGTTTACAATCTCCTCATGCAGTGAGCTGTAAAAGATCAGGTCCGGCTTCAGGGTTGCTACTCTGTCCATATCAGGTCTGAAAAAACCACCGATAATGGTTTTTGGGTTTGCTCCCGGAACCAGAGTGGAATGATAGGTCATCCCGACTACCGAATCAGTGGCCCCAATCCGTTTCAACATCTCGGTTATCGAAGGAACCAGGGAAACAACCCGTCGAGGCTGAGCCGCAATAGTAATTTTATTGCCAGCCGAATCGGTAAAAAAGTGTGGATAGACTTTCCCGTACCCCTTTAGTGGCATGAGAAACAGTATGACAACCAGCAACAAGGAAAACCGTCTCATCTTGGTAAATCCTCAAGTTAAATAAAGGGCTGTTCCAAATAGAGTATGGAGCAGCCCTGTTCAGATTAATATTCCCAGGTCAGACCCAGATAGAAACTGCGGCCAGGCATTGGATATCCATTGACGTAGGCATATTCTTCATCAAAAAGATTCTTAATTTCCCCTCGAATACTGAGCCTACCCCAGGTTGCATGGTCCAATAACCGATAGGTAGCTGTCAGATCTGCAACAACATAGCTGTCCAGTTCGATAACGGGTGTGGGAAAGACGCCGGATTCCCAGTCTTCAACATCCTGACTGGAAGTGTAGGCCACATTGAGTCGGCAGGTAAAATCATCACCATTGGAAACAGCAACTCCGGTTGACATGGTTGTCGGGCTGATATATTTCAAATTATCTCCGGTTTCATTGTCCTCGTAGGTCACCATTTGAGTCAGATTCAGGTAAGGACGTACCTCCCAGTTGATCTCAAGGGGCACACCAAGATCATAGGACAGCTCGGCCTCTAAACCCGAAATCGTTGCACTGCCTATATTTTGCCAGGTTTTCGAGCCGTCGGCACGATAGGTTGTTTCAATCATATCTTCAAAATCGGTATAAAAATAGGTCACAGAAGCTTGAAATCCATTCTGCTCATATTCAAAACCCGCTTCGTAGGTGCTGCTTTTCTCCGGTTCAAGATCGGGGTTGCCCACTGTTCTACCCGAGAAACCAATAAAGTCGGCGGCCAGCTGATCGGCTGATGGTATCATAAAGCCCTGAGCGTATTGAGCCCGCAACTTAAACCGTTCATTAACCATCCAACTCAACCCGATTTTCGGGGTCAGATGACTCGTTTCCTCATCCCTGCCGGCCGGTTCAATCATGTTGACCTTAAACCAGTCATATCGCAGACCAAAATTTGCAATCAGTCGATCGGCAAGGAAGCTGCTTTTACCAAGGATGAACACCGCGCCATTGGCATAGTCGGTCTCTCTGGGAGTCCAGCTGTTCTCAACCCCATACCCCAGCCAGTCAAAGCCGCCGGTCAGTGTTGCGTTGCCAAAAACACCGGTAACCTGGGCCTGGGCTCCCTGCTGGTTGGTTTCATTAGTTGAATCGATCCCATCATCAAAGCCGTCAGGATTGGAACCAACCGGGTCCTGCCATGTGTTTTCGTCCCGGCCGATGAAGTAACGGACCAGCCAGTTGTATGACCCGGCGCTACCGGTGTAACTCAAATCGATAGATGTGTTTTTCTTCTCATTTGTGTCATCGGTGTCAAGTCTACTGAAATAGCTAGGGGAACCGGCTCCAACAACGAAGAAACCGGTGGCTGTCAGACCGACTCGGTGATTTTTCGAAAACGTATATCCAAGATTGGTGCTGAATCCGGTTTCGGAATCAGTTCCAGTATTTTCATAGGTATCTCCACCACCAATTTTATAATCTTCTTGAGTTCTATAGGAAAGACTACCGGAAAAATCAAAACCGTTTTGTTGAAAAGTTGCGCCAAAACCAGTGTCAAAAGAGCCGAAACTATCTACTCCGCCTGATAGAGTAAATGAGTTCTTGGTACCACGCCTGGTTATGATATTTATCACACCTCCCATTCCGGCTGAACCGTATTGGACAGCACCTGGTCCTCGGACGATCTCAATCCGTTCAACATTTGCTGTGAGAATCTTTGTCACATTTCCAGTACCTGCTCGACGGCCATCAAGCAGCACCAGTACATGACCCTGGAGATCATTGCCATGGGTATCGGTACGAAAACCGCGAATAGCAACCGAAGTCAAACTGCCTGGATATTTCTGTATATGGCCAAGACCTTTTTCAGCCAATAAATCACCGACATTTCTGCTGGAAGAAAGCTCCATTTCCTCACGATCGATAATGGTGAGATGAGCGCTTACTTTTTTCTTTGTTTCTTTATCTCGGCTTGTGGTTACAACAACTTTTTCCATCATGGAAGGTCTGGCCGGTACTGCGGCAACTGCCTGCTGCAGCCCTATACAGGCAAGTAACTGGATAGCCAACACAGGGTAAAGCTTTTTCATCATTTTGCTCCTTGTAGTAATGTGTTGCAGTCCGGGTCAAAAAAAAATCCCCGGACCAATTGTTCATTGATCCGGGGATGCCCTGGTTTAATCCACAGATACTTGCCGAAAATCTCTTGTCCACGGAAATTCTCGCGGATGAATTACATTTCATCCCGTACGGCATTCTCACTCTTGCCGTACTGTTTTCAGGCAGGTCTTCTGACTTTTCCTCTCTTTTAACAGCCTTCCCATTCCGCTGTAGCGGAACAGTGGCATTCAACGGCTAAAAGAGTTCCCCGTATGGCGGGGCAGGTTTACAGCGGCGGGCCCGTTCCGGAATTACACCGGATTCCCTCTTCGTCCATAAAATGGACACCTGAAAATACACTATCATCACTTACTGCAGTTGGACAACAATGTCAATATGGGAGTTAAACACGATCGGCAGGTAATCCCGAAAAGAATTCGTAATTGCCAATAACCTTAAGGGAGTAATCGCCTAAGAAGTGGTCCGATTGTCAAGCCCTGTCCCAGGATGGAAAACACTACAACTACGTAAGTCACAGCCAGAATGAGATCACGAGTTTCAGATGGTGGTAGAGAAAGGGCCAAAGCTACTGAAATTCCTCCTCGCAAACCACCCCATGTTAATACTTTTATAACATGAGGAGTGAAGGTCCGGAATCGAAAGAGTTTGAGCAGGTTCACAGGGATAGAAACGCTGATCATCCGTGATGCCAATATCAGAGGAATGGCTATGCACCCTATCAGCAGCTGATCCCAGTTCATACTGATAACGATGATCTCCAGACCTATGAGAAGAAAGAGAACGGCGTTGAGGATTTCATCAATCAATTCCCAAAATGAATCAAGCCGTTCCTCGGTCTCTTCCGACATGGAAAAACTGCGGCCATGGTTTCCAATTAACAGTCCTGCCACCACAATGGCAATGGGCGCGGAAAAATGGAGATGCTCAGCAAGGGCATAGCCACCCGTTACAAGAGCCAGCGTAAGCAGGATCTCCACCTGGTAATTGTCAACCTGTTTGAGCAGCCAATTGGTCACCACACCGGCACAAAAACCAAAAATAACACCGCCTACCGCCTCCTGAACAAAGAGCAGACCGACATCCACACCACTCAACTCCTGCTCGCCCGTTGCCATCTGAAGAAGGACGAGAAATATCACTACACCGACACCGTCGTTAAACAATGATTCACCGACAATCTTGGTCTCCAGGCTTTCAGGTACTCCAAGTTTTTTGAGAACTCCCATGACTGCTATGGGATCAGTCGGTGAGATGAGAGCACCGAAAAGCAGTGCATAAATAAATGGCAACTGAAAACCAAAAAGTGAGGCAACTCCCCAGAATAAAACTGCCACTAAAATTGTTGAAGTCAGCACACCGACCGTAGCCAGGGCTCCGATAACCCGATACTGGCTCCGCAGACTGGAAAGATCCACGTGCATGGCACCGGCAAACAGGAGAAAACCAAGCATCCCATGCAGCAGGGTTTCATTGAAATCGATGGCATTCAACAGTTCTTTTGCATGGAGGTTGATCTCTGGCAACAGCTGATCCGCTGCAATTAAACCAAGAGAAAAAACTAAACCAATCAGCATCAGGCCAATGGTGTTGGGCAGCTTTATCAATTTGTAATTAATAAAGCTGAAAAGCGCTGAAAGAGTCAGCAGAGAGGCGATAATTTCAAAAAGTCCCATGATTTTATTGTCAACAGAATAAACAGTTTCGTCTAAACGCGTGGTTTTTATATTGGCAAAGCTTTTCAGCCCGGTTTATTTACCAGTCCTACAACTATAAAAAAGTGAAAGACAGTATTTCTATATCTATCTGCCTTTCAGTCTTTTCTGCTGATTTGAAAAAAACGGCCATTTACTATTGTTTGCAGGTCCTCAGAGTCAAGCTCAATATCAAGACCACGTCTGCCTGCACTCACAAATATCGTGTTATTTGATTGGGCCGAACTGTCGATAATGGTTTTCAACTGTTTTTTCTGTCCTATTGGACTGATGCCGCCCAAAACATAGCCGGTTGTCCGTTCGGCGTCATTTTTATCGGCCATGGCAGCTTTTTTCACACCTGTGGCTTTAGCAAACTGCTTCAAGTCCAGTTGGTGTAATACAGGCAAAATCGCAACTGCAAAACTACCGTCATTCAGTTGAACGACAAGTGTCTTGTAGACCCGTTCGGGAGGTACTTCTAGCCTGACAGCCGCTTCTTCCCCATACGACAGTGACAACGGATCATGCTTATATTGATGAATGGTGAATGGTGTTTTTGTTTTTTTCAGCGTGTGAATGGCAGGAGTCATAGCCTTATTCCTTTATCTTTCCAATCACTTTTAACAGGCAGAATTCAGAAGAAAACACTCATGAGTTGCCTCACTTACCTGTTTTGATAGTTTGGCTTTCTTTTTTGCAGAAAAGCTTCGGTTCCTGCTCGAAAATCGTCGGTCGAAGCAAGGAGTCCAAACATATCGGCGCCAATTCTGACAGACTCTTCCACAGAGCAGTCCAGCCCCCTGTGAATAGCCTGCCAGGTCAGATTTAATGCCGGAGGCGAATTCACAAGAATTTCCTGCAGCAGCTTATCCGCCTCCTCTTTTACTTTTTCAGGTGAAGCAAGACGATTCACTAGTCCGATCTGTAGTGCTTCTTCTGCATCAACCATTCTCCCTGTAAGGAGCAAATCCACAGCTCTGCTTTTTCCGATCAGACGAGGCAGACGGGTTGTACCGCCAAAACCGGCCAAAGCACCTATTTTTACTTCCGGTTGGCCCAGTTTGGCCGTTGTTGCAGCAACTCTTAACATACAAGCTTCGGCAATCTCAAGCCCTCCTCCCAAGGCAAAACCGTTGATGAGAGCAATGGTGATTTTACCCATATTCTCTAAAAGATGCGTGATCGATAGTGCCAGATGGGCAAACTCACGTACCTGCATCGGTTTAGCCCGGCTGAGAAACTCAATATCCGCTCCGGCACAGAAAGCTTTATTACCTGCTCCAGTAAGACTGATTGCAAGAATTTCAGAATTGTTTTTCAGTTCTTCCAATTGCGTTTTCAGCTCAATCAGTAATGGTTTGTTTAGAGCATTGAGCACTTCGGGTCGATTCAAAATCAGATTGGCAACTTTGTCTTGTTTTTGCACAATAAGCAACCGGCTATCCTGGTCCATCCCGTTCTCCTGAATACTAATGGTTGATAAAGGGTTAATCGAACAACTATATGTGTCAAGATTATTATAGAAAGTCAATCATTTACATAAAAATCAACATTTCAGCCGTTTCAAGTTAACGGTTGATCATTTATTAAGCTGTCACTTATCATCTTTCTATCCTCTGAATCCGTGAGTATCCACTAACACTGGATCTTTACTCAGTGCATTCAAACGCCGACCTGCTTATGTGGTAAGACCAGACAGAAAATGATACCAAACTAGTTTCTCTTTGAAGTATTACGTTAGAACAGGTGGGCGTATTTGGCGACACAACCGGCCAGGAAATACAATGATCATACCGCCAATGACTACAGACATTGAGATTAAACCAAACAACATGTTTATTCAAAGAGAATCTCTGCTAGCCTGACAGGTGGAAAAACAATTGACAGCGAGGGATGAATTCACTACTATGAAATATCTGGCTAGACCAGCAAATACAGGTACTAAGAAGAACATCGGAGAACATCATGCGTATCGTTTTTATCGGCCAGGCCCCTTTCGGAGCAGAATCTCTGCAATCTCTTATTGACCAAGGTGAAAACATCGTTGGTGTCGTGACGATTCCAGATCCTCCCAACTCAAAATACCCAAATCCGGTCAAAGAATGCGCTACTAAAAACAGTATTGATTGTTACCAGACCAAACTCCTCAAAAAACCGGAAGCTGTCTCCTGGGTAAAGGAACGAATACCGGATCTGCTCGTCCTTGCCTTTGTCACCTCATTTGCACCACCGGAAATGATTGAACTAGCACCGATGGGTGGAATTAATTACCATCCTTCTCTGCTACCAAAATATCGTGGAGGTTCAGCCATTAATTGGGCCATCATTAATGGAGAGGAGGAAACCGGCGTCTCCATTCATTATATCGATAAAGGAGTCGATACCGGCCCGGTTATCCTGCAGAAGAAAGTGGATGTTACGCCGGATGATACTGTAAGAAGTGTCTACTTTGAAAAACTATACCCACTGGGAATAGAGCTCATCGCCAAAGCCGTCAAATTGATTCGCGAAGGAAAAGCCGAACCGGTAATCCAGGATGAATCCAAGGCATCTTATCAACCGGTAATTACTGTAAAGGATACAGTCATAGATTGGAGCAGATCGACTCAGGAGATTTACAACCTGATTCGGGGGTCCAATCCCGCCCCAGGTGCTGCTACAACCTTTAAAGGCTCCTTATGTAAAATATTTGATTCGGGCAAGGAGAGTGTAACAGGAGAAGCCGGAACGGTTACCGGCCTTTCCAATGATGGTTTTACAATTGCCACCGGTGACGCTTCCATCCGGGTTCAAATGATCCAGCCTGCCGGTAATAAGAAAATAGAAGCATCAGAGTTTATAAAGCAGGTTGATTTGAAACAGGGAGACAAGTTCGGAAGCTGACATTTTCAGAAGAGGAAATCAATACATTGCTACAGAAGAAGTTGACTTTTTTTTATTCAATAAAAAATAAGGAAACTGTTACGCTAGCAGGTGTTCCTGACCGATGCTGTTTTGACCAGTTAGATTAATAGATTGGAGGTAAAAAATGATTACTGAAGAATTTGCCAAAAAGATGGAAGAAATTGTCGGAGCTTCCCACGTGACCCGATCAGCATCCAATCTGGAATTGTACTCATACGATGCATCGCTGATCACCGGCATGCCTGGTATGGTAGTTTTCCCGGCAACGACCGAAGAGGTCTCAGCAATTTTGAAGGAAGCCTATGAGGCCGACATCCCATCCGTCGCACGTGGATTTGCCACCAACTTATCCGGTGGGTCGATCATGAGTGACGGGCTTGTCATCAGTCTTGCCCGCTTTAATCAAATTCTAGAAATACACCCGGAAAGTCGATACGCAGTGGTCCAGACAGGTGTCACCAATCTTGAACTTCAGGAAAGTCTTGCACCTCTTGGAGCCTTTTATGCTCCTGACCCGGCCAGCCAAAAAGTTTCCACAATCGGCGGCAATGTCGGAGAAAACTCCGGCGGGCCCCGCTGCCTGAAGTATGGCGTTACCTCCAATCACATTTTAGGAATGAAGATGGTTATGCCGGATGGTGAGGTCGTCCAGATCGGCGGGCCTGCCCTTGACCCTCCAGGTTATGATTTAAGAGGACTGGTTGTGGGAGCCGAGGGAGGTCTTGGGATCGTTACCGAAATAACTGTTCGAGTGACTCCCACCACTGAGTCGGTCATTACCATGCTGGCAGTATATGACAATATATCAGATGCAGCCAAAACCGTTTCTGATATCATCAGCGTCGGCATTGTTCCAAACACCCTGGAAATGATGGACAACACTATTATCCAGGCTGTGGAAAAAAGCGGTCCATGCGGTTATCCCACCGATGCTGCAGCTGTACTTATCATCGAAGTGGAAGGAATGAAAGTCGGTCTTAAAGAGCAGGCGGAAAAAATACGGGAAATCTGTATGGCTACCAACTGTCGAGAAGTCAAAACAGCCAAGAACCAGGAAGAGCGCGACCTTCTCTGGAAAGGGAGAAGAGGCGCGTTTGGTGCAATTTGCAATCTGTCTCCTAATTACCTGGTCAATGACGGCTGCGTTCTGCGAACTAAACTGCCTGAGATGCTTGAGAGGGTAAAGGAAATCGCCGACAAATACGGCTGTCCTGTTGGCAACGTATTCCACGCTGGAGACGGCAACCTGCATCCATTGCTAATGTTCGATTCTCGCAACGAAAAGGAACTGGAACAGGTCCATAAGGCTGGATGGGACATTATGGAAGCATGTGCCGATTTTGGCGGTACAATCTCAGGTGAGCATGGCATCGGCAAGGAAAAGCAGGAGGCCATGAAAATGGTTTTCTCGGGTAATGATCTCAACACCCAGCAGGATGTCAAGCTGTCACTTGATTCTACAAATCTCATGAATCCGGGCAAGGTCATTCCTCTGCCACCCGAAGGCGAAAAACGGCTGCCCAATTTCAGACCGACGGTTCTCAAACGTCCCGGCGGAGAAGATGCTGCCGGTGTTGCAGAGGCCATGAAAGCGATCAAACAGGCCCGATCCACGAAAAAGGCTGTCAGGTTATCCGGCAGCGGTTCTTACAACGGAGTCGGTAACAGCCCCAAAACTTCTTTATCAGTGATTGACAGTCAGAAAATGACCGACATCATCGAATATGACTCTGATAATCAATTTGTCACCGTCGGAGCTGGGATGAGCTTTTCTGCTCTTCAGGAGAAACTCGCTGAAAACAACCAGTGGTTACCACTGAGACCACCATTTATCAACGATAAATCGACAATCGGATCCATTGTTGCCCTGGCTCCTGCAGGACCTGAACGGCTGACCTATGGGGCGCCCAGAGATCTGATCCTCGGCCTGCAGTACATCGACAGCAACGGCCAAATGGTCTCCACTGGCGGCAAAGTTGTTAAAAATGTTGCCGGATATGATATGACCAGACTTATCACCGGCTCTGCCGGAACATTGGGTTTTATCACAGAGGCAACATGGAAAGTTTTGACTCGGTCCGAGACATGTAAGAATATCAGTGCGAAAGGTAGTCTTGAAGAATGCTTTGCAGCAGCACTGCAGGTTATTAGCTCCAACCTGCTTGCTGTATTTGTTGTTGCAATTCCAGAGGACGATACCTGGAAGCTGGTCATCGGTTTCGAGGGTATTGCAGAGGTTGTTGAACATCAGATAGAACGATGTGGAGAACTCATGAAGCAAAATGACCTTTCCGATCCTTCTTCAGAAGAGTACGAGTTAACTCAAGGTTGCTTTGCTCCTGTCTTCAACGAGATATGGAATTCCCCCTTTGTATGCCAGGCCGACATGATTATTGAGAAATTAGCAGACTGCTACACAAAACTTTCCAAGACCGCACCGATTTCCCAGGCTCTGCTCGACATTGCAAGTGGACGGCTGTATGCAGGCTGTGAGCATTTAAACGATGAGCAGTGGAGCCAAGTCAACGCGACTATTGCTCGCCGTACGGGCCACGCCAGGCTGCTCAAATCTCCGGAAAATTTTCAGAGAGAAAATGATGTCTTCGGGCCGAATCGACCCGATTGGTACCTGAGTCACTTAATTAAGTCAAGCCTGGATCCCGACAACATTTTCTCCCCTGGTGCACTGCCGGGACGGGTATAGCGATAGAAAAGCAGACCACCAAACCCTGATCCGATTATAAACTGCTGTTATAACGAGGCCTGAAAATGAAGACTGTAGAGAAAAATTATGATGCTATCGCCCAATGTAATAAGTGCGGTTTTTGCCACGTTGCCTGCCCTATTTTCAGAGCAACAGGACATGAAGCCGGGGTTGCCCGTGGAAGACTCGCTCTCTTACGGGGTCTCATTGAAGGTAGAGTAAAATGGAACGAAGAACTTGAAGATGCTCTCTTTACCTGTCTTGGATGCGGGGCGTGCACAACAAATTGCTTTGGTTCCGTTCCCACAGCCGACCTTATTTTTAATGCCAGAGAAGAGTATCTCGGCAAAGTGGGCAAGAAGCAAGCCCACCATTATCTGTTTGAGCATCTGTTGCCGTATCCGAAGCGACTCCACTTTGCCGCAAAAGCTGTAGCAGTCGGCAAGAACACAGGAGCTTCAAAGGTTGCCAAAGCTCTGGGTTTACTCAGAGTATTTGGCCGTGACCTGCCAAGGGCTGAAAATATAGTCGAAAAACTGCCCATGACATCGTTTCGAGGCACAACTGTACCGGCTGAATACACCGGTGAAGGCAAGGAACTCAAAATTGGCTATTTTGTCGGTTGCGGTATTGACGTCATCCAGGTCGAGGCCGGCAAAGCCAGTTTCGAAGCCCTGAAGAAGATCGGTAAATCGGTGACCATTCTAGACAACTGTTGCTGCGGCCTTCCTCCATGGTCATACGGTGATGCTGAAAATACAAGGAAGATCGCCAGAAAGAACCTGGATATTTTGTCATCAATGGATCTTGATGTCATTGTAACCGACTGCGCCAGCTGCTCTTCCTTTCTAAAAAAATATCCTAAAGTTTTTGAAGAGGATAAAGCCCTTCAGGAAAAGGCCCAAAAATTTGTCAATCGCGTTCAAGATATAACTGAATTTCTTGCCAGCCAGGACGGAAACACCTTTACAGGGTCTGCTGCAGAAGAGATCGGCAGCTATTACGATCCTCATGGCGGAAGCGGTGACAAGGTGTCTGAAGTGATGGCTCAGTCAGAGGGCAAACCGGTTGTCGTTACCTATCATGACCCTTGCCATGCAGTTCGCGGACAAGGGTTAAAAAATCAGGCCAGAAATATTCTCAAGTCACTGCCGGGCATCAAATTCAAAGAAATGGCCGAAGCCGACTGGTGTTGCGGTGGAGCCGGCTCTTACTCACTGACTCATTATGATCTCTCCCAAAAGGTTCTCGACAGGAAAATGAACAATCTGAAAAAGAGTGAAGCGGATATTCTGGTCACCTCATGTCCGGCCTGTATGATTCAGCTTTCCTACGGTATCCGGCGACATGGCTTGAAAACCAAAGTATTCCATCTCTCTGAGATGCTCGCCCTGGAGGAAGAAAAAGCATAAGCGGGACGGATCAATTTTCCTTTTCAACTACATTTCAGCAAATAAAAAAGTCTTTTGCCCAGAAGGGCAAAAGACTTTTTTATGCTTAAGTTTATACTGATTACTACTAAATCTACCAACCGGTTCACTCAGAACCGGTTGGTAGACTATATTAGCCATAGCTATCCATAGACAAGCCTCGGCAACCAAAGAATAATCTCGGGAAAAATAACAACCAGGGCAAGCCCAACCGCCTGAAGAATGAGAAAGGGGATAGCCGCTTTGAAAATGATTCCCATGCTGATCTCAGGAGGTGCCACACTTTTCAAGTAAAATAACGCGTAACCGAAAGGCGGGCTTAAAAAGGACATCTGCATATTCACCATATAGACAACGCCAAACCAGAGTGATACATCCTCGGGAGCGACTCCTGGGAACCCAAATACGCCATCCCAGGGAAGAGAGCGCATAATCGGCGCGAATATCGGAACTGCCAGCAGCAGAATACCAACCCAGTCCAGAAACATGCCGAGAATTACCAGCAGGATCATCATAATAATTAAAATACCGTATGGCCCCAGGCCAGTTCCAAGCAGGGATTCGGTAACAAATTGCTGGCCGCCGTTGACAATATAAAAACCAACAAAAATGGAGGCGCCGAACATGATCCACAGGACCATAGTTGAAGCCTTCAGAGTTGTTTTGGCAGCAGTGGAAATATTTGTCCAGGATAGTTTCCGTGCCAGAGCAGCAACGACCAGGGCACCAAAGGTTCCAATGCCCGCCGCCTCAACAGGGGTGGCAACACCTGTGAAAATAACTCCAAGGACTAGAATTACCAATAAGATCGGGGCAATAATGTCCTTGAGCAGCTTTAATTTTTCCTTAACATTCAGGCGCTCTTCTTTCGGTATTGCTGGTCCGTATCCATCTTTAATATAGCTCAGTGACGTGACGTAGAGAATATACATTCCGGAAAGCAGAAAGCCTGGAATAAAGGCACCAATAAACAGTTCGCCAACCGATTGCTGGGCAACAACGGCAAAAATAATCGCCAGGATGGACGGCGGAATCAGAATACCGAGCGTTCCGCCGGCCAGGATAGAACCGCAGGCCATGATAGGATTGTATTTTCTCTTGAGCATAGCCGGCAGAGCGATGATGCCCATGGTCACTTCGGCTGCTCCGATTACCCCCACCATAGCTGCCAGAATAGTTGATGCAATAATGGTGGCAGAGGCCAGACCACCCTTTAAGCCACCAAGAATCTGGTAAACCACATCGAATAGCTTTTCAATCAATCCGGCCGCAGCCAGCACTGATGCCATAAAAATAAAGAGCGGTATCGCTGATAACTGATAATCAGTCATGAAGGGAAAAATCCGGGAGGGCAAAATGTGGAGCATCTGCGCATCCCCGAATAAAAATAGAAAGACAACGCCAAGTCCGCCGGTTACAAAGGCCAAAGGCAGTCCCATCAGAAGGAGTATTATCAATGAGCCAAACATGAAAAAGGTGAGCCAGCCAATTGTTATTTCAAAACCCATAATTTACACCCTCCTTTCAAACAAAACGATGAGATCCTTTATTAATTTGCCAATCCCATCTAACAGTAACAGGAGAGCACCAATCGACAATGTCACCTTTACGGGCCAATACTGGATGGCCCATTCGGTAAAAGACACCTCCCAGACGGCAATCGAGTCCCTTGCGAATACAATACCGGTCCAGATTAGTGCAGTACAGAAAATAAAGAAGAAGATTGATGTAAACACGTTTATGGCAGCTTTCATGCGGACTGGAAAGTATTGGTAAAGAACGTCCACATGCACATGGGCATGCTCGCGATGGGTAAATCCGGCAGCCAAAACATATTGCATGCCAAACATTAAAAACATACTTTCATGGGCCCAGTTTGTAGGCGAGTTGAAGAGATAACGGGCTAACACTTCGTAATAATAAACAAATACAGCAATTATCGACCAATAACTGACATACTCACCGACATAACCGTTGACACTGTCAACCCATTTAAAGAAAGGATTTTTGACCTCGACCTCAATCGTCGCATCAGCCTTACCCAGCTGTTCAAACTCTTCTTTTTTGGCCAATGCCTCCGCAATCTCTTCCTCACTGAGTTTTTCTCTTTCAGCGGCTTTTTTCACCATACCTGGTAGCAACCAGGCATCGACCAGCAGGTAAATAGCGATGAGAATAGCAGCGATGCGGGTATAGAGGTTCCACTTGTCATGATTTGCCAACGCCACCTCCTTGCTCTGGTTGGCGACTGTCATGGCCTTCTCAGCTTTTTCCAGCTTCAACTCAGCGCCACTTCTTTTCTTGGCAACTGCCTTTTGAGCCCGTTCCAGATTAAACTCAGCGATACTGACATCATTGTTGACAGCAGAAACGGAATTTACCGCTTCGCGAACCTGGACGTTACATAACAAAAGAACTATGAAAATAGGAATATAGATGAGCCCACCTAAAAAGCTTTTTACGTAGAAGCGATGGAGTCCAACGAATCCTCCACAGAGCCAAAGCATATAGGCAATGCGTTTTGATAAGCCACCGTCCACAAGTGTTCCTTTTTGCTTGTGTACGGTGTACATGGCAAACAGAGGTACGAAAATCAATCCGCCCCAGTACAACCAATGGGGTAAAATGAAATTTATATGAGGCATGTATTTATCCTACCTAAATAATAATATATGAGTGATCATCCTGACCGATTGGAATGTGATACCAATTGAGCTTTTAGCCCAAAAGTACAATCACATCTGCGAATAAATGGAAACCGCTTTTAGGCGGTTTCCATTTACCTTTGCTTTGTCAGGCTTACAGCATCTGGATGAGTATTAGGCCATCAGTTTCTGACCTTTGATCATTTCCGGAGTAACGTAGCCAAGGCTGCCGGACATCATGTAGTCGAGCTGAACCTTGAAGACCCGGGCTGCATCCTTATCCTTGTTGGCCCATTTGTACCACAACGGTACGCATACTTCAGTGGCCTTTGCAATATCGTCTTCGCCTAAGCGGGTGACAATTGTTCCGGCTTCATCAAATTTTTTCCAGGCATCCTGATCGGCTTTCTGGATGGCTGCATGATGCATATCTGAATAGCTGTGCACTTCCATCTCGACAAAGGTTTTCATGTTTTTGGGCAACTTCTCCCATACTTTCGTGCCAACGGTAAGATCCATCAAGTCGACGGGCTGGTAAATGGACATAAAGCCTGCCGGACCCATGGAGATATACTTGGTGACCTGGTGGAAACCAAGGGCGTAGTTAATTGCCGGACCAACATAGTCAGCCACGTCAATGGTACCTTTTTCAAGGGCCGGGAAGATCTCACTGCCTGGCAGCAGGGTTGTTTTAGCACCCAGCTCTTTAAAAAACTCGGATACCATACCGCCGGGAACCCGCATCTTCCTTCCTTTGAAATCATCCAAGGAGCGGATGGGAACCTTGGAATGGATAATGTTGGGACCATGATGAATGGGACCGACGTAATAAATACCATGCTTGGCAAATATCTCACGGGTCATTTGAAGACCGCCGAGGCCGTAAAAGAAAGTATCCCACTCATGGGGATTACGCAGGCCCATCGGATAGGAGCTCAGGAAGACCGATGCCGGCATACGGCCAGCCCAGTAAAGGGTAAATGGATTCATGCCTTCAAGTACGCCGTTTTTAACAGCATCGAACATCTGAAAATCACCGACAACATCCTTGGCGGTAAACGGCTTGAAGATAAGCTCACCGCCACTCTTTTCCTGGATGCCGTTACACCATTTTTTAAAGATTTCCAAACCAATTCCGCCTGGCCATGAAGTCTGGATTCGCCAGGTAGTCCCTTTTGCAGCGGCTGTGTTAATATTGAAAAGAGTTGGTGCCACTGCAGCCCCCACACCCACAGCAACGCTCTTTTTCAGGAAGTCACGTCGAGTCGTTTTTGTGGCCTCTTCCGTTTTAACTTCTTTCACCTTTTTTTCTTCTGTCATAGTTCTTCTCCTCTGAAAAAGTTGTTGTTGACCAATCTGCACAATTTCCCCGGTTACTTTTGATTGCCACCGGAAAATCCTGAGTCAATATCCGGGATGACATGCCTCAGGTTAAAACTCTATGTGCCTCTTTAAACGGTCCGCCCCATCTGGACCCCGCAAGGCCCGTGTACCAGTACTTTCAGGTGATGGGAAATTCCGTTTTAAACATAGCGATAGAAAAAATTACAGTTATGTCCCAAGCAAAAAGCTCTTTCACACCCCTTATAAATACAACGCTTTTCCACTCGGGGTTTGTGGTTGACAAAATATTTTTGCAGCTATAGTCTTACACCCCACCGAACAGGCAGAACGTTAACAACCCAACATCAAGTCAGATGGCACTTAAAAAACAGCTGATCTATCAATCCCCTGTCATTTTCATGACGATATTTTTTGTTTTTTTAGCAGCCTGGACTATCATCTGTTTCCTGCTGCTCGGGTCAATTCAATTCGGTTGGGACTGGTCCTTGGCCCGGGGGTTCATGATCGTTTTTATTATGTTGTACACCTGGTATTTTTCACTGGCAATCTCCCACAAAGTTTCTCTCTCATCTGACGGCAGCCTCGAACTGACGAGCTTCAGACGTACCATTCATGCCAAGGCACAAGAAATCGATATAGTGGAGGGACCGAAATGGGCCCTTCTCAAATATGGATTCATCAGATTCAGGCTTGAACGTGAAAAAGGGTATCTTTATGCCTGTATATCCGATCAGGAAATTCAAGAAATTCTGAAGTCGATGAAGGAACTCAATGAATACGTGGTGTTTAAAGGATTGTAAGAATCCGGGGAAGATCTGTGTGAAACGCAGGCAATAATCAGGTGAAAGAAATCCGGCCCTGATTGAATCAGTGATCCTCATGCTTACCTTCTTTTCCTGTTTCATTGCCCCAAAGCAACACTATTGATATCGTAAGCGAAACTGGCCTACCTGAAAGCACCTAAAACACACCCTGGTCATACCAGCACTTTGCTTTTGACAATATAGAAAATTTATACGCTTGTCAATTGTTTTTCGTCACATTGGCCTATATGACGCCCAATACCAATATGGACCAGCTGGAAGCGCCTCGCTTAATATCCCAATTTCATTCTATAACATTATCACAAAAAGAAGTAACAGTCTTTTTTCTCAAGAACGACCATTATAATTTTTTATTTCTAAACATATAGTTAGCTGTTATTGTCCGTGTCCTCTCCCCCAAAACAAAGCAATCTGCTTCAACACCTTTCTCTATACTCCTATGAAGCTGTACCATATCCATAACTTGCTTTTTTCGGCCGATACCACCGGTAAAAGTCCACTATTCTTCATCCTGCATATACAGCAAAAAACCTTGACAATTCTCTCCAATTGTGACATTTTTAATTTGGTCTGACCAGGAAATATTCAGATTATCTTGCAATGTAGGATCGTCCTTATCACCGACTGTTTATGCCTATCGTTTGCGTGTTCAACTACTAGTTGAATGATGAAACTGTTCCATATGAAGCCAACCGACGACGGAGGGAAAAATGGCGAAGTTTCTTGAGTTTCAGGGAAAAGAATTTTTTAAGAAAGGAGGTATTCCAATCCCTGAAGGTCTTGCTGTCAAGACTGTGGAAGAGGCTGTTGATGCCGCAAAGAAAATCGGAAAACCTGTTGTGGTCAAAGCACAGGTTCAAGCCGGTGGGCGGGGCAAAGCCGGTGGAGTCAAACTTGCCGCAACACCCGAAGAAGCAGGAAAAGCTGCTGCAGAAATACTCGGCATGGAAATCAAAGGACTGCTGGTCAAACAGGTTCTGGTTGAAGAACAGCTTGACATTGCTCAGGAGTTTTATGCCGGTATCATTATCAATTCCGCCCAGGAAGTTCGGGGACCGGTCCTCATGTTCAGCCCAGAGGGTGGTATGGATATCGAGTCCGTGCCTGAAGATAAAATCGCCACACTCAATGTCGATGTGATTAAAGGCCTCATGATTCACGATACCATGAACCTGGCCGTTTCAATGGGCGTAAAAGGAAGTGTACTGCGCCAGATGGGTACTGTCATTCTGAAACTCTATACTATGTTCAGAAAAATGGATTGTCGGGCACTGGAAATCAATCCTCTGGTCCTCACTACTGCCGGCAAAGTGGTCGCTGCCGACTGCCGGCTTGAAGTTGACGATCAAGCATTGTTTCGACATCCCGAACTAGGGATTAAAATTGGTCGTGAATTCTTAAATGAGCCCACTGATTTTGATCTTATTGGTTGGTCTTTTGAGGCAAGCGATTTCAGGGGTACAAGCTATGCCGCTGAAATGGCCTCGCCTGAAGAAGTGAGCAAGGGTGGTTATGTCGGCTATCACGGAATCGGTGGCGGTGCAGCCATGATTGGTATGGATGCCATGAATAGAGTGGGTCTTAAAGTAGCCAATTATGCTGACACCAGTGGCAATCCTACTGCCTCGAAAGTTTATCGCACCATCAAACTTATTATGTCGCAACCGGGTATTGAGGGTTATTTCCTTGCAGGCTTCATGATGGCCAACCAGGAACAGTGGCATCATGCCCACGGTATTGTCAAGGCGCTCAGAGAAGAACTTCCCAAACGGCCTGGCTTCCCTGTTGTCCTTCTGCTCTGCGGCAACAAGGAGAGCGAATCCCAGAAGATCCTTAAAGAGGGATTGGCTGATCTGGATGCCAGAATTGAGATTTATGATCGGGAACATGTATATGATGCCTCCTTCGTTGCTGGCAGGGTCAAGACCCTGGTTGACGAAAATCGCAAGGAGAATGTAGGAGCCTAAAGGAGAGAAGCAGATGGAATTTTCTGAAAGAACAATCAAGATCATCATAGATGAAGAGAAGTGTGCGGGGTGTGAAACCCATGCGTGTGTTGAAGCCTGCAAGACTTACTCCAGAGGGATCTTGGTTCTCCATGACGGAAAACCTGCAGTCGAAGCATCAGAAGAAGAACTGGCCCGTAAGGGAACAGAGTGTCTGGCCTGTGAGTATGCCTGCTGGTTTAAGGGGAATTCAGCCATTACCATCGAAGTACCCATTGAAGGTCTGAATGAATATAGAGCAAAACATGGTACCGCATAGCAGAGGGTGATATGTCTATTATATTGGATAAAAATACAACGGTTGTAGTACAAGGTATGACGGGACGGGAAGGGTCCCTTCGCACCAAGTTCATGAAAGATTACGGCACCAAGGTTGTTGCCGGTGTAACCCCCGGGAAAGGCGGCCTGGAGGTTCATGGCATTCCTGTCTACAACACAGTGGAAGAGGCAATCAGGCATCAGGGTAAAATTGATGCAACAGTCACCTTCATTCCAGGCCCCTTTCTCAAGGGCGCGGTGTATGAAGCGGTAGATGCAGGAATCAAATTCATTGTCTCCCCGGTTGAGCGTATTCCAATCCACGATGTGATCGACATGGTCACCTATTCCAGACAAAATGGCGCTAAAATGCTTGGACCCGGCAGTCTCGGTATCATAAGCCCCGGCAAAGCTGTTCTAGGCTGGCTTGGCGGCAGTGTCGACTGGGCCTCGATGCTTTTTGATCCCGGCCCCATCGGGGTTATTTCCAGAAGCGGCGGTCAATCCGGCACGGTTCCTTGGGCCTTAAGAGTTGCCGGGATGGGAATCAGCACGGCGTTACATATTGGCACAGAACCGGTTCTCGGCTTGACCATGGCCGATGTGCTTAAAGAATTTGAGAAAGATGACCAGACCAAGGCAGTCGCTATTTTTGGCGAGATCGGCGGCACCCTTGAAGAGGAAGCAGCAGAAGCTGTAGCTAATGGTGAATTTACCAAACCTCTGGTCACATTTATTGCCGGCGCCTGGGCTCCTGAAGGAATGAGGTTCTCCCATGCCAGTTCAATTGTCGAAAAAGGCAGGGGCACTGCCCAGGGTAAAATTAAGGCTCTCACCGAAGCGGGAGGATATGTGGTAGACAGTCCGGAAAAGATTGCCCCGAAGATCAAGGAACTGATTGGTGAGTAAATCATAGACTCACTCGAAAAAAACAATCTATAGTTGGTTAACAAATACAATTCATAACATATTAAAGTAAAAGGAGAAATATCATGGCAGTCATGCGATCCGTTTTCTATGTCCCCAGCAACAACGAGAAGATGGTCGGCAAGTCCACTACAATCGGAGCCGATGTCCTTACCCTGGATCTTGAAGATTCCGTTCCACCGGCCGAAAAGGAAAAAGGCCGGGCCGCCATTCAGGAGTACCTGAAAAATACTCGCGCCAGCCAGACCGCTCCCTACTTTTACGTTCGGGTCAACAATTGGGAAACCGAGATGACCAATGACGACCTGGAAGCCATTGTTTATCCAGGTCTCGACGGTGTCTGTCTGGCTAAATGCGGCAGTGCCGACAATGTCCAGCGTCTGGACTGGAAACTCGAAGAGCTTGAGCAGCGCCGTGGCATGGAAGTGGGCACGGTGAAAATTCAGCTGCTGATCGAGACAGCCAAAGGTGTGGTCAACGCCCATGAGGCGGCAACCGCAAGCCCAAGGGTCAACTCCCTTATTTTCGGCGCGGTCGATTATACCAAGGATATGCGTGTGACACTGACCTCGGAAGGTGTAGAGCAGCTGTATGCCCGCTATTATACCGCCGTTGTCGCCCGAGCAGCCGGTTGTGTGGCTATCGACTGTCCATACGTTGCCTTCAAGGATGAGGAAGGTTACAAGAAGTCCACCAACGAGGGCCGTCAGATGGGTTATGAAGGCCGCATGCTGATCCATCCCGGTCAGATAGAGGCGTCTCACGAGATTTACACCCCGTCCGCCGAGAGTGTTGAGTGGGCCGAAGGTGTAAAGAAGGTATTTGAGGAAGAAGGTATTGCCAAGGGTTCGGCCGCGGTGACCTATCTTGGCAAGATGGTTGATACTCCGGTCTATGAGAACGCCTTACAGATTCTCAAGACCATGGAAGAAATCAAGGCTGTGGAAGATAAGAATAAGTAAGTTCGTTTCGACCTTAATACATCAAGCCGAGTCCGCGGTGACTTTCTCCCGGACTCGGCCTTGCCTTCTTAGAGTGAGCACCTATAGTTATTTGAAAAATTAACAACGAACCCAGCAATCGGTTACCTCTTATGATTCTCGGACAATTATCAATTTATCCTCTTGGCGAAGGAAGCAGTCTCGGCTCTTTTGTCCGTGAGGGTGTAAAAATCATTGAAAAATCAGGTTACACCTATAAAGTCGGTGCCATGTCGACCGCTGTTGAAGTCCCTGAACTGCAGGATCTATTTGACTTGGTGAAGAAAATTCGACAGGCACAACTGGATAAAGGGGCAAAACGTGTTGTCATGGAGATCAAGATTGATGATCGCCACGACAAGAATGCTACACTTAAAAGCAAAATCGACTCTGTCGTCAACCGCTGAGCTGTGTCAGTGTTATGTCACCATTGACCCATACACCCTGGTAACCTTGTGAAATTATGTTTCTATTACGGAAGTCTTTCTCATGAGTCGTCATGAGAAGAACGCAGAAACCAGACTCTTTGATGATTGGCCTGATCGGTATGACGCCTGGTTTACGACTCCCATAGGAAAACTGGTTAAATCATATGAACTCGAACTTGTTCTTGAGATGCTTCAACCGAAGCCCGGAGAACATATCCTGGATGTGGGATGCGGAACTGGTGTATTTACACTCGATATTCTGGCAAGTGGTGTAAACATTATTGGACTCGACATATCTTATCCCATGCTTGTAAGAGCAACCCATAGGGCTAGCCAATACCGATTTGCTGCCGTTGCCGGTGACATGCTCACCCTACCCTTTCCTGACGAATCTTTCGATAAAACTTACTCGATAACAGCTCTGGAGTTTATTCATGAGGGCCGTCGGGCTGCTACCGAACTGAGCAGAGTCACCCGTAGTGGAGGTACCATTGTCCTGGCGACACTCAACAGTCTGAGCCCATGGGCTATACGAAGGTCCAAAGAGGCAAAAAAAGGACACTCCCTCTTCCAGAGTATTATCTTTCGGTCACCACAGGAACTGGCATCTATAGTTCCAGGAGAACCAACCCTAAAAACAGCCATTCACTTTCTGAAAGACGATGACCCGCAAGAGGCTCCCTTTATAGAACGTGAGGGTGCTAATACAGAAACACAAACGGGAGCTTTTGTAGCTGCAGTGTGGAGCAAGGAAGCAATGAAGGAGGTGCTTGGTTGACAGATGACAATATGACACCTGGCATCTTCATCTATTATATGTTATTGATTACTGACGATAAATTTTGTTAACTTACACCAGTTTTCAGAACCATTTTGATGACAATCTTCAAGTCCAAGTACTCTGCGAATCATTATGGAGGAGCATGTTTTTCAAACAATTGAACGCAAAAAGGTTTCTCTGCAAATTGTTGATCAGATCAAGAAACTGATCACCACCGGTAAATTAAAACCGGGTTACTCTCTGCCACCCGAAAGAGAGTTGATGAAAGTTTTCAGTGTAAGCCGCCCGACACTACGAGAGGCTCTGAATATGCTCTCAACAATGGGATACCTTCAGATGTCGCAACGTCAGAGAACCAAGGTCAAGTCACTGATCCCCGGTAACATTACCGACCCTCTGCAGCGAATGATAAAAGAGGATGCCAAGACATCTCTTGAGCTTGTTGAAGCACGTTCAATCATTGAAACAGGCAATGCCCAGCTGGCCGCAAAAAGGGCCACAGAAGAAGACATTGCCAAGCTGCAGCACTGCATTGACGAGATGCGCGCCAAACAGGATAAGGAATCAGGGCTTGCCGATGCGGATGCTGAATTCCACCTGGCCATTGCCGAAGCAACGCACAACAAAATCCAGGTCCATCTCATGTTCTCCATCTACCATATTCTCAAGGTGAAAGTGGGGCTCTGCTATTACGCCGACAAGGTCGATTTCATCTTTGACCAGCACTGCGATATAGTTGATGCGATAAGAAACAGGGATGAGGAAAGAGCCAAAGAGGCCATGGAAACCCATCTGCTTTTCGTTAAGAACCTGCTACTCGATCAGCTTATCGATGACAGCGAGTCAGAATCCACCTAAATGACTGCTTTTTCTTTCCAGATGTATAAAACAACCAGTGACACATCCAGGTTAACTGGTCACTCACCCGACAACTGTGATAATGAAGGGTCAATTGTCGCCAGCCATTGACTCGATGTTTAGCCCGCCTTTGGACGATTTACAGATATCTATCGGATAGAAGAAGCCAACCATTCTCAAAATGAGCCATAAAAAAAACCGCAGGGAATACCTGCGGTTTTTTTTATCCAAACAAATGGTAGCAAGGGAATCCAGCTAGCGAAAAGCTGTTCTTACATCTTTGGCACCCTCGCTAGAGCCAGTGTTCCGGTACGAACAATCTTTTCGATTCCGATTGGAGATAAAATATCGATAACGGCCTGAATCTTTGACTGAGGTCCGGTCAGTTCAACCGTATACGATTTTTTTCCCACATCTACAACTTTACCTCTGAAAATATCGATTACCCGAAGAACTTCAGCCCGGGTTTGTGAATTAGCCTTCACTTTAATTAAGACAAGTTCCCTCTCAACATATTCCTTGTCACCGATATCAATCACTCGAATAACATCGATCAGCTTGTGGAGCTGTTTGGTAATCTGCTCGATGATGACATCTTCACCTTTTGTAACAAGAGTCAGGCAGGATATGCCGTCATCAAGAGTTTCCGAGACACAGAGGCTTTCGATATTGAATCCTCTACCGCTAAAAAGACCGGTTATTCTCGACAGAACACCAGGTTTGTTCTGTAGAAGAACGGACAGTGTATGTTTCATTAGGCAAACCTATCAAATCCTTTCAGGAAAGAGTAGAGCATCACCCTTTCCAGACATGACTGTTGAATTTATTATGCAATAAATCCGGCAGTATTGGGTGAAAAACGATCGAGCTAGACAAGCAGCATTTCAGTTGTTGCCGCTCCAGCCGGAACCATGGGGAAGACACCTTCCTCCCTGGCAATGGCAAATTCCATAACGACAACATCATCTGTGGCAAGTCCTTTTTTCAGAACGGACTCGACCTCGCTTGATTTGGTTGCACGCAGACCAACCGCTCTATATGCTTCAGCCGCTTTGACAAAGTCGGGAGTCACTTCCATAACAGTTGAGGCGTAACGCTTATCATAAAACAGCTCCTGCCACTGGCGAACCATGCCAAGATAATTGTTATTTAAAAGGACAACCTTCACTTGGCAGTTGTACTGCTTAGCTGTGGCTAATTCTTGGATAATCATTTGCAGGGAACCATCACCAGCGATATCAACAACGGTTTTGTTGGGAAAGGCCATTTTAGCGCCAATTGCCGCCGGCAGGCCATAACCCATGGTGCCCAATCCACCAGAGGTAAGTAGACGCCGAGGTTTGGCAAACTTATAGAACTGAGCCGCCCACATCTGATGCTGACCCACCTCGGTTGTAATAATGGCATCACCTTTTGTCAGATCACTCAGGGTCTCAATGACATATTGGGGTTTAATCAGATCGCCTTCCTTCTCATAGCTGAGTGGATGCTTCTCATCCCACTCTTTAATTTCAGCAATCCACGAATCGTGGCCCTCTGCCATTCGCTTGACCTCATTCTCATTCTCAGTGTCAAACCAGTTATTCATTGCAGTCAGGGCATACTTACAATCGGCGACGATTGGAATATCCACATCAACATTTTTACTAATGGATGAGGGATCGATATCAATATGTATAATCTCCGCATTGGGTGCAAAAGCATCCACCCGCCCGGTTACCCTGTCATCAAAACGGGCACCTACCGAGATCAACAGGTCTGACTTAGAAACTGCCATGTTGGCCGCATATGTTCCATGCATTCCCAGCATGGAAATCGACAATGGATCGGTTCCGGGGAACCCGCCAAGTCCCATCAACGTCATGGTAACAGGGATATTGAGTTTTCTAGCCAGTTCAGTCAGTTCCTCATTGGCATTGGCATGAATGACACCACCACCCACATAGAGCACTGGCTTTTTGGCCTTCAGGATTTTCTTGCAGGCCTTTGATATTTGGCCAATATGAGGTTCATAGGTCGGCTGATAAGTCTGCAGACGAATCGGCTTTTTCTCCGGGTACTCAATCACCGTATTTATAACGTCTTTCGGCAGATCGACGAGTACCGGTCCAGGACGGCCGGATCTGGCAACATGAAAAGCTTCCCGAATGGTGGAAATCAATTCCTTCGCATCGGTAATCAGATAGTTATGCTTGGTACATGGTCTGGTAATACCGACAATATCAACCTCTTGAAAGGCATCATTTCCTATCAACGGCGTTGGTACCTGCCCGGTCAGAATAACCACCGGGATTGAATCGTAGTAAGCGGTAGCAATACCGGTTACACCATTCGTGGCTCCTGGTCCCGAAGTCAACAGGGCAACACCAACTTCACCGGTCGCTCGGGCATAGCCATCCGCCGCGTGTACACAACACTGCTCATGCCGTCCAAGTACATGGGTAATCTCTTCTGTTTGAAAGAGTACATCGTAGACATCCATGATTGCCCCACCGGGAAATCCGAATATTGTATGAACGCCTTCCTCGATAAGACACTTAACAATGGCTTGGGCGCCTGTCATCTTTTCCATGAAGCTAATCCTCTATATTGGTTTTAAGTTAATATGTTTGCTGAGTTCAATCTGTTTTCAAGCATCCGCTCACGGTGCGAATGAGTATTGTTTCACTCTTCATTCCGATACAGATTCACCAAAGTTGCCGGGTCCTTTTTCAAGTAACCGTTTGACCCATGCTGGCGTATCAGCTGTGCTCCAAGCCCGGCCATCGGTGTTGCTGAACCTATGTCTCGAGAAAGCTTATTAGCCGTATCAAGATCCTTGAGCAGGGTACGCACACGCCATTTGACCGGCTCAAAAACGTCCCTAGCCATCTGTGGTCCTAAAATCTGAAGTGGTTTTGAGTCGGCGAAACCGCCGGCAAGAGCTTCCGGGATACGGGAAGCATCAATCCCCGCTTTTCTCGCCAGTGCAATAACTTCTGCGATAACCAAAGCATTACAGCCAACAATCATCTGATTGCAGACCTTGGTTGTCTGACCCGCTCCCAGGCTCCCCATATGGGTAAATCGCTGAGAAAGATGTGCCATCACTGGCTTTAACCGTTCAAACTGTTCATCCGGACCGCCTGCCATGACTGCAAGCATTCCAGCCTCAGCCCCGGCAACGCCGCCGGAGACAGGAGCGTCAACCCAGGAAGCCCCGCATCGACTTTTAACCTCAGCAGCTATAGTCCTGGTTGCTTCAGGCTCAATAGATGATGTATCGCAAATAAGCGTATTGAAATTCGCCCCGGATGCTATGCCGCCAGCTCCAAGACTTATCTGCCGAACAGCTTCCGTATCAACCAACGAGTAGAAAACAATTTCAGCGACACGACCAACTGCTGCCGGACTGCTTTCAACCACGGCTCCCTGCTCTGCAACCTTTACCAGCTTCTCTCGGCTTCGGTTCCAGACATGGACCTGATATCCCGCACCCAAAAGTCTGAGACTCATTGGTGTTCCCATCAAGCCAATTCCAATAAAACCAAGAGTCGGTTTTAAGCCAGACATAACTGAACTCTATCCTGTCGTCAAATTTTATTTGACTAAACGTTAATTATCAATAGAATTTAAGTTCATAATAAATGAACATGAATTTTTCAGCATACTCTATACAAAAAGTAATGGCAACAACTCATAACTAACATCCATTCATGTCGTGTATATGCTCAAAAACAACCCGCCATGAGAGCCTCCCCGGACTCCTCAAAATGCCTTCACTTTTCTTTTTAGGGAATTTATCTACAACTAAAAAAATTAGAGCACTAATCGTAATTGTATACGATCTAGAAATTCCAACACTATGATGTTTTGTGACTCAACCAAACCGTCCTTCCTCATCATCTGCGTCCTTGGGCGAGCTGCAATGAATCCGGCAGCATCCGCAGTCGAAGCATCGATATCATTCCGAATATTGGTCCAATTACGAGAATTATAAACGCCCACTGCCACCCTATTTTAGAAACCATTATCGGTATCATCCAAATGGAAACCATTGTCAATGTAAAACCTATACAGGTCTGAATAGTGAGAGCTGTGCCGACATATGACGGTTGGGCAAGCTCTGTAATAGCTGTTGAAAACTGGGCGGAATCTGCATTTATGGTCATTCCCCATAAACCGGCAACGAGAAGGGTAATCATTGGGGAATAACCGAAAGTAAAGCCAATTGTCAGGGCACATGCTCCACTTATCAGTAAAGATATTGTAGTCACTATGGTTCTGCCCCACCGATCGGAAGCCAACCCCCCGATGTAACAGCCCATCGCTCCAACAGCTATAACCGCAAAAGTTGCAAGACTTGGGTTTAGCCTACTTCCGCTGTTTTGAAGGCTGGCAGCCAAAAAACCTCCAATCCATGTCCACATGGCATAAAGCTCCCACATATGTCCGAAGTACCCAAAACATGTCAATCTCAGAGAACGCGTTCGAAAGTTTTCCAACGCCATACGCATGTTGAACTTTGCCGCCGGAAAAACATTCGGACCTTCTTTAACCGCGACAATTACAATACAGCACCCAAACAAAGCTAAAATTGAGGCCATATGAGTTGTCCACCGCCAAGGCAGATCGATGGAAAAACCCCGAATCAGGTGAGGTATTGCTGATCCAACAGTCAATGCGCCTATGAGTATCCCCATTGCCATCCCCCGTCTTTTCAGAAACCATGTAGCCATGATCTTCATTGCTGGAGGATAGATACCTGCCATACACACTCCTGTAATACCCCGCAGCATTAAAATCATCCATACGCTGTCTGCCCAAAGGGCTAATGCTGAATTAGCGGATGCCGCCACGATAATACTGACTATCATAACAGCACGGGGTGGATAGAAATCCGTCAGGTTTACAAGAGAGGAAAGAAGAGTGCCGATAATAAATCCGAGTTGCACGGCTATCGTCAGACCTGCGCGCCCGCTATCACCTAGTTGAAACTCTGTTGACAATGAGGGAAGCACAGCAGTGGCACTGAACCACAGGCAAAGGGCGAAAAGTACTGCAAGGGAAAGAGAGAATATGACCTTCCAGCTCCGTAAGCCCGAAAGCCTGTCAGGAACTCGCTCGGCTATTTTATCCATTTTGCCCTTGCTCTATTGCAGCAGAGTCATTAATGATCCTCTGCAAGCCTTTTCTTCAAACGAGTTATACGGTAACTGCTCGAATGCTCACAAATTCAGGTGATAGATAATCTAGAAGGTACTGGCGAGCTTATAAATACCGAATTCGTGGTGACCAAGACTTTCTGCTTTTGTCTGCAGCCCGTTGCAGACGTTCACCAATAAGTTAAAGAGCTCTTCGCCCAAATCGGTCAGGGAAGCCCCATCTGAGATGATACGACCGGCATTAATATCGAGATTATCGGCCATCTTGGCAAAGGTTTCAGGATTTCCTGTGATCTTGATAACCGGGGCGACAGGGCAGCCCGTCGGTGTACCGCGGCCGGTTGAGAACACTACCACCTGGGCGCCACCCGCAACCATGCCGGTAATGGAATCAATATCCTGGCCGGGCGTATCCATGAAATACATACCTGGATTCTGAGACGGTAGCAGTTCGGCATAGTCAAGTGCGCCCTTGAAAGGACTAGTGCCGGCTTTGTACATACATCCAAGAGATTTTTCCTCAATAGTACTCAGTCCGCCCTCCATGTTGCCGGGAGTGGGCTGACCGCTTCGCAGATTTTCGCCCATCATGATTGCACGATCCTCAACGTTCTTGACTTGAGCAAGAAACTTGGTCCGTTGAACGTCATCCACAAAGCGGGATGCGATGAGATGCTCGGCACCGATAACTTCCGTTGTTTCGCTCAGGATGGCACTGCCGCCTAAGTTGATCAGTCTGTCAGCTACATAGCCGATGACCGGGTTTGAGGCCAGCCCGCTGGTTGGGTCTGAGCCGCCGCACTCCATAGCCATGGTTATATTGCTGATTTCAAACTGCACCTTTTTTTGCATTGACAAATTTCGAGCCATAGGTGCGGCAAGTTCGGCACCTCTTGCGATAGTTTTCAGGGTACCACCGCATTCCTGAATAACGACAAACTCAACCGGCTTGCCCGAAGTTTCTATTTCTTTTGCTACATTACGAGCTTGCACCCCATCGCAGCCCAAGCCGACAACTAGAACTGCACCGACGTTTGGGTTCAGCCCGAAGCCTGTGATGGTTTTCTGGGTCAAGGCGAGGTCGGATCCTATCTGGCAGCAGCCGTGCTGATTCATGATTGCCACTGCTCCAGGGACCAGGGTCGCTATCTTCTGGGCGGTATCGGCCGCGCAGACTGAAGTTGGGATCACCAGCAGATGGTTACGCACACCGTAGGTCCCGTTGGCTCTTTTGAATCCGCTGATCTTCATCGATTTCTCCTTTTTGACTTACGCAGTAGTTCAACACAATCTCTTCAAACCACAGGCTTAGCCGGCAGCTAACGCCGCTCATTCAAGCAGATGGGCTGTAAACGCTTTACTCGTAGAGCTTGTCGCCTCGGCCTCTTGTACTTTCGATATTGTGGATATGAACATGGTCGCCAATGATGATGTCCTTGGTGGCAGTACCGATGATCTCTCCGTACTTAAAGCAAAGGCTGCCTTTAGGGATATCTGCTATGGCAATTTTGTGGAATGCGGGAATGTCGATATTCGCATTGACACTTATGAGATCGATTGAAATATTTTCGCCTTTTTTCACAGGGCGAAGGCAAGTAATCACATTGTCCTTATTATGGATATGAAGGGCTGTATTCATCATCTATTCTCCGAAATATTCTTGTCCACCATCAAACGAGGCTGTGTTCAATCTCAATAGTCCGCCTGTATCTGGATAAATAGAAATGTATCTGCTCTATATTATCAAAGTCTAACAGACGAAGTTGATGATACATGTCATTTTAGTCCTTGAGTAAGTTGCAGCGATTCAGGCAGCATTCGCAACCGTAGTATAGCTGTCATTCCGAAGATAGGTCCCATGACAAGAATGATACTATCTATCTGCTCAAGGTGAATGATCGGGAAATTGTACAGCACCCGGTATGATGCAAATAATCAGCTTGTTCGTCATCTTTATCTCCATATGACACAACCTATCCTCATTCGTATCACTATTCAGCCGCATGCCGCTAATCATCACTTATCCAAAACTCCGGGACAAACTTAAATAGCTTTTTCCACCAAACATTTACATGAAAGGAATGGAGAGTTACCAGGAGAAATCCCTCAGTAAAGACTATCAATCTGTCGATGAGCCACTGATGGAATGATCCGACATGTTTTCCAATGCTTTGACCAGGGCTGAGTGGTCCCAGTTCTCTCCCCCAAGTGCGGAACAGCTATTGAACATTTCCTGGGCAATGGCGGTATTCGGGAGGGAGCAGCCGAGTTTTCTACCACCGCTCAAGGCTAGATTCAGATCTTTTTGGTGTAGAGCTATACGGAAACCCGGCTCAAATGTTCCTTTTATCATCCGCTCTCCATGAACTTCGAGGATTTTGGATGAGGCAAAGCCGCCCATTAAGGCTTCACGCACTTTGACCGGGTCGGCTCCTGCCTTTGAGGCAAAAAGCAGCGCTTCACCGACTGCCTGAATATTGAGCGCCACAATGATCTGATTGGCAACTTTGCAGGTTTGACCGTCCCCATTTCCGCCAACAAGCGTAATGTTCTGACCCAACACCTGAAATATCGGTTTGACTCTATCAAAAGCCGATTGATTACCGCCAACCATGATAGTCAGTGTTCCGTTTTTGGCCCCGACCTCGCCCCCGGAAACCGGGGCGTCCAGATATTGTGCGCCTATACTATTCACCTTTTCCGCGAACTCTTTTGTAGCAATAGGCGAGATTGAGCTCATATCTATAACGACTTTATCGTTTGTCAACCCCTCAAATACCCCATTTTCTCCAAACAGAACTGCCTCGACATGAGGTGTATCCGGCACCATTATAATAATGATATCTGCCGCCTCGGCCAGCTCTTTGTTGGTTGCACAAACCGATGTATCTTCACCCAACAGTTCTCCTGGAACAGCTTTATACTGCGCAGAAATGTAAAGTTTGTACCCTGCTGACAATAAATTTTTTGCCATGGGTTTTCCCATAATCCCTGTGCCTATAAATCCAACAGTATCCATCTTCTTCCTCCCTCAGGTGGCAATCACTTTACTTCCTGCATCCAGGAAAGCCCTTCAGCAGTGGTTGTTTCAGGTATATATTCACAGCCCACCCAACCTTGATAGCCGATTTTATCAAGGTGGGCGAAAAGAAAGGGATAGTTGATCTCACCACTACCCGGTTCATGTCTTCCCGGATTATCAGCCAACTGCATATGACCAATATCAACCAGGTTAGCCTCCATAGTCCTTGCCAAATCTCCCTCCATAATCTGCATATGATAAATATCATACTGGAGAAACAGATTATCACTCCCCACTCTTTCGCGAATAGCCTGGGCCTGCTTGGTTGTATTCAGGAAGAAGCCGGGAATATCTATCCTGTTATTAATCGGCTCTATCATTAACCGGATACCGGCCTGCTTCATCTCTTCTGCGGCAAAACGAAGGTTGGCGACAAAAACATCCTCAGCCTCTTCAGCATTTACTCCTTCCGGTGGAATACCGGCAAGACAGTTGATCCTGGTATTGCCCAGCACCTTGGCATAATCGATACCGCTCCGTACACCTTCGAGAAATTCATCCCTGCGATTCGGGTCACAGCCGATACCACGGTCTCCTGCTCCCCAATCACCTGCAGGAAGATTGAACAAAACCTGTTTCAGGTTGTTTTCTTTAAGTATTTCAGCCAGCTCTTCAGCTGGATACTCGTATGGAAAGAGGTATTCAACTCCCCTGAAACCTGCTTCGGCTGCTGCCTTAAATCGATCCAGAAAGTCATATTCCGTAAATAGCATCGATAAGTTTGCCGTAAATTTAATCATACCGCCTCCTTGATCCATTTATTCGCCATTTCTATTGTCTGCTTCCTCTTCCCACTACTCAGCTGCCCTATTCCCATATTTCTCGTAGCTGACCTTATCGTATTGGAGATACGACTCAGGGTGTCCGGGTTTTGTTTCAGCGGGATAGCCTATACCGATAATGGCCTCGACGACCATCCCTTCTGGTAAGCCAATTTTTTCAGACACATACTGCTCAGCACTGGCCGATTCATTATGTTCACGCAGCCTGATCTGGACCCAACAACTTCCCAAGCCAAGATCCGTTGCCTGCAGATGGAGGAGGATTGAGGCAATGGAAGCATCCTCAATCCAGACATCTGATTTTTCGGGATCAGCCACAACAACGACAGCAAGGCTGGCATTTCCTAAAAATTTTGATCCATGGGTCTTTGCCCGTGCAAGATCAACGATCGTTTCCTTATCGGTAACCACGACGAATTCCCAGGGGTTAAATCCCCTGGATGACGGTGAACGGAGTGCTGCTTCAACGAGAATATCGATTTTCTCCTTTTCCACCGGTCGATCTTCGAACCGACGGATGCTCCTGCGTTTGTGCAAAAGTTCGATGAACATGGGCCCTCTCCTTTTATTGTCCTTGTTTTACCGGACACATTGTCGCCTTTAAGGCGGCAAGAACGGTCAGATTGTAAATGTCATTGGTTTTAGCCCCCCGCTGAATGATATGGGCCGACTTATCCAGACCGACCAGGATTGGTCCGATGGCATCAACTTCACCCAACATCATGAAGAGCTTATAGGCAATGTTAGCCGAGTTGAGTTCTGGGAAAATCAGGATATTGGGCTCGCCTTTCAATTCTGAAAATGGAAAAATATCTTCCCGAAGTTCAGTATCAAAAGCTATATTCGCCTGCATTTCACCGTCTACTTCAAGATCTGGAGCCAATTCCTTGACCAGTTCAGTCGCTCTGGCAACTTTTTTTGCGCCTTCACTGTTTGAATATCCGAAATTGGAATAGGACAGCATGGCTATCTTCGGTTGGATATCGAGTGTTTTGACAAAATCAGCAACCGCAATGGCTATATCAGCAAGCTGGTATGCATCGGGGTTGATATTGACGGTAGTGTCGGCAAAGAAAAGCAGTCTGTTCTTAAATACAACCATAAACACACTGGCCACCGTTTTTTGTTTGGAGCTTCTATCGATACAGGAAAACACACATTTTAAAGCCGCCGGATGCGGCTCGGTCTGGCCATAGACCAAACAGTCAACCTCACCGCTGCTCAGCATCATCGATCCAAAATAACCCATATTCTCCCTGAGCAGCTTTATGGCATGATCATGGGTGATACCCCTGCGCTGTTTTCTTTCAAAATATTGAAGGCCATACCGTTCAACCTGTTCAGATTCTGAAGCAGGATCGACAATTTCAATACTCTCTTTTTCAGCACCGTATTTAACCAGCAAACTCTCAATTTTCTCTCTGTCGCCAAGCAAAACAGGGATGGCAAGCTTCTCATCCTTAACACGGATGGCGGCTCTGATAATATGTTTATTATCCCCCTCAGGATAGACCACTCGAACAGGATTCTGCTGCACCCGATTGGTAATATGCCGCAGAATCGATTTTGACATACCAAGTGTCGACTCCAGGTGTTCCGTGTATGCTTTTAGATCGTGAATCGGTTTTCTTGCAACCCCACTTTCCATTGCCGCTCGGGCCACGGCAGGAGTGATGCGCAAAAGCGCCCGTGGATCAAAGGGTGTGGGAATGAGGTACTTCGGTCCAAACTCAAATCGTTCTACACCATAAGCATGTAAAACCTGTTCCGGTGCCTCTTCTTTGGCCAAGGCAGCAATTGCTCTGACTGCTGCCACTTTCATCTCTCTATTGATAGCCCTGGCCCGAACATCCAGCGCTCCCCTGAACAGAAACGGAAAGCAGAGAACATTATTGACCTGATTCGGGTAATCGCTTCGTCCTGTTGCCATAATACAATCAGGCCTGGCCTCCCTGGCATCGGGATAGGAGATTTCCGGCTCCGGATTGGCAAGCGCAAAGATGATGGGATCTTTTGCCATGGATACAATCATCTCTTTGCTGAGTGCGCCGGCAACGGAAACACCGCAAAAAACATCCGCACCATTCATGGCCTCAGCAAGGGTTCTCAAATCTGTGTTGCGGGCAAACCGGTCTTTATACGGGTTCATTGACTCCTGCCGGCCTTTGTAAATAACACCCCTGGAGTCGCACATGATCAGATTCTCTTTCTTCATCCCCAAGTCGACAAACATCTGGGCACAGGCAATTCCAGCGGCTCCGGCACCATTGAAAACAGCCTTGACTCTGTCAATTTTCTTTCCTGTGACCTCCAGGGCGTTTAAAAAGGCAGCCGCTGTAATAATGGCTGTTCCGTGTTGATCATCATGAAAAACGGGAATATCCACCTCTTTCTGCAGAGTTTCCTCTACATAGAAACACTGCGGTGCTTTGATATCTTCCAGGTTAATTCCCCCAAAGGTTGGAGAAATTAGTTTGCAGGTTTTGACGATCTCATCGGGGTCCTGGGAATCAATTTCAATATCAAATACATCGATATCGGCAAAACGTTTGAACAAGGCTCCTTTCCCCTCCATAACCGGCTTTCCGGCAACGGCCCCGATATTGCCCAACCCGAGAACCGCAGTTCCGTTGGTAACAACAGCAACAAGGTTACCCTTTGCTGTATATTCATAGGCATCCTGCCTATTTTCGGCAATTGCTTCACAGGGACCGGCAACACCCGGACTGTATGCCAGTGAGAGATCTTTCTGAGTGGCAAAAGGCTTGGTAACGATAACTTCTATCTTTCCCTTTCGGCCGGTTCTATGATACTTAAGTGATTCTTGATAATAATCAGTACTCATTTGACAATAATTCTGGGTAATTTTTGCTGTGATATATTAGTTGATTTGAAACGAGCAGACATTCTGCCCCACGAAACAGCCAGGGATGGTTGATAAAAATCACTAACCATCTTATGAGTCATATTCCCCACAAGGATCCCACCGACATCTACAAGACACTTTAACCCCATAACAATAAAGTCTTATTCTTTCAGTTGGACCTGATTCTAAATTACTTTGCCTGAGCACCAGAGACAACCTTGGTACCCTATTCGGCAACCGCTTCTTCAAACAATTTCTCCAGTTTGTGCCAGTCTTTCCTCAATCACTGGTAAGACCAAAATCTATAATGAGGTAACAGCAAATAATTGTCAAGCAACAATTTCCCCAATCTCTATTTCCAACTTCAAATAGTATCTTGCTACTTTGAAAAACACTTTGACAATCAAAACTTTGCACCTGGGATTATCGGCGAACAGGTCAAATGCCAAAACAATTCAAGGCGTCAATATCAGTAGGAATCGGCGCTAATTGTAATGAGGTTTACGTAACAAGTTGTTAGTAGTATTCTTTTTGAACTTATTGTTCTTACGATCTACAAAACAATAGAGATGAACACCCAAACCATATGTTGCTGATTTCATAAGACAAAGAAGAAAGTCCAGTGTATTATAAACAAAGGACTTTTTCCGTTTTGGAGTGTATTTTCAGATATTACTCGATTTTTTTGTTGCATAATCACAACCCGGAAAGTTCAGTCCTTTATATTTACTTTACTAAATGTTATTTGTACGTTTACGTATGCAGGGTGTGGCCAGTTTCCACCTCCATTTTCATCCACCAGCGCTGGTCTGGCCACGGCGCATTTTGGTGGTGACTGGTCATTGCGAATTTTAAATATGCAAATTTTATACGGACTTCAAACCGGCAATTGTTCGAATTGTTCACTGAAAAAGTATGCAGTAACCACCGACAACATACTTAAGCCATATACCCATTTTGATTATGCGGCCACAACAAGGAACGAACAATGACGGTCACTCTTTCTTTTTTTGCCACCTGTCTTGGTGACACTGTCTTTCCAAACATTCCCATTCACTCTGTCCAGCTTTTGGAAAGACTAGGATGTGTCGTCAGATACAACCCCAAACAAACCTGCTGTGCCCAGCCCCTTGTCAACTCCGGCTTCCAGGAAAAAGCAAAACAATCGATGATCACCTTGATGGGGGCTCTGCTGGAGGATGAGTGCCAATATATAGTCGCGCCAAGCGGCTCCTGTGTTCTGCAGGTCAGGGAGTATCCGGAACTTTTTCATGACGATCCGCGGTGGGCCGCACCGGCCCGACAACTGGCAGAGAGGACATTTGAACTCAGCGATTTTATCGTCAATATTCTTGGCGTGACGGACGTTGGCGCCAGGCTGTCCGGTAAAGGTGCTTACCATCCATCCTGTCACCTGACCCGTCTTCTCGGTGTAATAGAACCACCAAGGATTCTGCTGGAGAATGTCAAGGGCCTTGAAATAGTACCTTTTGAGGGACAGGACAGATGCTGCGGATTCGGCGGTTCTTTTGCCGTCAAACTTGGCCCATTAAGCGGTGCCATGGTAACCGAGAAGGTGGATAATCTTGTGGCAGCCAAGATCGATTACCTGATCGGAGCGGATGCTGGCTGTTTGATGAATATAGAGGGGCGTATTCGTAGAGAGGGCCACGCCATCAAGGTGATGCATCTTGCCGATGTTCTCATGTCGGGCTGATTGACTTACCCATGTGTTTAAACAATAATAATTTACATACTGTGGAAGAGCATGAGTATTAAAACAAGTAACACGCCGCTGTACGATCGTTTGGAAAAGAAGCTCTGCGACATTGGTATGCGCAGCTCCATCAGCAGAGCCCAGGATCTTCTCAACGCCAGGAGAAATTCTGCCTTTGAAGAGTTGGGTCATTATGAGGAGTGGCGGGAGAATGCAGCATCCATTCGCAGCCATGTTCTGGATAATCTTGACTACTATCTGAACCAATTTATCACCCAGGCGGAAAAAAGCGGTGCCCATGTCCTTTTTGCCGATACTGCCGAAGAGGCAACCGGCCACGCTTTAACTATTCTTAAAAAGATCGGAGCCAAAAAGGCGGTCAAGTCAAAATCAATGGTGACTGAAGAAGTCGGCCTCAACGAGGTCCTTGAGGCAGCCAGCATTAATGTGGTTGAAACGGATCTTGCCGAGTATATCCTGCAGACCGATGATCACGATAAACCCTCCCATATTGTCGTTCCCGCCGTACATAAGAACAGGGACAATATCCAACAGATCTTCGCTGAGAAAAAAGGCTACACCGGTGATAATGTACCGGAAAATATCACTCGTTTTGTCCGAAACCTGATCAGGAAGGAGTTTTTAACTGCAGATGTGGGCATTACAGGCTGCAATTTCGGGGTTGCGGAGACCGGAACCGTCACTTTGGTTACTAACGAGGGAAACGGCCGATTTGTGACCACTGCCCCAAAGACCCAGATCGTTTTTATGGGGATTGAAAGGCTTGTGCCCACCTTTGAAGAGTTGGATATCGTTTTCAGTATGCTGATCCGGAGTGCTGTAGGTGCCAAGCTGACATCATATTTAAGTTTCATTACAGGCCCTAAAAATAAAAAGGACAAGGACGGTCCGGAAGAACTCTACATTATCCTGGTGGATAATGGCCGCTCACACATTTTGGAAAGTGATTTCAAAGATGTGCTTCGCTGCCTGCGCTGTGGGACCTGTATGCTCGAGTGTCCGGCCTACCGTCACATCTGCGGTCACGGATACGGCACTCTTTATCCAGGACCCCTTGGACTGGCTCTGGTTCCGGTTCTAGCCGGCTACCGGGAATATGGCGAAGTCACCAAGATCTGCTCATTATGCAGTGGCTGCAATGACGTCTGCCCGGTAAAGATTCCTCTTTACGAGTCAATCCTTAATCATCGACGAATCATTGCCGAGGAAAAACATCTAATCGGCAAATCCGAGACCTTTGCCATGGATGTCTATGGCCGAATAATCGGTTCTTCCAGTCTCTTTAGTCTTGGGACCAGGTTTGCCCGTTTTATAAATCTATTGCCAAAGGTCGGTCCATTGCAGGAATGGTGCAAAGAGCGGGAACTGCCTCAGATTCCGTCGGAACGATTCCGGGACTGGTATAAAAAAAATCGTAGCAGCTCAAACAGGGGGGAGAACAAATGAGCAGTGAACAGAAACAATTTATCGGACGGCTGTCAAAGGCCCTGGGACGAGACAGACTGCCCGATGCTCCCACCCACTTTCAGCTCCCCCATGACGTTCATCATCACTATCTTCAAGATGCTTCGCTGGAAGAGCTTAAACAAACTTTTATTAAGAACTGTGAAGCGGTTGGCACCCTTGTTTTCCAATGTTCGGAAAGAGAGGCATTGAATACCACAATTACACAGGCTATAGACCATTTCGATGGCGGCTCGATTTGTATCGCTGATCACGATTATTTTAATAATGCAGGAACATTTAAGCAGTTGTGTAACCAGTACGACCAAGTGGACAGATGGGATATTAACCTCTCCCGGGAAGAAAACATCCACTGTGCCGAACAGGCAAACATCGGAATTACCAAGGCTGAATTGGCTCTAGCTGAATCGGGAACCGTTGTCCTTTATTGCCATCTCGGTTCTGGCCGCTCGGTCTCTTTATTGCCAACATATACCATAACCGTCATTGAGGAAAAGGATATGCGTCCGCGATTGACTCAAGCCATGTCCTTTTTGCGGAAAGAAAAACAGTTACCTTGTTCAGTTAATTTTGTCTCGGGTGCCAGCGCAACAGCTGATATAGAACTTGTTCGTGTCCAGGGTGTGCATGGCCCTCTAGCTATTGCCTATATCCTTGTTGCCTAAAATGGTATTACAAATAGACCTGGTGTTTTTGCATGAACTTAAGGTTTTGTTAACTTCCAAACCAACATGACAAACATCAGAACATTCAGAAACGCTACACCGCTTATCGGCAATGAGGTGTTTATCGACCCGACCGCACTGGTCATCGGTCAAGTCTCGATTGGAGACCAGACCTCCATTTGGCCAATGGTTGTTGTCCGTGGTGATATACATAGCATCACCATCGGTAGTCGCACCAATATCCAGGATGGGAGCATTCTTCATGTGACCAGTGACAGCAAGTCATCTCCCGGCGGTTTTCCCCTGAACATCGGCAATTCAGTGTCGATCGGACATAGGGCTGTTATTCATGGCTGTTTAATTGATCACCACTGCCTTATTGGAATCGGCTCTATAATTCTCGACGGCGCACACCTAAAACCTTATACGATATTAGGCGCCGGCAGTCTTGTCCCACCCGGAAAGGTACTTGAAGGTGGATTCCTCTATTATGGCAGTCCGGCCAAACAGTCGCGTCCTCTTTCAGAAAATGAACTGGACCAGTTTGATACCCTTGCCAATCATTATGTTGAACTGGCCCGTTACCACGGGATAAACGGTATGGCTGCAAGTGGTTCAGGCGAGTAAGTCCTGTCAGAAAATAAATTATTCGACCATAAGGAACATACAATATGGCACCAACCCGAATACGAAATTACATCGATGGTGAATGGATCGATTCCCAATCAACAAGTTTTACTGATATCTATAATCCTGCAAAAGGTGAAAAAATTGCTCTTTTTCCGGTTGGGACAGCAACTGATGTCGATATGGCCGTACAGGCGGCTAAGGCGGCTTTTCCCTATTGGCGCGAGACTCCGCCGCTGACAAGGGCCAGGTATCTCTTTCGCCTCAAAGAGGCATTTGAAGAGAATTTTGATGAAATTTCCCGAACATTGACTATTGAACATGGCAAGGCCATTGATGAAGCCCGGGGGGAAGTTCGACGGATGATAGAAAATGTCGAGCATGCCACGGGAGTGACGACCCTGATGTGCGGTTACACTTTGGAAGATGTCGCCCAGAATATTGATTGTTACGGTCACCGGCAACCGCTAGGCGTCTTTGGCTGTATTGCACCATATAATTTTCCCGCCATGGTTCCCTGGTGGTTTTTACCTTATGCAGTGGTCACCGGTAACACTTTTGTGCTTAAGCCTTCAGAACAGGTTCCTATGACCCAGTCAAAAGTCATGGAGATTGTTGATGAAGTAGGTTTTCCCGAAGGGGTGATCAATATGGTCCATGGCTCCAGGAATGTGGTGAACGGGATGCTTGATCATCCCGATATCGTTGGTATCAGTTTTGTCGGCTCCACCCCCACAGCCCGGTATATCTATCAAAAATGCGGTGAAACCGGCAAACGGGTCCAGTCACTGGGTGGAGCTAAAAATATTGTCGCGGTGATGGAAGATGCAGACCTTGAACGGTCAATGCCCTCGTTGCTGACTTCTTTTTATGGTTGCACAGGTCAACGCTGTCTATCAGGATCTATCCTTGTTGCGGTTGGTACCATTGGTGACCGGCTGGTCAAGCAATTTACAGACGCTTCTCACAACGTCTCTGTGGGTGATGGGCTCAACGAGCAGACCTTTATGGGTCCGCTGATCTCCAAGGAGCATCTTGCGCGGGTAACCGGTTTTATCGAAAAAGGGATAGAAGAAGGAGCCGAGCTCATTATGGATGGTCGCAAAATTAAAGTCGAGGGCTATCCTGACGGATACTACCTGGGACCGACCATTTTCGATCAGGTCAACGGTGATATGAGTATTGCTAAAGAGGAAATTTTTGGCCCTGTAGTGAGTATTATTCGTACCGGCAGCCTGGATGATGTCGTCGATCTTATTAACAGCCGCGGCTTTGCCAATGCAGCCAGTATCTATACATCAAGTGGAAAAACGGCCAGGGAATTCAAATATCGGATAAAACCGTCAATGGTAGGAGTCAATATCGGCATTGCTGCTCCCATGAGCTTTTTCCCTTTCGGGGGCGCAGGAAATTCCATGTTTGGAGATATCAAAGGTCACGGACAGGAGATCTTCCTCTTTTATACGGATATGAAAGTGGTTATTGAAAGATGGTTTTAAATTACTGGAATCCTCATACTTCGATCTGACACCATCTTTTTGCCAATATGTAATTCAAGAAAGGGAAACCAGGATGGACTTGAACAGTTTTGGTGCTGTTTTGACTTTTGCTGAAGAAATCGAACAGCGAGATTTACAATTCTATACCGATGCTGCTGCTGAGGAAAGTGTTGGAGTGCATAGAGACATGTATGACTCTTTTATCAGGGAAAATAAAAAAAACATCTCTCTTATTCAGAGAACCAGGCGTGAAAATGTTACCGAGATGATTTTAGAACCTATCCGGCACTTCTACCGAAAAAATTATCAGCTTCAAGAAAACCCTGCCGAGGGAAACGACGCAACAGCCTTCCTCGATATTGCCAATGCCCGGGAAAGACGGGCATTCACCTTTTACACCGATGGCGCCGACAAACTCCGTTCATTGGCAGAAGTATCCCGTTCTCTGAAACTTCTAGCTAAAAAACATAAGCGACGGCTAAAGCTGATAAACAACCACGCATAGAATTTGTGCCTTCGGTACCTCCTCCACTCCTACTCCAGGTTTTCAAACCTCAATCCATTCAACCTGGAAAAACCATGTTTGTTGTGCTCAACTCCTTCAATCCGGGTTTTCTCTGGTTTACACAGCCCCAAGAAACTGGTAATACCAGATATCCAGAATCTCTTCATTATTTCCCTTTCTTTTATCAGCACTGTCATTGAGGTCAATAAAAATTGTTATTATTGTTAATCAGTTTTTTTCATTGAAATACATATCTATTTATTACCACTAAACAAATTCATATGTTATATTCACCTCCGCAATCAGCCACGAAAGTCGATAGAATGACAGAATAAGGTCTTGACATTCGCCTGCAACAGAGGCATGATAAATTCTGGTCTTACCAGGAGGGAAGCTGGTGATATCATTGGCTCTTGATTTAGCCAAGCCATCCAGGATTATCATTTGTTAACAGACAGATGAAAAACTACTGTATACCTTGCACCACACATCCACTTTATGGTATGCACATCCACTTTATAGTACGTACATCCCTATTGACAGTACGGGGTGACTCAATACCCCAGCAAAACCAGCATAGGAAAATCAAGGAACGACCATGGACATAAGTGAACGGTTGGAACAATTAAAACAACTACGGGAACAGGCCAAGCTTGGCGGCGGCAAGAAGCGCATTGAGAAGATGCATTCCCTAGGCCGCCTGACCGCAAGAGAACGTATCGATCTGCTGCTTGACAAGGACTCCTTTG
>CAZUUJ010000030.1:0-27241 GCA_964623625.1 uncultured Desulfocapsaceae bacterium
GGCGTCTTTTCCAGTTTTGCTTGGATTCTCGATTTTTATTAGCCAAATCGTTTTCCTACTTGCACATCGTCAGAGGAAAAACGTAGATACAACCTTGCGCTATTGGCGATTAGGATTACTCTGCCTGCCACTCTCGCTGATCTGTTTACTGATCAGCTTATACAGAATTGATGAGACCTTCACCTATCTCTTTGGTGTGTTATTTTTGATAGGTTTCGCTTCAGGGATTACCAATGGAATGCTCTATAAAATCATTCCTTTTTTAATCTGGCTGCACCGTTTTAGTTCTTTAGTCGGAAAAGTGGAAACACCTACCATGAAAGAGATTCTGCCTGATCCTCCCGCTCGCAGACAGTTTTTTCTCTTCTGCATAGCTTTGATACTGTTATTGATTAGCAGTGTGTATCCAATAGACTTGATGATCAGGGTGATTGGAGGAATATGGATGGTGTCCAACGCAACCTTGCTCTACGAGCTGAGTAAATCACTGTCCATTCAACCGCCGGAGGTACCGCCAACGGTATCTGAAGATGATTTTGCTTCGATGTTCGCCAATATGCCAGCGCCTCCTTCATCGGAGGGAAAAGGTTAGTTTCAGGTTATACTTTTAGCGGTTAATTGTACCGGCTTCTAGTTTTTTATTTCGGGACGTTGTATTTTATAAATTGGCCTTCAAGAAAAGAACATCGATCAATTTGTCATAATGAATAACCTATCGTGCTCAAAAAGGCCGAATGGATTATTAGCGTCTTTACCTGGTTAGGATCTGCTGTGTTTTCAAGGAAGTTGATTTAGGTATTCTGAAATCGCTTGAATTTCTTGGTCTGTGAGTGCCATAATCACCGGGTTATCCGTCATGAGTAGTGTCAATGTATTGTCCCGTTTTTTAGAGAGGATATCCTTTACCTGATTAAATAGATATCGAAGGTTTTGGTTGGCGAGACTTGGGTAATTTGGTGCCACACTAACTCCTGTCTCCCCATGACAGGTCACACAGAATTTCTTTATATAGAGTTTTTCTCCATTCGAAGATAGCCCGGATAGAGGGAAGGTCAACAAACTCGCCAATACAATGAGCCAGGCGACAAGGATTTTTCTCATGCCACGTCCTTTTCAGTCAATTTCAGTTTGGATAAAATTGTCGAGATTAAAAATAAACATTAACGTTTCGTCATCACAGATATCCACTCAATCCACAACGATTGGCACAATCAGGAGTCTATTTATTCTTCCTACCCATAAGTAATGCTCTAAATCAAAATGTGGGAGAAATAAAAAACTATTGAGCGAGTTTCACTCTACAGTTTTTTATCATCGTCTATTTTAAAAGACAACATTATTAATGGGTAATCCGGTTTAGGTCGAATCCTCTTGTGTGCTATGGTTGACATGATCAGTAACCATTCATAACGTTATAGTATGATTCAAAGGTGTTTGCGTCGTCGGTTTGAAAACCGCTCTGTATAATCTTATATTACGAGTAACAATGGAGGTAGGGGGATGACAAAGATACTCATTGTTTATGCCGGGGATTATGGCAATACTGAAAAGATGGCCCAAGCCTGCGCGGAAGGTGCCGAAGGTGTAAAGGGCGTGGAAACCCTGGTCAAACATGCCGATAAAGTACGCCTCAATGATATGAAAGACAGCAATGGCGTTATTATCGGTACACCTGTACACATGGGCAGTATGGACTGGCGAGTCAAGAAGATGATCGACGGGATCTGCTCGGGCCTCTGGATGCAGGATCTGATGAACGGTAAGGTGGCCGGTGTTTTTACAACCGGCAGTGGCTATGGTAATGCTGGAGGTGGCTGTGAGATGACCATGCTGGCATTGATCAACAACTTCGCCGAGCTGGGTATGCTGTTTGTACCCTTACCGAAAATGACTGAAGGATACGGATCTGGAGGTCATCATCTGGGGCCTTATGGTCGTTCAGCTGATGAGAATATGAAGCATATCGGCGTCACCGATGAGATGCTCTCGGTTGCCAGGAAGCATGGTGCCAACATAGCCAGGGCTGCTAAGGCGCTGCAGAAGAAAAAAATATTCATTGAGTAACCGGCTGATAAAAACAGAGTAGCGGCCAGATAATGTAATCTTGGCCAAGCCTGTTCCTGTTTGAACGAACCGGCAATCTGTGCGCATGCGCGAGATTGCCGGTTTTTTATTTGATTCGTTTGTAGGTGAGGTAGGAAAAACCGTTTTGGTTCTCTTCGTATTCTTTTGTCCACATGGAGAAATCGATTTCCGGGAAATAGGTATCTCCGTCTACCCGGCTGTGAACTCGGGTGAGTTCGAGAGTATCGGCAATTTTCAGTCCGGCGGCGTAAATTGTCGTGCCACCGATGATAAATGCCTTCTCTGATTCGGAGCAAAAATCAACAGCCTCCTCAAGTGTGGAGAACAGCCGACAGCCCGTGGCCTTATAACCTGACTGACGGGTCAGCACGATGTTTTCTCTTCCGGGAAGTGGCTTTGAACCCATCGATTCCCAAGTCTTTCTTCCCATGATGACCGGGTACCCCATGGTCATCTTCTTAAACCGTTTCAGATCCTCCCCGATATGCCAGGGGATAGCATTATCTTTACCAATAATCCCATTGTCGGCAACAGCGACTATAATGATGATTTCGGTCATCCTCTTTCCTACACGGCAATATCAAAGGAGATTTTTGGGTGATGGTTATAGCCAACGACCTGAGTATCCTGAAAATGCCAGTTAAAGATAGTTGTAAACGGTTCAGTTGAAATGGCCGGCTTTTCAAGAGGGGTTCGTTTCAATTGCTCTTTCAGACCGTCGATGTGATTGTTATAGATATGGGTGTCGGCCAGGAAACCGACAAGCTTTCCCTCTCCAAATCCACCCTCTTTTGCCAGCAGATGGAGAAGCAGTCCATAGCTGGCAATGTTAAACGGCAATCCGAGTGCCACATCCACAGAGCGCTGGTTCCAGAGGAGATTGAGTTTGTTATCCAAGACGGTGACCTGAAAGCCGTAGTGACAGGGCGGTAAAGCCATCCGGTGTAGAACGGTGGGATTCCAGGCCGAAACCAGCATACGGCGATCCGAAGGATTTGTTTTCAACATGTCGACGAGTTTTTGCAACTGGTCGACACCGTTGCCTTTCGGAGGTTGGTCGAAAGCCACATAGTCGGCACCGAAATTGCGCCACTGCCATCCGTAAATAGGGCCGAGCTCAGGCTCAGCCATCATTTTATCCTGGATATCTTTATCGTGGCTGTAGGCCACCTTTTCCGGGCTGCACCATTCGTCCCAGATATGGTTGTTGTTAGCCAGCAGCCACTCTTTTGAAGTGATGCCCCGAATGAAAAATTCGAGCTCGGAGGCAACCAGCCGAAAGGGCACGGATTTGGTGGTCAACAGGGGAAAGCCTTTTTCCATGTCATACTCAAACATGGCTCCGGCAACAGCTATGGTCCCGACTCCGGTCCGGTCTTTCTTCTCAACACCTTTGGCAAGCACAGTTTCAACGATATCCAGATATTCTTTCATAGGTTCGGATTCCAAGGGAAACTGTTCAGATCCCGATAGTCGGTTCGCTCTTTAGTTTTTCGCTTCACCGGTTACTTCCAGTCGGGCCTGTTCGGTAAGGGTCCTAAAATCGGTTTTACCGCTGCCCATTTTGGGGAGTTCTTCCATGACCATGAACTTTTTCGGCATGGCGATCTTCGGCAAGTGAGCAGCCATCTGCTTGACCACCTTTTTCACATTGAGCTCTTCAGTGGTTACCGCAACGATTTTCGCACCCTTGATGGCATCAGGCACCTCAACAACACAGCACTGGCAATTTTCAGGCAGGAACTGTTCCAGCACTCCTTCAATACGGACCAGAGAGACCATCTCGCCGCCGATCTTCACGAATCGCTTAAGCCGGCCCACATGCCAGAGGTAGCCGTCTTCATCGATGTTGCCCATGTCACCGGTGTCATACCAGCCGCGACGGATATGGAGTGAGGTTTGTTCGAAATCATCGAAATAGCCGGTCATCACATTGTCGCCTTTAACAAGGATTCGACCGTCTTCCCCCACCTCACAGAGTTCACCGGTTTCGTAATGTTCAATGCGAACCTCAACATCGGGAAAGGGTTTACCGACACTGCCCGGTTTGTTTTCATCATGGGAGTTACCGGAGATGCCGGGAGATGTTTCGGTGGCACCGTAGGCCTCAAGCAGTACCATATTATGCTTTTCAAGAAAGCCTTCCCGCAAAGCATCCGGACATTTATCGGCTCCGCAGAGAGCGATACGGACATGGTCGAAGTTGCCTGGAGCGGATTTACGCAGATACCCCCAGAAAAAGGCGGGCGTACCGACGACAATAGTCGGTTTATCTTCTTTGATGATCTCGCACACCGTTTTGAAATCCAGAGGATTGGCATAGGTCACCGCTGTCATCCCATAATAAAGAGGAACCCAGAGGTTGGCAGTCAGGCCGAAGACATGGAACAGGGGTAATGAGGAGAGCATAATGTCTTCATCGGTGAATTGGTAGCGGTTGGCAATAGATTGAAGATTGGCATGAATGTTTTTATGGGAGAGCTGTACCGCTTTTGGATCTTTTTCCGAACCGGAGGTAAAAAGAATAACGATGGTATCATCCTCTTTGCCGCTATGAACCATCGATTTGATCATACCGGCCGACAGCTTGGAGATAAGAGCCGCTCTGATCTTCATCAGGCCAGACAGCGATTCCATGATATCTTCGATATAGATCATGCCATCTACAAAGGGACATTCGATCTTCTCAAGCAGCGCTTTAGAGGTAATAACGGTCTTAAAATCACATTTTTTCTGAGCGTACTTGACATTCTGTTCGGCCCCGGTGGAGTAGTTGATCATAACCGGAGTCCGGCCGCTCATCAGGATGCCGATATTAGTCAGTATGCAGCCGGCTGACGTGGGAATCATCACCCCGATAAAACCTTTATCAAGTTTACGAAACACCCGGGAGAGGAGGAGGGTCGCAATCAGTGCTCTAGAGTAAGGGATTTCTTTATTGGTTGTTAAATCACGAATGGCCAGTTTGTCACCGAACTGTTTGGCGACTTCAATGAACTGATGATGGAGTTGCACGGTTTCTTCTCCTGTTGTTACTTGGCGATCATTTTGGATAAAGTAAGAGGGTTGTCATATTATAGCATATTAAACAGTCTGGAAAGCAGAAGGGTTGATCGCCCTTTCAACCTGTTTGCACCCAATTCAGTAACATTTTTACGCTTTTTTAGCAATGTCAACGTTGAATCATGCCAAAGAGTGGTTATTAGTAATCTTCAATTCGCGACCTGTGGAAAAGGAAAAGAACTGCATGACACAAGGCAGCTGGAATTTGATATATACAGAGTAGAGGAGGCACGATAATGGCGAACTATTCACGGTGGGATGACTGGCTGGTAGCCGAGCATGAGATGATTGAACGGGCCATGGAAGTTTTAAAAACAAATCTGGAGAAAGTACAAAGTGTCCGTTTTGACAAAGTTCAGACCGGCAGAGCAATCGATTTTCTCCTGGAGTTTGGTGATAAGATCCACAATATCAAGGAAGAACGATTTCTCTTTCCTAAGATGCATGAGCGGGGTGTACCATCGGAAGGCGGCCCCATCGGTGTCATGTTGATGGAGCATGAGGCGGAGCGGGAGCTGCTGGTGAAAATGCTGATGAAGCTCGATACTTTAATAGCAGCATCGGATGAGGAAAAGGCTACCTTTGTCAAGGAGGGTATGGATTACCTGGCCATCCGGGCGGAACATATCTGGAAAGAAAATGACGTGCTGTACAACATGGCCCGCCAGATTCTTAATGAGGACGATTTTGGTTATCTGCTCAAGGAATTTGAGAAGTCCGATGTTCAGCATTATGGTGAACAGGCTTCGGCAAAGTTTGATGCCATGTTGAACGAGGTGGAAGTGGACGGCAAGAAGATGCGTCTGGTCGAAAACCTGTCAACAGACCAACTCCATGCACTCATGGAGACCCTGCCCGTGGAAGTGACCTTTATCGACGCCGATGACACTGTGGCCTATTTTAACCGGTTGGACAAGGAAAAGATATTTGCCCGTACCCGTTCGGTAATCGGTCGCAAAGTACATAAATGCCATCCGGAGAAATCGGTTGATACGGTTTTGAAAATCGTCGAAGGGTTCAAGAACAGAACTATGGACAAGGCGGAGTTCTGGATCGATTTCCGTGGGGAAAAGGTGCTGATCCGGTATTTTCCGGTCTTCAATGACGATGATGAATATATGGGTGTTCTGGAAGTTACTCAGGATATTACCTGGATACAGAAGCTGGAAGGTCAAAAATTCCTGCTTGATTGAAATCATTTTTCACTTTGCCCATATCGGGCACAAAACCGAGAAGAGTGTAGAAGGTTTTTACAGCACTCAAGCTAGAAACGATCAACCCGGTTCACATAACTCTACCAGAGTGAACCGGGTTGCCTATTTCCGCAAGAATCATTGACTGCTTTTAAAAATAGAGGATGTGACGACCATTCAACACTGGTGAAAAGCACTCCTTACACTCCTATAAACCAGGTCCTCATCGTTAAGAGTTTATAGTATACAAGCAGGGTTATTTCTTTCTACCCGAAGCAGAGACTGTCTTTATCTCCAATGTTGTTCAATAACTGAAGAAATATTGCTGGTTTTAAGAAAGAAGACAATCCTAGCAACTTTCCGTTAATCCACTAAATCCAGATCAGCCTGTTGTGTAATCGTTTTCGGCAGTTCTTTTTTTGCCTTGACTCCCAGTTCAGAGAGCCGGTTCGCCTGTGAGATCAGGTTGCCCCTCCCTTGGGATAGCCGGGATATAGCAGTATCATAGGTTGAACTCACGGTTTCAAGCTGTTTACCGATCTTTTCCATATCTTCAGCAAAGCTGCAGAGTTTGTCGTAAATTCTGCCGGCCATACCGGCGATTTCCTGGGAGTTTCGGTGTTGGCGCTCTTGGCGCCAGATACTTTCAATTGAGCGAAGGGTAGCCAGCAGAGTCGTTGGTGAAACAATGACGATCCTGTTCGCAAAAGCTAGAGAGAAGAGTTTTTCATCCTGTTCAAAAGAAAGGGCAAAGGCTGCTTCTATAGGCATAAACAGCAGGATAAAGTCGAGACTTCGCACACCGCTGAGTTCACTGTAATCTTTCCTGCCGAGTCGGGTGATATGTTCACCAACCGATTTCAGATGATCGGCCAGGTGTTGTTTTTTTTCTGATTCAGAGGTGGCGTTTACATATTTTTCCCAGGCGACCAACGATACTTTAGAGTCGATTACCACATCCCGCTCGTTGGGAAGGTGAACAATTACATCCGGTTTAAGCAGTTTGTTCTCCTTATTTCTAAAGCCGCTTTGGGTTTCAAATTCGTATCCTTTGCGAAGACCGGATTGTTCCAAAACGTTCTCCAAGACCATTTCACCCCAATTCCCTTGAATTTTCTGATCACCTTTTAGGGCGTTGGTAAGATTTAGGGCTTCTTGATTGATTTTGAGATTCAGATCACGGAGGTTTGTTATCTCTTGTTGCAGGGTGACCCGTTCTTTATTCTCCCGGTGATAGGTGTCATCGATTTGCTGTTTAAACGAGTTGAGCAGCTCCTGGAAAGGAGAGAGTGCCGATTGCAGGGTTTCTTTTGACTGGGATGAGAAGGCAGAGACATTTTCAGTAAAGATCTGGTGGGCAAGAGACTGAAATTGAAGACTCAGCTCATTCTTCGCTTTTTCAAGGAGTTCAAGTTTCTCTGCTGATATCTTTTTTTCCTGGGCCAGCAGGGTTGAGAGTTTACCAATCAGCTCTTTCTGCTCACCATAAACATGATGGAGTCTGTTGATCAGATCATTTTTCTTATCAAGCTCAACATTCTTTTCTTCTAATCGCTCGAGGAAACTTTGCCGCTCAAGATGATGAGTCTCTTTAATGGCGTTCAGCTCAATTTTAACACGTCTGGCAGAGAGAAGAAGAAAGAGAAGAACAGGCAGGCAAAGTATAAGGAAAAGGAGAAGAGCAGAAGCACCAAGTAACTGGAGGTCGGTGAATTGACCAAGAATAGTGGCTGATTGATTAAAGAATTCCTGCATATTGAGTATTTATGGATTCGGGTTTTTCAAATTGTGATGCTAGAATGGGTGCTCTTCTGACGGGTAGAAGTGGTCATTGTGTCAGTCTGACAGTTGTCTCGACGTTCCTGTTCAAACAGGAGGATGTGATTCAAAAGGAATATATACCATGTTTGATTACAAAATAAAGTGGATCATCCAACAGATTGGAGTTGGTCCTGCTCCGTCAACTGTCAAGGCTCTTAAACAGTGTGAAAGGAAGGTGTTGAGCCTGGGTTAGAGTTATGTTACAGTAGTGCTTAAATAAACTGCCATGGCCGGGGAAAACCTTTGTCGAATGAAGGAGACAGGGTAAACTGGTTATGTTGTCAGCAATCGAGAAAACCTTCTCCACTTCTCTGATGATCTTTATCGATTATCATCCTGCTGTTCCCTCTATTTTCTTTAATGGATCGTCATTTTTATCGGTTTCTCCATTATCAGCACACGTTTTTTATTTGGAGCGTATTTGTTAATGATTGACAAAACAAAAACCTTTGTCCTCGATACCAACGTTATCCTTCACGATTCAAGCTGTATTTATCAATTCGACGAGCACGATGTAATCCTGCCGATGACTGTTTTGGAAGAGCTCGACCGGTTCAAAAAGGGCGGCCGTGAAGTGAACTATCACAGCCGGGAATTCACGCGGGCGCTCGATTCGATGAGCGGCAACAAGCTGTTTAACGGCGGTGTCAGGATAGGTGAGGGGCTCGGCAAGGTTTCCATCAAACTGGAATCGCCGCTCCATGAAGATCTGCGAGACAATTTCCAGTTTTCCGACAAGACTGACAACAGGATACTCAATGTGGCCTATCACCTGGCCGCCGATGAAAAGTCACGGGAAGTGATTCTTGTTACCAAAGATGTCAATCTTCGCATGAAAGCTAAAGCGGTCGGCTTGGTCGCAGCTGATTATACCACCGATCATGTAAAGGATATTTCCGAGTTGTACAGGGGATATCGATATGTGGAAGATATACCCGGTGACCTGCTCGATACCCTCTACCAACAGCGGGCACCGCTGGAAGGGGATATGTTGCCTCTTGAAAAGTCACCCCAACCGAACGAATTCATGGTTCTGCGCAACGGCCAGAAGTCAGCGTTGGTGACCTTTGACAAAGAGCATGATCAGGTCAGAAAGGTTGAAAAACGATCGGTTTATGGTATCAACTCACGAAACGTCCAACAGACATTTGCCATCCATGCGCTCTTGAATAATGATATTCCACTAGTTACCATTACCGGAAAGGCAGGCACCGGGAAGACCCTGCTGGCATTAGCTGCGGCCATTGAGTCGCGTCGCTATTATCGTCAGATCCTGCTGGCCAGGCCCATCGTTCCCTTATCCAATAAGGATATCGGCTATCTGCCTGGTGATATTCAGTCAAAGGTGTCACCGTACATGCAGCCGCTCTATGATAACCTGGCGGTCATTCGCACCCAATTTCCGGAAAACTCACCTAACCATCAGAGGATTTTCAAAATGATGGAAGAGGACAAGTTGGTCATTGAGCCACTGGCCTATATCCGGGGCAGGAGCCTGGTGAGGATGTACATGATCGTCGATGAGGCCCAGAATCTGACGCCGCACGAGGTCAAGACCATTATCACCAGAGCCGGCGAAGGGACGAAGATCATCTTCACCGGGGATATCTATCAGATCGATCATCCCTATCTCAACACCTACTCCAACGGATTGTCCAATCTGATTGCCAAGCTGCAGGGATCACCTCTTTACTCCCATGTCAACCTGGAGAAGGGGGAACGTTCAAGTTTGGCCGATCTTGCCAGTGATCTGTTGTAGCAGCCCTGATCTCCATAACCTGAATCTGTGAGCGCCCTTAGCAAGTGCTAGTGGATACTCCGTAGGGCGAGTTTTATTTTTGGCTAATACAACTCAATCCAGCTACCTTTAATTATGTCAAAATAGTATCAAGATATTGATTGCCAATGATTCTCAGCCTAGAATAAAAGAGGTGCTGTCGGTTTGACAGACGTATTTCAAGGATCATGTATTTCAACCAAGTTTTTGCTGTAAACTAGGAAATACCAGTATAACGCAGAGTGCTATTATCCAAAAAGGAGTGATCCTTGACCGGAGGCTAGACTGGCAAATCGACAATACCTCGTGTAAGGCTGAGCTGTATGGGTAATCAGGTAAAGATAAATAACAATCTTCGTCAAGGATTCAGGTGAATTTCATTTTGACAGATATTCCCAGAACGGCTAGTTTGAATAAATCAAATCAGGGTTAAATCGAATGTTGCTGTTCGTCTGAATCAATTACCAATGAAGACCATACTCCTTATCGAAAAAGACCGGGAACACCTTGACAGTCTGGCTGTGGCTATCAGGCAGTGGTGGCCGGACAGCAAGATATTAAAGGCCATGGATGAAACGGTTGCTCGCCAATTGCTGTCGAATCATCCGATTGATGTCATTCTCTGTTCGTTGGATCTTCCCCAAGCCGATGATCTTCAGGTCTTGTCATATCTCACTGAGCAGTACGCCCATATACCGCTGATCTCTATTGGCGATGGAAGTGGTGACATCGAAGATAAGGCGATGAAAATGGGTGCCTGTTACCACCATGAGCGTCCCTGTAACCAGATGCTTCTATTCGATCAGCTTCATGAACTGTTTGAGGTCTCGACCGGTGGTTTCGTCAGAGGTATTCCCATCCATTCCTTTTTGCAGATGCTTGAAGGAGATGGAAAGACCTGCGCACTTCAATGTGCTTTAGGTGACGATATCGGATTTATCTACATGGTCGAAGGTGTTCTCGTCGATGGCAGGTGCGGAGACCTTTTGGGTGAGGAAGCGCTCTATGAAATGATTGGTTGGGATGATGCTATCATTCGAATCCGCTACTTTAACGGGAAAAAGAAAGACTGCATTAAAAAACCGCTGATGTCCATTATCATGGAAGGAATGCGGCGAAAAGATGAACGGCTGCATGGTGAAGGGGAAAAAAGAGGCAACAAGAGACAGCCCCGTCTCAAGCGGTTTTTAACAGCAGGTCATCGTCTTTCCCTTGATATTGGTGCAAGCCTGACGATGGAGTTCGATAACATCGATACGCCGTTACGAGCCATGATGATCGGTATGGTACCGGGTTCTCACCTGATCGTGACCACTCCCGACCATTTTTCAGTGACCAAAACTCAGCCTCAGGAGAAGATCGGCCTGCTGGTCAAGTATCTGCACATGGGCAATCTTTGTCTCTTTAAAACTGATCTGCTCAGATCAATAGAGTATCCTCAGAAGCATCTTTTTCTCAGGTATCCTACAATCATTCATTATCATGAATTGCGGCAGGCAAAACGGGTGGCAATTTATATCAACTGCCGAATACTTTTGCCGGATGGCAGCCAATTTGACGGCGCGCTGGTTGATTTGAGTTATTCCGGCGGGCTTGTTCAAGTTCTGGCAAGTACCAACAGTGAATTACCCCAGGTTCAGATCAGGGAGCCGGTCAAAATCAACTGTATGCTGCCTGGACTCGATAATGAGCAGGAGATTTCAGGAATTGTACGAAACCTGCAGAAAAACAGTCAGGAAGCAAGAATCGGCATGGAGTTTAAAAATCTCCGTTCCTCTATTCAGAACACCATTAACCATTACCTGGATTCCATTGAGAAAATTCAGGTATAAATCAATTTTGTTTCCTCTAACATTAAGCTACTTCCGATCAGCTGCTATTCAGTATCCGGCGAAGAGTATCTTTCTGACTGAGTATCGATTCCATCAGTCGGAATTGATTGCAGGATCTCACCAGATTTTCCCCCCTGTGGGCGACCTTGAAATAGCGATCTCCGGATAGGTGGTCGGTGAAAAACCGAAGGGCCAGCTCGAAGGTGACCAGCAACACTGCCTCAAAGATCAGTAATTTCTGTTCGCTCAAAAGCAGTGAATCCGCTTCATCTAAATAACCACCAACCACTTGGGCAAAGATATCCGTTCTGAAATGTATGGGAGACTGGCAGTCGGTTTCTGAGATGGCTGAATTACAGCATGACCGTAGACAGTCGCCCAAGTCGTAATGAAGCAGGCCGGATCCGACTGTATCCAAATCGATAAGACAGAGCGGCCGTCCGCTGAATTTGTCAAAGAGCACATTATCCACCTTGGGATCACCGTGCATGACTCCGGTGGGAAGGCGTCCCCGTTTTCTGCACTGCTCCAGAAAGTCAGCCGAAGGTCGAAGAGTATCGATACAGTGCAGACAATAGCGGACCTCAGGAGAGTTGACAGGGCTATCGTCCATAAGAACACGGTCAAATGATTCAAGGTATGTGGGAAGAACATGGAAGCCAGGAAGGCTGACCTGGAGGTTGTCAGGATCAAAATCGTCCATCAGCAGATGAAATCGGCCAAGCGTTCGGCCAACCAGCCAGCCCTGCTCTGGTGTTTTAATGGCAGGGAAGGTGACACTGCCGGTGATGTAGTTCATGCATCGCCAGTATCGATCCTGGCTGTCCTGATAGAAGAGGTTGTTATCTTTGGTGGGAACAATCCTGACGGTACGGTACTGCTTGCCAGAGAGGGCGGATTTACGTTCCAGATGACGGGTGATCCTGTCCATGTTGACAATGGCCGCCTCGGGTCTGGGGAACACCCGTTCGTTCAGACGCTGTAGAACATAGCTGTTCTCTGTTGTGCGAACCAGGAAAGTGTCGTTGATATTACCGTGACCAAGCTCTTTGATTGATACAATATCTTGACATGGAATGAAAGTCGGCGCGATGAGTAACGGTTTGGCTGCGGTCATAATCTCTGCCTCACTATTGAAACAACAAGTGAGATATCCTGAGTCCAACCGATATCAACCGATTGAAAGAATACTTTGCAGGACTCAACGCCGTGCTGAGATCACGGATGTGGCAGTTACTCCCACTCAATGGTTGATGGCGGTTTTGAGGAGATGTCATAGACGACCCGGTTGACTCCCCTTACTTCGTTGATGATTCGGTTGGAGATCGAACCAAGCAGCTCATAGGGCAGTTTTGACCAGTCTGCGGTCATGGCATCTTTTGAATCGACACAACGCAGGGCGATGACATTTTCATAGGTCCGTCCGTCACCCATAACACCGACCGTTTGAATGGGCAGCAGAACGGCAAAAGACTGCCACACTTTTCGGTACCAGCCGTTTTTCTTCATCTCTTCCAAAACAATCACATCCGCCTGCCTGAGAATGTTGAGCCGCTCATCGGTTACCTCGCCCATGATGCGGATACCAAGACCCGGACCGGGGAATGGCTGCCGGTAAATGGCTTCTTCCGGCAGTCCCAGTTCAAGACCCAGCTCCCGGACTTCATCTTTAAAAAGTTCTCTTAAAGGTTCGATCAGATCAAGCTTCATGACTTCCGGCAACCCGCCAACATTGTGATGCGATTTGATTGGGGCGTCACCTCGAAATGAGACCGATTCAATCACGTCGGGATAGAGTGTTCCCTGAGCCAGGTATTTCACCTCACCGATTTTGCCCGCCTCTTCTTCGAAGATCCTGATGAAACCAAGGCCGATGCGTTTTCGCTTGATTTCAGGATCAACAACACCGTCCAACTCGGCCAGGAAGAATTCGGTGGCATCAACATCGATAACCTTCAATTTGGTTTTTTCCTTGAAAAACCGTAGGATGGCCTGTGACTCTCCTGTACGCATCAAGCCGTTGTTCACGTAAATACAGGTGAGCTGATCGCCGATCGCCCGATGGACGATAGCCGCGACAACAGATGAGTCGACGCCGCCGGAAAGAGCGCAGATCACCTTGTCGGTCGGGCCAACCTTTTCTTTGATGGCGGCAACGGCTGATTCAACAAACGAATGCATGGTCCAGCTTGGGCTGCAACCGCAGATGTCGAAAATGAAATTTCTCAGTACATCGTTGCCGATGAGGGTATGGGCAACTTCGGGGTGGAACTGGACACCAACTAATGGTTTCCCTGTATGACGAATAGCGGCATAGGGTGAATGTTCACTGACCGCCGTTGCTTTGAACATCTCCGGTAACACTTCGATGCGGTCGCCGTGACTCATCCAGACCTGATGGGTGGTCTTACCGGTTTCGAGCCCGGCAAACAGTCCTTCGGTATATTGAACGGAAAGCTCGGCTTTACCGAATTCGCGCTTGGCCGCCTTTTCCACTGAACCACCGAGCTGATGAATCATAAGTTGGGCACCGTAACAGATGCCTAGAATCGGAACACCAAGCTCATACAAACCAGCATCGGAAAGGGGCGCGTCAGAATCATATACCGATGCGGGCCCGCCGGACAGCACAAGACCGGTCGGCTTCAGCTTCCTGATCTTCTCAAGGGGAGTTGAGAAGGGATGGATTTCACAGTACACCTTCTGTTCCCTGACTCGTCTGGCAATCAGTTGGGTCGTCTGAGACCCGAAATCGATAATCAGTATCTTCTCACTATGAATATCCATTGGTTTTCCAATTTAGGAGATTAAATTTGAACCTTAAGCTTTTTTCTGTTCCCATTTTCTATCTTAAAAGGCCAGGAGTGCTGCAGGTTCATTCGATCAAGCTCAGCCGCTATAGTTAGACCTATGCGGCTGAGCTTGATCGAATGAAGATGCGGTGCTCCTGGTCTTTTAAGCAGTACGGTAGTTTGGAGCTTCCTTGGTTATAATCACATCATGAACATGAGACTCCCGAAGACCGGCAGAGGATATCCTGACGAATTTAGCTTTCTCCCGCAGTTCCTCAATGGTTGCTGCTCCCACATACCCCATACCGGAGCGAAGACCGCCCAGTAACTGATAAACAACATTGGACAGGGGGCCGCGATAAGGGACTTTTCCTTCAATACCTTCAGGAACCAGTTTGGACTGAGTGTCGATCTCAGACTGAAAATACCTGTCCGATGAGCCTTCTCGCATCGCCCCGATGGATCCCATTCCTCGATATCCCTTGTAGGTTCTCCCCTGGTAAAGGAAGGTCTCTCCGGGTGTTTCATCGGTTCCGGCAAAAAGGCTGCCGATCATGATTGAATGAGCCCCGGCGCCAATGGCCTTGGCCAGATCTCCGGAATGCTTGATACCGCCGTCTGAGATGATTGGAACGTCCTGCTGCAAAGCAGTTTCCACACAGTCTTTCAAGGCGCTCATCTGGGGAACACCGACTCCGGCAACGATACGAGTTGTGCAGATGGAGCCTGGACCGACCCCGACTTTCACCGCGTTGGCTCCGGCTTTGATCAAATCATTGGTTCCCTCAGCTGTGGCCACATTGCCGGCAATAATCTCTAATTCAGGAAAAGCGGTCCTGATCCGTTCAACAGCCTGAATGACTCCCCGGGAATGGCCGTGGGCAGAATCAATTACCACTACATCGATACCTGCATTGATCAACAGTTCAGCATTCTTTTCTATATCATCGCCAACCCCGAGAGCGGCGCCGACCAGAAGTCTGCCGAGGCTGTCTTTGGCCGCGTTGGGATACTTCCTGATTTTTTCAAGGTCCTTGATGGTGATCAGCCCCTTTAGGTTACCGTCATCATCGACAACCAGCAGTTTTTCAATGCGGTGCTCGTGCAGGAGCGCTTTTGAATGTTCCAGGTCGATGCCGACCTCGGCTGTGACCAGATTTTCACTGGTCATCACATCATTGACCCGAAGTTCAGTATCGGAAACAAAACGCAGGTCACGATTGGTGACAATGCCGACCAGTTTCCCTTTATGGAGAACGGGTAATCCGGAAATCTTATAGGTACTCATGATTTCCTGAACATCGGCTACCGATTGTTCCTGGTTGACTGTTATCGGATCGATGATCATCCCCGACTCTGATTTTTTCACTTTTTCGACTTCAAGGGCTTGCTGCTCGATGGACATATTTTTATGGATAATGCCGATGCCGCCTTCTCTGGCCATGGCGATGGCCGTGCGGTGTTCGGTAACGGTGTCCATTGCGGCACTGACCAGTGGCGAGTTGAGTCGAATGGAGCTGGTCAGCCGGGTTTGCATGGTAACTTCCGTTGGCAAAACTTGAGAAGAGGCAGGAACGAGAAGCAGGTCATCAAAAGTAAGGGCGAGATCTGTAATATCCTGTAACACCTGTGTCTCCTATTTTAAAGTTGACGGAAAAACGATATGGGCCGTTCAACGGTCACGCGGTTCTTGTATCCTCGAAAACAGGGGCCAAAACCACTTACTGCAACGCTTCCTGGGTGGTACGAGTTGATGTGCAATATTAAATTATTAATTATATCATGTATAACAAGAAGCTTAAACCTAAATTGAGCGATATTAGGTCACAACCTACACCAAATTCGCATGCACCGGTACTTCATGAAAAGTTCGACAGACCTTCGGGTATGCCTACGTTTTTTCAAAAGTATCAGCACATAGCTTTTACCACAACGTATAATCAAAAATCGCTCAGTTAATGTTAGATTTTTTTCTTTTTGCCATTGATCCGATTATCCGGTATACAGTGGGTCACGTCTGTACTGCACAACAAAGGAAAGGTCATGGGCCGAGGGTGCAGCAGAATTTGCTGCCATATGAATAGAGAAGTGAGAGGAAAATGCTGCTTGCCATCAATCCGGAGAATCCTCAACAGCGTTTGATTAAACAGGTTGTTGATCTTTTAAGAAGTGATTCGATTATCTGTTATCCAACCGACACCGGTTACGGTATCGGCTGCGATATTTTCAGCGCAAAAGCGGTGAAGCGGCTTATGCAGATCAAGAAAAGGCCGAAGAACAAGCCGTTCTCCTTTATGTGTTCAAGCTTAAAGCACATCAGCGAATACGCCCATGTTTCCAATACAGCCTACCGGCTATTGAAAAAGAATCTACCAGGGCCTTACACCTTTGTTCTGCAGGGAACCAAGCTGGTCCCCAAGATCATGGCAACCAAGCAAAAAACTGTCGGGATCAGAGTTCCCGAAGCGCCCATATGCCGGGATCTCATTGAAACACTGGGAAACCCGATCATCAATACAAGTATCCCGTTGGAAGATGAGACCCGACCGCCGACAGAGCCATACGAGATCGAACAGATCATCGGCAACCGGGTTGAATGTATTATCGATGGCGGGCCGCTTTATCCCGACCCATCATCGGTTATCGATCTGAGAGGTGATTTTCCGGAAGTCCTGCGAGTCGGAAAGGGTGATGTCACTCCTTTTCAATAATCAGAGCTTCTTTGAGTGATTTACTCATGGTGAAATGCAGCCCCTTTCGTTGAGGGATATTCATCATGACCCCGGTTTTCGGGTTCTTAGTCGATCGAGCTTTACGGGTTCTGGTCGAAAACGAACCGAAACCCCGCAGCTCAACGCGGCGGCCGTCACTCAGCGCCTCGGACATTGTATCCAGCATAATCTCAAGAGCAACAGCCACATCCTGTTTCTGGATAGAAAGGTCATTGCTTACCGCATCAATCAGGTCTTTTTTCAGCATTGTTGGACTCTCCTGCCGATCCATTTAAGGTTCCCTTGAGATGGAATCGGTAATATAACTATAAAAAAAGGTTGTTTTGCCGAAATATTAAATATCGGCAAAACAACCAGTGTTGTATCACACAAAGAGGTGCCGAACAGGCAACAGGGCCTAGACGTTATTCTTTGTCAGCTTCCTCTTCGTCTTTCTTCTCAACGACGTCTTCCTGAGCCTCGTCGCTTTCACCGTTCTGCTCTTCAGCCGCCGCTTTCAACAGGTCACCAAAGGTGGAGGTGCCCTCTTCTTCCGCTTTCTTTTTGGCTTTGGCCACAGTCTTTTGAGTGTCGGCCTGTTCACCGTCGCTCTCCAGGGTCTTGATGGAGAGGCCAATCTTGCGGTCTTTGGGCGATACGTTGATAACAATTGCTTTGAGTTTGTCGCCAACCTTGTACATGCCGACCGGAGTTTTCACCTTGTCTTTAGAGATCTCCGAGACGTGAACCAAGCCTTCAATGCCCTCTTCGAGCTTAACAAAAACACCAAAGTCGGTAACGTTGGTAATCTCGCCTTCGACAACCATGCCGGACGGATAGTTGTTGTACGCGGCTTGCCAAGGATCCGGCTCAAGCTGCTTGATACCGAGGGAGAATCGTTCGTTCTCTTTGTCGATCTTCAGGACAACAGCCTGGATCGTTTCTCCCTTTGTATATTTCTCGGTGGGATGCTTGATTCGCTCGGTCCAGGAAAGATCAGAGACATGTATCAGTCCGTCGATGCCCTCTTCGATACCGATAAACACACCAAAGTCGGTGATGTTCTTGATTTTTCCTTCGATGATGGAACCGGCGGGATAATTTTCGGTCACCATGTCCCAAGGATTTTCCATGAGCTGCTTCATGCCCAGTGAGATCCGTTTGGTTTCAGGTTCGATGTTGAGAACCATCACATCGATTTCTTCACCGATAGTTACCATCTTGGATGGGTGACGGGGCTTTTTGGACCAGGTCATCTCGGAAATATGGATGAGACCTTCAACGCCCTCTTCAAGTTCGACAAAGGCACCGTAATCGGTAATGGATACAACCTTGCCGGCTGTCTTTTCACCAACGGGATAGCGGTCCATAACTGTGGCCCATGGATCGGGACGAAGCTGTTTTACACCAAGGGATACCCGGTCGTTTTCTTTATCGTATTTCAGAACTTTGACCTCAAGTTCATCGCCGACCTTGTAGATTTTTGACGGGTGAGAAACACGGCCCCAGGAAAGATCGGTGATATGACAGAGTCCGTCGATGCCGCCCATGTCGATGAACAGACCGTAATCGGTAATATTGGTAATGGCTCCCTTGATGATCTGCCCCTCTTCGAGCACGGAACGCATTTTCTCACGCAGTTTGTTTCGCTCTTCCTCGAGAATGGCACGGCGGGAGATAACGACGTTGTTGCGTTTCCGGTTGAACTTCAAAATCTTGAAGGCGTAAGTTTCGCCGATAAGCGCGTCCAGATCTTTGACCGGCCGCAGGTCGATTTGTGAGTAAGGTAAAAAGGCGGGAACGCCGATATCGACGGACATACCGCCTTTGACTCTGTTTTCAATTTTACCGTCAATGGTGCCGTCGGCTTCCTGAATTTTTTCAATCTCTTCCCAGACCTTAATGGCTATCGCCTTATCCCGTGACAGAAGAAGTCCGCCTTCGTCCTTTCGCCGTTCGACGAACACTTCAAATGTATCCCCGACGTTCAGTTCGGCACCTTCGTCCAATCGGAACTCCGATTTGGCAATATAACTTTCCGCTTTATCACCGACATCGACAAGGACATAGTCATCAATGGTGCCGATGACCGTTCCGATGGTGACGTCGCCGACATTGACGACAGTGGAGTTTTCCTCCATTTCAAAGAGCTCCGCAAAGCCCATTTCATCTTTACTGTTTTTAGTGGTTGATTGTTTTGATTCTTCTGTCATTGGTTTACGCTCTTATTTTCGGGTCGTACAAACCCAGTAGCAAAGGTTAAAAATCGTTTTTGATTTCTTGTTTTGCCTGCCCGGAAGCAGACGTGAATACAATTTACCGTTTTCCAGTTGCGGGAAACGGTTCTCCTGAAGGAGAAACAAAAATTATTACCAAAATTCATTTAGAAAAACAAGATGAGATTGTTCTGGTAACAAAAAATATCAATTTTAAGACCCTGGAATTGTAAAAGGGTATGACAGGCTGGTATTAAATCACACAGTCGTGCCGTTTCACTGTTTGAGTAGAACAATTATTTTCCTTTAGTACCAAAGGTTACAGGAAGGCCGGATTGATACCATGCTTTGATACCACCGTTGAGATTGTAAATTTCACGGTATCCACGGGTGGATAGTATTTTACCGATGGCATAGCTCCTGCCACCGACGGCACAGACCAGAAGTAGAGGTTTGTCTTTAGGCAGGGAGATGGTGCCACGGAATAACGAACCGATAGAGACGTATTGGGAACCGGGAATGAGAGCGCGGGCACGTTCATTTAATGTTCTTACATCAAGAAACAGGATGTCATCCCGGCTCTTAAGCAATTGTGAGGCCAGTTGAGGACTGATCGAACGAAAGATACTGACATTCCCGCCGGTGCTCTGCTCTGTAGATTGTGCGGTTTTCGATTGTCCTGCGGCCTGGTTTGCTTTTCCCTCCCAAGGGAGCATCAGAAAACCAAGACAAAAAAAACAGAGGAGACAAAGAAGAGAGAGGTGGTTTCTCATACTCTTGTTTTTGATTGATTATTAACTCAGATAGGTACCTGAATCCGAGTTGTATGGGGTCAGGACATGTTCGCCTGATCGTTGAACGGTGCATCATATGACTAATAATAATAATACGGAATGACAACCTCTTTTAACGCCACCTTGAATTGGTCTGTTTAAGTTGTGAAATAAATTCACATACGATAAATTTATGTCTTTATATTCAACAATCCGTCTCAAATTATGTTGGGAGAAACCAGAGAAGAAATAATTCCGGAAGGAAAAGGGGCAGGTCCTAAATGCGTGCCGCAATGTATTATAATAACAGCGATATCCGGTTGGAAGAGGTGGAACGTCCAACCATTGGAACAGGGGAGCTGCTGGTGAGGATTCACGCCAGCGGCATCTGTGGCTCCGATGTTATGGAATGGTATCGTATCCATAAAGCGCCATTGATCCTTGGTCATGAAATCGCAGGAGATGTTGTGGAGGTCGGCAGTGGTGTGACAACATTCAAACCGGGTGACCGGGTTGTCGCCACCCACCATGTGCCTTGTTCTACCTGCCATTTTTGCTTGAGCGGACATGAAACGGTCTGTGATCTTCTGCTGGGAGGGACCCATTTTGATCCGGGTGGATTCTGTGAATTTGTGCGTCTGGCCCCCGTCAATGTTGAAAAGGGGACATGGAAAATTCCGGATCACGTCAGCTATGATGCTGCCACCTTTGTGGAACCCCTTGCCTGTGTCCTGAGAGGGCAGCAGGTCTCCGGATTCCTGCCTGGAGCAAGCGTCCTGGTGCTGGGCAGCGGCATTTCCGGTCTGCTGCATGTCCATCTGGCCGCTGTTTCCGGGGCCGGCTTTGTGGCAGCCACCGATTTGAGTGATTACCGGCTGGCAGCTGCAACCCGGTTTGGAGCCAGTCGGATATTTAATGCAGCCGAAGATGTTGCCGCTCTGTTTCGTCGCCACAATCAGGGCAGAGGAGCCGATCTGGTGATCGTCTGCGCCAGTGCCGAATCGGCCTTTCAGCAGGCGTTTGACGCGGTTGAACGGGGTGGGACCATCCTGGTTTTCGCGCCGACCATGGATGGCAAGGTGCTGCCGTTGAACGTCAATGCTCTGTTCTGGCGTCGGGATGTGTCCGTTACCACGACTTACGCCGGCGCGCCCAAAGATTGTCTGGCCGCTCTGGAACTGATCAGCCATGGCCGTGTACGGGTGGAAGAGATGATTACCCACCGGTTTGGGCTGGCCGATACGGTAGAAGGATCAAAATTGGTGGCCCAAGCAAAGGATTCGATCAAGGTGATCATTCGTCCGCAGGAGTAGGAACGACACAGTAATAATTATATGATTACCCAGAATGCTCTGCCTAGCACGAGGTATTGTCGATTTGACAGTCCAGCCTCCGGTCAAGGATCATTCCTTTTTGGAGAGCAATCTACTGTCTGGTTGAACTATTTCTTATCCTGAACAAATAAACTGAACCAAATCCGTGATCCTCGAGGTACCTCTGCCAAACCAACAACACCTCTCTTACTGTCAAGGCTGAGACTCATCGGTAATCAGAAATAATTATTAATTGTCAATTGATAATTCATAACTGTTAATGTAAACGTACTGGATAATAATATAGAAAATAATGACAGGTTATAAAAGGAGGGTGACAATGCCTGAAGTTGATAAGGAAGGAAAACAGTTTAGTCAGGATGTGGAGATGAAAACCGAAGGATTTTTTCTCAAGGGATCCAATTCGCTGGATTGGGGAATGAAGAACAGGCTTTCACGGATTTTCAATCCCGTAAGCGGCCGGACGGTGATGCTGGCCATTGATCATGGCTATTTTCAGGGACCGACTATCGGGCTTGAGCGGATCGATCTCAACATTCTTCCCATCGCTCCCTATGCCGATACGTTGATGCTCACCCGAGGGATTCTGCGGTCGACGGTACCGCCGAGTTATACAAAAGGTATTGTGCTGCGGGCAAGCGGCGGGCCATCCGTATTAAAAGAACTGTCTAACGAACACCTGGCAGTTGATATGGAAGAAGCGGTAAGGTTGAACGTGGCGGCACTTGCCGTACAGGTGTTTATCGGCGGGGAATATGAGACCCAGACGGTCAACAATATGACCAGGTTGGTTGATATGGGTATGCGGTACGGCATTCCGACATTGGCGGTGACCGCGGTCGGGGCCAAGATGAAGAGAAGCGCCAGGTATTTCAGGCTTGCCTGCCGGATGTGTGCTGAACTGGGGGCCCATTATGTGAAAACCTATTATATTCCTAAAGGATTTGAAAAAGTAGCAGCCACCTGTCCCGTTCCCATCGTGATGGCAGGCGGCAAGAAGATTCCTGAGAAAGACGCCTTGACCATGTCCTACAACGCAATCCAGGAGGGAGCGGCTGGAGTCGATATGGGACGGAATATTTTTCAGTCCGAATCACCCATTGCCATAATCAAGGCGGTTGGCAAAGTGGTTCATGAAGATATGAAGCCCGATCAGGCTTACGAGTATTATTTGGATCTGAAGAACGAGGGTAAATGAAGTAATCACAAACACCCCATATTTGCACGGTCGTCACTGTCCGCATAGGATAAGCTATAGCGGACAGCAACGCCTGTGCAAATATGGATCACTTGTGATCGCTTCCGAATTCGGGATTATAGAAGAAACGAATCAACTGCTTTAAATGATCTTTCCCTGAATACGTATCTCCTCGATGATCTGACCAAAGAGCCGATCGTATTCAGGGATTTTTTTTGCCAGAATCCTGGAGAGAAAGGGGAGTTCCTTGTCATTGATGACAAGATTGGCCGAAAAGGCCATTGATTGAAGGTCGTAGAGGGTCTGAAATTCAGGACCGATCAGGAAATAAAAGATATATCGCCTGGTTGCCATTCTCATAGAGCGCATATGAAGATGGAAGGTGTTGGTGTTGATCCCCGATCCTTCAAAACGTGAATGCAGAGCGATCATGGCGTATTTACCAAAAGCCATTTTTTCAAAGGCTTCTTCTGTTGAGTTAACAATGTCGACCCGATAACCCATCGATTCGATTGCCTCAACAACCTGACTCTGCCCCTGTTCTTCACGGACAAGAATCAGAGCAAGGGTGGCTTCACTATCGTCGGAACCATCTTCATCATCTTCCAGTTTGCTTTTCAGCCATGTGATATCCGGTGGTTCGGGAGGCATAACCCCTTTTTTTCTCCGACTGACCCGTTTGTTTTGAGAACCGGTCGATTTTGGCTCCACCTTTTTTTGGCCCTTTGTCATGCGAAAGCTGTTGTCGATACTGATCATACCGGAACATATCGGGCATTGAATATGAACCAGCTTTCCCAGAGGCAGATTCTTGACGGAAGACTCTGCTTTGCTGCTCAGATTAAATGATTTTGCGCAGTGTGGGCAAGTTGCCATCGTATCCTCCCTGAACCTATGAGCGTTCGCTAGCACTGTAGCTTTGTCTAACGCTCACGGATTCAGGTCCTTTTGAATAGTTTTATAAATTGTTGATTTTTAAAAGAAGAATCATAGTTACCAGTCGAGATCTCCATTTTCTTCCATCGATAAATCTTCCAGTGTGGAGGTCGCCTCACCACGCTCGGACTTCATTCGATCTATTCCCCTGCTGACTTCATTTCTATAGGAACAGTAGACAAGCGCCGATTCTTCGGTAATGAAACCGTCACTATACAGCTCCAGGATATGCTGGTCGAATGTGCGCATATCCAGCGCTGAACCTTGCTTAATAACATTGTAGAAGGTTTTGTTTTCCGTTTCTCCGTTAATGATCAGGTCTTTGACCCGAAGGCTTGTTCGGAGTATTTCCATGGCGGCAATACGGCCGCCGCCGATCCGGGGTATCAATCTCTGACCTACAATCCAGCGGATAGTATCAGCCAGCCGGTTGCGAATTTGAGGCTGTTCGTCCTTTTCGAACATACCTAAAATCCTGTTGATGGCCTGACCGGCATCAATGGTGTGCAAAGTAGACAGGACAAGGTGACCGGTTTCCGCTGCAGTAAGGCCGATCTCCATGGTCTCCCTGTCCCGCATCTCACCAACCAGAATGACTTTAGGGGCTTGTCTGAGGGCCGCCCGCATGCCAGAACCAAATGAGTCGAAGTCGTTACCCAGTTCTCGCTGGTTAAAGGTGGCTTTGTTGTGGTTGTGGACATATTCGATTGGGTCTTCCAGGGTAACAATATGAACGGAACGCTCCTCGTTGGTCCTGTTTAACAACGCTGCCAGTGAGGTTGTTTTACCAGTGCCGGTGGCGCCTGTAAACAAAATGAAACCATTAAGATCCCGGGCCATTTTGATGAAAGCTTCGGGGAAATTCATGTTCTCAATGGTGGGGATCTTGTCTTCAAGTTTGCGCAAAACGGTTGTAAAGTAGCCTTTCTGGGTAAAGATGTTTACTCGGAAACGAGCATTGTGCCCCAAGGTGTAAGACATGTCGCAAGATCCCTTTTCGATAAGATCACCCAGCAGCCGTTTATTGTTGTTAATCAGGTTCATGGCAAATGCTTCTGCCTGAAAGGGAGTGATTTCCGCAATAGGAGGTATGACCTGGACCGGAACCAGCTTACCTGCCGTCTCAACCTGCAGGGGTTTACCGACAGTGATATTCAAGTCGGAAATGTTGGATTGCGATTCCAGCATCGTGGTAATCCAGTAATCAATTTCTGATTTGGTCATTGGTTCACCAATAGGGAAAAAAAGTTGATTTTTTTTAAACAGGAAACAAATGGACAATAATTTCACTTCTGTCACCAAGCAACGGGAAATCCCGAAGCGGCCGGGGTGAATGGTCGTATTTCCATCTGTCGGAAGAAACATCAACAATTTGCCGGGAACAGAGCATGGGCTAACCATTAAAACTATTTGTCCATTGACGATAGCGATCTTTTGTATATATTGTCACAAGTTTAGCATCAAATTCAATGTATTTTTCGGCACTGGCCGAGAATGAATGCAATCAATAATTTGGTTTACCAATTCAGGAAAACCTCTGATAAGGATAGATAATGGCAATCCCTTTACGATCAAATACCACAACCCAGGGTAGGAAAATGGCCGGCGCCCGTAGCCTCTGGCGTGCCAACGGTATGAAAGAGGAGCATTTCGGCAAGCCGATTATCGGTATCGTCAATTCATTTACCCAGTTCGTTCCCGGTCATGTTCACCTGCACACCATCGGTCAGCGGATAAAGAAATTAATTGAAGAAAGAGGCTATTTTGCGGCAGAGTTCAATACCATTGCCATTGATGATGGTATTGCCATGGGCCATTCCGGTATGCTTTATTCCCTGCCTTCCAGGGAGCTGATTGCCGATTCGGTTGAGTATATGTGTAATGCCCATACCGTTGATGCCATGATCTGTATCTCCAACTGCGACAAAATCACACCAGGGATGCTGATGGCCGCCATGCGGCTCAATATTCCAACCATTTTCGTTTCCGGCGGTCCCATGGAGGCCGGTGTGGACGGGGATGACAAGTATGATCTGATTGATGCTATGGTCATGGCAGGTGATAGCAGTATCGATGATGAAACTATCTCCAGGATTGAGCAGTGCGCCTGTCCGACCTGCGGTTCCTGTTCGGGAATGTTCACTGCCAACTCGATGAATTGCCTCAATGAGGCTCTTGGTCTGGCACTTCCAGGTAATGGAACGATTCTTGCCACTCACGCCAACAGAATCGGACTGTTTGAGACGGCGGCGCAACGAATCGTTGAAATGGCCTGGAGCTGGTACGAGGATGAGGATGACAGCGTATTGCCAAGATCCATCTGTACCAAAAGCGCTTTTTTAAATGCCATGAGTCTGGATATTGCCATGGGCGGTTCAACCAATACCGTTCTTCACTTACTGGCCATCGCCCAGAGCGGCGGTGTCGAATTCACAATGGAAGATATCGACAAACTGTCCAGGATGGTGCCCAATCTTTGTAAAGTGGCGCCGTCTTCTTCGTATCATATGGAAGATGTCAATCGGGCCGGGGGGATCATGGCAATCCTTGGCGAGCTTGATCGGTGTGGCCTGCTCGATGTCAGTGTGGGACGCGTTGACAGCCCGACACTGAAGGAGAGCCTGGATCGATGGGATATCATAAGAGACACGGCAACCGATGAGGCAAAGACAATCTGTCTGAGCGCTCCCGGTGGTATCGTCGGCAATCTGACAATGGGTTCCCAGGACAAAAAATACGACGAACTGGATATAGACCGGGAGTCCGGTTGTATAAGGGATTATGCCAACTGTTACAGTAAAGACGGCGGCTTGGCCGTTTTGTTCGGAAATATTGCCCATAACGGCTGCATTGTTAAGACAGCGGGTGTTGATCCGTCAATCTTCAAGTTTAAGGGGACTGCCAAAGTCTATGCCTCCCAGGATGAGGCTTGTGATGCGATTTTGGGCGGCGATATTCAGGCCGGAGATGTGGTCGTTATCTGTTATGAAGGTCCAAAGGGCGGTCCTGGAATGCAGGAAATGCTCTATCCCACGTCCTATCTTAAATCGGTACATCTTGGCAAGGAGTGCGCCCTGATCACCGACGGCCGGTTTTCCGGCGGTACTGCCGGTCTGTCCATCGGCCATATATCACCCGAAGCTGCTTCTGGAGGGGCAATCGGACTGGTCGAAGACGGTGATATCATCGAGATTAATATCCCGGAGCGAACAATCAATGTTTCCTGTTCCGACAAAGAGCTGGCGAAACGCAGAGCTGCCGAGGAGGCCAAAGGCAGTCTGGCATTTCGCCCGGCGGGCCGCAAAAGAGAGGTCTCAACAGCACTCAAAGCCTATGCATTACTGGCATCTTCAGCCGACAAAGGCGCTGTGCGCATCCTTCCTGAAGAATAATCCGTTTATTTAAATATCAAATACCCGAAGACAGAATGAGGCCGCCCGAAGTTACGGCGGCCGGTTGTGTCCTCTGTGCGCTGATAACATGATTTGCCACTATTTTTTTATACAGGGA
>CAZUUJ010000030.1:27251-42999 GCA_964623625.1 uncultured Desulfocapsaceae bacterium
TTAAAAATATTTTTTTTATTTAAAATAAAAAACCCCTATCACATATGGCGGCGGCGGTTTGGGCGGGCGCCCGTTTCTGTCCTCTGTCCTCTGATACCTTGATTGCCCACTATTTTTATATCCAGGACATCCTGATCAACTGTATTGACTGCAACATCTGCGTCAAGGAGTGTGGTTTCCTCCAGGAAAACGGCACTCCCCGTGAGATCGGCGATACCTGGTGTGAAGACAGGGGCGCGGGATCCAAGCTTTGCTTTGAATGCAACCTGTGCGGGCTCTGTACGGCAGTGTGCCCAAAGAGACTGGACCCCCAGGCCATGTTCCTGACAATGAGACGAGTTGCAGTGGAACTGGGGCTTGGAGAGTTCGAACAGCATAATACCATCCTGAACTACGAGCGTCGCGGCAGATCGGATCGTTTTTCCCACTGTTACCTCCCCGAGGGCTGCGATACAGTCCTTTTTCCCGGCTGTGCTCTGCCCGGGACCAGGCCGGATACATTGAAAGAACTTTTTCTGCTGGTGCGTAGAAAGATCCCAAACCTCGGTATTGTCTTGGACTGCTGCACCAAGCCAACCCATGATCTTGGCCGGGATAAGCAGTTTCATCGATACTTCCGGGAACTGCTGGATATCACCCGCCAATACGCTCTTAAAAAGATTCTGGTTGCCTGTCCGAACTGCTATAGAATATTCAGCAAATATGGGGAAGGTTTGGAGATCGTCACCGTGTATGAGCTGCTCAACCGGAAAAGCTATGCTGACATTTTGCCGATCATTGATAAAGGGCGGGTTGCTGTCCATGATGCCTGCTCCACCAGATTTAACAGTGGGATTCAGGACGATACCCGTGATCTTCTGGGGAAAATGGGGATCGAACTCAAGGAGATGAAACACCGGCGCCACACAACATTCTGCTGCGGTGAAGGAGGGTCGGTTCCCTTTCTGCGTCCCGATCTGGCTAAAGAGTGGTCCAATAAGCGGGTCAATGAAACCGATTATTATAGAATGGTTACATATTGCGCCGGCTGTACCCATCTTTTACGCAAGGTCGGCCAGACCGATCATCTTCTTGATCTGATTTTTTTCCCGCAAAAAACGATGTCGGGAAAAATAAAAGCTTCTATTTCTCCAATAACCTATACGAATCGATGGGCAGTAAAAAGATGGCTGGAAACCCGATTTAGTGATGGGGTTTCCGGAACCCGCAGGCAGCTTTTGCATAGGTAAGACAACTTTTCGCTGGCAGTGGTATTTAAAAGCGAACCGCAGAATATCGAACAAGAAATATCGAATGACGAAGTGGTGAAGTAATTTATGGCCTTAATAGCTTGTGCAGTGGCACATCGTGTTCTTCCATCCTTCGATATTCATTATTTCTTGTTCGATATTCGATATTTGCTTTTAAAATTTTGCTGCTCGAGGCGGGTTCCCCAACCCAGGGTTTTGTCTTTCCAATTTGCACTTCACTGGGTATCATTATGGTGCTGGTGATTCGACCGAGTTTATCAGAGATATATCGAAATCACTTTTTCATGTTGGTCAAATGTCTTACTCCTCAAACGTCTTGAGACAACCATTCTGTAAATGGGTATCGTCTGTTTCAACCAGGCATACTGTTTTATTGGTATTACTGAGTTGGATACTGATCCTCCTTCTGATCCCGTCTTTAAGTCGGGCGGCATTCAGCCGGAGTATCGAGGAGCGCGCCCTGGAAGCATTTGAACTGGTGGATTGTTTAACGCCGGAACAGTTTGACTATAACAAGGATATCATTAAAACCCTTGATTATACACGCCAGCACGTCTTTATCGGTTTCTGTTCACTGGAGACGGCTCTTCCAGAAGAGATAATCGACATAATGCGTCGGTTAACCGCTATCCGGGTCAATTTTGATCATTTACCGATTTTCGATAACTTCATCGAGCAGGACGGGGTTTCAGTAGAGGTAGCCTGGCGACTGCTCGCACTTCTGGAGGGATTGAAATACGCTCCTGCTAGAGCGTTGATCGGCCTTAAAGATGTCACCCCTGTGACCCTGAACCAACTTGAACAGATTATTAACAGGGTCCGCGCCTTTGATGAGGCTGGTCATTGGGCGGCAAAAGCGATCATTCTGCTTCCCAGACAAACCCCGATAACCATTATCAGAGGACTTGATATACTGGCTTCCCTGGATGAGCATCAGCGCTGGGCCGTTGAATCATTCTGCCTCATCAAAGGGGCAGACGTGGTTTCCTTTTTTCAGGCTGTTGCTCTGATCCGTCATCTGCCCGACAGTGATGCCCGAAATGCTCGCTTTTTGTTCAAGTTGGATGAAATGATCCCCAAAACCGCTTTTACCTGGATGAATTCGTACTTCATTCTGGGGATGAAAAGTGAAGAGAGCCACTACTACCAGCTTTCATCCAAAGAGAAAGCAACTCTGCTTGAAGCATTTAACCGGGCTTCGGATTATCTGATCTGGAAAATAAACAACCTTCATGACGTGACCGATCGTTACGGGCAAGAGATCGGCAGTTACCGGTTGTCAAACTCTTCAACAGCCAGGCTTTCCCGGCTGTACCACCGACTGGCCTCCAATGTCCGCAGTCGATATAATGCCAGCTGGCAGGCGGCGCTTAACAGCGGCGGCAAAAGCGGTCTTATCGGAGTTTTACGCCGGGCGACAACCTTTGCCCGTTCCCAGGCGGCAAGAGATTTGACCAGTGCCAATATGTATATCCTGCTATCCCGCGGCTCAGAACTGTATGATTCCTCTTTTCGCAATATCCTGGTGCCGGTCCTGAATAAAAGGATTTCAGCCAGGTTTGACGGTAACCTCCTCAGATTCCTGCTGGCGGTAGATCCGCAGAATCATTTTGTTTCCGATTTTATTATCAGCCTGGCACAGAAAGGTAAGCTGACCACCTTTTTCCCCAGGAAGGTGGAGGAACAGAAAAAGGTCCTCGATCTGGTCGCCCAGTCCGCCTTCCAGGATGAACACAGTCTGGTGTTGTTTTCCGCCACCTTTATGAAGCTGCTCCGGATCATTGAACCATCGACTAGAAGCTATCTCATCGATACCATGCTGGGTTTCATCGAAAAGAAACAGAGTATCTTCATTACCCAGCTCCGGGTCATTCTGCAATACTATCTGCAGGAGTACCCCTCTCTGTTATCCCAAAGGGATAAGCGTGCCATTGCGGAAATGATCACAAAATATGGCGTTATTGAGCTCGACCGTTTTACCCGGACCGCTTTTGAAGAGTGGAAAAAAGACGGTAAACTGCGGTCGCTGTCCATCTTCCAAAGCGATGATGATGGCCGAAAATCTTTTTTCTCCAACTGCCGGACTCTGATGAACCAAGAGTACAGGCCACGGGTCTCCACCGGTTATCAGCTGTTGCCACATAACAGTTCGCTGCGTACCCGTTCCCATCGGCTCCTGAAGACGCTACGCAAACAACCTTCTTCAGGACTTGTTCCGCTCTATAGATTGATGGCACGGCAGCCTGTGGTGGTCGATTGGGTAAAAAAGGTCAACGGTATCGAAATTGCTCATTCTGTCTTTATCTATCAGGGTGAAGTGACCCAACAGCGATTGATCGAGCAGTTCATTAAGGGGGGGCATGAAATGTTTGCCCAGAGGGGCCACAGTTACTGGCGCAAAGAGCAGCTTCTTGATCCGATTACCAAGCTGGTGAAGTCCGGCTCGATTAATGAACAGGATATCCTAAAAAAACAGCGCTTTATGAGTATCGGCTCCTGCGGCGGCATTCGTGTGTATTCCGAACTGAATTATCTGTTTAAGAACAATGTGGATATTCTGGCCACCATCGGCAGCGGTAAATCAACTATAAATAATCCGTATAATCAGCAATTTTTCGAGATTATCGCTAAATCTCCAAACAGTATCAGCTGGAAGGAGATTGCCGCTAAAACATTCCATATTTTCAAACGCGGCCTGGGGGAGGAATACCTCCAGCCCGGATGTCTGCCGGCTATTTTGCATAAAATCATGGATCGGAGAAAACAGGAGAATAATGAAGGCAGTACCAATGATTCGGCCTGACTGTCTATGAATTGTTATAATGGTTTCTGTCACCAAATCAGGTATGTATTCAAATCCGTTATGGACTACAGGATGACGTCATGGCCCTTATCAGTCGAAATGATCTGAGTTCCCTTCTGCCAAGGGCTGGAGCAGAAGAGATACAGCAGGTGTACCTCTTTTTCGGTGAGAGGTATCTGTGCAAAGAAAGTGCCGATCAGTTGCAGAATGTCCTTTGCCAAGAGGGGAAGGGAACGGTCCACACCATTGATGGGGAGACTGAGGACCCGGGCCAGACCCTTGCCCGGCTGATGAGCTTCAGCCTGCTGCCGGGCCGTCAGATTCTCCGGGTTAATGATTCCAGACTTTTTCTGTCAACAAACGTAAGTTCGTCTCTTTGGGACAAAGCACTCATCTCTTTTCAGTCTGATAAGAAGACTCAGGCCCTGCGGCATCTCAGAACGCTTACCGATATGGTATCGCTTGAAGTAGAGCAGGGTGATCGACTCTCTGAGATCTCAAAAGAGCGCTGGAAGGAGCTGTTTGGATTTGAGCGCCCCGCAGGTGATCTTTCCTGGGCCGATGAACTGCTCATTCAGGCAGGGCCGAAAAAGACACGGACATCACAGGGTGATATCGGTGAGAAATATATCTCCTCTCTTGAGCAGCCGCCACCAAAAACCAACATACTTGTTCTCTGTACCGAACATGTTGATAAGCGCAGGAAGCTCTTTTTATATATCAAAAAGAACGGTGTTGTTGTGGACTGTTCCGTGGCAGCCGGTAGTACGGCCAAGGCCCGGAAGGAGCAGCAGGCTGTCCTGCGTGAACTGGTTAAAAATAGTCTGGAAGGGCTTGGCAAGACTATTGAAACTCCAGCCCTTGAACTGCTCTTTGAACGGGTCGGCTTTCATCCGGTGGCGGCGGTTATGGAAAGTGAAAAATTGGCCCTTTCTGTCGGGAATAAAAAACGGATCAGCCTAAATGATGTCGAACGGATGGTGAGCAGATCCCGGGAAGATGCGCTGTTTGAATTAACAGATGCCTTTGGAAAAAGGGATAAAGGCAAGACCCTGGTGATTCTCGGCCGGCTCCTGGACAACGGCATCCACTCGCTAGCCATTATTGCCACCATGCGCAATTATTTGAAGAAACTGCTGGTCATTCGTTCTCTGCAGCATATGGCCAACCCGGCTTATCATCGCGGTATCAGCGCCGGTCAGTTTCAAAAGCAGTATCTTCCCGCACTGAGAAAGAGCTGCAGCCAGCCGGAACTGCTCTCCGGACACCCCTACGCGCTTTATATGAATTTCAGTAAAGCCGCCGAGCTCTCCTGCACGCTTCTAAAAATGTGGCTCACTCTTCTGCTTGGCGCCGAATTCCGGTTAAAGGGCTCACCGCTTGACCACAAACTGGTTTTGGAAGAGTTGTTTATCGATATGTTCAAACACTGGATGCCAAAAGATCAATATTGAAAAAATTTTCCTCTGTCTTATTGTAAGAGAAGACCGCTTATAAGGTACGTACAGACTGCTGTTTAGCCATTTTTCCAGAGGAGTGGGCGGTTGAGGAGGCCGGTGGCTTTGTACATGAGCGAATGTGAATAAAATGATTGTCAATGACAATACAGCAGTGGAATAGATCAATTTGAGTCAGCCGTGAGTGATAAAAAACCCATTCTTGACGATTCAGTCATAGAAGAAGATAAAATAGAATTGAAGGAGCCGCCGTTATATAAGGTGCTGCTTCATAATGATGATTATACTTCCATGGAATTTGTTGTTTCCATATTGGAAAATATTTTTCGGAAATCAACCCCTGAGGCGACTAAAATCATGCTCGATGTCCATAAAAAAGGAGTCGGTGTTGCCGGTATCTATACTCGGGAGATTTGCGAGACCAAAGTATCACTGGTCCACAGTTTAGCCAGGAAAAGTGAGTTTCCCCTTCGCTGTTCCATTGAGAGCCTGTGAAAGAATTGCAAGGGTTGTGTGTCACAAAATAATGATTACATTCATGTGACCGGGACAAACAAAAAGACTTTACGTTTCATAATACATTATGCTGAGCAAAACATTGGAAATGGCCCTGGTCAGGGCTATCAGGGAAGCAAAGAGCTACAATCATGAATATGTGACGGTGGAACACCTGTTGTATGGACTGTTGCACGATGAGTTGGCCAACTATATCATCAGTGAATGTGGCGGTTCCATCGACAACCTGAAAAATAAACTCAAAGCTTTTTTCTCCGGGGAACTGCCGACACCGTCGGAGAACATAGTCGTCGAGCCCACCCAAACTATCGCCTTTAACAGGGTCCTGCAAAGGGCGGTGGCCCATGTTCAGAGCTGTGGAAAAAAAGAGGTGGACAGCAGCGATGTGCTGGTGGCTATTTTTGCCGAGACCAAATCCCATGCTGCCTTTTTTCTTGGCGCTGAAGGGCTTGGCCGTATGGCGATTATCAATTTCGTCTCACATGTGCTACCCGAAGGTCTGCAGAAAGAGCCCCTCTCGAAGCCGCAGGAAGTTCCTGACAAACCTGGAACAAGCAAGGATGACAAGATCCTTGCCCAGTTTACCGTCAACTTTGCCGAGCTGGCTGCCGAGGGCAAACTGGACCCGCTGATCGGTCGCCACATGGAAATCGACAGGATGATGCAGGTCTTGTGTCGTCGCAAAAAGAACAATCCGCTACTGGTCGGTGAACCGGGAGTCGGCAAAACGGCAATTGCAGAAGGCCTAGCCCTGCGTATTCACGATGATGGGGTCGCCCGCGCGGACGGCAAAAAATCCCTTGTACCGGACCTGCTTCAGGATGTGGAGATTTATCTGCTCGATATGGGCAGTCTTGTTGCCGGCACCAAATACCGAGGCGACTTCGAAAAACGGCTTAAAAGTGTAGTGGCTTCCATTGAGCAGAAGAAAAAAGCCATTCTGTTTATCGATGAAATGCACACCATCGTTGGTGCCGGTTCAACTTCCGGCGGCTCCATGGACGCCTCCAATCTTTTAAAACCGGCGCTCCAGTCCGGGGTTCTTCGTTGCATCGGTTCAACCACCTATGAGGAATACAAGAATCAGATCGAAAAAGATCGGGCTCTGTCCAGACGGTTTCAGAAAATCGATGTGGAGGAGCCTACTGTCGATGAAACCAGGCGGATTCTGGCAGGACTGCAGTCGAGGTATGAGAATTATCATGAGATTCGATATTCAAAGACCTCAATCAAGGCTATGGCGGAACTGGCGGATCGTTATATCAACGAACGGTTCCTGCCGGATAAGGCCATTGACGTGATGGATGAGGTCGGCTCGCTATTCAGGTTACGCAATAAACAGCGTGGTTTGGTCAAGGTGCGCGATGTTGAGGAAATTGTCTCCAGGATGGCAAGGGTTCCGGCCAAGAGCGGCAGTGTTTCTGAGACCGGATCTTTAAAAGCCCTTGACGGCAAGCTTAAATCGGTCATCTTCGGTCAGGATCATGCCATCGATATGATCGTTCAGGCGGTGAAACGATCCCGGGCTGGTCTTGGGAATATGGATTCGCCCACCGGCAGTTTCCTGTTTGCCGGTCCAACGGGTGTGGGGAAAACCGAGGTTGCCAGACAACTTGCAGCAAAGCTGTCGATCCACTTTGAGAGGTTCGACATGAGCGAATATATGGAGAAGCATGCCGTTGCCCGACTTATCGGTGCACCTCCGGGGTATGTGGGTTTTGACCAGGGTGGCCTGCTTACCGAGGCTATTCGCAAGCATCCGTATGCTGTTCTGCTGCTCGATGAAATCGAAAAGGCCCATCCGGATATCTTCTCCATCCTTCTCCAGGTGATGGACCATTCCACGTTGACCGACAATTCGGGCAGGCGGGCCGATTTCCGCAACGTGATCATTATCATGACGACCAATGCCGGAGCGCGGGAAATGTCCAGCGGTGCCATTGGCTTTGTCACCGACAAAAGCGGACGGGATAAAAAAGCGGTGGATAATATGTTCTCACCCGAATTTAGAAATCGGTTGGATGGCATCGTTTCTTTCTCCGCTCTTGAGCTGAAATCGGTCGAAAAGGTTGTTGATAAGATGATTGGTGAGCTTCAACAGCAGTTGGCTGAGAAGAAAGTGAGTATTAAACTGACTCAGCAGGCCAGACAGTATCTGGCGAAAAAAGGCTATGATCCCGTCTATGGGGCAAGGCCGCTGAGACGACTCATCCTCAAGGAAATCGGCGATACGCTGACGGAAGAGATCCTGTTCGGTGAACTGGTTCGCGGCGGCGAAGCACGGATTGGCGTTAAAAACAAAAAGCTCAGTTTTTCTTATGTGAGGTAGCGGCTGTCCGGTAAAGTTGTTCTTCCTGCCGGTCAACGAGGGGGAAACGGGCTCCGCGTATTACATTGTCAGATGAATTATTCAACAGCCTGAAACACGGTATCATGCCGGATGAGAACAGGCTGCGCGGCTGGTTTGGTGCGGCGTTGACCAAAAAACTGGCCGTTGTTTCTCTTCCTCCCGCCTTCTGGGAAAATGACCCAAAGCGAAATCCGGATGCCACCCGCCTGCTCTGGGCCGCTCTGCTGCTGGATAATGTAGATGGGTACCTGACTGTACGGACCATAATGGCAACGGAAAAAGAGGAGCGACACCAGGTTGAATCCGTCGACAGCCTGGTCGAGTCTGGAATAAATAGTCTTTTTGCATTCATACCTGAACAGGAATTCCGTGTGCAGATCCAAAATCGAATTAACTGTTTCATGGAAAAGTATCATGAAGGATAATCCTCATTCATTGACTATCGGGATGAGGGTAAAAGGATAATCTCATCTTATGGCATTTCCTCTTTTTTCGGCTCCGATCAGATCTTTTCATATGGTCCTATGATCACCCTTGGTCTCGCAGCCCTGCTAGCCACCGGCCTTATCGCGGCCAAGTTGTGCCAATGGATGCGGTTGCCATCTGTAACCGGCTATATCATTGCGGGAATGCTGTTGGGACCGACCGGATTTGGTTTTATCACCGAAGAATCCGTCGGTCACAGCCTCGATCATTTTACCCATATCGCTCTGATGCTCATCGCCTTCGGTATAGGCGAGCATGTCGAGCTGAAAAAGCTGAAGAAACATGCAAAAAGCCTGCTCTGGATCGGGGCATGTGAAACAACCGGGGCTTTTCTGCTGGTTTCGGCCGCGATCTTTTTTGTTATCACTGTAAGCGGTTTTCATATTGAGGGTTGGCAGTTGAAAGATCAGCTGGCACTCTCCATACTCCTGGGAGCCGTCAGTATTGCTACGGCACCTGCGGCAACTCTGCTGGTTATCCGGGAGCTTCAGGCCAAAGGTCCCTTGACCTCCACTCTGCTGGCTATTGTGGCTATTGATAATGGGCTGGCCATTATGATTTTCGGTCTGGTTGTTTCGGTTGCCCACCAGATCCTCGGTCAGGCCGGCAGCAGTCTGCTCGGAGTCATCGGCAACGGGCTGTTTGAGATTGTTTTGTCGCTCACACTGGGTTTTATTACCGGTTTCTGCCTGGACCTTGTGATCAGGAAGCTGAAAAGCGAGGAAGAGATGCTAACAGCAGGCCTCGCCATTCTGCTGCTGTGCAGTGAGCTGGCGATCTTCATGCATTTCTCGCCGCTGTTGGCCGGAATAATGGCCGGATTTACCCTGGTTAATAGGGCGGAAAGAGATGTCAGAGTCTTTCGGGCCTTAAACAGCTTTGAGCCGCCTATTTATATCCTCTTTTTTACATTGGCCGGAACGCATCTGAATTTTGGGATTCTGGGCAGCGCCTGGCTCTTGGGGGTTGTCTATTTTGCAGCCAGGATTGCTGGTAAATTTATCGGTGTCAGGTTGGGCGCTACAATCGCTCACTCACCCCTTATTGTCCGTAAGTTGCTTGGCCTGACCCTTGTGCCCCAAGCCGGTGTGGCTATCGGTCTTATTTTTCTCATTGGCGCAGACCAGACGCTATCCCCCTATTCGTCAATCATTACACCGGTTGTTTTGACAGGTGTTTTCCTCTCGGAGCTTTTTGGACCGCTGTCGTCCAGTTATGCCATTAAGCGGGCCGGGGAGGCAGTTGTTGAAAAAAACAATGTCGATCAGCCCGAAGTCTGCGAGAGCCTCTCGGAAAAGGAATGTGACCAGTTAATGCGTTCAGTCAAGGGAGTGAAAATTCTTCCCTGGACATGGGAAAAGCTGCGTCCTCACCCTGATCCGCAGGATGTGGTCGTTTTTGGCGCTACCAGGCGACAGACTGTAAATGGTATTGCCCGTATTGCCACTATTTTTGCACACCATTACAAAGCAAGTCCCATGGCGGTGTTTGTCCAACACCCTGACGAACCACCTCCCGATCATAACTTTGAAATTGAGAGAAATGAGGTTGGTTCCATAGGATATGAACTGATGATAGAAGTTGTACCGGATAAAAAAATCGCCTCAGGGATTGTTGCCGCGGTGGAATATGAAAATGCCAGGGCTGTAGTGCTTGGCTACCCCTTGCATGATGAGCATTCAAATTTTCCCCAAATTCTGGAAACTGTTGCCTCCAACGTTAACTGTCCTGTAATTGTCGTGCAGTTTTTCGGTGTTTTGCACACCGAAAAGATACTTGTGCCTGTGACGGATATGAACGATCTGGCGGAAGTTTATCCGGTTGTTGCGGCACTCTGCGAGGTCGGTGAGCATCAGATCCACCTCCTTTCGATGCTCAGTTCGGATACCGATCAGGACGCAGTTGACGCTAACACCGAACAGATCTACCAGTGGCTCGAGTTACAGCCGGATCGGGTCAACATATCGGTTACATCGGTTCCCACCGACGCCAGGGTACAGACCATAAAGGATGAGGCGGAAAAGCATGATATAGTTGTCATGGGCGCCATCCGAACCCAAGGGATGAGAAAATTCTTTTTCGGTTCATTGGCGGATACATTATCCAGAGAACTCAAAAAGCCTTTGATTGTCGTCTATGACGCAAACAAGGGTGAAAAGTGACGAGAAATACTTATCCCGGGATTCAAAGACATGCTTTCTGGTAACAGAGTTATGGATAATAAGAATTGAAACCGGTTCAAACAAGGTGTTTTTATCAAAGATGGCGGGAGGGCTTGAGGTTTCATATGAGTGTACTGTGTTTTTTCACAACCCTCCTCCTGTTGACTCTACAGGGAGCAGTATGGGGGGCAGGCGGCAGCACCAGGTCGGTTGACAACCAGTGTGTGATTCTGCTCCATGGCCTGGCCAGAACAAGCTGGTCCATGAGCAGTATGGAAGAAGCTCTCACGACGTCCGGCTACGTAGTGATCAACATGGGCTACCCATCCCGGACAAAACCGATTGAACAGCTGGCCATGGAAACAATTCCTCAGGCTGTTGCCCGTTGTGATCAAGCACAAACGGAGAACATTCACTTCGTCACCCACTCCATGGGCGGTATTCTTGTACGCTATTTCTTAAAGGAAAACAATATATCAAATCTTGGCAGGGTCGTTATGCTCAGCCCTCCCAATGGCGGCAGTGAAGTGGTGGATAAGTTTCGGGAGTTTTTTGTTTTTCAGTGGGTCAACGGCCCTGCCGGTCAGCAGTTGGGTACCGGTCCCGACAGCCTGCCGTTGCGGCTTGGCCCTGTTCATTATCCGGTGGGCATTATCACCGGCGATTCCCATCATTTTTATGACTGGTACCATGCCGGTATTATTCCGGGAAAGGATGATGGTAAAGTAGCCGTTGAGCGGGCAAAATTAGCGGGAATGAGCGACTTTCTTGTGGTTCCATGCGGCCATTCATTTATCATGAATGACAGTCAGGTTATAAATCAGACCCGTTTCTTTCTCAGCAATGGTCGATTCCGCAGCACAGCATCGAAAGGCAGGGGACCATGAACAATACCTTAAAATGGATCTTGATTACGGCTTTACTGTTCCTGTTTGTTGCCGTTAATCAGTTCTGGGACTGGAAAGAGCTGTTACACCCGCAAGCCATTGCCGACTGGCTGAAGGAATTTGGCGCCGCCGCACCGCTGGTTTTCATGTCTGTCATGGCCATTGCCATTGTGATCAGCCCCATTCCCAGTCTGCCTCTGGATATTGCCGCTGGTCTTCTCTTTGGCCCATACCTTGGCACCTTGTATGCCGCTACCGGTGCGCTGGCCGGTGCTGTGATCTCTTTTTTGCTGGCCAGGGTGTTGGGACGGCAGTTCATTGAACGATTTTTAAAAGGGCATATTAACTTCTGCACCCATTGTTCCAACAGACTGCTGTTGAAAATAGTCTTTGTCTCAAGACTTATTCCGGTGGTATCGTTTGATATCATTTCATATGGGGCCGGTCTTACCAAGATGTCCCTTGGGGTTTTCTCTCTGGCGACCTTCTTCGGTATGCTGCCGCTTACTTTCGCTTACACGGCTTTTGGGTCAACATTCAGCCTTGGGTTCAATCTGACTACCGTTTTGGGAATCATTGTCGTGCTGTTCTTTTTTCTCATCCCCCGTTTCATTGAGAAAAAAGGGTTGATGAAGATGGATCATCCCGGGAAAGAAACGGAATCCGATTAGCCCGCATCGATCCGTCAAGTTTTCGGCAGTTTTTCACTGACCCTTCTCTGGAAATCAATACAGCAAGTTTTTTCTTAACAGCGATTGGTGCAGACGGCGTCACTTTCCATTTATGAGGTGGTCCTGGAATCAACAACGGAAAAGAGAAAAATAGCCAGTGACATCTTTAACTTTTCAAATGTCCTGACGAGATTGACACCCGACTGTTTGTGAATTACTCTTTTGCTTTCATATACCAATAACCCAACTATTCTTTCTTTCCCACACCGTAAGTTTTTTATCATGTCAGCGCACCAATTATCTCTGTTTGGCCGGTTTTGTTCTCTGCTGACTGTTTTACTGATAATTCCAGGCTGCAGTGTTATTCAACCGCAATATCCAGAAATACCCAAAACCGTTGTTCCGGCTACTTTTTCAATACCTGGCGCAAATCCGGAACTCTCCAAACCATGGTGGCTCCAGTTTGATAATGACGAGCTCAACCAGCTGATAACAAGAGGGCTTTCGGATAATTTCTCTGTACAGGCGACCTGGGCACGGCTCAAACAGGCCCGGGCAGCTGCTGTTAAAGCGGGGGCATCACAATATCCAACATTGACAGCCAATCTTGGGGCGACTCATAGCCGCAGTGAAAGCACCTCCGGCTCAAGCTCCAGCGCAGATCTCTATTCCCTTGGTTTAACCGCCGCCTACGAACTCGACCTCTGGGGACGGCTGGAGGCATCCCGTAAACAGCAGCAGCTTGGTGCTCAAATCAGCCGGGAAGGGCTGTACACAGCGGCGCTAACCCTTTCCAGTCAGATTGCTAAAACATGGGTGGCTATCGTCACCCTTCAGGAGCAGCAGAAGCTTGTAAAAGAACAACTTGGAATCCAGCAGAAACTGCTTGGTCTGCTCGAGCACCGTCTGAGTCTGGCGAGAGTCTCACTGCTTGATGTGTACCAGCAGAACCAGTCTGTGCTCAGTCTGGAAAACAGTCTTATTCCGCTTGAGGCAAGGGAAAAGCTGCTTTACCATCAACTGGCCGTTTTGCTGGGCCGATCTCCCGGAACCATTGATCGCATTCAAACCAGGCTGTTGCCGGAACTGACATCGGCAGCCCGGGCTGGTGTTCCGGCCGACCTGCTTGAGTTGCGTCCCGATGTCCGCGGTTTGAAACTGCAACTGGAGTCGGCTGTCTGGCAGGTTGTTCAAAAAAAGGCCGAGCGGTTGCCGCGCCTGGACCTGTCGTTGTCGCTGACCATGTCGGCGGCTGAAATAGGCGAATTGATCGATAACTGGATTCTTCGGTTGGGCGCCACATTGTTGGCGCCTTTGTTTGAAGGCGGTACCAGGAAAATGGAAGTAAAGCGAACTCAAGCGGTTGTTGACGAGAGACTGGCCGGTTTACGTCATCAGCTTCTGGTGGCTGTGGGAGAAGTCGAAGACGCTCTTGTTCAAGAAGACCGGTACAATAAAAGTGAGTCCGGACTGTCAGACCAGATAACGCTTTCGGATAAAACGCTACAGGAGGCAATCTACAGATATTTAAATGGGATCAGCGATTTTCTGCCGGTGCTGCGAGAGCAGCTCCAATCGGTCAATCTGAAAATGGAGCGCATTAAAACACGCTCGGAAATGATTAATGCCCGCATCGATCTCTATAAAGCCCTCGGCGGTTCCTGGATTCCAGAGAGAGTCCACCTCAGTCGTCAAGAACGTACACCACAATCTTAAAAATCATGGACACCCAACCAAACAACCATCTGGAAGTCTCCGGTGATACACCGGTGCCCAAACGAACCGTTGGTCAGCGACTAGGCGCCGTTATTCTCATTCTGGCTATTCTTGGTGCAGGATTTCTTGCCGCCAAATATCTGATTACGACCAAGCCGAAGGCCAAGAAAAAGAAGCCGCCGAAAATTCAGACGCTTGTCAAGATTCAGCCGCTCAAGCGCTCGGATGTTCGGGTAACCATTGAAGCCATGGGCAGTGTGACCCCGGCCAACCAAGTCGATTTGAAATCCCAGGTAAGCGGCACAGTAGTCACCGTCAATCCCAATCTGTTGCCAGGCGGTCTGGTCAAGAGGGGCGATAATCTGGTTGTTGTCGATGATCGTGATTATCGGCTGGCCCTGGCAACGGCAAAGGCCGGTTTAGACAAGGCCCTCATGGACCTCAAACTGGAGGAGGGCAATCAGGCTGTGGCCAGAAGGGAATATGAGCTGGTTCAAAAGATGGCCTCTTCCGCTCCGCCGCCGGCCCACAAGGAGCTGGCTCTACGCGGACCCCAGCTGGCAAAGGTACGGGCGGCCCTTGATATGGCCGAAGTACAGTTTAAAAAAGCCCAACTTGACCTTGATCGGACCGTACTCAAAGCGCCGTTCAACTCCATCGTCTTAAACAGGAATGTGGAGGTCGGCTCTCTGGTCTCACAGCAGTCAACCGTTGTCCGATTGGTGGGCACCGATCGGTTCTGGGTAGAGCTGAGTCTGCCGCGGAACAGCCTGCGCTGGCTGAATAGTGGCTCCTTTAATGACAATGAAGGTCCACCCCTCAAACTGATCACAGAGACCGAACAATATACCGGCCGAATTATCCGCCTGCTGTCAAATCTTGAACCCAACGGCTTACAGGCCCGGATTCTTGCCGCTGTCAGTGATCCAATGGGACTGGCTTCAGAAAAGCAACCGCTGTTGTTGGGCTCTTTTGTCAACGCCAAAATCGACGGCAAACAGCTGTCTTCCATCTTTAAGCTGCCCCGGGTGTCACTATTGCCAGGCAATAAAGTTCTTCTGGCCTCACCCAACAATACCTTAATTATCCGTGAGGTAAAGAGCGTCTGGCAGGACCGGGATTGGACCTATGTTAGCGAAGGTCTTGTTGACGGGGAGCGATTAATTATCTCACCGGTTGCCTCTCCGGTGGAAGGCATGCCGCTAAATATTGCCGGAAAAAAGGCCAAAAGGAAAAAGAGAAGAAACATTATGAGAAACGAACAGGACTCTCATGGGCATTAAGACGACAGCCGGTAAAAAATCAGTGATCGGCTGGATGGCCGGCAACTCGGTAGCCGCCAATATCCTGATGCTTTTTTTACTCGTTGGCGGCTTTTTCTGGGGGCAGAACATCAAAAAAGAGGTCTTTCCCGAATTTGAGCTGGACAGGGTGATCATCAGTGTGGTGT
>CAZUUJ010000031.1:0-39568 GCA_964623625.1 uncultured Desulfocapsaceae bacterium
ATGCGGTACAACTTAAATCAGTAGATCAGTGGTCCAAGAAAGGGTACCACTTCCGACATGCCCATCTTTCTACAACTCAACGGTATTTTGGGAAGGTGAATAAATAAGAAGCTATCAGATGAACGAAACGCTTTCTGGTTAAGCTAGCTTGAAAGGGCGGGGGATATTACTCGTCCTTATAAACAACAGTGCAACATAAGATTTAAGAAATATTCAAATATTCGATATGGTAGGTTTAAACCACGTAATATGCCATCATGGGCGGAATGCTCAATTAAAAAAGCCAACCAGAAATTATTATGGTTGGCCTTAATTTATTGTTATTGAGTTCATGTTGTAATTAGTCAACTCATCTCATACCCATGCTTAAAGAGTTAATCGGTAGGGTTTCCTTCTTTGAATTCCTTGACGATATTTTCCCTGAATTCAGGAGTATCTTCATATCCATGCACTTTCGTTCCGTGCTGAATAACTGCTTCCAGCAGTTCCTCCTTTGTATTGGCCGAGAGAGCTACACTACACTTTACTTCACTACTTGGATAGTCACGACAATCAATATGGTATCTGCTCATAATCATTCCTCAGATTGTAAAATTTGAAATTGACTCAGATAGTTACCGTTAGAGTTATTACCTGAGGTTAATTACAATCTAATACCACATTGTGGTATGTCAAGATATTGATTTATAATCTACAACAAATATCAATGTGCTGTCATTGATTGGATTAAACCTGATATGAACAGTCACAGGGGTATAGTTTGTTGTAACATTGGTCAGGTAATAAACTGGACTTCCCATGAAAACTACAAAGCTGACAAACAGAATAAGTACGTTCTTTTCCCATGAATTCGAGCTCATTTCCATTAATCCTGCTCAATTGACCGGTCACTTCAACTTAATAATCCAGATTTTCTCTTGACACCGATTGCTGAACAGTTAACCGTAGAAACTGAAACTGTGAGATGCAGAGTTAATCGTATTTATCCGTTAGAATCAATCGCCAAAAACGATTTTCAGTTGCCAATGGAGGAGTAACCGCAAGATGCACGACATTGATTTTGTGCCGCTGTTAATTATCACCGCACTCGCGTTCTTCATTCCCATTATCACGATCCATATCAAAGGAATAAATATCCCTGTAATTGTCGGTGAAATAATCTGCGGGATTATAATAGGTAAAAGCGGCTTTGATATCATTCATCCAGGCCCCTGGCTCGACTTTCTCTCTATTTTCGGCTTTACCTTCCTGATGTTTCTTTCAGGTATGGAAATCGACCTTTCCTTTCTCAAAAAGAAACCGCAAGAGGTCTGCTATATTGACGAGCAAAGTGAAAAGAGATGTCATGATCCATTTATACTGGGAGGCAAGATATTCTTACTTACTTTTGCCGTTTCGCTGGTTTTGTCATTCATGTTCTTCAAGCTCGAACTGATTGGTGATCCCATCTTTCTGGCATTAGTTTTAAGCACAACCTCTGTCGGAATTGTAGTCCCCACATTGAGAGAGCTGGGCATTAGCAACAGGATTTTTGGACAGGATGTTCTTTTTTCATCTCTTGTCGCTGATTTTATGACCATGTTACTCATCACTGTCTATGTGGCAAAAATATCCACTGGCCTGTCTTTTGACCTATTATTAATTCTATTGATTTTTATCATATTTATAGTCGCCTACAGGCTTTCCCACTATCTTTTGGGAAAGCCTGTAACCATGGAAATCTTGGAGAAACCCGGTATGCTCAAGGCGGAGATTAAAACCCGGGCAGCCTTTGCCATCATGATCGCCTTTATTGTGCTTTCACAGAAAATAGGAATAGAAATTATTCTTGGAGCATTCTTGGCAGGATTTCTCATATCCATGCTTTCGACCGAAACTGACCTGAAGCTCCTTCATGACAAACTGAATGGTGTGGGTTTTGGCTTTTTTATTCCGATTTTTTTCATCATGGTGGGAGTTCGTTTTGATTTACGCCCGCTCATCGAAAATCCTAAAAATCTCATTTTGCTGCCTATAATTCTAATTGCTGCGTATCTTGTCAAAATCCTACCCTGCCTGGCACTAAAAAAACACTACTCCCAAAAAAATGCCCTTGCGGCAGGCGTTTTATTGTCTTCAAGGCTCACCCTTATCATAGCTGCGGCAGACATCGGCATGTCCCTAAACGTTATCACCCCTGCCATTTATTCAGCAGTGATACTCGTCGCGGTCATTTCATCAACCATTTCGCCGATTCTTTTCGATAAAATGGAGGATATATCTAAGATCTCAAAAAATTAGAAATATAATCTATAGATGAGGCCAAAGCAGACCGGATAGTGTTGCATACTCTCACCCTTTAAAGTGAATGAGCCTTTTGTGCTTTGTAAGATTACTTTAGTGAAGTATCCGATTTGGCAATCCCATACAACAAAAAACACTGTGATTTTACCTTATTCCTGATTCCATCTAATATCTTTTAAAATACCTTTCTTTTTCGTTTTCTCATATCCTTCGGTATATTCTGCTATTCAGTGGTCCTTTTCCCTTACAACCGTGCATGAGGTGCAGTACTGCAATGATTACCATAGTGCCATTGAGGTCATTGGGTTTACAACTTAGGCTGTACAAAGGCTGGTCGATAGATCCTGCGGGAGGCGTTTCGATTGATCAAAAGGGTTCATGTTCACTTATTCTTATTCTCAAATTGCTTTATGATTTCAAGGATTGAAAGCAGTTTGGGTTTCGGTGGCGTTTCAAAACATTTCCTGAATTCATCTCCACTAAGTTTATTCTGGAAATAGGCTCGAACCGGAAAATAGTCGAACCAACAGTCCAGTGTCTTAAAGCAGGGGACACCGAGATTTTCCTGTTTGCAATATGAAAAAGAAATGAGCTGTCCAAGTTTTGGACACCTGATCTGAAAACTGTCTTCGGGGGGGATACATGTTGATTTCATAGGCTCCATCTACCCAATTTTTATGAGGTTGCAAAGGACCTCAAACTGAGAGCAATTAATGACACTCACAAAAAAGCAGGCTGGGATAGGATTATAGCTGCATTTCAGATAAAAGAGAATGGTCGATCCACAGAAGATCGGTAAAAAGAGACCATTTGCTGGAATATTTCCTTTTTCTAGTATATCCTGATACATATCAAATCTGTCAGGAATCTGAGAATGACGTTTCACCATGGGTGAAGAATATGAAAAATAAAGAATCCCTCTATCTATCCTTCCTTGTTACCATTACGATTATTTTTTCCATTTTCTGCATCAGCCTGAACTACCTTTCTGAGATTTTTCATTTCTTTCAGACCTATGCCAGATATGCGCAGTTTAAGATCTATACCAATTTTCTGTTTGTCTTCATTACGGTTCTTCTCTGGGTTGTGTATGGGTACTGGAGAAAAGCAACACTCAGAGAGCAGGAGCTGGAATTGATTATTGGTACGATTAACTATGATGCTCTGATTGTTACCGACAGCCAAAACAAAATCACCAAAACCAATGAGTCGATTGAACGTATTCTTGGGTATAACCCTCAACGGATACATGGTAAAAAGATCCAGGCCATTCTTGGCCTGGATTATGATGGGTTGTTATTCGAACAGTTCTATGAGGATAAGAATCGAAAACGATTTGTAAAAGATCCGCTCAAATGCAAAAAGAAAAATGGGGAGATTGTATACACCGAGCTGATCATCGAAAAAATGTCAACCGGCAAGGGTTCCGTGGTTCTTGTTCGGGATATCAGCGAACGGGTGGCAAATGAGAACAGCCTGAAACAGCTCAATGAAAAGCTGGCCGATCAGGTGCGCATTGATGACCTGACTGGCGCTTTCAACAGGAGAGGGCTGGAGGAGAGGCTGCTGCTTGAGCATGATCGGGCAAAACGGGATTACTTTGATATCTCGGTCCTGCTGATCGATATTGATAATTTCAAGCAGATCAATGAACATCTCGGTCACGGAGGCGGTGATGCCGTCTTAAAGGATGTCTCCAACCGGATAACGCGTGTGATACGGTCAACGGATACGATTGGTCGAATAGGTTCCAATGAATTCTTGGTTGTCCTGCCGAGTGCCAGTCTTTCGGCGGCCATGATGGTTGCCGAAAAGATCCGACTGGCGGTAGCCTCCTGTCCTCTGCCCCCATCGCAGAAACAGTTGCAGATCTCCGCCAGTATGGGAGTGGCTACTGTGCCTCAAGGTCAGTTTTCTATCGAAGAAATCCTTGCCCTGACCCGGCGGCCGCTACAAAGAAGCAAAGAGCTTGGCAAGAACAGGATAACCCAGGCTGGAAACGAGTTTTATAAACATGATCGGAGCAGCGCTGAAAAGGCCCGCGTCGTCAATCAAATGCTTGAGGGAGAATGTTTCTACCCGGTCGCTCAGCCTATTATTCGTCTAAAAGATAAAAAAATTATCGGTTGCGAGCTGCTAAGCCGCTGTACCATTGAAGACCTTGAGGATCCGTATATCTTTTTCGGTTTTGCCCTTGAAAATGATATTTTAACATCGGTGGATATTCAATGTTTGAAAAAGTGTCTAAAAAGCAGCAGTCGTTTGAAAAAACCGATGACATGTCATATCAATATCTATCCATCAACGCTGTTATCCATGTCCGTTGATGCTCTTCTTAAGCTTATTAATCCGATGGACATACCCTATCCGGTTTGTCTGGAATTCAGTGAACGCCAGCTGGTCGGCTCACCTGAGTCGTTGCAGGAACCGGTTAAGGAACTGAAAAAGGCGGGCGTGTTGATTGCTCTTGATGATGTCGGTTTTGGCCGCAGTTCACTCGAAACGCTGATCTCCCTTGAACCGGACATTGTCAAAATCGATCGGCTTTATATCGAAGGGATCGTAACGGATGATGTGAAGCGGCGGTCTTTTCAGAGAATGGTCAGTATGTTGAATGGAATTGATGTACAGCAGATCATTGAAGGAATCGAAACCAAGGAGGAAATTGAAATCCTGCTGGAAATGGGAGCCGAGTTCGGTCAGGGGTACTCTCTTGCCAAGCCGAAAAAAACATAGAGGAGGATTTGGTCACACAAAATCCATTCCGTTTCTTTCTTTTCTACTACCAGATAGTTGTTGTTGACCTATTGGGAGCCTGCATTTATTGTCATGTTCTTGTTGGATTAAATCTACTTTTAGGCGGCAGCTGGGTAGAAAGAGAAGTGTCACTCTCCTAGCGAAATTCACGTCTTCTTCCCTTTTCAATCACAATATCTTATCAAGTCAACTGGATGAAGTAAAAAATAGTTCATCGCCTGTGGGTTCCTTTTATATTGACATACCACATTGTGGTGTTAATTTAAATGGAAATCATTCCTGTATGATAAGCATCCTCAAAAAGGAAATCGATATGATGACTTTACAACAGTTACGAGATAAAAGAGAGTTGGTTAACAGCATTGACTGGCATATGACTCCGGAAAAGGCTGTGGAAATGTATCTGGAGTGGGGAACAGGATGGACACGCGGCAACGATTTCGTTTCCAGTGCCGATGATGAATCGATCTACTTTGTCGTTTTTGACTGGGAGGACAAACCGACCGTAGCGACCCTGATAAAGCGGGATGTCGAAGGCATGGAGGAACTGGCAAAAATCAACATCCCGGAAGATCTTTTCAATGAGTCCTGGAAGCTCGGCGGCAAACGTCCAGGTGGTACAGTTCATCCACCCAGTCCGAGGTTGAAAGAGTGGTTGTGTGAGCGGATTGATGGACCGCCGTTAGACTGGTCCATAGTCGCATAAATGAAAAAAAGCCCTCAGGCACTGCATTTTTGCCCGATCATGATTTTTCGCATAGGATCTGCTATAGCGATAAATCATGCTTGCGCAAAACTACAGCACCTGAGGGCTTTTTTGGTGGAAAGGTAGTTTTAGAAATAATGTCAGACTGTGTCGATTCAACATTTCGTCTTATAAGCACTGTATTTTTTGCACGATCATTGTTTGCCGCATAGGGTCTGCTATAGCGTTAAATCATGCTTGCACAACCCAACAAATTCGAGGCATTTTATAGTACAGAAAGAGTGGAAAAGTAATATAAATCAGCTCTTTATGTAAATAATAGGAAACAGGAAAAATGAAAGTAATAGTTATTGGAGCAACAGGTACAATTGGCAGGGCGGTAAAAAATCTGCTGTCTGAAGCTCACCAGGTTATTGGTGTTTCTCGTTCAAGTGAGTTATCGGTTGATTTACAACAACCTGAAACAATAGAAAATATATTCAAACAGCATCCGGATGTTGATGCGATTATATGTGTAGCTGGAGAGGCCGTGTTTGGTCAACTCGACAACCTAACTGATGATGAGATTAAATTTGGAATTGATAGCAAGTTGATGGGTCAGGTCAATCTTGTCAGAATTGCACGAAACTCCATGAAGGAAAATGGAATTATTGTATTGACAACAGGTATTTTGGCTCAGAATCCAAATCCGCATTCATCTATGTTGACAATGATTAACCGAGGATTGGAAGGATTTGTTGAAGCCGCATCTCTTGATATGCCAAAAAAACAAAAGTTACACGCAGTCAGCCCGCCAATGGCGAAAGAGACTGCCGAGAAACTGGGCTGGGGAAAGGGTGGTGTTCCGGCTAATAAAATAGCAAAGCTATACCAGCAGGCACTTACATCATCTCAGCAAGGACAGGTGTTTTCTCATAACCTAAATCCGTGACAGCAATCGTTATCATCACAAAGAAGGAGACTAAATATGAAAACAATGACCTGTAGACAGCTGGGTGGAGCATGTGACACACAATTTCATGCCAATTCGTTTGACGAGATTGCGGAATTAAGCAAACAGCACGGCATGGAAATGTTCCAGAAAAAGGATGAAGCGCACTTAAAGGCAATGAATAAAATGCAGGAGCTTATGCAAAAACCAGAAGCAATGAAAGAGTGGCTGGAAAAAAAGAAAATAGAATTTGAATCTTTACCGGAAGATTAACATACTCTATAGATTCGCTTGTCTTCTTCAGTCATTTAACAAGGTGATCCAGTACTTTACGTGAAGCTTTGACTTCCTTTCGTTTGGCAAAGGCCTCGTGGTTATTTTCAACTTTCGATAAATCATAGCGATAATTGACCATGATTCCGGCTGCTGTCTTTAATCCCCGTGGTGATGTGTCGGCCAACCAGTTGACGCGGTCAAGAATGGCGCCATTCCCAAGGTGAAATCTGGCAACCGGATCAAGTGGCCAGCCGTCGGGATGTTTGGCGTTGATTAGATAGTCAGCCGCTAATTGAGGCAGGATCTCAGATAAACGAAGGATGATATCAGAGTTATTTGTCCAATCGCCTTGTTCAACGATTGCATACATTTCAGCAATCTCTTTGCTGTCTTCTCCTTTTGATCGACGATACAGCCATTTCATAAATCCCGGGACCGGTGACAGGGTTACAAATGTACGCAGATGTGGCAGCTCGTTAATCAGTTTCTGCACAACCTGCTTAATGAGAAAACTGCCAAATGAGATGCCCCGTAATCCTTGCTGGCAGTTGGAGATAGAGTAGAAAACGGCTGTAGCTATGTCTGAGACCTGTAACTCTTCTCGATCTTCCGTCAGTACAGATGAAATAGATGAAGGGATCCCCTTTGTCAGGGCAACTTCAACAAAAATCAACGGTTCATCGGGTATGGAAGGGTGGAAAAAAGCGAAACACCGCCGGTCCGCCGGTTTTAGCCTTCGTCGCAGTTCTTCCCAGGTACCAATCTCATGCACTGCTTCATATTTAATAATTTTTTCAAGAAGATCAGCTGATGTTGACCAGTCAATCGGACGGAGGATAAGAAAACCACGATTAAACCAGGAGTCAAAAAGGTGGGTAAGGTCGAGGTCGATACGTTTGAGAGTCGGTGATTTAGGTATGGCATCAAGAAGGTTTTTTCGAAGAGAAACAAGCGCTGCTGTTCCCCCGGGGGCAAGATTCAGACGCCTGAATAATTCCTGACGCGGGGACTCGACTGCGCTCATGAGTTGCGCCAGAGCATCGGGAGAGTTGTTTATGATGAAGTGATCGGTTGCCGTCCGTATTTGTTTAGGATCAACATCAAACCTGTCGGCTAGTTGGTGAAAAAAAGCTCGCTGTTCATCCTGGTCCAGTTTGCGATACCTGGATAAAATTCGATTGGCCAGTACAACTGCTGAAACTTCACCCTGGGTCGAAACCAGTGCCCGGCAAAGTTCTGGAAGTGATTTGTTGTTGTCATCTGAAGTGAATGTCTCGATGAACCGCTGACTGCGGCTCATAATTGATTCAAGTAAGCTCTGCAGTGTAGTCATGGGTTGAGTCTTTTGTCTTGTCCATATTATCCGGGTAATCTGATCCGTTTGTCTTTTTTCAGCTTCCTGCTCTGTGTATATAAAACGATTGTTTTTCCTATCAGCTGCACTAGAGCGCTTCCCGTCTTTTCAGAGAGTTCCGCGGCCGCTTCTTTTTTGTTGACCGCGCTGTTCTGGCCGATCTTCACTTTTATCAGCTCATGATTTTGCAGCTCCTGTTGGGTTGCTGAGATAACGCTGTCGCTGATGTTCTCTTTACCGATCTGGACAACGGGCTTTAGGTGATGGGCCAATGATTTAAGATATCTGACCTGTTTGGGGTTCAATGTTTGTTGTTTTATATTTGTCATCGTTTGCAAATAGTTTCAATTTTCGAGTTTCAAGCTCTCAGCAAACAACAGCGATTGTTTTTTTGCTTGAAATAAGCAACTCGAAACTTGAAACGGATTCTCATTAACTGAAAAGGTTTTTAAAAATTTCATAACCGCCAACCCAGGTGCCGATAGATGATCCGAGTCCTGTGAAGAAAAAGACTAAGAAGACCCGGAGCAGCTTGTTTTTCCACCAACCGGTAACGGTGGCTATATCATCGCCGACGGTTTCGAATTCCTTCACAACCGGCGGTCGTATCATCACCTGGATGAAAGCGGTGACATAGCCGGCTCCAATCACCGGGGTCAGGCTGGTTACAGGTGCGGCTGCAAAAGCGCCAATGGTGGTTAGCGGATGGGCCAGGGCGAGCATGGCGCCGATGGCCGTTGGGATACCGTTGGCAATGATCCAGAACAGCAGGTTGGCACCGGCGTCTGAAAGCCCCTTCTGAATACCGATGGTGACAATCGAGCCCAGAATGAGGATTGGAATAGACCAGCCGGCAATCTTCCATCCTTTTGAGAGAGGAGGAATTGATGAGATCTCCTCAAGCCTGTTAAAATTATCCTTGTCGAAAACTTTTTTCATTCCAGGGACATGGGCGGCGCCGACCACAGCGACAATCCGCTCACCTGAAGCTGCTTTGATCTTTTCAGACATGTAAATGTCTCGTTCATCGATCAGCACGGTTTTCACCTCCGGCAAACTCTCACCCATCTCGTTCATCAACTCGGAGAGCATGTCCTTCTGTTTGAGTTCGGCCAACTTCTCTTCGCTGATTTCAGTTTTGTCGAAAAGAGACCCCAAAAGGGTGGCAACCAGCAGCCCCTTCTTATACCAGGATGTCGATTTCCAGGCCCGCCGTAGCGTGATTCTCACATCACGGTCGCAAAGAGAAACGGGAATGTCCAGTTTATCGGCAGTTTGGCAGGCACTGAGAAGTTCCATACCGGGTTTGACGCCAAGCTGATCTCCCAGTTTGCGCTGAAAGGAACTCATGATCAGATTAACCATCAGCGTTGACAGCTGTTTGTTGCGGATGATCTCCTTTAAGTCCTTTGATTGCCACTTTTTCTTCTGCGACAGTGATGAGTAGCGTTTCTCATCAAGCTCGACACAGACCCGATCAGGCCGTTCTTTCTCAATAACGGATTGAACAAGATCGATTGATTCCTGGGAAATATGGGCTGTTCCGATCAGGATAAAGGTTCGGTTATCCTGGCGTATAATATGAACATCCTCAGGGTATCCGCCCTCGGATGAATGGGGTCTCGATGTCATAAACAGTTTCCTGAATCCGTGACTGAGAATATTGCTTTGTTTAATCTGGCCGTTACAGCTCTTTTTTTGGTTGTCGTTTCGTCAGTATATCCCACTCAACAGGGACGATAATGATGGTTAAAAAGGTGGCGCTGCATAAACCGGTAACAAACGTCATGGCCATGGTTCCCCAAGTGATTGAGTACTCGGGGATTCCAATAGCCATGGGCAGCAGCCCCAATGTGGTCGTCAGTGTGGTCAGCAGTATTGGCCTTAATCTGATATTTGTCGCCCTGAGCAAGGCATCCCGTCGGCTCAACCCTTTACGATAGCAGGAGTTGATGAACTGGACCAGGACAAGGGAATCGTTGACCACCACGCCGGTCACCCCTACAATGGCAACGAAACTATTGATTGTAAAGAGGGTGCGCGAAATAAATGTTCCATAGATTACGCCGGTGATCCCGAAAACAACAGCTGTAAGAATGATCAGAGGTTGAGTATAAGATTGAAACTGAGCAGCTAAAATAACATAGATGATCAGCAGGGAGATCGAAAAGGCGTAGGTCAGTGAACGATAGGATTTCTGGGTCGATTCGTGCTCTCCGGCAAAATTCAGTCCTGCCCCGGGATAGCTGTCCATAATGGAAGCATAATACTTCCTTGTCTTCTCAACGATGGCCTGACCTGATATGGGGGAGCCCACATTCAGGTCGGCGGTCAGCGTGACTGCCCTTCGTCCACGAAAGTGATTGAGAAAACCGGGTTCCAGATCGTATTCGATCCAGCATAGATCGCTCAACCGGATGGCACCGTCGGGATGGTCGATGACAGGCACATCCAGTGCCTGGTGAATCAGGTCTTTTTTAAAGGCCACCTTCAGTTTGATATCGATCTCTTCATTGTTCAGTACATACTTACCTACCGGTTGACCGTTGATTACGGTGGCAGCTAGGCCGGCCACGTGGGAAACAGTCAGTCCGTATTCTGCCACCCGTTCTTTGTTGACGCGAATTCGGAAAACCCGTCCAGCTTTGCCCTGATCGTCCTGCAGGTTGCTGATATATGGGTGAATCTCCTTGCTGGTTTGCAGAAAATGTTCAATCCGTTTAGCGAGTTTGGCCACATTTGTTTCATTAATTCCCAGGATGCGAATGTTGATGTCCTTGCCAGCAGGCGGACCGTCTTTTTCCGGCCGTATCCTCAAGGAAAAGTCAGCAGGTACCAGAGGTGCCAGTTTTTCCCGCATGCGGTCCAGGTGTACCTCAACATCGTTTTCAGGATAATCGTCAAACTCTCTGACATTGCCGGCAGGCAGATTGACAACCACATGGCCGAGATGGTTGCCATAATAGGGGATGTAATCTTCATCGATCATCATCCCTCCGAAACCGTTGGCCGATTCCGCCTGCTTTTTGCCCTCGGTCATAATGGCAGCGGAGACTTTCTTGATGATCGTATTTGTTGTTGACAACGATGTTCCTGTAGGACCGGTCAGTTCCACATAATATCTTGAATAGTCGTCCGGAAAGAACTTGATTCGGATCAGGTTTGTTTTCCCCAGATGGGAACTGACAAAGATAAACAGGGCTACAACAAAGCCGATGAGCAGTAATAACAGTGAACTGAATCGAAACCTGAGAGCCAACAGCAGTAACTTGTTGAATCCTGACCGAACAGCGCTCATGAGCCGGCCCTCCTCCAGTTCCCATGGACAGAGATGGTCGATCGAGCGGGAATCCCTGTCATCGGAGACAGTGACTGCAGCCTCTTTGGGCCCGAAATCGAGATAGTGACAGGGAAGGATCAATAGACATTCCAGAAGCGAGGCACAGAGGGCAAATGTAACGGTCTTGGGAATAAGAGCAAAGAAATCGCCAATGGACCCGGTCATGATCAACATGGGAAGAAAGGCGGCAATGGTCGTCAGGGTGGCTGAAACAACCGGCAGGAATACTTCAGCCGTGCCATCAATGATCGAAGGCGTCAGGGGCTTTCCCGCCTGGAGATGGCGATAAATATTCTCAACCACCACAATGGCATCATCGACAATGATACCGGACACCAGGATAAAGGCGAAAAGCGATACCTCGTTGACCGAATTACCGGTGAAATACATAAAGACCATGGTCACAAGAAAGGCGAACGGGATACCGATGGTTGTAATAGCGGCATTCCTCACACCCATAAATCGCCAAATGATGAAGCAGACCAGGCCAATACCGATGAGCAGATTAACACCCAGGACCCGCACCGAATCTTTTATTTTTACAGTGGAGTCCTGGGTGATGATCAGGTTGACGTCCTCCTTCTGATAGTGGGGTGCCAGCTCGTTTATGACCTTCTTCACATCCCGGGCTATAAACAGGGCATTGCCGCTCTCCTTTTTCAGGATATTTAAAGTGACGCAATCCTGGCCGTTCACCGAAGCAATGATAAACGGATCACGATAACTGTGGCGGGCGCTCTCAGCAATGTCTCGAATACGGACGAAACTGCCGTCTCCGTCGACACGGACAATGGAATCAAGCACCTGGTTGATCTCTTTAAACCGCTCATCCACCTTGATAATGAATTCACCGCTTTTAGTCGTATGGTCGCCGGCCGGAATGGAGATGTTGGTCTGTTTCAGTGCCTGAGCCACCTGGCTGAAAGTAATGCCCAGACGATGCAGTTTGTCTTTATCCAGACTGATATGAAACTCTCTTACGTATTCGCCCCAGAGTTTGACCTCCTTAACCCCATCGATCTGGGATAGAGGAATCTTCAACTCATCGCCGATGGCGGTCAATGTTCTGTTGGGCTGGTTTCCAAAGATATTGACGCCGATGGTGGGGAACCAGTCATTGACGTCGAGGTAATTGAACCGCGGTTCATCAGCCTCTTCTGGCAGGTCGCCGACTACTCCCAAAACCTTCATCCGTAAATCATCATACAGAGAGAGGTAGTCGGAATCGTCTTCGAATTTCACCAGTACCGACGATCGTTCACGATAGGAATTTGACTGGATGTATTCGACATCTTCAAGGTCTTCCAGGGCGTCTTCGATTTTCTTGGTAATCAATGACTCCACATCACCGGGGGATGCACCTGGGAAATAGGTGATGATGAACACTTTGCCGAAATGGATATTGGGATATCGTTCCACCGGCATGATCAGAAGGACAAACGCGCCGATGATGATCAGAACGACAAAGAGCAGGTTGAAGAAGACCTTCTGTTTGAGGGAAAAGCGGATAAAGGAGTTCATCTCAAAGCAATTGAGGGACAGGTTTCCACCTTGATTTTCAATGGATCGGCCGGCTCAGGTATTTCTCTCCCGTCACGAGGTCGTCACCGCTGACAAGAACATGGTTGTCCAGCGATGCTTTTCCAAGCAGAACAACTTTCCTTTTTGCACCGTCATCCCGGGTCAGCCAGAAAAAGTTGTGTCGTTCCTGAACAGCGGTTGCCGGAACGATATAACCGCCTTTCCGGTCAGGAAGAACAAGCTGTAAAACAGCTCGGATACCGCCACGGGGAGAATCGAGTTTGTTCACCTGGCCGGCAGGAATGATCAGGTCGGCTTTTATCTTTCTGCTTTTATCGTCAAAGCCCGGAGTGGTTCGTAATATCTCGGCTTCCAGAGTCAGGTTGGCTTCCGGCAGAGAGAGCGGGATCGGGGAGGCTGTTTTCAGTTGTTGATACTCGCTGAAGGAGAGAGTGAAGGGAACAACGAGTTCCTGAAAGTTGCCGATCTTCGCAAGAGGCTGTCCGGTGCTGATCATCTCCCCCGGATCAACGTAGCGCTCCATGATCTGAAAACCGGCAACCGGTTGAATGGTATGACGAGTCAGTCTCTCCTGTAGACGTTGCTGGTTAGTAACGAGATTTTCAAGCTCTATGACCGAGAGGTCGTATTGCAGTTGGGCCTGGTCCAGCCTGGTTTGTGAGACGGATTTGTTGGTCAGCAGTTTTTTATACCGTTTCAGTTCCTGATTATTAAAAGCGATTGTTTTCTTCAGTTTTTCCTGTGCCAACCCGTTGGTGGCCAGATCAAGACGTATGAATGTGGGGTCTATTTGAATAAGGGGCCTAGATTCCTTGATAATATCACCGACATCGCCTGATACCGTCAGGCAGCGTCCGGCAACTTCGCTGCCGACAGTGACCTCAACCTTTGGTCGGGTAAAGCCGGTCAGGCTGACTGTTGTCTGGGGGATTTTCAGCTGAAAGGTCTCTTGGGCAAAACTGATCTGGGTCTGTGTAACAAGTAGCAGGCAGATACAGAACAGGGCCGCCATACAAGTACTCTTTACTGGATTGAAATAAAGGATATTGGTTGCGCCAATTGATTGGTTCTTTTGAGTGTGAGTCTCTAGTGTCATGTCAACAATTCACTGGCATGAAAAATTATTGCGCATTATGCGACTGTTCCTTGTTGACATGACACTAGCGCTGAAGAATTACACATTATCGATCTTGAGTCGGTTTCCTGGTCGTATAAGATTGGACTTGAGGTTATTCAGCTTCTTGATCCTGGAGGTGGAAATCTTGAATTTTCTGGCGATAGTCCAAATCGAGTCACCGCTTTTAACCGTGTACCAGTAAGGCTTTCCGGAAGAAGTGTTACCCGTTGTCGCCCGTTTTTTGGTGCCTGTTAGAACAATGGTGTTGTCGATATGCGGTTGATTCACCTTTGAAACCTTGGTGCTTTTCTTGCGAGGCGCTATGGGTTTATGGGGCTGCCGATCGATATACAGGGATAGCTGCCTGCCTGCCCGGATTTTGTGGATGGAGGTTAAACCGTTCCAGGCCACGATCATCTCCGCTGGAACCCGATAACGATTGGCAATTTTGGAGATTGTTTCGCCGGGAAGAATACGGTGGAGAATAAGGCTGTCTTTTGAAGCAATGGTGGACCCACTGCCGTCCGTGGGCAGGAGAGTATAACGGATTGTCGAGTATGGTATCCGCAACCGTTTGCCGATACCCATCTGACTCTGGCGGATGTTGTTCACTTTCAGCAGTGTGGTTTTATTGATGCCGTATCGTCTGCAGATGCGCCGTAAGGTCTCACCCTTTCTGACGATATGGATTTTATATCCGGTTGAAACGATACTGTGGAGGCGACTGAGATTTTTAGCAGCAAGTTCTTTTGAACCTACAGGGATTTTCACCTGATATCTTGCCCGATTTGCCGGTGTTGTTCCCTTGCGCAATTCACGGTTCAGTCTTCTAATTTCCTTGATATCTCCATTACTGATCAAAGCCACTGCTTTTAAACTCAGACCCGGACCCACACCAAGAGTGTCGTAGGCAAGAGGCTTCTCAAGCTGAACGGTATCGAATCCGTATTTCTTGGGATCTTTTGCAATGATAATTGCGGCAATAAGCTTGGGCACGTAGCGCTTGGTTTCCAGCTTTAGATACCGGTGTTTGGCCAGTTGCCAGAAGTCCTTGGTTTTATATCGTTTCAGGCCGTATGATATCTTCCCCGGGCCGGCATTATATGCGGCAACGGCCAAATACCAGTCACCGAATCGTTCATACAGATCCGAGAGAAAAGCGATAGCCGCCTCGGTTGATTTCTCGGCATTGCGCCGCTCATCAACGTATGAGTTGATGGTCAACCGGTAGAGTTTGGCTGTCGGTTTGATGAACTGCCAGAGACCGACGGCTCTTGCCCTGGAGTAGGCACGCTGGTTAAAGCCCGACTCAATCATGGCCAGATAGGCCAGATCAAGAGGGAGACCAGCTTCCGCCAGTTCCTGGTGAATCATAGGCAGATATCTACCGGAGCGGGTCAGCCATCGGGTGAAATACTTCCTTTGTTTATTTTGAAAGAGATTCAGATACATCTGAACCTGTTTATTGATGACAACGGGAAAATCGTACTCAATGGTCTGTTTTTTTGTATCTTTGTCCGGTTCCTGTCCCCGTTCCCAGTCACCGGTCTTACTCAGCGCTTCCAACTCCTGTTGTAAATTCTCTGTTGATTCGACCTCCTGCATAACAAGTTCTTCATTGTCTTTTACAGATGGTTCATCGGCCGGTTTGATCGAACCGACCGGCTTCATGTGAGCACTGCATCCACCTAGGAGGAGAAGAAAAGCAAGACTGATGGTTGCTAAGGACCGGAGGCGGATGGATTTCATCATATCACCATGTGAGAGAAGCTTATTGAGATATCTTTTGTAACAATGTACACTCTTTACCCGTTGACACAAATCGTCTTATTTAAACCCGATGGACAGGAAAATTGCAAGAAAATACAACTGAATTACCACCGGAACTACACAGAGTTTATGCGACGGGGACAGTGATAAAATATGACTAAAAAGGGGATCTGGACAATTATATTCGCCTCTTTGGGGAGTGTTGTTGTTATCGCCGGCCTGGTGTGCGGTTCATATCTCTATTGGGCCATTGTTCTGGAACCGGGTGAGGAGGTGCAGGTTGAGAATATCCGTCGGATTTTGGGGAAGGAAAGCCCGGTATTTTACAGTGACGGCCAGACACGGCTTGGAGTCTTTTTCGACCAGGCGCATCGGCAGTATGTGAACTATGACGAGATTCCAAAGACCTTTGTCAACGCCCTTGTCGCCTCCGAGGATAACCTGTTTTTTAGCCATTTCGGGTTTGATCCCATAGGAATTGCCCGGGCGGCGATTAAAAATATCCAGGCCGGCAAAGTCGTCCAGGGAGGATCGACGCTCACCCAGCAGACGGCCAAGAATCTATTCAAGAGAAGCGAGAGGTCGTATCAGGCCAAGCTGAAAGAACTGCTGTATGCCCTGCGACTTGAATATCACTATTCCAAAGAGCAGATTTTCGAATTCTACGCCAATCAGTTCTATGTGGCAGGGAACAGCCACGGCCTGGGAGTGGCCGCCCGCTACTATTTCGACAAAAAGCCGGCTGACCTCAGCCTTCTTGAATGCGCTTTTATTGCCGGATCGGTAAAGCGTCCAAACTATTACAATCCATTTACCAAGAAGAGCGAGCAGGCTGTTAAGCGGGCAAGAGAACGGGGCCGGAACAGGATGAATTATGTCCTTGAAAAGATGTTCGAACTCAAGATGATCGACAAGCAGACCTATGACACGGCACTTACCACGGAGATCCTGTTCAGGAAGGGGAAAGTCGGCTATGAGCTTGACTATGTCATGGAAATGGTCCGTGATGCCGTATCCACCTCTGTTGTCCAGGACGCTCTTAAGGAACACGGCATCAACAATGTGGCTACCTCCGGCATTCGTGTGATCTCTTCAGTCGATCACATTCTTCAGGAAAAAACCCTTTATGCCTTGCGAAGGCAGCTTTCCCGCCTTGATGTTCGATTGCGTGGATATAAGCGGGAAGAGGTCCAGGAGGAACTGGCACAGATCGATTACGCGGGTGATCGATCCGTAAAAGAGCGTGCGTTTCTCTTCGGTTCCGTGCTCGCAGTTGCTGGCGATGATGATTCACTCGGCATTGAAGTCGATCTTGGAAAAAAACTGGGTACCGGTTTTGTGGATAAAAAGGGCCTTGAACGTCTTGTCAAGGCAAGGACCAAGTGGCAAAGAAATCCCTGGGCAAAGGAGCGTGATAAGGATTATCAGTCTCTGCTTGAGCAAATCCGGAAGGAAGACAAACTCTGGGTGTCGGTGCGACAGATAGCAGATGATGGACAGATCCACCTGGATCTTGAACGGTTTCCCCAGGTTCAAGGTGGGGCTCTGGTGGTGCATAAAGGGATTATCAAAGCCATGGCCGGGGGAACGGAAAATCGCTTTTTCAATCGGGCAATCTCTGCAAGGAGAACGCTTGGATCATCCTTTAAACCGTTTGTGTATACGGCGGCGCTTCAGTTGGGCTGGTCTCCTGTGGATCTGTTGAAAAATAAAAGGGATGTCTTTGTCTTTCAAAACCAGCCCTATTTCCCAAGGCCCGATCATAAGAGTCCTTATGAGTATGTAGCAATGAGTTGGGCCGGAGTTCATTCCGAGAATGTTGCCTCGGTCTGGCTGCTGTATCATCTCTGTGATCACCTGAACAGGGAACAGCTCTATGATGTCGCTTCCCATCTTGATATGGCTCCAAGGATCGTTAATGGCGAGGAAGAACCGTATAGGAATTTCAAGGCCAGGATACGGGATAAATACGGCATTCTCGTTAACCGGGATAGCTTGCGCCATACGGCTTATAATCTGGCTGTTGCCAACCTGGAGACCGATTTTATTTTTGCCAACAGGGAGAAAGAGTATCAAAAACTCCAGGAGTTGCATTACGGTCTTGGATTTCCCGATTTTGTCGAGCAGATAAACCACAGGTTGGCTGAAGATGAGGAGGAAAAGAAGCTAAAAAAACATGAGAAAAAAGAACTGATCTGGCGAACCGGAATACTTGAAGATAATTTTCTTGCTCTTCAACAGTTGTTTGAAGAGATGAAAGCGTATATCATTCGTTTGAGCGCTCCACTTGAACGTCCTTCTTTCTTCTACGATCCACCTGATCCGAACCCGGTCGGCCTTTATTACGACCTAAAACGAGAGCTGTACATTTTCTGCAGACGGTCCCAGATACAACCCGATATGATCCATGTTGCCGAAGAAAAGGTGAAGCGATTCATGCGGGAGCAAAATAAAGAGGATCAGAACAGATTCTGGACAAATGTTTCGTTGAATTCCACACTTTCGGTTGCCGGTTTTCATCTTGTTTCCGATCAGATTCGTGCCGAGTTGAAGCGGTTGAAGGAAAAGCTGCCTTACAGTCTTGATGTGTTATCCGCTGTTCCCGATTACAGGGTGATGGTCGGCCTCCAATATCTTGTCAGGTTCGCGAAACAGGCCGGGATCACTTCCAGGATGGAGCCGGTTCTTTCATTTCCTTTGGGCTCCAACGTTACAACATTGCTTGAGTCGGTCAGGATGTATGAGGGACTGGTCACCGGTGATGTCGTTGTTTCCAAAGCTGACAGTAGGGATGAACAGGACCTGCTGGCTGTTATCGACCGGATTGAATCGGCAAGTGGTGAAGAATTGTTTCGTCCGGAAAGATATCACCGGAAGCTGGTTGCTCCCGAAGTCAGTGTTGAAATCGGTCACGTGCTGGAAAATGTAATCAAATTCGGCACAGGCCGGTATGCCGACAAACATGTGCGCATCAGTTATTCCGCACAATCCGATGAGCAGGTATCGCCCGAGATGGAACTCAAGGTACCCATGCTCGGTAAAACAGGTACAGCAAACCGATATACCAATGCTGCCTTTCTTGGATACCTGCCCGGGGTGTCAGAGGACCAGGACGCAATGAGTGTACATGACGGCTATGCTGTTGGTGTCTATGTTGGATTTGACGATAATAAAACCATGCGTAAAGGCGCGACAAAGGTTACCGGTGCCCTGGGAGCGCTTCCGGCCTGGACCGAAATTGTCAATGCTCTTCTGGAGGAAAAAGACTATTCTGAAAAACTCGATCCTGTGGATCTCTCTTTCACGGGCCTCCTATTAAAACGTCCCGGTCTTAATCAACTCAACCTGGCCGCTGAACCGGGAAGAGGGGGTAAAGTCAAGGCTCCCGTCCAAAATGTTGATGAAATAGACCGTACCAGCCCTTCCATCCTCTCCTTTGGAACAGTCGACGGCTTGGGCCAATTCGTCGCCGATAGACGTATTCAACCGTTTTGGCAACAGTTGTCGGAGACAAATAATGAGGGTGCGGCTTCCGAGTAGATAACCACGCGTAAAATGCGTGGTTTTGCTTCCCGGCTATGCCGGGGAGCAAATGTGTGAAGCACTTATGTTTTAATGACAGCGTTATCCGCCGGCATAGCCGGTGGTTTTTACAGCTTGTGGTAATACCGCTGCGCAATAATAATTCATTAGCGATTGGCCCAGAAAAGCCATGGATACGACCTTTTGGCCGTATTGAAATACGCTGTCAAGTAGCCGACTCCTCTCAACTGTTCGCTAAGTTTCGAGTGTAGTCAGGTTTCGGTAAACATTCGGTAACAGGTTCTGTTTGACCTTGTGCATAAAAAACGGGTATGTTAGCCTGCATTCCTCCTCGATGAGGATTTCCTCGATCATTTCATAAACCTAACTTGAACGATTTTTAATTACAATCTGCACTAAATTCTCATGCACTGGTACTCCATAAAAGCCTCGGCAGACCTTTGGGTATGCCTACGTTTTTTCTGAAGCACCAGCACATAAGCCTTTGCCGCATATTGTAATCAAAAATCGCTCAGTTTAGGTTGCAACTTCTTCACTCAACAACAATCGTTTCCAGAAATCAAAAAATGGATACAAAAAGAACAGTCATATTGTCATTGCTCGTTTTTCTTGTTTTGAACGGATGTGCCCGTAAACGGGAAAGGCCGGTTTATACACCTCCTCCGGTTTCCCATCACCAGGTCATTCAACCGCCCTCCGGTGATCCCGGAGCTGGAACCGGTGGGCAGACCACAAAAAATAGTACATCGACAAAACCGGTAAATCTGCCGTTTTCCGAAGAACCACCGAAAAAGGCGGAGAAGAAGCCTTTGATATCGTTGGAGTTCGTTGGTCAGCGTCTGGCAGCCTATAACAAAAAACTGGATAAATGGAAGGAATATGACTCAAAGTCCAGTACTTTAAATCTCAACCGTCAGGAAACGGAGCAGATGGTCGACTGTTTCCGTAACCTGCAAATGATGCTGAACGGTTACAATCGTCTGCAGACCCAATTGGCGACTGATCAGGCCACAATGTCTGTACCGATGATGAGTCTTGAAGAGATACAAATTTTACAGGAAAATGATGTCGTTTTTCTGGAGAGTTTCTGTGGCCGATTGCTTGATGACGAAATGGACGTATCCTCTCTTGGCCGTCCAATCCAGAATAACGATCCATCCAGAATTGAAAAGGCGATAAAAACCTCGTTTACAAACAGGGAGTATGAACAGGTTGTCCAGCACTGGCTGGAAATTCCGGAGGATCAGCTTGATCAGATCTCAACACAAACCAGGTTGATCTACGGTAAGAGCTTGATGTTTCTCCATCAGGAGCAGCGAGCGGCATCGATTTATGAAGGGATTATCAGTGATCTGGGCAGTGGTGAAAAAGAAACAACCGATGTGCTCGAGCTGTATAAGACCCTTTCGAATCTGTATATCGCGGCGAAAAACTACTCAGCGGCTGCTGTACAGTACCGTAAAATAGGAGAGAAATACCAGGAGGTCTTAAAGATCAAAGAGTGGTCGGAATTTCAACACTCAATCCTTCAGAGTTCCAGGATGGGGGGGCAGGAATTGAACGAATACTCGGCTATTGTTCGAAACTACATGGGCTATATTCCATCCCAGGACGGCTATAAACCGGTCTGGCAGGCTAAGATGTTTCTGGAAAAATATCCGGAATCGCTGATGAACACCAACGTTGACCAAATCAGGACCGAACTCCAATTAAAAGCCGATAGCTGGTTTAAAAACCTCATTGGGGAAATTGAAACCTTGCAGCTTCAGGAACAATACCATGACGGCCTGCTCCTGGTAGAGACTGTTCCTCTTGATATTATCGGCCAGGAACAGGCGCAGCTGGTTCAGAAGAAAAAGGTGGAGCTTACAAGCTCTGAGGAAGTGGTTCGGGAACAATTGCAGATACAAAAAATACAGGCGCTGAACAGCAGTTGGGAACAGATGCTGGCTCTGGTGGAGGGTAGCAGATATGACCAGGCGCTTGTCAGTCTTCAGGCAATGCTGGATACTGATCTGTCAGAAAAGGCCAAACTCAAAATCAAGGAGGTTTCTCTTCTTGCGGCCAAGCAAAACAGGCAGCAGGCGGCAAAATTGTTCATTCGGGCAATGAAGACCAAAGATGTGGACGCAAAGAAACAGTATCTTCTTGAATCCCATGAACTGCTGTTGTTTATCACTATAAATTATCCGGAAGTTCGAATTGTTGAAAAAGTGAAAGCCAATATCAGACGGGTCGAACAGGAAATGAACAAGCTGGATCCGACGCTGGTTGAATGGTCGAAAGAAACGGTAGACAGAAAAGCTGATGAACAGAAACAGGCTGAGAGTATGGAGCTTATGCGGATGACTACCAGTGAAAACGTGCCGGTTGCCGGCCCAGCAGGGATGAATCGTCCCGAGCCCGCAGCCCCTGAAAAAAAGAAGAAAATGATATTCGGACCACTGTCGCAGTAATCGATATGGATAAATGAGGTTGTAATGAGCACCGGTTTTCAGGTGACTCAAGAAACGATACGATAAAAAGCCATAAATGGTTTCTACACCATTCATGGCTTTTCTTTTTACAGCGCGTTATTCTCTGCCACTATTCCGTAAGTTCCGGATGGTTTTTTCTGTTCACCGAATAATAGAGCACAGGCACCGCCATGCGGCTGACCAGCAGTGAGGCAATCTCGCCGAACATCAGTGAAATGGCAAGCCCCTGAAAGATCGGATCGGCCAGGATGACCGAGGCGCCAACTACAACAGCCAATGCGGTCAGCAGCATAGGCCGGAAACGTATGGCGCCGGCCTCAACAACCGCTTCGGCCAATGGTCTTCCGTCTTTCATCCTGAGTTCAATAAAATCGACAAGGATGATGGAGTTCCTGACAACGATACCCGCTCCGGCCATCATACCGATCATGGAGGTGGCAGTGAAAAAGGCGCCCATTCCCCAGTGAGCCGGCAGGATACCGATCAGTGAAAAGGGAATGGCGGCCATAACCACAAGCGGTGTAATGTAGTTCTTGAACCAGCCGACCATCAGCATGTAAATAAGCAGCATGACAACCGCAAAGGCAAGCCCGAGATCACGGAAGACCTCAAGTGTAATATGCCACTCGCCGTCCCATTTCATGGCCGGTTCCGCTTCGGTAAACGGCTGATTGAGATTATACAGCGCAACATTTTCTCCAGTACCGCCAAATTCGGAACTCTTCAGTTTCTGAAACCGCTTGTTCATATCGAGAATGGCGTAGACCGGACTTTCGACCGAACCGGCGACATCTCCGGTGACGTAGATAACGTTTTTCAGGTTTTTACGATAGATCGGCTGATCCACAGTCTGTTCTTCGATATGCACCAGTTCTCTCAGCGGTACGAGAGGGGCATCCGGACGCATATCGGGTCGCAGGGAAATGTTGAGCAGATCGTCAACCCTGGCGCGCAGGGAAATAGGGAGTTCGAGCACCATATTCACCGGCTCAATTTCCACCGGCTGATGGAATAGATCGATGGGCATTCCCTTAACGGCAAGCGAAATGGCATGCGTAATGGTGGCTTCGGAAATGTTGTTGAGAGCCGCTTTTTCCTTATCCACGGTGATTACCTTGCGGGATCTTTCGGCCTCCCTGTACCAGTCAACATCAACCACACCTTCGGTTGTCTCAAAGATCTCTTTCACTTTGGTCGCCAGTTTGACGCGGGCTTCATCAGTGGGTCCATAGATCTCGGCGACCAGAGTCTGGAGCACCGGCGGCCCCGGAGGAACTTCGGCCACAGCTACAGCAGCCCCGTATTTTTTGGCTATAGCACTTATCGGTGGCCTTAACCGTCCGGCGATATCATGGCTCTGCAGATCGCGATCGTGCTTGGGCAGCAGATTGACCTGGATATCGGCAACAGTCGGGCCGGATCGCATGAAATAATGTCTGACAAGCCCATTGAAATTATAGGGTGAGCTGGTTCCGGCATAGAGCTGAAAATTGACAACAGCCGGATCTTTTTGGATCACATCTCCCATTTCCATGGCGACTTTTGTTGTCTGTTCCAGGGTCGATCCTTCCGGCATATCCAGGATGACCTGGAATTCGCTTTTGTTGTCAAACGGCAGCATCTTTACCTTGACCATGCCGAAAAAGACCATTGAACAGGCCCCGAGAAGCAGAAAGATGATTGTCGAGAAGAAGATGGCGCGCCAGCTTGCATGGGAGAGCATGGGAGCCATCACCCGGTAGTAAAGCCTGGTTAGGATATCATCGGGAGCATTCTCATGATCGTCATTCTTGGTTCCTGTAAGTTTTTTTCTCAGTATTCGTGTTGCCGCCCATGGGGTAACAGTAAAGGCGATGATCAAAGAGAAAATCATGGCCGCCGAGGACCCGATTGGGATGGGACGCATATAGGGTCCCATCAGGCCGCCGACAAATGCCATGGGCAGAATGGCAGCGATAACGGCCCAGGTTGCCAGCACCGTTGGATTGCCGACCTCTATGACTGCTTCCACCGCAACTTTAACAATGGACCTGCTGCGATTTCCCGGCAGTTTCATATGCCTGACGATATTTTCAACAACCACAATGGCATCATCAACCAGGATACCGATGGAAAAAATAAGGGCAAACAGAGTAATCCTGTTCAATGTGTATCCATAGAGGTAAAAGACCAAAAGGGTTAAAGCCAGAGTGGAAGGAATAGCCAGCATGACGACCATCGATTCCCGCCAGCCGAGGAAGAACAGGATCAGGACGGCAACCCCGAAAACGGCAATACCCATATGAAGCAGCAGTTCATTGGACTTCTCGGCAGCGGTTTCGCCGTAATCCCGTGTCACCGTGATATTCATGTCATTGGGAATCAGTGAACCTTTTAAACTGTCCACCTTTTTAAGCACATTGGCAACCACATCGACGGCATTGGCGCCGGGTCGTTTAGCCACCGACAGGGTAACCGCCCCCTCGTTGGCGTTGCTGCCGCCATAGCCAAAGAGCACATAATTACCCGGTTCCTCCGGTCCGTCGATAATTTCTGCGACTTCTTCAAGATAAACCGGTTTGCCACCGTGCACACCCACAACAACACGACCGATCTCTTCAGCATCGGCAAGAAAAGAGCCGGTCTGTAGAATGATCTCTTTATCCATAGCCTTCAGATTACCGGAATAGGACTGTCTGTTGGCCTGCTGAAGTCTGGGAACAAGCTCACCGATTGAAATGTTACGGGAAGCCAGCAGAAGCGGGTCAAAGAGAATTCGTACTTGCCGTTTGGTACCACCGATTATTGTTGTTTCCGCAACCTCATGAATCGATTTGATAGCGTCGTCAACCTGGGCGGCCACCCGTCGTAAGGTATAATGATCATAGTGCTTTCCATGGAAGGTAAGCGCCAGGATGGGAACATCGTCGATGATCCTCGGTTTGATCAATGGTTTGGAAACGGACGGAGGAATACGATCGTAATTGGTAGCCAGTTTCTGGTTAAGCCGGACAATGGCCGTTTCCAGGTCGGCTCCCACATAAAAACGGACCACCATGAATGAACTGCCCGGCATTGATGTGGAGTAGATATACTCAACGTCCGGAAGCTCATAGAGCAGTTTCTCCATTGGCACGGTTACCTGGCGTTCTACCTCTTTGGGAACGGCGCCGGGCATTGAGACCATAACATCGATCATGGGTACCTTGATCTGCGGTTCTTCCTCTCTGGGCAGCAGGACAATGGCTAGAACTCCCAGAAGTACTGAGGCAAGGATTGTGATCGGTGTCAGTTTGGAATTGGTGAAGACAGAGGCAATGGTGCCGGCAAAACCTTTATTTTCCGTACTGTTCTGATTCATTGCGCCCTCTTCGGTTCCTGGATAACAATCGGCTGTCCGTCATGAAGAGGGATATCCGAGCGGGTGATGATTGTTTCACCGTCTTTGAGGCCGGTGAGAATTTCCAGCTCACTGTCGAAGCGGCCGCCGCTTCGAACGAGACGTAATCTGGCCCGGTTGTCCTGGGCAACAAAAACCCGTTCCATCTGACCGTAGGTACTCACCGCCGAGTCGGGGACTCGTAACACATCGCTTTCACCACCCTTGAGATTGACCCGGGCGAACTGCCCCGGCCTGATATTCGGAAAGGTGCTAATGGCCAATTTGACCGGCGCTGTTCTGGAACGGGGATCAGTGGCGGGAGCTATCTCGGTTACCTTGCCAATCAGTTCGAGTTTGGCGGCAGGAATACGGACCGGCAGTTCATCGCCTGTGTTGATTTGAAGTACAAGCGCTTCGGGGATATCGGAGATAACCTGCAGTGACTTGTCGTTTTCCAGGGTAAGCAGCGGTTTTCCAGCGGTAGCCAGATCACCGATGTTGATAAATTTTCTGGTGATTGTGCCATCGAACGGAGCGACGATCCGGGTGAAACTCAGCATGGTTTTTGCCTCCTTGTATGAGGCCTCGGCGATTCGTTTGACATCTTCAAGGGATTTTACCGTTTCTGCCGTGGCTATCCTTTTTTGCATCAGCTTTTTCTCCCGGTCAAGATTACGCTGGGCCTGGGATAGCTGAGCTTGAGCCTGCAGCAGTCTGGCAGAAATCTCTCCAGCGCTGATTGAGACAAGCAGATCGCCCTTTTTTACTTTGGAGCCGAGTAAGACTGGAAGCTCAACAATATGGCCGTTAATCCTGGCCGCAATTGTTGCCCGTTCAACAGCTTCAACCGTTCCCATCACTTCGGTCAGGGAACCGGCCTTCTCGACTTGAACGGTCGCTGTCGACACTGTGGCGGTGGAAAGCTGCTTTTTCCCTGCCTGCTGACCTTGATGATCCGACTGGCAGCCAACCAGAGGGAGCAAACTGAAACCACCGAGCAACAGGACGGCGAACTGCTTGTATTTGGATATCATGCTGTTTCTCCTCCAAACGATAAAATCGAGAATTTTCTGATTTTTCAATGATTATGTTAATTGAACTGGGGCAATCAAATAGCCTGTCTTAGATCGGCAATGGCAATTTTGCACGATGGTGCTGTCCGGGCTGTTTTTCAAAACAAAAACAACAGTATCTCGGGCGCTTCACTGTTTTCCAGTCCTGGCTACCGACAATGAGGAGACCGGGTCCAGCAGAAAGATGAGCGACAACACAATGGTTTGCTGTATGAGTTTTATTTTCCTTCCATATTCGAATATTATTCTATCCCATTACCTATTACAGGATATTCTTAAATAGATGAATTGTCAAGTTTTCCTCTTAAATGAAAGATATTGCTAACATATTTTTGTTGATAGAAGGGTTGTAACAGCTAGTTTATCTTCTTGGTTGAAACCTGAATCCGTGACAAAGGTTGTTGTTTTCTTACGAATTCGGGATGAAGTTAAATACAGTGATAGGATATGATAAAAGGAAAAGAAGATCCAGGCTTCAGGAGAAGAAATGAAAGTAACGATAGAAGAATTTTTTTGTTGAATAACTTGGCTTGTTTCAGGTATTTGTAGTGTCGGGAAATATAAAGAATACCGAGGTTATGTATCCTTTTAACCACGTTACCTTTACTTGTCGGGATTATCCAGCATACGTGTAAGGTGTGGTTGTTCCATGCCGACTGTTCAATATTGAACTCTGCTTTGATAGAAAAACAATGGAAAAGTCAATTTTAATTGTAGAAGATGAATCTGTTGTTGCTTTGTATCTCAAAGAGCTGTTGATAAAATTCGGGTATCCTGTTCCGGTGATTGCCTCGTCGTATGAGGAAGCGTTGTCAGCCTGTCGAAAAAAATCGCCGTCCCTGATATTGATGGATATTAACCTGAAAAGTGAGATCGATGGAATTGAGGCGGCTCAGCGGCTTCGGAGTCGTTTTGATTTTGCTTTAGTCTTTCTGTCTGCCTATGGTGATAAAACCATGCTCAGCCGGACGGAGCCGTTGAAACCGCACGGCTATCTGGTGAAACCGGTCAACGACAGCACCGTACTGGCCACCATCCAGACCGTCTTGCGTCGATTCACTGATGAGCAGAGCGGCTTGTCCTCCAGTCATGAGGGTAAAATCCTCCTGCGGGAAAATCTTTACTACTATCCCCATCGGGCCACTATCAAACACGGAGATACAACCATCGCACTATCGGCTCATGAGAGCTGTTTCATGAACATAATGTGTAAAAAACGCGGCCATATTGTTCACAGCAGGTTGATTGAAGAGTATGTGTGGCCAATGGAATATGTAACTGACGGTACTGTTGCCGCGCTTGTTTATCGATTACGTAAAAAACTGCCTGAGGAAGATATTATCCGCACGGTTATAGGTATTGGCTATTGCCTGGATGAGTAAAGTCGATGGAAAGTTCCTGAATCCGTGAGCTGGAAAAAGAAGGGATGTTCGGCTCACTGCACGAAACCTATTATGCAACCGTCGGGAACGGCACATCCGTTGAAAAGGCGCAAACATTCGGGAGTGAAATAGCAGCCCGTATTGTTGACGATGGTGTTCAGGCGGTAATTCTGACCTCTACCTGAGGCACCTGTACCCATTGTGGTGCAACGATGGCCAAGGAGATCGAGCGGGTCGGGATTCCCCTCATCCATTGCTGTTCCATTGTGCCGATTTCCAAGACCGTCGGCGCCAATCGTATCCTGCCAACCATTGCCATTCCCCACCCCTTTGGTGAGCCGAGATTGAGCCATGAAGAAGAGAGGAAGCTGCGAAAAGAACTGGTAGTAAAAGCCCTGCGAGCGCTTTGCGTCAATATCGACGAACAGACTGTTTTTGATGATTAAAAATCGGTTTGATCGGGTATTTGCTGAAAGGTAATCTGTCAGTCAATTCAGGTTTAATCAACCAGTGATTGTACCAGTTCCTCCAGTTCGGTAACAAACCGATTCCTTACATCCTGCACATGGAGTGCTTCTTGATAGTCGATAACTGCCTGGTCCTGATCCATAAATCTTTCAGGTTCAACCTGCAAGGCGTAAGAATTAGTCTGACGATCCCAGAACCAAACTGGAGAGCCGAACTGAATAAACTCCGGATCAATAAGAGGTACCTGTGACAAGCGGGATAAAAAGGTTTTTCCTTGCGGGCTGTTTTCGATACAGAAGGCGATATAGGCGATACGGTAGGTAACACTGCCGATATCATGGGCTGGAAGAGGCTCGAGGTTGTTGTTGTCGGGCTGATCCGTATAAACAAAATGACCGTAACAGCACTGCAAGGTATAGCAGCAAGACAGCTTTGAGAAATCGTTGATGATATGTCGGACGGGAGCGTCAATTATTACACTGCCAAAATCCTTCAGTACCCGTTTTCGTTTTGATTGAAAATCCCGGCTGTTGATAAGAGCTTTGGCTGGTGCAAACGTTTCCATTTGATACTACTCATCATTCAATGTCAGTGCATCCTGCAGGAAAAAATCTAAATAACATGTGGATCTGTACCGGCCTTGTTTTATAGTCGATGTTGATACAATTGTCATTCGCCTTTTTTAATGTACTGATCGTAATTTTTTATCCAATCTTCGATATTTTCGGCAAACATTTCATAGTACTGGTTAGAAAAATATCTAATTGCTTCTTCTTTACTCTTTTTCAGCTCATCGATATTTTGTGCTGTTGCTGCGGCTATGAAGGCATTATAGCGAGCTGTTGCGAATAACATAGAAGCACTGACTTCTCCAGGGGAAACTTCCTGGCTTTGTTCATTGGCGAGGTTAATGAATTGATCGGCTCTCTGCCAGAATTGTTTGTCAACTTCTTTATCTTTCAATATTTATCTCCTTATACTATTTAAACAGTAAGCTCCATTGTAGTGACACCACCAAATCCTAAGAGACTTCTCATATACGGAAAACTCTCGGTTTTCACGGCCTTAAAACCCAATCGTTCATAAAGTTTCTTTGCTTTGGGATTTGTATCAATAACGTCCAGCCGAACGCGGTTGTAGCCATGCCGTCTTGCATACTTTCTGATCTCATCGAGCAATTGACTGCCCACACCCATTCCCCTTGCATCCCAATGAACTGCAATGCCGTCCATGACCAGTTGCCCGGGTTTTGGCTTTCTTTCGTAAAGACTGAATATAACAGCCGCCCAGTTGCCTTTGACAAAGCCCAGTTGTGACAGCAGATCACGGTAGCCCACCCCCCCTGTCAATGAACCATCCGAAGTTTGGAAGCCCGCTATGCCCAACAGCCCCTGATTTTCCTGATTAGAAATTGCACTTATAGCATATTTCAGCGTCAAACCTTTATTAAATAAGCACTTTCGGTCTTTGTCGTTTTTTACGGCAACTGACAGCTTTTTTCCAAATGCTTCATCATAGAGTTCTGCAGCTACCGACCTGAATTTCTCCGGTATTCCAATTTGATATGAAATATGATCAGCGCTCATTATATGTTCTGATACCTGTCTGGTCAATAGAGCTCATCTGGGGGTGATGTGTTCAGGGGCTGGCGAATTTGTTAGAAAGGTTCTATTTCCAGTCCATTAAGGACTTTTCAATCTTGTGTTTGAATTGATCTATGCTTTGTTCACTGAGATTTTCTGAGTTATAGAGGGATAAATACTTTAAAGAGCTTTTTTTAGCACAGGTGTGTAACAATGCTATTTTTATAACTCTTTTAACAGGCTGCCACATGATTAACCTGTCAACCCACCAGGGAGCTCCAAGTGTTGTTACTACCAATACTTTCTTCAAATTACCCAAACGAGGTGTAATTGGCCCGAAATCACTCGCATGATCATAAGCAAAACCTGGAGCCCAAACTCGATCAAACCACCCTTTGAGCATTGCAGGAAAACTAAACCACCACGTTGGGAACAACAACACAAGGGCTTCAGCCTCCAGTAACCTTTTTATTTCTTCAGTGAGCTCGGAAGCATCATAGAGATCTGTGTAATACGATTCCCTTTCTTTAACAGTTAACACAGGGTCAAATTTGTCGGCATAGAGATCTTCTACCGTCACTTCATGATTCATGCTTAACAGCTTGTTGACGACTCCATCGGTCAATAGCTTGCAAAGGCTATTTGAAAGTGGATGGGTTGTGACAACAAGACATTTCATTTTTCTGATTATCCCTAAAATCCAAAAATTAGAAAATTGGTTCCAGTTTGTTCATGGAAATCAAATGTTGTCGCAACAACACTAGTCTTTTGTTGAAAATGCCTTAAAAAATGTGTAGCAAAAGACACCATCATCCTCTGCCGTTCTGTAAAGGTCCTTTATTCCTTCATCAAATGTCTCACCAGTAATTAACCCGGATTCAATTGATGGTTCCCGGATGCCTTCAATCATTGCAGTAAAGGTGTTCCTGGTAAATCCCTCGACTAACTGTGGTCTGCTTGAATCAGCATATACCATCCGGGGAGATACTTGGATAGAGTTGAAACCTGCTTTTTTCAGGAGAGGGTATAGCTGTCTGCCAATATTGGCATTGCCCCCAGCTCGCTTTTGCAGTTCAACTTGACATTGAATTGCTTCGTGCGCAGCCTCGCTATCCGGGTAAAAATAAGTCGATCCGTGATCCCCTTCTATAACAGTTATTGTGCCACCGACCTTAAGAAGATTTTTGAGCAAACCTAATGCCTCCACAGGCTGTGCTAAGTGTTCAAGCACAAAACAAATAAAGAGGTGATCAAATGATTCAGGCTCAAATTGAAGTCTAAAGATATCGCCTTGCTGGAAGCTTACATTCGAAAAACCAGCTTGCCCAATCTTTTTCCTGGCTTCACGAATAGAGTCTTTTGAAATATCAATTGATGTGAAACTGGCCTGAGGACTATTTTTTGCTAAGGTTATGGTTTGTGCACCAACCCCACACCCAGCCTCGAGAACTCTACTTCCGGCTGGATAGGTTGTGTCTGAATGTAACAATTGAACAAGGGTGGAAGCTTGATCCTGTAACCGAATATTTTCCCTTGGATCATAGCCGTGAACATACTTCATATTGCATTCCTCAAGAACACCTTTATTAATCGCTTCTTGTCTATATCTTCTGGTTGTTATCGTGGCCCACTCCGACTCCGCATTATGCCAGTTTTTATATTATGGTTCGTCACAGAACACTATCTTGGGCTCGGAATGTAAGATTTGTGACAATTCTTCATTTAACTTGTTTAGCGGTTCTTCTAAATCCATTATGCCTATAAGGTTCTTAACCCATGAATAAAAAAAGAATATTGGTACTTCAATTTCAGGGTAGACATGCCAAGTAATGTCTTTTGCTTTAGGGGGACTATCTGAATCATAATTTTCGTTGAGAATTGATTCACAACAGACCCACAGCATATAGTTTTTACTTGAACACATTACATACCAGCCCAAGTCTTCTGGTATAAGCTTGACATCTTTATAACCTCGATTTTTTAATTTGCTGTATAGCCATGTAGCAAGTTCTTTCCCATAACAGCGAGGATTAGTTTGGTCGCCTTTTCCTTTTTGAACCCGGAATAACTCAGAGTTGAACCAGTAACTATGTTTCATGTTGACCTCATTTTTTGATCATAACATTAGCCATCAGCGGCGAGGTTTACCGAGTCCGACTGAAAGCGCAATGTTATGTCTGTTCATTCATAGTGAGTCCACATCCTAATCACTTTAGCAACTTTTTTGTTGTCAAGGATTTGATAGACTAACCGATGTTGTATATTTATTCGCCGGGAAAAGGCCCCGGATAAATCACCTAAGAGCTTTTCGAGTGGCGGAGGTTTTTGGTATGGATTCCCACGCAAGATTTCAATCAGCTTTTCAGCTTTTGGAGGTAGACCGGCAGAGGATAACTTTTTGCCGTCTTTTTGAGCTTGTTTTGTGAAAACAACTTGCCACATTACCAGTCAAGTTCCTGAGTACATTCCTCGATTGGAGTGGCTAATCCTTCCCGAATTGATTCCCGCATACCAGGGAGATTTAGCAGGTACATGGTTTCTTGGATAGCGCGCCAGTCATCTTCGGAAATAAGTACAGCGCTGCCACGCTTCCCCTTTATAATAATTGGCTCGTGGGAACATGCTGCTTCGTCAATAAGCCGATAAAGATTTGACCTTGCTTCAGTGGCTGTTAGTGTTGGCATAGCTCTTACACTTTATGGAATTGAATTTTCATATTCGAGCGGTACGTCATTGCGTACACCTTGTCAAGTCTTATCATAAAGGCCTGACCAATATTATGCGTCCTAAATATTTTGGCTAATACGTACAAAAAGAGACGTGTTTGCCGACACGATTATCACTTTGTTGTTCATTAATTTGATTTAATATCAATAATATATATTATTTGGGCAAGGTTATTTCGTATTCTTCTCTAACGGACTTAAAAGTACGCTAGAGAAGAAAATTGCTCATTAAATTATTGTATGAATATTTCAAAGGCGATCTGTCTGACTTTTTTGCCTTGGCCACCACGATTAAGAACATGAGTATAAACCATCGTTGTTTTAACGTCCCTATGCCCCAACAGTTCCTGGATACTGCGAATTTCAAACCATCCGTACCCCGAAGATTTCATGAACAATAACGAAAGATATTAATTATTCTTCTGTTTCTATCAAGACAATCTGTGATTTAAAGTTAAATAAACAAAGGGGTCGCGTCTACACTCCTGACAAATAATAATTTCATCTCTCTTTTAAGCTTATTTTATTCCCATTCTTTGAACTATACACCGCTACGAATGGAGTGTTATGGACACATTATGTAACAATATCCTGAATCGATTATAACAATTCTGTATTATTCCGGTCTGATTGAACCTATGCTTTATTCAATCAGAATTCGATTCCGATATTTTAAATCCGTGAAGAATGTAGACCCCGTTGTTTTATATTAGGCAGCCAAGAATTCAATCATTTCCTTTTGGATGAACTCGGGTTGTTCTTCCTGTAGAAAATGTGCAGCACTATCCACACCGATAAGCTTTGAACCTGGGATATCTTTATGAAGCTGCCGGGCAACCTGCATGGGGAAAAAGATATCTTTTTTCCCCCAGAGGACCAGAGTTGGGAGTTTGATCTGTTTGAGTTCATCTTTAGACAGGGCTAAATCTTCAGGTGGTACAGCAATTGTTTTTGAGAATGAGGCATGTGCTTCTTTTGAATCCAACCATGGCCTTCTAAATACATCGATTAATTCTTTAGTGATTAATTGATGGTTGAACAAGCCTGATTTCAGGACCTGTTTAAAAACAAAGGGATTTAAAAACAGGCTGGTAAGCATGGGTTGCTTTAATAGAAAAATCGTAAATCTCAACCGCCAGTGCCAGTCTGCATATGGGCTTGTATTCATCACAATAAATTTGTTGATACGTCCAGGATATCGGGATGCAAATACGAGTGCAGCTGTTCCCCCAAGATCATGGCAACCAAGATGGGCTTGATCAATCGCTAATGCATCGAGAAATTCAAGGATAAACCGGCTTAAGAAATCTTTATCATAAATCGCATCCCTGGGTTTGGATGAGTATCCATGTCCGGGTAAGTCAGGGCAAAGGATAAAGAAATGTTTGGACAGTTCTGGTATCAGTAAACGCCAGAGTAACGCACTTGATGGCCAACCATGGAGTAGTAGAAGTGTTGGATTGCCTTCCCCCCCTGCAGTATAATAATGAATGTTAATATCACTTTTAAGTGTAATGGTTTGTGAATTCATGAATGACCTCCTTTGTTCAACTCTGGATGGACGGCCAGCCAAAGTTGCTGGAAATTTTTTTACTTTCTTTCAATTAGTAAATCAATAATGGCCTTTTCTATACTTTCCCAGATCACACTATTCCGGCAAAGCTCCGGCTCGGTTAATAATTGGACCCCCATTCCGTCAATGATTCCTGTGATGATTGCTGCCAACGCTTCTACAGGTAAACTTGGCGTTATATTTCCTTTCTCCTCAGCCTGTGCCAATCCATGCTCCATTGCCAATCTGAATTTTCCATATAGCGATGCCAGCTCCTGGTGAACAATGCTGCTGTGCCTGGCTACAGCAAATCCTTCAAAAAAAAGATTGAAAAAATCAGGGTCATTTTCCATTACTGACCGTAATAAATCTGTGATAGCCTTGGCGTATCCTTCTGGTGTATCAAATCGTTCGAACAGTCTTGTAATCATCACAATACTGACTTCCATGTTCTCTTTGATAACACGAGCCAACATTTCATTTTTATTTTTAAAATAGTAGTGGAGTAGTCCTCTTGAGACACCTGCCTCTTTGGCTACAGCACTAATGGTAGTCCCCATATATCCATTTTGTGCAAGAATGGTTCTAGCAGCAGCAAGTATTTTCTGAGTTTTTGGGTCAGTATTTGAATTAGATACCATGTCGTTAGTATGTCCCATCAATAAGTCAATAAGCTTGGCTGGACGGCCATCCAAAAATATAAGAGTTTCCTTGTGATGTCAATATCATTTTTTAAAGACCTTTGAATAATTTTGATTTTAATAAACTTGGGACCCGAATAAAGCTGAAACCAACTTTAAAAAACATAGGGTACGATTTCCCGATGCAGAACGTTGCGATAACCTGCCGCGAAATACGAAAGATTAAAACTGAATTTGGTAAATGCTGTAGGCGTAACGTTTAGTTTGACTACACCGCCGATGTTTTACGGTCAGCGATAATTGGCTTGTTATGTATTTGTTTTTATTGCTTTTGTTTCTTGAAATAAATGAAATTTCTATAAAAACCACCAAAAAGCAATACTATTGACAAAACTATTGCTGAACCGAAAAAAGCAAACACTGGCCACCAAGGTGCATCTATCGATTGACCTGTTGTCAAGTAGGAATAAAGACTAACTGCTATACATGCTATTATTCCAAAGGTCATAACTTTTAAGTTGTAACTTCTACTAACTGTTTTTTCGACATACTTTGGTGAAGTGGTAAAAAACAGATAAATTAAAAATAGTAGTACTGGGATTAGAATAAACGCCGATAATATCATAATTATTTTCTACATAACGCATGCTTCACGTGCGGTGGCTTATTGCCGTCGCCATTAATGCAGAGGTTATAAGCCGATATGGTTCATAATAGCTTCTTTTGCCGAGTAGTCCTGAAAAGATGGCTTATATTTAAAGCGCTTCCCAACCAATACAAAATTGTACCCAAGGGCTTCTGAAGCCTTCAGATCCCATTGAGCATCGCCAAAATATGTTTTTGATTCGTATTGGGACGTTCCGCAACGAGATTCTGCTATTTTCATGATTTCCATTCTGCTGAAATGGTCCGAAGATGAAGCCATGGGTATTCCTTGCTTATAAAGGCCTGCTGCTTTCAGTTTTAATAACGCAGATTCAAACCATCCTCCAGTAGCCATAGCTAACTTTACGTTTTTTCGATCCATCAAATGAGGCAGAAAATCTGATGCACCTCGAATAGGGGAAACATCATTTTTTTTCAAATAGTCGGAGACATGTTCGATGAACCTTTTTTTGATAGAAGCAATGATAAACTCACGATCTCCCGAGGGGTTAAGTTCATCGAGTATCTGGTTCAGTATTCCTGAATCAGTGACATGATCGTAATTACCCCAGTTAGTATCAATTGTCGTGTCCAAAACATCCTGAACCGCAGTCTTGAAACAGTTTGCATCAAAATCAAAGGACTCTATCAAAGTACCGTCTATATCAAACATTACGAGATGCATTATTTTTTACTTTGCTTAAAACGTAAGCCATCAGCGACGAGAGGTACGAGCGTCCGACCGCATGGCATTGTTATGTGGAATTTCCAGTTCTATTCAAGCCCATATACCTGTCTCGGAGCAAGATGCTCTGGGACCTTGTCGAGTAATACCAATCGTGCGGTATAGCAAAGGTGACATTCATCTATGTATTCCTTTTCCACCTCAAGACCATACTCTTCGACAAGCCGAGCCGGACCTCCCCGTACCAATGGCCCACAAATGTGATGTTTCTGGGCATCATAATCTCTGACCAACTCTGAAAGAGGGGTTTCCCAGCAGTTCCCCATTATGATGCCCTGGCAAATCTGGACATTTCCATATGCGTCTATATGAACACGCTTGGGGTCAATGAGATCTTCGAATGGACATTCGTGTAACTCATTTATCGATTTTCTTGGAAGATCTCCAGAGAGCTTTTCGACCGCTCTTCCCCGAAACGTGACAGTTCCGCCAACTATGGGCTGGCCCTTTTCACCTGTATCCGACTGCTGTACTTCAACCTTTGGTTTGTCGAGACATATTGGCGAGGTTGCTATTCCCAGGCGCTCTGCAACTCCAATGGCAGTTGCAGCAGGATTTTGTTTTGCATCACCGTAATGCAGGGAGTCATTGCTGATATTGATGTATGATACACCTGCATCTGCCAAAGGCTTCAACCACAATTCCGCATCTTCTTCCGAAAGAGCGCCATAAGCATTTGTTACAACACCAACCTTGAAGTCCAATTGGTGTGCTCGCTTAATACCTTCAATAAGAATTGGGAAAAAGAGGAATGGCTCACCTCCTTCAAAGAAGACCCACTGTACCGTTCCAATATTCTTCGATTCATCAAGAATCTGAGATATTTGTTTGACAGTAAATGTCCCTCTTGAATTGGGACCACAATAAAGAAAACAGTGATCACACTCAAGATTACAGGTATAGGTAAGCAGAAAATGGATACCAGTCAACATTGTTAATTGCTCCTTTACTTAACGTTAGCCCACTCCAATGATTCTCTGGTTATTGTTTCATAATAACGCAACTTATTCTCAATGTATTCATCTCTACTCTTTGCTGAAGCATCTGCTAATAGTTTCATCTTCGAGAGCCAAGTTGCACGTTCAGGATGGGCTCTCAAGTACTCCCGGAATGCGAGATGCTTCTGGAGTTCAAACGCACCAATCTCACATGCATATGGATGATGAGCAGGCAAAGCCATTGCAGAAGAACCCAAAATTGGTTTGAAAGCATCACGCCCTGATATACCCAAGTCGCCTTCGTGTTCATATCCAGCTTCTCGCAGACCGCTAATCAATGCTTGGAATGAGCCTTTGGCGTATTCAATATCCAAATCAATGATGTCCTTTGCTGACATGCCTGGCACTGAAGTCGAACCCACATGATGAAACAAGCAGTCATCAGGAATGAAATCCGTCATGTATCCAGAAATCTGAGTGAATCTTTCAGGCCATTCTTTATTGTATGATGTTATGTATTTCATCTAATTTATTTGGGCTAACGCGAGCTTAGCTGAGTGGAACAGCTTGCACGAGTAAAACGAGGAATTGCATGCAGTGACAATGCAGCTGCAGCGGCTTGTTAGCCTGAAATGTCATGTATTACACGGTGAAGCTCTTCGTCATTGCGTACAACAAACGACGGATATTTAGGGTCTTGTAACTCGTACATTGTTTTCAGCATGCGTGCAGTCCCATAGTGCAAGTCCCGTTTGCCTACAAGAATCGTTGCCTGTATGCTTTTCTCGTTGAAAAGTTCATATAGCTTTGGTGGTAACCCAGAAGCTTCTTCCGATGAGAATAAGAAGTTGTCGACTTTATCAAAGTGGACAACTTCAATGGATCCATCCGATATTGCACTGTTTTGTATGAGGTCATCGATGTACGCGATGACTTCTGAAAGTGTAAGTTCTGCGTATGGATGTGAGTGAATAATGTTTGCACCTGCGTCATAATTGTATTTTATCGGCATGTCTATATTTCCTTGTAGGGCCAACGAACAGCTCAGCCGAGTCGAGTAGCTGTCGGCTGAAGCGCCTGGTTAGCGGTTCCCATCGAGCTTTTTGAAGTAAAATAGTTCGGGATCCCCATCATCCAAATTATGCACAATACCACTCGGTTCATATGACATGCTTTGCATGAGTGCTTGCATTGGTTCATTTGATTTATTGGTTGACGTGAATAGCCTGCCTGTCTTACATATTTCTTCCAGATGCGAGACTAGAGCAGTGCCCACTCCTCTGCGTCGGCTCGCCTCTGCAACGATCAACATGGAGATGAATCCCTGCGAGAAAAAGGTGTACTCAAGTACGGCATACCCAACCACAGCATCATCAATTACGGCTAATATAGTACTGTCTCCTGATACCCACTCACAAATATGCCGCCTACGGTTTTCATGGTCTGCAGCCACATGATCAACGGATATGATCGCTTCAATATCGGATTCTGTTGCCCTTTTTATTTTCATATTTTATTCCGTTAACGTCGCATTCACTGGCGATATGGAGCGCAGCGGAGTTCCCGTCCAAGTGTAAGGCATGGTTATGCGACACGGAGAGTCTATTTCGTCGCAACGATGCACTGAGCGGGACCGTCGTGCCTGATTACCAATAATCCTGGTTATTATGCTCATTCTAACTGCCCCCTTTGGATCGTCTAAGCTGACTGATATGATATAATTATACGATGGACCTGTCACATAGGCCTGATCGAAATCCTGACCAGCCTGTGCGCCATAGGTGAACACAAGGCGCGGCGGCATGGTCCTGGTCTTCCGACAGCAGCGCTTGGATATGAATCGGTTCTTCTCATTTACTCAATTCGCCTTCATCATATAAGGCTTCAAAATCATAAGCAGGTGCAGAAGCGGAAATATAAATTATTGTTTCGTCACTGGTATTTTCTAAAAAATGAGGAATATCAGAAGGGATATAGATGATATCCCCCTTTTGTACACTACGGCTTTCATCGCCGACATTCATCTTGCCCTGTCCCTGTAAGATAATATAGGTTTGCTCAGGCGGATGTTTGTGAGGTTTTTGAGAGGCGCCGGATTTCACCTCAACCCATGTAACTGACAGCTGAGTATCAGGTACATCACCTTTCTGAAGCATGATATGAGAAAGTAATCCATGACGTTTCCTTTGTGGAACTTCAGATTTATTTCGCTTATACATATTCTATCTCTAATAATATGAACTTAAATGCTCACTGCATGACGTTAAGTTCACCGGCGAGCTTCAGCGAGTCTGGTGGAATGATTTGTGTACGCCCGGCATGGGCGTGAACTAATGGGGTTCAAGTCCCCTGTAAGTG
>CAZUUJ010000032.1:0-39309 GCA_964623625.1 uncultured Desulfocapsaceae bacterium
CTGTTCCGAGGAACATGATCGGGTTGGGAGGACAGCCGGGGATGTTGAGTACCGGGGTACCGGAAACCAGATCGGCAACACCGACGGCGCCGGTTGGATTCGGATCGGCCGCCTGGATGCCGCCATAAGAGGCGCAGGTACCGATTGAAAGGATGGCAGCCGCTTTCGGCGCCACTTCGGCCAGGATGTCCATCGCCGTCCGTCCTGAAATTTTGCAGTAGATACCGTTGTCTTTTGTGGGGATTGCTCCTTCGACAACGCAGATGAACTTACCTTTGTATTTCTCGATGGTATCATGAAGAGACTTCTCAGCCTGATGACCGGCTGCTGCCATGACCGTCTCATGGTAGTCAAGAGAAATAATGTCGAGAATAAGTCTGGCCAGGTCAGGGTGGGAGCCTCGGAGCAAGCTTTCCGTGCAACCGGTGCATTCCTGAAAGTGGAGCCAAACTACTGGTGGCCGCTGGGCTGATGTTGCCGCTTCCACCATTTTGGGGACCATGGTTTCAGACAGCCCGAGAGCCGCTGCTGCCATAGTACAGCCTTTGATGAATCCGCGACGGGTAACGTGCGGACCCACGTCGTTCTTTCCTGTGTCTGCCATTTCAAACCTCCTCTTGCTGAAAAAGTTTTGCGCAATGCGCGATTGTATAAACAACCTAAGCTGGCGACTACCCCCTTAAAGCCTCATGCAAGATCAGGTTTGTACGGATACTGCCTGAGAGCATTCAGCCATCCAGCAATGAACCCATAAATCATAGAGCAGATATATCACATTGATAACATATCACAAACTGCCCAGCAAACCTATAAATTTGTGAGCAAGAAGGCAACCGAATAACGTTTTGAATTTATGAGTAATTTTGATTGGTAAATCTACAAGCGCTGATCATTGCAAATTAATGGAGCGTTTGTCGCGAACAGGTGTTGAGGTTAGAGATGTTGTTTTAGGTATACAAAAGAAGTGCCAATTCATGTGAGAAGTGCCAATGAAGGGCCAATTCAAGTGGTTGGGTGAAGTCCTGCAATACTGGCGTCTGAAGATGAGTTTATTCTAATCCGAAAATGGAACCGTTGGGTTTTGAAGAAAATGCTGGACGGCTTTTTTTGGATGAACGTCGTTTTCCTCTTCCACCGATTGGTTCAGTCTTAATGGAAAAGCCCTTGTGAGCCAGAAGTCGGTCAGGTATGGGCCGACCGGTTTCTGCTTCCAGGTAGCAGCAGTAAAAGAGGTTCGCCCGGGCAAAGTATTTCTTTCTTTTCAACCAGCCGGGCAATCGTTTCTTTTTACTGTGATGGGAAAACTGAACCAGGTTGATGAGCAGTAAAGTGATTTCCTGGCGTATTGATTTACGGAGATTAAGATGGTTACCGATTTCACGGTTGATCCCGTTGCGTATCTTTTTTGTCAGTTGGAAAAGAGCGGGTCCTTTTGGTTCACCGTCCAGGAGCTTAAATGTGCGCTTGGCCCAGGGAATCAGTATAAGAGCGAGCAGGAAGCAATCCGACGGTTCAACCATCCGTCCCTGTCGTACCAGCCCGATTAATTTATCGATCACACGAAACAGCTTGTTCAACTGTTGTTGCACAGATTTCTTCTGGTCTTTAGACCACTCGGGACATTCATCATAAGGGGGCAGCAAGGTGGAAAAGATTCCCGAACTGGAGGCCAGTTCGAACCAGCGTCTGGAACAGGATCCCCTAAGATCCTTGAATAGTTCGTCTCGAAGGCGCGAGGGCGGGCAGAGTGTCAATTTGGAGTGGTGATGACAGACAGCCTGCCAGCTTCCAGGCTCAATGGAGAAGTTATTTCGCACTGCATGCCTGATGACCCGCATCATCCTTACCGGATCCCGGCGCAGCCGGACATTGGGGTCGCCGACTACCCGGATAGTCGAGTTGTCAAGATCGGCCACACCGCCGACGTAATCAATAATCGTTTGGTGTTCGATTTCGTAGAAAAGAGAGTTGATTGTAAGATCCCGCCGTCTGGCGTCCTGATCAAGGGTTCCGAAGGTGTTGTTGGGAGCCAGCACCATCTCGGGACCGTCAATATCATATTCCGACAGAGATCTGAGCGTGGAAACCTCGATTATTTTGCCTCCCTTGAAAAACAGCTGAACCAGCTTGAAACGCCTGCCAATGGTGGCGGAGTTGCGAAACAGCTTGCGGATTTGACCAGGTTTTGCGTCGGTAGAAATATCGAAATCTTTCGGTGTCTTGCCCAGATACAGGTCCCTGACTCCACCACCGACCAGATAACAGCAAAATCCGGAACGGTTCAGCTTTTTCATCACAAAGAGGGCGTCCGGATCAATCAGACCGTTCGATATCGGATGTTCAGCCGGAGATAAAACACGGGCGGATTCCGGGTTTTCCCAAGTAAGGCTGGGTGATGGTGTTTTTTCGGCAACCACAACTTAAGGATCAGCGGTCTATTCTAGTTAACAGGGTCGAAACCCCGGTTTTCTTTATACACCGATTCGGCCTGTCGGGTAAAGCGTTTGAAAATCTCGGCAACCGGTAAAATCTCTTTCATCTTATAGGTGTTTTCTCCGGAAAACACCAACCCTTCTTCGATGTTACCCTCCCGTGCCATATTCAGCCGCTCATTTATACAGTAATGGTGGTCACATTTCTTCAGGCAGACGTATTCACACTTCTTGGTGGTCATGTCAACGCCTGCGTTTTTCGCTTCTACAAAGGGCGTATTGATAGCGCGTCCAGGCAAACCCACCGGTGAAGATGTCAGAACGATATCCTCTTTTTGGGCATTTAAAAAAGTCTGTTTGAAGTTGTCATCAACATCGCACTCTTCGCTGAGGACAAAGCGGGAGGCGATCTGGATGCCGTCGGCTCTGTACTTATCCATCATCTCAGCCATCTCAAAGCCGTTGGTGATACCCCCGGCGGCGATAAGCGGTATTTTCTTGACTACTTTGCGTATACCTGGAAAAATCTCCCGTAACGGACGATCGGTTCCAAGGTGTCCGCCGGCCTCCTTCGATTCAACGATAACCGCTGCAGCCCCGAGCTTTTCGGCAAGCCTGGCAAAGGGTGCGGAAGAGACAATCATGACAATCGGCGTGTTGTGCTCCCGGCCGATCTTGAAAATATCCCGGGAGAAGCCGGCACCGGTAATAATCATATCGATACCTGCTTCAATAGAGCCGATGACCATATCATAAAAATTCTTCATGGCATACATGATATTGACGGCGACAATACCATCTGTGGCCTTTTTCGCTTTTTCAATATCCTCCTGGAGATCTTCGACAGGAATACCGGAGCCGCCGATAACGCCGATACCACCACAGTTGGCCACCGCCGAAGCCAGGGAAGCGGTAGAAACGCGGATGGACATGCCTCCCTGGATCAGAGGGATTCTTGCAGTGAAATCTGCGATTTTAAGTGAGGGCAATTTCATTGTGACTGGTTAAACTCCTTGAGTGTCAATACGAATCAAGTTCAACGTATTCATTTGATAATAGGATCGAGTCTTTTTGCTCAATTGATTTTTCCTTAACTTACTGGCAGGTAGTGCCGAAACGGCCACATTCCAGAGTAGAAAGTGGATAATGCCCCCATTAACCTGTTTTGTCAAGGGAACTTGTCAATGATAATCAATTCTATATCTGTCCGGTTCTTTCTCCCATGCCGGCCAGTGCCCCCCCATTTCTCAAGAGATGAGGCCGTGCACTACAAAACCAAACCGTTTCCAGGATTTGCGACGCTACCCACCTTGACTTTTTTACCATAGTGTATTTTATTCATTTGTTTTTCAAAAACAAACGGAGTAGTAGTCAATTCAACGGGTTTAGAGAGAGGCCTGGTATTGATCCTGGGAGGGTCTCTTTAGTTTTTCAGGAGGAAAGAACTTTTGAAAATAGCAGGTTTAAACGGTTTTAAAGACATACTTCCCAGCGAAGTAGCAATCTGGCAACAGGTTGAGGTAAAAGCAAGGGAGGTGTTTAGTTGCTTTCACTTTTTTGAGATCAGGCTGCCGATCTTAGAAAAAACCGAACTTTTTGCTCGATCAATCGGTGAAATGACCGACATCGTCGAAAAGGAGATGTACACCTTTGTTGAAAAAGGTGTCACCATGCGGCCGGAGGCGACGGCATCGTTACTCAGAGCCTATATCCAGCATGGCCTCTATGTTCAGAAACCTGTTCAGCGACTTTTTACCATTGGTCCCATGTTCCGGCATGAACGACCCCAGAAGGGACGGCTGAGACAGTTTCATCAGATCAGCGCCGAGCTGTTGGGAGCTCCCGGGCCATTGGTCGATGCCGAGATCATGGCAATGGGATCCATGATTCTTGAAGAGCTGGGGCTCCAGGTCAGCCTCGAGCTTAATTCCCTGGGCTGTAAGGCTTGCCGACCGGCGTTCAGGAAAAAACTACTGTCGTTTCTCCATGAGTCCATGGATGTCCTGTGCGATGATTGCAGGAGACGAGTGACCAATAATCCTCTGCGGGTACTTGACTGTAAAAATCCTCAGTGTCGGGAGCTGGTTCAAAATGCGCCGTCCATTCAGGACAACCTCTGCACGGAATGCGATGATCATTTTGACGCTGTCCGGCAGCAGCTTGATATCCTTGGCGTAGAGTACCGGCTGAACCGGTTCATGGTGCGGGGACTCGACTATTACTGCCGGACCACATTTGAGTTTATTACCGGCGATCTCGGCGCCCAGGACGCCGTTGGTGCCGGTGGACGTTATGACGGTCTTGTTGAGCAGCTTGGCGGGCCCAAGATGCCGGGGATCGGTTTCGCGCTCGGTATTGAACGGCTTGTTCTACTGCTTCAGCAGCAGGAGAGCCGACAGAAACCTGAGAAGCTTGATGTGTTTGTTGCCGGACTCGGCAAGCAAGCATCAACATACAGTTTTGGGCTGGTCCATGAACTGAGAAGAAACGGGATTTCAGCCCTGATGGATCACCAGGCCAGAAGTCTGAAGAGCCAGATGAAGCAGGCGGACAAGGCGGGCGCTGCCTTTGTCTGCATTATCGGTGACGATGAAATGGCAAAGGGAACAGTGCTGTTTAGGGATATGAAGACCAAGGAGCAGCAGGACATCGGTCTCGACAGCGCTGAAATCATACAGAGGATTATCAAGGAAAAAGCGGCAGGCTGCTGAGTGGCCTCATCAGCCGGTTTCCAGTAATAATCCGGCAACGGGAGTGGTAAAATAGACATATGGAATCGATGGGAAGTTTACAACGAACACATTTCTGTCATGATCTGGTGAAGGAAAACGTCGGGGAAGAAGTTGTCCTCATGGGATGGGTCCTGCGCAGACGGGATCATGGCGGTGTTATTTTTGTCGATCTGCGGGACCGATACGGCATAACTCAGGTGGTTTTCAATCCGGAGATCAATCCCGACGAACATAGTAAAGCGCACCGTATCCGCCCGGAATGGGTGCTGGCGGTGAAAGGCAAGGTCGAGTTGAGGCCGGATGATATGGCCAATCCCAAACTGAAAACCGGCGATATCGAGGTGCTGGTCAGTGAACTGCGTATTTTAAACACCAGTGAAACACCACCCTTTCCGTTGGATGAGGACTCGGATGTTTCCGATAACCTGCGTCTCCAGTACCGTTATCTTGATTTGCGCCGTCCTCAAATGGCTCAAAACCTGATTATCCGTCACAAAGCCGTCCAGGCTGTCAGGAACTACCTCAACGGCAATAGTTTTTTAGAGGTTGAAACACCCATGTTGACCCGTTCAACTCCTGAAGGTGCCAGGGATTACCTGGTTCCCAGCCGGGTCAACGCGGGCAAGTTCTATGCCCTGCCGCAATCTCCACAGCTTTTCAAGCAGTTGTTGATGATGGCCGGTATGGACCGTTACTATCAGATTGTTAAATGCTTCCGGGACGAGGATCTGCGGGCCGACAGGCAGCCGGAGTTCACCCAGATCGATATGGAGCTGTCCTTTGTTGACGAAGAACAGATTATCCGGGTCACCGAAGGAATGATCAGCGCGTTGTTTAAAGAGACCCTGGAACTCGATATGAAGCCGCCTTTTTCAAGGATCACCTATGATGAGGCCATGGACCGCTTCGGTACAGACCGGCCCGATACCCGCTTTGGTATGGAACTGGTCAACCTCACCGAGATCGCGGCTGATTGTTCTTTTAAGGTGTTTCGTTCAGTTGCCGATAAAGGTGGAACCGTACGGGGATTGAACGCCAAGGGGTGCTCTTCCTTTTCACGAAAGGATCTCGACGACCTCACCGATTTTGCTGTCCAGTTCGGGGCAAAAGGGCTTGCCTGGGTAAAAATGAAAGCGGATGGGGAGTGGCAATCTCCCATTGGCAAATTTTTCACCGATGAGGAACGAGAGAGCATTGCAGAAGCGCTTGATGCTAAGGAGGGCGACCTGCTTTTCTTTGGAGCGGATCGTAAGTCAACGGTCTTCCAGGTGTTGTCCGAGCTAAGAGTTGAGCTGGCACACCGTCTGGATCTGTTGCAAACGGACCGGTTCGAGTTTGCCTGGGTCACCGACTTCCCTCTTGTAGAGTACGATGAAAAGGAAAAGCGGTTTCAAGCACTGCATCACCCCTTTACCTCACCAAAAGAAAAGGATCTGGACAAACTTGAGACGGATCCCGCCGCTGTTTACAGTCGGGCCTATGACCTGGTGTTGAACGGTTGTGAGATTGGCGGCGGATCAATCCGAATCCATCAAAAAGATGTGCAGATGAAAACCCTGCAGGCCATTGGTATCGATGAGCAGGAGGCCCATGATAAGTTCGGCTTTTTGCTCAAAGCACTGGATCTTGGCGCTCCGCCCCATGGCGGCATTGCCTTTGGTCTTGACAGGCTGCTCATGCTGATCACCGGTTCCGGTTCAATTCGCGACGTTATCGCCTTTCCCAAAACCCAGAAAGCCACCTGCCCGTTAACGGAAGCTCCGGCGTCGGTTGCCAGAAAACAGCTGACAGAGCTCTACCTAAGACCCGACTGGAAAGAATCTTAAAAGCCGAGAAGCAGGCCATCTTTGTCCGGAAATGGCGCACCGCATAGGTTATGCTATAGCGATGCACCATTTCCAAACAAACCTGGCCTACTCATCGACTTTTAAGGATGAGGTAACAGATGGATTCTGTTCCTCTCTCTTTTGGCTTATATTGGGAAACAGTACCAAACAAACCTGGTCCACTGTTTACTGTTTCTTCACGAGAAATGACCTCAAGAAAAAAAATATATATACAATATTTGCCTTCCATTACCAGCCGTGCTCGGCGAGTTGGATCAGAAACAGCCAGGTGCCCAGAGTAAGAACACAGCAGAGGGCCAGGGTGATGATGCAGCTTATCAACAGTTTTTTAAGAGAAGGCAGATACGATGCAATCCGTTTTTCCCATAGCCTTTTTGACGAAAGGATATCGATGGGCAAGGTTGGTAGCGGCTGGCAATACAGAAGGTCAACATGTACGTGCGTGTTCTTTTTCATCGGTTTCCTCCATTTTATTTGAATGAAGTGTAACCGGTGCGGGTTATCATATAGTGATCACCCGTCAAAAAAAGTGGTTCTTTCTTTCTTTTTTTTAAGTATTATCCAGAATTGTAGGCTTTTTTCATCGTTCTACAAACAGTCTTCTGCTTTTTTAAAGTCTCTTTTGTTGGTATTGAACGTGAGCCGACAATGTTAAGGAGACCATATAGTGTTACCGGTAATTATCGGTATGATGGAGTATAACAAATGCGGCGATACGCGTTTATCATTCCAAATCTATTATCGTTTCTCAGGCTGATCTGTGCCGTTGTTTTTCCGTTTTGTCCAGAGCGGGTCTGGATATGGCTTGTTATTGGAGCAGGAGTCAGTGATATCCTTGATGGCTATCTTGCCCGACTCTTAAAAGTGGAAAGCTGGCTGGGCGGCTTGTTGGATGGTATTTCCGATAAGCTTTTTGTCCTGGTTGCCCTGATGACCTTTGTGAAGATGGGAAAGTTTTCCTTCTTGTGGTTACCGTTGGTGCTGGCACGGGATCTCATAGTTGCCGGAACGGCGATATATGCGGCAGCCCTCAAGCTCTGGTCCTCATTTCAGAAGATGGATGTCCGGTGGCTGGGCAAGGCGGCCACAATGGGTCAGTTCCTTCTTTTTTTCACAACGTTGCTCTTTCCCGATAATATCCTGATTGTTCTGTGGGTAGCTTGTCTGATCTCAATTCTGGCAGCCTGTGATTACGGCTATCTCTTTGTTTTGGCGCTGCGTGAAAGACAAAAGAAGCTGGCGTTAGATCGAAGCGGGGGCAATGGCTGATAACAATCGGACAGGGACCGGTTTTTAAAATATCCGTTAACTTGGCAACTGCTATTGCAGGATCAGTGTGATATCTGAATCCGTGACGGAGAGTATCGTTTTGCTTGATAACACTTTAATATGTCGAAAAATTATTGGATTATACATGCGAGAACTGAATGTCCAGGCGAACAAGGAGAAAAGGATGAAAAAGGGAAATAACCGCTATTCGTTCAGATTGACTACCGTCTCACAGATGTTGTCGGCTGTTTTAGCTATTCTGCTTTTTGTATTCTGCCAGGCACCACAGGCCGAAGCCCGCGATGTTGCAGGTGTCCAGCTTAAAGAACAGCTCAACGCGGAGGGCGGAAAAACATTGGTGCTCAATGGGGCCGGTATTCGATCCAAGTTCTTTTTCAAGATTTATGTGGGTGCACTGTATATGGAAATGCCATCTGCCAATGCCAAAGAGGTGATCGGAGCAGACAGCGGCAAACGGATTGTCATGCACTTTCTTTATGATGAGGTTTCGAAGGAAAAACTGGTTGACAGCTGGAATGAAGGATTCAAAAACAATACATCACCCGAGCAACTGGCAACCCTGGCTGATCGGATAAATACATTCAACGCTCTTTTTGATTCGGTCCAGGAAGGAGATGCGATTGTCCTGGACTATCAGCCCCAAAGCGGAACCCGGGTGAGTATTAAAGGTAAGGAAAAAGGTCTGATAGTTGGAAAGGATTTTAATGATGCCTTGTTAAGGATCTGGTTGGGCGATAGGCCGGTGACCGATGATTTGAAAAAGGCGATGCTCAAATACAGGGCACCTTGAAAAACTGCTCTTTCGGAGTCTCGTTATCTCGCTTACCTGCCAGATTTCTGCGTCACATTAAAAAATAGAAATGCTCATCACGCCTTGGTGTGACTGTGCTTTTTATTTTTACTGTTTCTTGAACTCAACAGGTAAGCGTAGACTCCGAAATATCTATTTTTTGAAAGCACCCTCTCGCCAAAAGAAATAATTGAGATAACTTGACGAAAATGGTAATTCATTTCGTGATGGGGTGTTCACGGAGGAACTATTCGGCACGATAACTCAAATTCACTATCTGGAGGTCCAAATATGAAGATGGTATGCCCTCACTGTTATGTCAATGGCATTGTGGATGACTCGCTGATCGGAAGGAGAGTGAAGTGCCCGAAGTGCACAAATATTTTCGTTGTTAGTTCCGATTCATCGGAACCCATAGAAATCGATGCGATTGATCTGGATACGCTTGACGCGGGTGAAGTATCGCCGGAAGCATCGAGTGAACCAGATGCAATAGACGATCTGGATATTTCCGATTTGCTTAAGAGTGAAGACGTCCATGACGACTTTCCTTCTGAAGAGTGTGAGGTGTGTGGCAAAGAGGTCCACCCGGCTCTGCTCATGGAAATTGACTCAAAGAAATACTGCGCCTCATGTGTTCCCGATACGTTTCTTTCCAATGACAAGGCCCCTGTTGCTGATGTTCCGGCCGATTCCGGGAAACAGGAGTCAACCCTGGTTTCCATTGACGATGAACTGGCCACTTCCGAGCCGGCATCACCACCTGAGGATTTGCAGCAGGAGGAGGCCCAGCTCCAGCCAACAGAAAAGAAGACAAAGAAAAAACAGAGAGCCAGCACCAGTTTAAGATTGCTGTTGGGTTTTTTAATCATCGCCCTGGCCTGTGCTGGGGCTGTTGTCTTTCTAGATATAAAGCTGTTCTAACCTGTCCCTAAAAAGCAGTTGCCAGCCAGATTGACTGCTTCCTCTCTCCTCAGGTGAAATATGGACCTTACGATTCCGAGCCTGATTTGGTTGACTACAGGTATCTTGCTCCTGATCCTCGAGATGATACTTCCCGGTTTTGTTCTCTTCTTTTTCGGGCTGGGTGCTATTGTCACGTTCCTCTGCAGCTGGCTGTTTCAGCCGAGCCTGACCGTTCAACTGGTTATCTTTCTGCTGTCTTCTCTGCTGTCTCTTTTTACCTTGCGAGGGCTTATCAAGAGAACCTTTCTGGGCGGGACTGTTTCAGCAGCCGATGATCACGTTGTGGCCAAAGGTGGTGAACTGGTTGTGGTGACCAGGACTATAGACCCTCCCAGGGAGGGCAAGGTGAAATATTCCGGGACATTCTGGCGGGCAGTAGCTGATGAAAAAATCGAAAAGGGAGAGACCGCTGAAATTGTCTCCCAGGATGGTCTTATAATGCGGGTCAAAAAACAGTAACCTGACCCTTGCGGGTTCAGGTTGGACTTGTGATTTTACTGCCGAAGTAGTTAGAAACGAACCGGCCCGGTTTTCTTCATTGATATATTATCAGGACGATCAGGAGGATTGTTATGGTTGAAAATCTCGTTGCTCTTGCCATTGTCATCGTTGCCGTCGTAATTGTTTTATGGAAGACGGCCATCATTGTCCCACAGCGTTCCGAATTTGTTGTTGAGCGGCTGGGAAAATTTTCAAAAACCATCAAAGCCGGCTTCCACATCCTCATACCCTTTATCGATAAGGTGGCCTATAAGCGGTCTCTGAAAGAAGAGCCGATCGATATCTCGGCTCAGACCTGTATTACAGCCGATAACGTGACGCTGGAGGTTGACGGTATTTTATATCTGCAGGTGATAGATACAAAGCGCTCGGCCTATGGGATCGACAACTATCATTTTGCCGCCTCCCAGCTTGCCCAGACCTCTCTGCGTTCCGCTATTGGTAAAATTGAACTGGATAAAGCCTTTGAGGCCAGGGAAACATTGAACGCCCATGTTGTTGACGCCCTTGACGAGGCGGCGGAAAACTGGGGGGTGAAGGTGCTTCGATATGAGATTAAGGATATTGAGCCGCCCCGCACCGTGCTTGAGGCTATGGAGAAGCAGATGAAAGCGGAGCGGGAGAAACGCGCCGAAATAGCCCGTTCCGAAGGTGATCGTCAGGCGGTGATCAACCGGGCAGAAGGTGATCGGCAGGAAGCCATTGCTCTGTCTGAAGGTGAAAAAATACGTCGTATCAATGAAGCTGACGGCCGGGCCCAGGAAATCCTGCGGGTAGCCGCGGCAACGGCTGAAGGTATCAGGAAGGTAGCCGAATCCCTCGAATCTCCCGGTGGCACAGACGCGGCCAACCTCGAAGTGGCAAAAAACTACCTGGAACAGTTCGGTAAAATGGCTAAGGAAAATAACACCATGATCATTCCTTCCAATATGACCGATCTTACGTCGATGATCGCTACGGCCATGTCGACCTTGAAACATGTGGATAAGAAGGTGGAAGAGACTCGGTAGTTCAGTTTCATGTTTCGAGTTTCAAATTTTAGGAAGTGATTTGATACAAAACAAACTCGAAACATGAAAGACCTAGCCGGAAATGTTCCTCGTCTTTTTCTCCACCTGCTGATGGTGGGTTGCGCTCTACTGGTCTCCACCTCCTTTACCGTCTGCGCGGCTATTGCCCAGGGGATGTCGCCGGAGTTGCTCACTTTTTTCCGGTTTCTGCTGGCGGCCGTTCTATTGGGCCCTGTGGTGGCTTTTCGCTATCCTTTGACGATATCACTTCGGGACCTTGGCCGATACTCCATTATTTCAATCGCCTTAGTCTTTTTCTTCTGGGCCATGTTCCTCTCCTTACGATATACCAGTGCTTTAAACACTTCAGTGCTGTTTACCCTGGTCCCTTCCATTTCCGGCTTCTATGCCTATTTTCTGGTGAAAGAACGTCTGGGCCGGGCCCGGTTCATCGCCCTTGGTTGTGGGATTGTCGGGGCTGTCTGGGTGATTTTTCGCGGTGATGCGACACTGTTGCTCAGTATGCAGTGGAACCGGGGTGATCTGATTTTTCTAGCCGGATGTTTGTCAATGGGATTGTATACGCCGTTGATCAAGTGGCTGCACCGGGGAGAGCCGATGGCCAAAATGACCTTTTGGGTCCTGGCAACCGGAAGTTTCTGGCTGCTGCTGGTCAGTGGTCATCAACTCGTCTTTTTTCAACCTGGACAAGTAAAAATTATTGTGTGGCTTGGTATCGGTTATCTTGCCGTGTTCACCACAATCGTCACCTTTTTCCTGACCAAGTTTGCCACCATCAGGCTTGGTTCAACCACGGTGATGAGTTACTCATATCTTTATCCGCTTTTTGTGGTTGTTATCGAATTTTTGCTCGGCCATGGGCTGCCGGAGCCTAAAATCTGGCCAGGGGTTTTGGTTACGGTCTTGGCGATGATTGTCATCATGCGGGCCCCAAAAAGCTGATACTCGCTTGGTTTGATAGACCCAAGATTGATCAGAGAAGTCACCTCAATTAACATCGCAATAGCTGAATTCAAATTGAACCGCTGACAGTCAAGTCACTCGGCCCGGGTAGAGCATGTTATTTAAATTGGAGTTCTGATATAACCATCTGACATTATATTGTTTATGTTAGTTGTCCAGCCCCTTGATATCCGTAGTTGGATTGACTTTTCAATCCACCTGTTGTAAAGACAGAGTTCTTTTGAGAATCACTCTTATACATTTTCTATCGGTCTACTTTTAGAGGTGGCTTGTTGACCAATCTACCTGCCGGTCATCCTGTCAATGATGGGACAATTATTATTTTTACTCACTTTCTATATAATCTGGAGAAACGAAAATGACTGAGCGCCATGCAAATCTCATAGGGGAATTGACTACTATTGCTCTGGCCACAGATGGCTCAAGTTACAGCGACGGGGCTGTAAAAGAGGCTATTTTCTTCAGCCGGGTCTGTGGTGCCAGACTTATAGTCTTAAATATCATTGGGATAGACTCGGAAACGGAATCGGGTGTGTCATCACACACAACATACTCATCCCAACGCAGTGAAGCTGTAGAGTTTATTCAAAATATCGAAAAACAGGCGGCTGAGAACGGTATACCCTGCGAGATACGGATCGAAAAGTCCTATCAGCCGGATAAAACCATTGTGGAACTGGCCGACCAGTACCAGGCAGACTTGATTATCATGGGCCGCCATGGAAAAAAAGGATTATTAAAGTTGAAACTGATGGGAGGAAACTTGACCTCAAAGGTTATCGGACACCGTTTCCCACAGGTGCTGGTTGTTCCTCGAGACTGCACTGTCAAAATGGATAAAGTATTATTGGCAACAGACGGATCCTGGTTTGGCCAGAAAGCCCTGGAGGAAGCCTGTAATATGAGCTCCCATGAAACCGCGATAAAGGATATTTTCGTGCTCAATGTTGCAAAAAGCGAAGTAGATCTTGAGCAAGCGGAAGAGCTTGCAGAAACGGTTTGCTATGTGGCAAGGGAAAAAACAGACCAGGTTACCTGTACGTCATTGGCCTTGGTCGGCAGGACATCGGATGTCATTGTCGAAAAGGCAAAAGAGCTGGATGTGGGTATGATTATCATGGGTGGTCATGGAAAAGGCTTGAGTAAGCTGCTCATGGGTCATGTGACGGAACGGGTTATCGACAAGGCCCATTGCCCAATCCTGGTGATCGAAAAAGAACAGTAGGAATTTCTACACGGTATTTCTCATGAAGTGGGAAGTCAGGATAGATATCACATCCATTTAGTCAATAGGTGACTCGGAAATCAATTGTCAGATCCAGAACGAGTCTAACTGATAATTCATATGGAAAACCATAACCGTCACCTCAACTTATACAGTTAAGGTGACGGCAAAACGAAGGATAAAAAACTGAAACGGGAGCTAACTTTCAGTTTGCTTCAACATCCAGCTCACCATCGTCAAAACTGATGGTGGCATCAAGGTATCTGTTTTTTACTCCCTTTTCTTTGAGTACTGTATGGGCCATCTCAGCTCTTATGCCTGAATTGCACAACAGAATAAGTTCTTTGTTTTTATCAAGTTCTTTCAGCCGCTGGGCAAGTGAATCTACTGGTATATTGAGACTGTCTTTGATCGAACCCGCCTTGAACTCATCGGGATTTCGTACATCAATCAATGTCGCATTTGCGGGAATCTTGGCAGCCATCTTTTCAAATTCCTCAACACCAATGGCTCCAGGCTTGGGTTTAGGCACATAAGAAATTTCCTTTTTGGTCTCACCTGTAACAGTTGCTCCACCACTCTTTTTCCATTGATCAAAGCTGACAGGAAGTACTCGAGAGACTTTATATCCCCAGGAAACAGCCAGATTTGCAGCCTCTTTAGCTTTTTCGCCATAAAAAATGATAGGTGCATTCTTTCTGTCCGGAAATCTGTCTTTATTTGCAGCCAGATTTTTGTGCTCTATTGCTACAGCTCCTTTAATATGGCCTTGTTTCACCATATCATTTGATCTCAAATCAATGAGAACGTGGGGGATATCCTTTTTGATGGCCATCTTCAGCCAATCCGGGGCCACAATACTTGCAAAACTTTTACTCCAATCCGGAAAACCACCAGTATAGATACGGACATTCTCATATCCAAGAGCTTTTGTCTTAACAAGGGCTGTTGGGCTGAGGCATCCACCAGGTCCATAATAGACAATAGGGGTAGACTTATCTTTTGGTAATTTCTTAGCAGCAATTTTATCAAATGCCGGTGCGGGAAGAATACCTGCACCGGGGATGAAACCCATTTTATACTTGACAGGTGGACGAACATCAAAAACCTTTACTTTCGGATCCTTAAGGAGACTGAGGAAATTTTCTCTGCTGAGTTTATCTTCATCCTCAATAACTTTTAGGATATCAAAACGGATGATTTCTTCCGCAGTCTTCACACCGTCTTTTTCTGTGTAATTAATCTGAAACCCTTTTTTTAAATAATTGCGTATGTCCTTGAAATCATCAACATACTGAACCGTTGTATCTTTATTGAATTTCACCACTTCTTTATGGGTCATGAAATCCATCTGAATAGTGCCTGATTTAATAGCAATATTTTCTAAAAAACCCATCATCACACCGGGTTCAGGATCGTGGCACATCCCACACAACTTTGCCATTGGCGCTTTTGCCATTATCGGCTGCGCAAAAACAAACAAGAAAAGAAATGACAACCCTACAACTACAAATCGCTTCATACTACCTCCAGAAATTTAAATTAATAAAAAACAATTTCAGAGCTTACTCTTGAACCATCTACAACTCTGATAAAGCATTTTACCACTACTCCGTAGTAGTGAATTCAATAACCCTAATGCAAAATATCCAAATGGCAAGGTTAAGTATTTAGTAAAAAGGTAAATTACCCTTATTCCTGATAGTATTAATCTGCAGAATGTGCTACCAAGCTGAGGTCTGGGCTGGCAATCCCTCTCATCAGAAATAGTTATTTCAGATTGTTATTTTCGGTTTCCAAGTAGGTGACAAAACATCCCTGGCATTGTTTTTCCTGTTGTTCATCTGTGATAATCACTATCGGATGCATGGGTAATTCAGGTAATCCCAAATGGGAAGGAGTTCTTTAAATGGTTTCCTTCAATGCTCATTGAGGCAGGATAGATATCCCCAACCCAGCCTGAACAGCAGTTTGGATGCTGGCTATAGACATTCCCATGAAAGGGATCTTCCATTTACGATTGTCACTCTGGAGACTTTCGGTAGCAATTTTTCTAAAACTGCATAGAGAAGGTTCATCTTTTCTCTTATGTTTTCAAGAACTCGAGATAGACAGGGTTCAGGTAGTAGGATAACTCGATTCAATGGTATGGATGGCGCCGTCTTTGGTCAGATGGCTTGAGTAAAGGCGGAAGTTTACCACTGTGAACTCGGGGCTTGTCAGCATGGAGTTGCCTGCGACAAAGTCCATAACCCGTTTCATCGGCGGGTTTTTAAATCTGGCCAGGGTGATGTGGGGGGAGAATTTTCTTCTTTCGGGTTCCAGACCGATGTGGCCCAGCTGCATATCAATTCTGTTTTTCAGTTTAGCCAACTCTTTTATCGGAGAAACACCTACCCAGACTACCCGCGCTTTTCCCCGCGGCGGAAAGTGCCCAACACCCTGAAGAGAGAGGGTCAGCGGCTCAAAACGGACCTGCTGAAGCTGTTCCTGAATATCGTAGAACAGATCATGATTGACCTCACCGATAAAGCGCAGGGTCAGATGGAGTTGCTCCGGTTTCACTGGGCGGCTGGTTGGTATTCCCCTTCCCATGCCGCTTATAAGATCGATGATTTCCTCCGGCAGGTCGATGGCAATAAAGAGTCGGATTTTCATTTTTAAAAAGTTGGGTCAGTTAGCCGCTGAATAGCTAAATTGGCAATAGTCAGGCCAAAGATGCCGGTCAATGTTGGCAGGCTGCCGAGGGTATTTCTATCGCGATAGTGTGCATTATTTTCGTTTTCCTGTTCCTGCTGCCCGTCATAAACAAAATCTACTTTTTCTGTTGAATAAACACAGGTAATACCCTTCTCAATACCCATTTTCCGCACTTTTTTTCTAAGACGCCGGGCAAGCGGGCAGTTTCTTGTTGCCATCAGATCAGCCGTTTTAATCTGGGCTGGGTCGCTGCGAAGGGCGGCACCCATGGAGGAGATGATGGGGATCTGTCCGTGGTAGGCTGCGACCAGCAACTGTAATTTCGGGTTGAGGGAGTCAATGGCATCGATCAGCAGGTCCGGCTTGGGGCTAAGGATTGTCTCCACAGTTTTTTCATCGGCGAAAAGTTCCATCGGTTCAATATCACAGTCCGGATTAATGGCATGAACACGGTCGCGGGCGGCGATGACCTTTAGCTGGCCGATGGTCGAGTGCAGGGCAATGATCTGACGGTTAATATTCGACGGCTGGACGGTGTCGAAATCAACCAGCCGAAGCCGACCGATCCCGGAACGGGCAAGGCCTTCAACGGCGTAGCCGCCTACAGCGCCCAGCCCTACAACGGTTACCGATGCCTGCTGCAGCCGTTGGAATTTCTCTTCACCCAGCAGTAATCTGATTCGTGAAAACTGTTGCATTACTCCAGATGCGATTGCTAAATTCATTAGGCTCCATACCCTTTAGGGCCGAACCTTGTTGATACAGCTCGGTGATAAAAGCGGGTTCATTCAGACCCTCAATAACAGGAGAAAGAGAGGTTAGCTGGTCCGGGCTGTCGGTTTCAAGCAGAATGTTGTCCATGGGTGTATTCATAAAAACCTTGAGTATCCGACCCTGTTTCGGGTTGCACAACCTAGTCGAAAACGAGAGAGAACAACCGAAGCTGACCAATCGCTGCATCGTTTCCGTGGAGCCGGAGAACGAGTGGATCATCACTGGTATCGGCAGTGTAGGTTTGGCAAGCGTTTCGAGGGTTTCAAGCAGCAGGCCCCAATATTTCACACAGTGAACAGCTACCGGGCGTTTGTATCGAACGGCCAGGTCCAGTTGAGCGGCAAAGACTTCTCCCTGGCGCTTCGAGTCAATACTGCATAGTCGATCGATGCCGATCTCACCAACACCACAGGAATGATTTACCAATAATTCTTCAAGGCTTTTTAACCATAAATCACTAACTTGGTCGCTATACCAGGGATGAATGCCGATAAAAGGGATGATTTGAGTATACTTCTTTCCCAATCCAAGCACCATCTTCCAGTCGTCTTCCCTGGTTCCATTGCAAAACATTCGCTGTATATTATTGTCTTGCGCCCGTTTCAACACCTCGCCAAGAAAAGGATTGTAGCGATTGTCCTGAAGATGGACATGACTGTCGAGCAAAGGGGAGAGGCTCATCATTCATTCCATGAGAACATTTTGGCAGCAATAATCAGCAGCACCAGGGTGAAAATGGCCATAAACCAGCACTGCAACTGCACTTCCCAGAGCGATGCTCCTTCGTTGATTACTTTGCGGGCCGCGGTCAGCAGGTGGGTAAGCGGGAAGACCAGGGAGATCTTCTGTACCCAGGCAGGTGATCCTTCAAGGGAAAACCAGACCTCGGAGAGAAACATCATGGGCCAGGAGATAAAGTTCAGCACTCCGCTGGTAAATTCCTCGCTTGTACCCCGGGCGGCAAGTACCAGACCCATGGCGCACAGGCTCATACCACCCAGGAAAAAGATAAGGCTCAAGGTTAAAAAGTTGCCGTGCTGTTGAAAATCGAAGATGAGATCCGCCCCGGTCCAGACTACCAATAGGGTGAACATTAGCAGAAAGATGCGCGAGAGCATCTGGGCGCAGAGAAATTCAAAAGGTGTGAGAGGGGTTGCTTTGAGCCGTTTCAAGGCCCCGTTTTTCCGATAGCGGACCACCACATACCCCACACCCCAGAGGGCGGAGAACATCATATTCATGGCCAGCATGCCGGGAAAGAACCAATCTATATACCGGATCTGTTCCCCTTCGATGATCTTCTTTCTGGCTGCTGCCTGTTTGTTGTCGATAAAAGAGAGCAGAAAGAGCTGCTCGGCCAGATAGCCTGAAGACGATGAGTCGTTCACCCAGTAATCATGGGTTTGTGAGTTGCGGTCGAGGAGCAGGTCGATTTTGTGGTGTTTCAGTTTCTTCTGTCCATCTTCGAAACTGGAGAAGCCAATGAACTTAAAATGGGAATCTGTCGAAAACGAATCGGGAATGGTTGAGTTGTCAAAGGAAACCGTCTGAGATGATTCTGGAAAGACGCCCACCTTATAGGTTTTCAGCTGTTCACCGCCGAAGATGATGCCGAAGCCGACAATGATGAGAAAGGGAAATGCAAAGTTCCAGCCAAAAGCGGCTTTGTCCCGGAAAAACTCATAATTCCGGGCCTTGAACATGATCCATATTCGCTTGAAACTCATCTCTTTCCTTGTGTTTTTTCTCTGGCTGTTAATTCTTGAGATTACTCCCGGAGTTGTCGGCCGGTCAGATGTAAAAAAACATCTTCCAGATTCGAGCTGCGTACGGTTATCTCTGTTAGATCAACATCCAAATTCATCAGTCGTGAGAGGCCCTCATTGATATTATCCACTTGAATCTCGATTTTGGAATTATGCTGCTTCCAGGGAAAAGGGATCTTTTCAGGAGTCAAGGGAGTGGCGGAGACTGGAAGAACAATAGAGGATGTACGGCAAAAAGTATTGATCAGGTTATTGGGGCTGTCCATGGCAATGATTTTGCCACGGTCCATGATAGCCACAACATCGCAGAGATACTCAGCTTCTTCCATGGAGTGGGTGGTTAATATGATTGTTTTTCCGTCTTCTTTTATCTGCTCAATGATCGCCCAGAGATTTCTTCTCGACTGGGGATCAAGACCCGTTGATGGTTCATCGAGGAAGACCAGGTTGGGTCGGTTTATCAGCGCCAGCGCCAGCATGAGCCGCTGCTGCTGGCCGCCGGAAAGTTTGTCATTTCTGTTTTTCAATAGTCCTTGCAGGTCGCATTGGTTAATCAGTGTGTCAAGCTCAGCGGGGTTCTGATAGAGGGCGTGAAAAGTTGCCAGCGTCTCATGCACGGTGAGAAAGTTGAGTAATGAAGTGTGTTGAAACTGTATGCCGATTTCTTCGGGAAATTGACTATCCCGGGGTTTTCCCCCATAGAGGATTTCACCGGATGTTGCCGGCAGTATCCCTTCAACAACTTCCATGGTGGTTGTCTTTCCGGCACCGTTGGGACCGAGTAATCCGAAACATATCCCCTGTTCAACAGTAAAAGAGACATCACGGACTGCGACAGTACCATTGAATTCTTTGCGAAGATGGCTGACCTGCAGTAACGGTTCCATAAATTTTTTTAGTGAGAAGATCTGATCCCCGATCAGGCCTTGATCAATTCCTCTACAACCATCCCGTCAATAAAATCGAGGATATATTGACGCTGTTTTGAGTCGGCATAGGCGATACAGGGGCAGTGGAAATTGGAGGCGGAACGGATCAGCATCTCAAAACGGACACCGTGACGATCGATCTCCACACTGGAGTAATAGGGGCAGCATTCAGTATGCTCTTTCTGGATACTAGTGAGTAGTTCATCCGGTATCGGCAGCCAGTAGACACCGACCATTGGACTTCTTTTCAGGTTCCTTTTCAGATAGGAGTCGATATTATCGTTTTCCATGGGGGAGAGATCATCGATTACAAATTGGCGCATGGTTCTGTATTGAAAAAGTATTTGTTAACAGCATATCCTTATTACCCTTAAAGCTCAGCTATTATACCAGATCTAGCTGAACTTTAAGGGCAATAAGGAAAAAATCAGACACAGATCCAGATATTGTAAAACAATTCAATTTTATTTCATTATCTTTCATCTGCTACAGTGGATGAAATGATTGAATACCGATTACGTTTCTATATTTCACTATTTTCTAACATTCACGTGCGATATGTTGACATATGAACAATTGCATTGTAGTCAATTGTCATTACCAGCAATTTATTTAATTACGATACTGTGATGTGTAGTAGTAAAAAAGGAGAATGATGGAAACGTATTACAAACCTGACGACCTTCCGAAATTTGGTGACATCGGAGAGGAGGCCCCGGAACTGGCGCAGAAGTTCTTTGACTATTATGGAGCGGTCTTTGCGGAAGGGGAACTGACAGAAAGGGAAAAGGCGCTGATTGCTCTGGCTGTAGCCCATGCCGTACAATGCCCGTATTGTATCGACGCCTATACCACAGCCTGCCTGGAAAAAGGCTCCAATCTTGGAGAGATGACGGAAGCGCTCCACGTTGTTACTGCCATTCGAGGCGGAGCCTCCCTTGTCCATGGAGTTCAGATGCGCAATAACGCAGGTAAGATTAGCTTATAGGCCAGAACGTGAAGAGCTTCGGACACACGTTAACGGAACATGGCGTACAGCTGGTTCGTGACAATAATCAGACCCTTCAGGTCAACGTGGGCTACCAGTGCAATATGGCCTGCAGTCACTGTCATCTCGAGGCTGGTCCAGCCCGCAAGGAGATGATGAGTGAAGAGACAGTAAGGCAAGTGATCGATTTCGCGGGGAAGTATCAATTCGAAATCATTGATATTACCGGCGGAGCGCCGGAACTGCTTCCTCAGATCGAGAATCTCATCAAGCAACTGGCAAACCTGACACCTCGTCTTATTGTTCGCTCAAACCTCACAGCCCTTGCAGAGAGTGACAGCAAGGAAGAGATCATCGATATATGTCGACAGAATAAGGTCGTCCTGGTCACCTCATTTCCATCGATCAACGAAGCCCAGACAAAATCCCAGCGGGGAGACGGCACCTTTACCACAACTGTCAGTATGCTTAAAGAACTCAATACAATCGGCTATGGTGTGGAGGGTTCCGGTCTGGAACTGAATCTGGTAGCCAATCCCACTGGCGCCTTTTTACCACAGGGCCAGGATCAAACGGAAAAACGGTTCAGGCAGGTATTGAAGAATAAATGGTCAATAGAGTTCAATAACCTGTTGGCCTTTGCCAATGTTCCGTTGGGGCGGTTTAAGAATTGGCTTGAGAGATCCGGAAATCTTGAAGGATATCTGCAAAAGCTTGCCTCTTCGTTCAACCCGTGTGCCATTGATGGAGTTATGTGCCGCACGCTGATTTCCGTTTCCTGGGATGGTTTTTTCTACGATTGTGATTTTAACCTGGCAGCCGATATCCCTATGGGGCGCAAACGCATGCACATCAGCGAGTTGGAGGAGCTACCGCAGCCTGGCAGCCAGATAGCGGTGGCCGATCACTGTTTTACCTGTACGGCCGGAGCGGGATTTACCTGAGGGGGATCTATTGATGATGCCTGAGTCTCAGGTAACTATGAAGTCATGAATCCTAAAGTCAGATTAGAGAGCCATTCCCATTTCTGCTGAACCATTAAGGTAACTAGATAGTATATTACTACCTGATACCCATATAGCTCAGCCTAATACGAGGTGTTGTCGATTTGCCAGTCTAGGCTGAAAATCATTGGTAATCAAATACTACTATATATCCAGCCAAGTGGTATCCTGGTTGAGAACCTCACATCCCTCCTCAGTAGCTATGACCATATTCTCTAAACGAATTCCTCCCCAACCGGGCAGATAGATTGCCGGTTCAACGGTAACCACCATGCCGGGTCGGAGTTTTCTCCGGCTTTGTGATGACAGGCGCGGCTCTTCGTGAACGGCGAGTCCTACACCATGACCCAAAGCATGACCGAAGTTTTTACCATACCCTGCCTCGGTTATGATGGAGCGGGCTGCGGAGTCGACTTCTTTCATGGTTCTTCCAGGTTGGATGTGATGGATTGCTGCCAGTTGAGCCCTGCGGACCAGCCTATGAATCTTGAGGTAGCGCTTGTCAGGCTCGCCCACCACAAAGGTTCGGGTCATGTCGGAGCAGTAGCCGTCAAGGATTAATCCCATATCGATCATGAGCGGCTGATTAACTTTTATCCGCCGGTTTCCCGGCACCGCATGGGGCAGGGCACTGTTATCACCGGCTGCCACAATTGTGTCGAAGCTTGGTCTCTCGCTTCCTTTGGACCGCATGATGGTCTCGAGTTGAAAGGCAATGTCCAGTTCGGTCATATCGGTGGTAATGGTCTGAAAAACTTCGCGAAAGACCTGTTCATTGAGCCGCACTGATTTTCTGATAATGGCTATTTCATCCGGGTCTTTTATCAACCGCCTGTTTTCAACAACTCCTTCAGTAGGGATGAACTCCAGTTTCTTTTTGCCTCCCATCTCAAGCAGCTTGGCGGCAGTGCTGTGGAGAAAGTAATGGGATTCGAAACCGATTCGTTTGAGTCCGAGGTTGGGAAGAAGGGTGCTCAGCAGTGGGATCAATCCCTTGGGATAGAGGAGAATGTCAAAGCCTTCCGTCTCCTGCTCGGCCTTCTGTTGGTAACGAAAATCGGTCAACAGGTAATTTGTTCCTTTTAAACAGATGAGCAGCATACCGCTGCTCTCGTTGATGGAATGATCACCGGCTGAATAACCTGAGAGGTATCGGCGGTTCTCCGGTCGGCCAACCAACAGTCCATCAAGTTTCCTGCGCCTAAGAATGGACCGCAGTTTATGAACGCGTGCTGGATAATTCATGGTGGAGAGATTTTAATCACCACATTTCTCATCAGGTCAGCCTTTGCCTGATCGATTCCTTTCTTTCTTCCAGGGCCTGATTATACTGGTTGTTCAGGTCGGAGGTGGCCCGTGCCATTTCTTCCCCGTATTTGGGGTGCATGGCCGGATTGATGGACATGGGATCGCTGACCTGCTGTCCCTGCTGGGCGAGCTGCTGCTGCAATTGGCCGCGCATAGCTTCTTCGAGCTGCTGTTTGACCTGATCCTTGTGCTGGTTGTATTGGCCCAGTATCTGGCCAATCTCCTGGCAGACAGAACTGGTTGATCCGGAACTGTCGAGCTGCAGCAGTCCCTGAATAGCCTTTTCAGATCTGGCAACCAGTGTTTCGTCTCTTGGCAGGGTGATATTGCGAAGCAGGGCCTGAAACATGCCGTTACGGGTGGCGATCTGTTTGTCTTTAGGCTGCTCCATTAATACGGTGCCCAGTTGATCCAATTTTCCATCCAGGAAATCGGCCGCCAGCCTCATTCCCTCTTTTTCCAGGTTGTCGTCTTTAACCGTGCCACTTGAGCGTTCACTCATTCTGGCAGCCCGTTCCAGAACCATTTCCATGGTACTCTTGATTTCAGCCATTTTATTGCCTTTTATTGATTGTAATTAAAAGAGGTACTCCCATTCTGGGAGTGTAAAAAATTTTATCACCTAATGCTAATGTTTTCGTATCATTCTGGCAGCAAAAAAGCCGTCCATTGAGCCGTCGGGTAAGGTCTGCAGACAGCCTGCCCGGATAAACCGACTACACGATCCTGGCAGACAGTCCCGGCAATCCTGGAGTTGAAATCGGTCGTCTTGTTTACAAAACCGATCGATGATATCCATATTTTCTTCCGGTTCAAGGGAGCAGGTAGCATAGACCAGGATACCGCCTGGGAGTACCAGCCGTGCACCGCACTGGAGAATTTCCATCTGTGCCTGGCTGTATTGAACAAGATCACTTTGCTGCCGGTTCCAGCGGATGTCGGGGCGTCTGCCGATAACACCGGTTCCGGAGCAGGGCACATCAAGCAGTACACCGTCGAAAAGTGTTGGTGAATCGGCGGCAAAGTCATCAATGGTCTGGTGAAAGCAGGTAACCTTGGTTTGATGATCTAAGCGCTCCAGGTTGTCGAGCAGCCTGCGATACCGTTTGTTCTGCGGCTCAACCCCGGTTACCTTGATTTGCTGCCTGCCGCCGACCTGAACCAGGTGGGCGGTTTTGCCGCCAAGACCGGCACAGCCGTCAAGATATCGGCCGTTTTCAACATAAGGCGAAAGCAGCAGTGGAATTAACTGAGCACCCTCATCCTGAACCAGAAAAGCCCCCTTGTCAAAACCGGGGAGCTGATTGAGATGGCCCTTGAAATCAGACAGCAGAATGGCATCATCGGAAAAGCGTCCCTTGTGTGCTTTAATCCCCTTTTCGATAAACCGCTCAAGCAACGTTGTTCGGTCAGTAACCAGGGGGTTTACCAGAAGACCAAGCTTGGGACGTCGGTTGTTTGAACGACAGATCCGTTTCATTTCCGCCAGGCCGAATTGTTTACACCAGCGGTCAGTGAGCCACCCGGGATGATTCAGAATAGTGTTTAAATCATCTTCATTGGGGATATGTTCCTTTTTTCGGATAACAGCTCGCAGGACTCCATTGACCAGACCTGTCAGTTGTGGACGTATTTGCAATTGTTTAAGGGCCTTGACAGTCTCATCAACAGCAGCAAAGGCTGGAATGGCGTCTAGGAAAAGGATCTGGACCAAACCCACACGCAGCCCCTGGCGGACCAGGGGGTGCAGTCTGTTGATCGGTTTTCTCAGGAAACCGGTCAGGATGTGGTCAAGGTATTGATAGTGGCGGAGGACGCGGAACATGATTTCATGGGCCAGCCGCATTTCCTGGTCCTGGACTCTCTGCTTTATTAACAGCTCATCGACGATGTCTGAAAGAGGCCGCCTGGTTTTTTTTAGTGTGGCAAGCGAGTCAATAGCCAGCAACCGGGCGGATATGGTGTGGAGTGCTTTCATTGTTTCTGTTCAAGGTTGAAAATCAACAGCGATCGCTTGCTTCCGGCAACCTCAAGACGGCGCCAACTATACAGAGCGTTGTACGCTTCAAATTGGGCAGTGATATTTTTCCGGGTCGTTAGGGTAGCAGATGGAGTAGCCGACAGCTACAGCTTCAAAGCCGGTGGCCAATGTTCGTTATCCAGTCGGGATCTGTTGGCAGAAATTGAACAGTGTCCGTCGTAAAAAAATAATCCTTCTTGTCGGTTATTCAACAGGGAATGTCAACGAAAATGTAGTTTACAGAGCAAAAGGAGGCGATTGCTGAAGGGGTTTAGCTAGACAAGTGCGACTGCTGTTGGTAATATATCACATTTTCAGCCGCGAACAACACATTCACTAAGAGAAACAGCGAACTATTTATGCAAGATAAGAGGTGGCTGGGCCTTGGTATACTGTTGATCAGTTTTTTCTTCAGCACTACCGCCCAGGCGTTGACCAAAGATGAAGTCCAGAAACGGGGCTACCTGCAATGCGGGGTGTCTGCGGGAACCCCCGGGTTTTCAGTTGCGGATGAAAAGGGAAGCTGGACCGGTATGGATGTTGACATCTGCCGTGGAATTGGTGCGGCTGTACTCGGTGACAGCACCAAAATCAAGTTTATCCCCCTGTCCAATGAGGAGCAGTTTGGAGCTCTGCAGACGGGAGATGTGGATATTCTCGTAAAAAACAGTTCCTGGACATTTGTATTTGATTCGTCCCTTGCCCTTAATTTCGCGGGCATTTATCTCTTCGATACTCAGGGCTTGCTGGTCCCGGTAAAAATGGGCGCAAAAGATGGCACAGACCTGGGTGGTGTTCAACTCTGCGTTCTTCCGGGAAGTGTCCATGAGGAAATGCTTACTGATTATTTTTCCAGCAGGAAATTGGAGTACAAACCGGTTTTTTTCAACAGTTTCTCCGATGCCTTTAAAGGATATAGGGAGGGTAAGTGCGAAGTCCTCACCCATAAAAAGTCGATTCTCACAGGCCTTCTGCCCCAACTGAAATCGATCAACGAGTCAATTATCCTTCCCGTCAGTATTGGCAGGGAGCCTCTGTCACCGGTAGTTCGCCAAGGTGATGATTCCTGGTATAACATTGTGAAATGGACCCTGTTTCTGATGATCAACAGTGAAGAAGAGGGTATTTCATCGACCAATATCGATCAACTCAAAGCCAAACTCGATCCGGATGGTAAAGAACGAACCGGGGTTTTCGGCGCGCTTGGCACCGGCCTTGGTCTCTCAGACGACTGGGCATACAAGGTGATCAAGCAGGTCGGCAATTATGGTGAGATCTTCAAGAGAAATCTCGGCAGCGGATCAGAGCTGAAGATGGAACGCGGCCCCAACAAACTCTGGTCTAAAGGCGGTCTTCTCTACGCACCACCTCTACGATAGCATGTTGAATTTGTTCGGCAATCCTGTCCGTATCTCTATCCGGTCAAAGGCGTTTAGCCCTGCTCCAAAACACAAAACGACTCACCGCCTCGCTTTGAGTCTGCCATTATTACAATCCTTTTCGAGCATCTGATGAATATTCACTGGTTGCAACATGTTGAATTTGAGGGGCTAGGGTCTATACAAGACTGGGCGGTATCCCGAGGTCATCATCTCTCATGCAGCCGCCTGTTTTCAGGGGAATCGCTGCCAAAACAGGATAGCGTCGAGATGCTGATTATCATGGGCGGGCCTATGGGGGTCTATGATCACCAGGAACACCCGTGGCTGGTTGGTGAAAAGGACTTTATCGGCCAAACGATTCACCAAAACAAACCGGTTTTGGGGATCTGTCTTGGCGCTCAGTTAATTGGTGATGTGCTCGGCGCCAGGGTCTTTGCCAACAGAGAGAAAGAAATCGGCTGGTTCCCTCTGGTTCGTGAGCAGAACTGCCCGGAACCTTTTGACTCTTTGTTACCGAAAAACCCAACCGTTTTTCAGTGGCATGGCGACACCTTCGATCTTCCTGCCGAAAGCACACGCCTTTACTCAAGTGAAGCCTGTCTAAACCAGGCGTTTCTTTATCAGGACAGGGTTCTTGGCCTTCAGTTTCACCTGGAAACCACCCCTGAAAGCAGAAAACAGCTCGTCGCCAATTGTGGAAACGAGTTGGTGCAGGCGCCCTGGATCCAGCCGGAAGAGACCATCCTGGCAAAGCAAGATCATTTTCAGGTGATCAACAGGGTGATGAATGATATTCTCGACTATCTGGTTGACTGTGCAATGGTGAGTTGATAGCTTCAGAGTACCTTGAAAAATTGCTAATTTGTCCAAATACTCTCAAATCAAGAAGAGTTAACCAGTCCAGGTAATCCGTAGAGTCTGTTGTCTGAATCATGTTCCACAAGCAAAGACAGAATGTGCTGCTGACGGTGATCACACTGTTTTTCTGTATCTCGGCAGGCCTGCTGGGAACGGAGTATCTGCTTCGTTATCAGCGCTCCCACATTCAGAAAAGTGACCATATGGATGGCGGTTTTCTTCGGTATCATCCCCAGTTGGGCTGGAAAACATCGCCCAGATGGCAGGGGAATCACCGCCACTACGACTTCGAGGTGAACTACTCCACCGATCCCAATGGCTACCGAACTACACCGGCCCTTGAAAAATCACGTCACCAACGGGTTGGCTGGGTAGGTGACAGCTTCACTTTCGGTATGGGAGTCGATGATGAATTCACCTTTATCAATCAACTGAACCGATTTGATACAAAGCGGGCCCATCTCAATTTCGGCATCCCTGGATTCAGCACCGACCAGGAGTTGCTGCTAATTCAACGTGAGGTTGTCCGATTTCGCCTGAAAACGGTTGTTCTCGTGGTTTATCTGGGCAATGATCTGCTGGATAATCTGCTCGATTATCCATTGCAGGCTGAGCAGCCAAAACCCCGATTTATTGTAAAGAATGAAAAACTTGAGGCGGTTGTCCATGGGGGGTCTTTCCTGCCGAGAAAGCCGAAAGACAACCGAATCAACGCGCGATCTCTGTTGCTGGGCTCGGAGTCGGGTGAACTCGGCTGGTTTCGGAGGCTATCCCTGCGATCCGAGTTAGGCCGCCGGCTCAGGCTGATGTTACCCGTCAAAGAGGGTGCGGAAAAGAATTTAGAACAGCGGCTGCAGCCGGCTCTTGAGTTGTTTGATAAACTCCTGTGGATGATCCGTTTTGAGGTAGAGCAGGCAGGGATGGATTTCCGGATTGTCCTGTTGCCCGGCTCCTCACTGCTACAGCGCCCACAAAGCCTTTCCGGTCGCTATCAGGATTATCTGCGCCACCAGATCCTGCAGACCAGTGAAAGCAAGAATCTGAAGGTTTTTGACATTAAAGAACTGCTGCAGGCTCATGGGTCAAAAGACCTCTACCATTCCCATGAGGGACACCTGACCAGGGAAGGGAACCGTATTGTCGCCCAGGCATTGCTCAAGTGGCTGGATGAATCCTGAACCCGTGAGCATCCGCTAGCACTGCATCTTTGTTTAATCCAACCATGTGATATAGCTCTTACTATTATCACACGGTTGAATTAAACAAAAGCACTATCGAATGCACTCCCAAAGCACTTCCTGAGGGCGCTCACGGATTCTGGAGAACCTATAAACCGGTGATTAACAGAAGGTGTGTATCTGCTACGAGTACTACTTGAACAGCAATATAAAAGAGATCGCCACGGTCGCTATTGCTCCCTTGCGTGGACGTATCAAACAGGTTCAAGTCGCTGTGAACGAAGTAGTGTTACTAAGCGTCAGACTCCGATCTGAAGAGAAACCGATCATTTCAGGTAGTTTTTAATCGCTGCACCTAATTCGTTGGGTTTGAAATTAAGGGGGCCGGGACCGCCGCTATAGGCAACTCTTCCATCGATTCCGACAAGGTACAGCCTGGTTGGTTTGGCAGCATAGAAGGTATTGACCCGGTCATCCAGGTCATCCACATAGGTGGGAAAATCAAAGTCAAGGGTCTTTTCAAGTTCCGCCGCCAGAAGGCGACGTTCTTCAATGGTGGTGGGCGCATGGATGTTGGTTGTCGTTTGCGGGGCATACATATGCACCATTTTCGCCATCAGTCCATCTCCGAAGGTCCAACCGTCCACAGGGTGTGCCTCAATGATATAGATCATCACAAATTGAACCCGATCCCCATATTGTCTGAAAAGTGCTTTGAGACGCCCGGTCCCTTTGATAAAAGGCGGTCAGGAGCAGGAGCCAAAAATAAGGACAACCGGTTTTTTCCCCTGAAAATCGCTTAAACGAAACGAAGATGTTCCGCTGACATCAAACAGCTCAAAGTCCGGCGCAACCTCCCCATTCTTCGGGGCTTTGGCATCATGTTCCTGCTGCCAGGCCCACTCTTGGCGCCTATGTTTGATAGTGGTTTTAAGAAGTGACACGCATTCGCTCCTTTAATAATTACCCGAAATCCGTGCGTTTTCGTTGGTGCTGTAGCTTCTCTTGAATTAATAGATCGATATCTTATAAAAAAGCCAATCATCCGGTAGTAGCTGAACTGATGATTGTTCATAAAACATAAATAGAAGGTGAACATTTTGATCGTAAAAGTCAACCAAGTTGTAACAGCGATAATTCCGAAGCTGCTGACATGGTTTGGATTTAAACATATCTCGATTATTTCAAACAGAGGTGACGACGATGCTTCCCCCTAAAATAATCTTTCAATGTTTTGTGATTCTCTTTCTCCTTCTTGGCTTCAATTTTCATGTACTTGCTGGTCAAAGACAACTGGGAAGAGCTTCCGGCTCGCCCATTGCCCAGCCGTCAAACAGCAACAGGCCTCAAGCTCAACCGACTCAGCCTGTAAATAAAAGAAAGATAAAAAAAGCAATTAACCCAACTCCTGCTGCACAACCCAAGCCGCAGCTCACAGGTGTGAACAACAGCGGTTGCGTATATCCCGGTGATGTTCTGGCGTTAAAAGGAAGAAGCCTCGGCAGGCCGGGACTCTACAACCTGTATCTGCAGATAGACGGGAAAAGGATTAACCTGACAAAAAAGAGCAAGCAATGGAGCAGTAATCAAATTCAGATCCCGCTTCCCCGATCCATTGCATCCGGCCTGAGCAGGAAAGGAAAAGCAACAGTCGGATTTCAACAACACAAAGGGAGGTGGCTGACCAGTGTCGATTTCAATCTCTGTGTAAAGACAAAAGCTGTCAAATCATCTCCCCAAACCAAACCGGGGCTGCTGAAAGTAGAAAACGTGAAATGTATACGCCCGGGTGACATTCTCCGTTTGAAAGGAAAAAATCTTGGCAAGCAGGGAAGTTACAGACTGTCCATGAAAGCTGGTGGAACAGTTGTCGACCTTTCGAGTCCGGCAACACGAAAACAATGGACCAACAACCGGATTCAACTGCAACTGCCTCAATCTCTGGGAACAAACCCGCCGGATGCAGGAAAGGGGTATATTGGTTTGTTGGATAAAAAAGGCAACAGGCTTGACTCTATTCAATTCACAATCTGCAGCGATGAAGAAATAAAAGTAGGTCCGGCCCAAGAAGTCACCTACACCGGATTGCCCGATTTAGTTGTTGCCGGTTACGGTGTTGAGGAGGCAGAGCCTGTCCCTCTGAACATACCACCCAATGGTTACTCTATGGTAAGGGCGATTAATTATGTCATTACTATCGCTAATATCGGCGAGGCAAGTGCTAAAAAGAACAATGTGTTAATCGAGTGGTTCGATCCTGATGGTGGAGAGTGTCCATTTAACTTCCGGTATCAAAATAAACTGCATGGTTGCAGGCTGAAACGACCAATTAATCTTACTCCGGCTCAAAGTCCCGGTTTTCATATATCCAATTCCCAGCAGAAGATCATTATCGGACCGATCCCGGTTTTCGGTAAGGCAAAGGAAGTGGGGTGGCGCATTACCCTTGATGTGGATGTTGAAATTATTGAACAGCGAAAGAATAACAACATAAAAACATTTGTAACCCGTGAACCCCGAATTGATCTATTGGGGAAATTACAACCAAGGACTATGAAGGGACTTGACTCGATAACCATTGTTCCTCAATATTTGTTAGTAAATAGTGGTTATGACAGTGATCCTCGTGTATTTGCAGGCCCCAGTAAAGTTTTGTTTGAATGTGTCTCCCTTTCAGGCTTTAAGTGTCCTTCTGTGTATCCAATTGTTGTCGATTTTGGCTATCTGCAATCCGGTGGTGCTCAAATGTGTAACAAAATAGATAATGATTGTCTGAATGCCGGAATCCTTGGGCAGATAAATGCTGAAGAACGGGATCTCTTTGCGACCAACACTGAACTACTCATCAAAGCAACGGCCGACATTGACAACAAATATCCTGAAATAAATGAAAATAACAATAAGGCGTATGCTTCCATAAGTTGGACCGGCAATGAAGTGAAAATCAGTGATGGCAGTAATGCCTCAGCAAAAACATATGGATTTGGAAGGCAGACTGGACAAGAACTGGAAATCAGCGAACCACCGCCTCAAATTATTACAGCGCTTGTTATGCCGGAAGAAAGTCCGGTTCCATTAACTCCGGGTGTCATCCAACCCGGATCGACCATTTTACTGGGAGGAAAGCGGTTTACTCTTAAACAACCTGCCGAAGAAGAGTTGGTTTCTCTAAAAGAAGCCGGTTCGCAGGTAAAGCTTGAAACAACAAAAGTAATAGAGAAAGGGCAGAAAAATTTGGTGGATAAGGTTCAGGTTCAACAGATCACACATCGCCAACGAATACTTCTCATTGGTGACTTCGGTGTCCGCGAGCTCCAGGATGTCGAATGGTATAATGCTGAAAAGGCAAAAGGTGTTGTGCCCACTGATATTAACGAGTCTCAAACTCATACTGCCTATCTACGGATTGTGCGGGAGGACGGCAAACAGTCCCCACCAAAAGATATCGATTTTATTACCTTTGAAAAAATACAGCTTGATCTGACTTTAGCAGCGAAGCTGATTCAAGTGGATCGCTGTGGTGTTGATGCAAATAGAAACTCCTGTAATCGACGATCTTATAATGATGATGGAACAGCAAAGTCGCTAACTGGTTCGTGGGACGACTATCTTGATCAACATTTAGTCATGTGGGGATCTCATACAAATGAGTGGGGCGATTTTGCCATTGATAAGGATTACGATAAATACACAATAAAATTGAAAAATGGATGGGTTATCTCAAAAGTAAGTTTTGAGAGAGGATATTCTGATGACCACGATCTGCATACCAAAATCCTTTCTTATACTTCCCCCAGTACGGCAGAAGGAAGAAGCGAATGGACTGCGAGGGTAGACTGGCAGATTGATCCCGGTTATGAATTCTTATGGTATGGTTACTCGATTGAAATTGTCGGTCCTAAGGGAACATTACCCTATTGATCGTCATGAAAGCGTGACCAAGATTGCAGATTATGACTGACCGAAATAGATTATTATTATCGGTCAGTTATATTAAGGCAATTGATAATCAAGTGGATGATGGATCGAGTCCGGAAAGACCAAGTCCCTAAAACTTGTTGCCTACCATAACAGTCTCCTGACATACAAACGGACAGAATTGCTCGCTCGAAGATGTGCCCTCTGTGTTCGTTTTACTCCTATGAGGCTTGTTCCAGAGCTACAGCCACCGCCACCGAAGCCCCTACCATCGGATTATTCCCCATACCGATCAAGCCCATCATTTCCACATGGGCGGGGACCGAAGATGATCCGGCAAACTGGGCATCGGAGTGCATACGGCCCATGGTATCGGTCATCCCATAGGATGCGGGGCCGGCACCCATATTATCAGGATGGAGCGTTCGTCCGGTTCCGCCTCCCGAGGCTACTGAAAAATAGTTTTTCCCCTGCTGCATACACTCTTTCTTATAGGTCCCGGCAACCGGGTGCTGGAAGCGGGTGGGGTTTGTTGAGTTCCCTGTAATGGAGACGTCTACTCCTTCCAAATGGTTGATGGCAACACCTTCACGGACATCATCGGCCCCATAGCAGCGGACTTTTGCCCGTTCACCCGCTGAGTATGCTTTTTCTTTGATAATCGCAAGCGTTCCGGCAGCATAATCGAATTGTGTTTCCACGTGGGTAAAGCCGTTGATCCGGGAGATGATATGGGCGGCATCTTTGCCAAGACCGTTGAGGATAACCCGGAGCGGATCTTTTCTGACCTTGTTGGCCGACTGGGCGATACCGATGGCGCCTTCTGCTGCGGCAAAGGACTCATGTCCGGCTAAAAAAGCAAAACATTTGGTCTCTTCTCTTAAGAGCATGGCAGCCAGGTTGCCGTGGCCTATACCAACTTTTCGCTGGTCGGCGACAGAGCCGGGAATACAGAAGGCCTGCAATCCTTTTCCAAGGGTGCCGGCAATTTCAGACGCCTTGGTCTGAGCTTTTTTAATGGCAATGGCAGCGCCTAATGTGTAAGCCCAGCAGGCGTTTTCAAAACAGATCGGCTGGATGGTCTTGACGATTTTTGCTACATCCACACCGTAATCGAGGCAGACCTGGTTGGCCTCTTCAAGGCTTTTCATTGAGTATTTTTCCAGGACCGGTGTTATTTGATCGATCCTTCTGTCGTAACTTTCAAACAGAGCCATATCTACTCCTCCCGTGGATCGATTATTTTCACCGCATCAGCAAACCGACCATAGGTTCCGGAAGCCGCTTCCAAGGCCTTTGCCGGCTCTTCACCTTTTCGAATTGCATCCATCATTGGTCCCAGGCTGACGAATTTATAGCCAATCACCTCATCGTTTTCATCGAGACCCAGTTCAACAACATAGCCTTCTGCCATTTCAAGGTATCGCGGCCCTTTGGCATGAGTACCGTATAATGTGCCGGAAACGGAGCGAAGTCCTTTGCCCAGATCTTCAAGACCGGCGCCGATGGGCAGGCCGCCTTCGGAAAAAGCCGATTGGCTGCGACCGTAAACGATCTGCAGGAAAAGCTCACGCATGGCCACGTTGATGGCATCGCAAACAAGGTCGGTGTTCATCGCTTCTAAAATGGTCTTGCCGGGCATGATTTCCGAAGCCATGGCGGCGGAATGGGTCATGCCGGTACAACCGATGGTTTCGATCAGGGCTTCTTCGATAATACCTTCCTTGATATTCAAGGTCAGCTTGCAGGCACCCTGCTGAGGAGCACACCAGCCGACACCATGGGTGAGGCCGTTGGTGTCGGTTATCTCTTTTACTTTTGTCCACTGGCCCTCCTGGGGAATGGGAGATGGACCGTGATTGGTGCCCTGGGCTATCGGGCACATTTCAACCACTTCCGGCGTATAATGCATAGAGTTCTCCATAAATGTTGGATGACAGGTTACCAATAATGTTCAGCCTAGCACGAAGTGTTGTCGATTTGTCAGTCTAGCCGCCTGTCAAGGATCACTCCTCTTTGGAGAGTAAACTACTGCCTAATTACAGTATTCATTGGCTTGATGAAAAACAGAACCAAATCCGTGATCCTTGAAATACGTCTGCCAATCCGACAACACCTCTTTTACTTTCAATGCTGAGAATCATTGGGAATCAGCAATAGCGTTTTATCTTACTGTTTGTCGCAGTTCATTAAAAAGACCGGAAAACTCTGCAACGCTCCATCTTCTCCCGGTTTTTCAATGGTATGGACGATCCGGTGCCCGACAGCTGTGAATCCGATATTGGAAAGTTTTCGACCAAGATCACCTGGATCAAATCCATGATGCTTAGCTCCGTGATCATCTCCTGTGTGAAAGCAACCATCCTCGTCAATAAGATCTGCAATAAGCAGCAGCCCACCGGGATTGAGCAGATCGAAAAACACTTTCAGCAAGCTGTCCAACTGTTCAACATGATGCAGGGTCATGGATGTGAAGATCAGGTCAAAGGTCTCTTCGATGGTATCCGTCTGAAGATAGCACTGTAGCGGGGTAACATTGGAGAGCTGCTGCTCCTTGATCTTATCGGTGAGTACATCGATCATACCGGCTGACGAGTCAACGGCTAAGAGTGATCGAAGCTTTGCGGTAAGCGATAGCCCGACAAGCCCGGTCCCACAGCCGTATTCCATAGCTTTCATCTCTTTGGTAAGAGGAAAGCCGGCTATACCATCGGCAATGGCGGCCGCAACCTGGACCCGTTTTTTCTTGTTATCCCAGTTGGCGGCTTTGGTGTCAAATCGGTTGGTCGTCATAATCCTGAATCCGTAACAAAGATTGTTGTTTAAGTAGATAATGTTTTAAACTATTTGATATTATTTTGCCCAATGGGGCATTCGATCAAATTGCATCTTTGCTTGCGGATTCAGGATAACTATAACTCGGTCAAAATGTTGAACAGGTCGGAATCCTGCTCGATTTTTGCTCGGTTGCCGATGATGGTTCGATAACTTTTATCAAAGAGGCGTTTGAACGGCTCACCGAATTGTTTTAAGTCATCGACACGTGTACTGATGATTTCTTCCTGTCGCTGTGCTTTGTCCGCAGCTGTGACACCGGCAAAGAACTCATTTCTGGCGGCTGCCCCTTTGGCAGCCGAACTCTGATGCGGATCGAAACCGCCGTAGGTCCCAATTATAAGCTGTTCCATCTCTTCTGGGCCGAGCTCAAGGCTGTTAATAATTGCCGGGATGTTTTCATAGGTATCATAGGTCTTACGAACATTGGGGTCTCGGTAACTGATAATTGCCAGATTGCCGGTAAAACGGCTGAACTGGATGAAACACCCGTATGCTCCGCCCATCTGCCGAACCGTGTTCCAGAGGTAATCACGGTTGAGATAGTTTCTCATTACTTCAAAATGACCGTTATACCCGTCTCCGCCAGGAAAGAGGTTGCCGCCCTGGACAGCGAAAACAACTTCAGATGAAGTAATAAATGCTTCATGATCAACATGTTTTTCCATCTGCAGAGCCTGGTGGGCAACCGGACTGTTGTCCAGGCTTTTGACAAGGGATGACCCCAGCTCTGAGAAGCGGGAGATTTCTTCGTCCTCACCGGTGATACAGAGGTGCAGGTTGTTTACGTTGAAGAGCAGTTTGGCGATCCGCTGCAGTTTGACAAGGAAATCTGCTTCCATCTGCTGGTAATTGGAAGATAATTCCTTGAGGGCTAGATAAGCGGTGACACCATTCACAGCCTCGTTATAGCGTCCGGCCCGACTGAGATGGGAGAATACCCTGGTGGCGGGCAGCATGTATCCTTCACTCTGAACATGATGTTCTGCCCAGGCGTATTCACGGCCGACGATTTCCCGGATACGCTTTCTATCCTCGAGCGACAGCTCCGAGAAAACCTCAGCCATAATCTGTATTGTGCGTTCCAGATACTCCGGCAGACATTTAACATGTAGCCAGAAGATCGGCTGTAAGTGGTCCTTTTTCGTCAGGTGTGTATAGGTGGACAACGAGTGGGTAAGACCACCGGTACAGGTAGCGAGCTCCTTGGCAAAGTGAATGTAATCCATCTTCTTTGTGCCGATTTCGCACATGATGTTACCGAACAGGTTCAGGAAGACCAGGAGGTCGTAGGGGAGACAGCTGAAATCAAGACCGATATCGATATAACTGATACGGTTGGTCGGCAGCTCATTAATTAAAACCTGGCGGTTGAACATGGTTGTGGGACAACTCTCATGGAACGTTGTGGAGGAGAGATCGTTTAAGCCGAGCTGGGGTAGTTTTTCAAGTTGTTGGGCAGTGTTTGGACGTATCTGCAGATCGAGCAGCTCTTTGGTCCGGGAAATGATCCTCTTTCTGCCGTTTTCGTCGAGAGTGTCCAGGTGGGCGCTGATCCGCTGCTCTTCCTCATCTCGCTCCTGCTCCTGTTTGTTGCTGTCAGGAACCAGTGTGACCACGACAGTCTGGGGAGCGTCGACCAGATAGCTCCGGATGAGCTCTTCAAAATAGCGGTTGTTCAGGGCCTTGTCTCGAATTGTTGCAAACAGCTCCTCATGTTTCAAAACGTCAAAGGGATCGACGTTATATTTCATGGCCGACATCGATTTGTGGATCAGGTTGAGCCCCCGCTGAGCTTTGCTGGCCTCTTCCCGTTGGCTGAACTCGAAATTGTTGAGTTCCGAGAGCAGAAGATCCCGATCGATTCCCTGGTCTGCCATCTCTGTCAGTACAGATGTGTAGAGTGAGAGGAAGTCTTCTTTGTTTTCAGATTCGCTGCCGATAAGGTAACAGACCATCATCGTTTCCGGGCTCGATGAGCTGACATAAAAACCGCCGAAATCCTTGCAGAGGCCACTTGTGACGATATTGTTCTTTAACCTGGATCCGTCAGAGTTGAACAGAATGTTGGCAATAATCTTAAATGAGGTGTTCAGTTCTCTCTCGGTGACTTCACAGATTTTGGTGCCGACGGCAAGATAAGTCTTTTCGCCGGTATCATGGGTGTCGACCGAATAGTAATCTGTAATATGTTTTGGGGTGGTAATAGCCCCGCCAAGCTCGGGTGAGCAGGGTGCTGATCCGGTTGAGTATCTGCTTAAAAAATGTGTTTGAAGATATTTTAGCTCTTCTTCGAGCGGCGCGTTGCCATAGAGGAAGAACAAACCGTTTGATGGGTGATAATGGCGTTTGTGAAAGTTCACGAACTGCTCATAACTCAGATTGGGGATATTCTTCGGGTCGCCGCCGGATTCATGGGCATAGGTTGAGCCCGGCATGAGTCCGTTGTAAATATGGTGGAAGATCAGTCGGGTCGGGTCGGAATAGGCACCTTTCATTTCGTTGTAGACCACTCCCTGAAAGCGGACCGGCTCCTGGTCGCTTTCCCTGTGAAAGTGGCAGCCTTCCTGCTCAAAGGTCGCACGATCAAGCAGGGGATGAAAGACTACATCACAGTAAACATCCATGAGGTTGAAATATTCCTTCAGATTTCTGGTGGCAAAGGGATAGTAGGTGATGTCCGTGCCGGTCATGGCGTTGAGGAAGGTCATCAGTCCCCCCTTGTTTAGTTCACCAAACACATCCTTGATAGGATATTTTTTAGAGCCCATGAGAACGGAATGCTCAAGGATATGGGCAACACCGGTTGAATCTGTCGGGATCGTATTGAAGGCGACACCGAAGGTTTTATTGGTGTCCTGATTTTTAATGGCCAGCACGGGACAGCCAAGAACAGTATGCTGAAAAAGAAAAACATCCGAACCGATTTCATCGATATGCTGCTTTTTCAGCAGGGCAAACGACGGGTTGGATGGAGGATTGGTGGGTGTCATGTTTATTATGAATGATAAGTTAGATGAAAAGCGGGTTAAAAGGTTTTTGCGGAATCAAGCAGTAACGTTACCGGACCGTCATTCACAAGGGCAACGTCCATCATAGCCTGGAAGGTGCCTGTGGCAGCGGTAATTCCCTGTTCGGTGACGGCGTCGACAAACTGCTCATACATCCTGACGCCCTTCTCGGAAGGAGCCGCCTCTGAAAAACCCGGTCGTCTACCTTTCCGGCAGTCGCCGTATAGGGTGAATTGCGAGACAATAAGGATTTCCCCGCAAATATCAACAAGGGAGCGATTCATCTTGTTCCGATCATCTTCGAAAATGCGAAGATGCAGCACCTTGTTAACCATCCAGGCCAGTGCACTGTCATCGTCATCTCTATGAATACCGAGAAACAGAAGTATTCCCCGGTTAATGGAGCCGACGATATTGCCGTCGACAGAAACAGATGCTTGATGAACTCGCTGGACAACCGCTCTCATAGTGGTGGTTTTGTTTTAAGTGTACCTTGAAATAACGGGTACCAGTTATTTAGGGCGTAAACAATAAAAAATACACTTAATTTTAGTTGGCGTCAATTTATGTGAAGGTGAGAGACAACTTTTATTTAATAGCAGTTCTCAAAGACAGATTTTAATCAGAAGGAAACGGGTTGTCGTGGTTGAATTAGTTAATCTGATTACCAATGATTGTCAGCCTAGACTGAAAAAGAGGTGTTGTCGGTTTGACAGGCGTATTTCAAGGATCATGTATCTCAACCAAGTTTTTCCTGTAAACTAAGAAATACCAATATAATACAGAGTGCTATTATCCAATTAGCAATGATCCTTGACCGGAGGCTAGGTTAAATGAGAAGGCTGATTCCCCACGAGCTAT
>CAZUUJ010000033.1:0-38743 GCA_964623625.1 uncultured Desulfocapsaceae bacterium
TACCTGGTTCGACCACCCGATTTTCTTCAGCAATATCCGTTAAACCCCGCTGGCCAATCAATGTCATGCCCGCCCCGTCACCAAGATCCACAGGTCGCAGATAATAGGGAATGTTTTTCAGCTTGTAGGAAAAAGAGGCGTCCTCTTTATATTCGATGATGGCTGATGCCGGCTGGTATTTCCGCGAACCACTGACAATGATCTCATGTGTGTTGTCTTGATCAACATCAGCAATATTGACTGCGTGGACTTTCAGATCACCCGGCAGGTCAAACCGGCCGATCTCATTAAAATTTTCCCCCTGAAATTGATACAACCTGATCTGGGATCTCGAGCTGAGAATCAACTCTTCTTTTCCATCGTTATTAACGTCGGCAACATCAAAGGCGACTAAATCAAGAGGCAGTTTTGGACTTTGTTTGATATTTTTCGACGAGATAAGTGTTCCCGCACGAATTCCAAGAAGCGACGCGGAGTAAATGCCTTTCTTGAAAATCCGTTCAGGATGGGCGGTTTCAAACCCCCTCAGACCGTCTTGAGCCTGGTTATCGGTTTTTAAAACTGTGGTTTTCACACCAAACAGCTTATCGCCTACCTCTTCAGTAACACCGTCAATGGCAACGAAGACTCCAGCGGGCTCCTTGGCATCGGCTACAAAATTTTCGATTTCTTTCTCATTTTCCGCCGGATAGAAAGAAAGTTCCAAACGTAAACTCTCATGGAGCGAATACAAGGTACCTGAAACCAGATAGTCCACCTGCAGCTTTCTCAGCAGGGCACCGACATTCTTTTTAGCAGGAGCAGCCCCCAGCTTCTTTAACTCATTTTCGAAAAGGGAATAATCCAGTTCAACAACACCGGCGGCAGCTGCCAATCGTCCGGCCAGCATCGCTCGCAACCCGTCGCGTACATAATCGAACTGGCCTGAAGCGCCTATATTAAAAGGCAGGATGACGACTTTTGGGGAACCTGTTTCTTGCTCCGCCTGAATGGACCAAGGCCAAAACAATGACAGAGAGAGAATGAGAACAACACAGATCCTTTCCCGTGTCCACTTTATTACTGTTTGCATATCATATACCTTCTGCTCTTAAATAGAATAATGGGTGGAAAAAGCGGCACACTTCTTCCATTGTCTGAGGAATACCGATTAAACTCTTATCATATAGCGTACTTTGGACCCGGTTGCAAGAAACAGCGGAAGCCGGAATCCGAATCATAGACAGGTTGGAGAGGTTCAAATCCTTTTCAAAGTGGTTCTTAGAAAAGAACATGTTCGATTTTCCCCTAAGTTTTAAATAGTTATCCGACATTTTCCCTTGACTTTTACTTCAATCATATGCATAGATAAAAGAAAGGGTTTAAATTTTTGTACCGGCGGCCAGCCTCTTCCGGGCTATTCAGCAGCCCTGCAGGGTCGTCTGTAGTGTTTTCCGGGTTTGTTCTTTCACTGTCTGCTCATAAGCCGACTAATCGGGCAGAATAGACAGAGCACAGAAGACGTCGATGAAAAAACAGTTACTACTCATACTTTTTCCTTTCCTCCTGACAGGCCCGGCAACGGCCATTGCCAATAAAAATGAGGCCGGTCTGTTTTTTTCGGGAAACAACAGTGTATCCCTTCATCCGCTGAACCCTTGGGACGATGGGCAAGTCGCCTGGAAAAACGCGTTTATCAATCAATATTCGAAGAACGGAAATCAGACCGCCCTTTATTCAGACAAACTGTTCGGCCAGCAGTTCGACATCGGTTTTCTTCAGAAAAAAAACCACTCAGAAGACTTTGGCGACTCCTTTCCAGGCCAGGAGTATTACGAGATCGGCAGCCGTATTAAAGGCGACTGGGGCGACATCACCCTTTCATTTGAGAACAACCGGATTGGGATAGAGCAGGCCTACACGCCATACAGCCATCCCGACTCGCCTGACCAGCCTTTCCCTTTGGCAACTCGAGAATTTGCCAGTAGAACAAACGGCTCTGGACGGCTCCAGCTTTCAGAGCGATTCAGCCTTGAAATCGAACTGGAATATCTTTCCGGAGAAAGTGTTCTTGGTGACGGGTCAGGACTGAACCTTCCCACACTCGCCTATTCAGCCGACCTCAATTCAAAATTCGGCAACCTGAACACACGGACAATTTACTTCCATATGGATAGAAACCATGATTTCAGTCGCTATGGAGACTTCTCACTGTACAGAGATAACGAAAGAGGCTTCCGGCCGCTCTATATTCTCACAGGAACCCAGGCCGACATCTTCACCGAAGACAGCAGCGAGAACTCTTTTACCGCCCAGACACGAAGTGCCGGAATTGATGGTATCGCTTTTGTCGCCGACTATAAAGCCTCTCCCAGGCTCAAGCTGCATACGGCAATCGGTGCGGCAAGCGCGGACAAAACACCATTAGATAAAAGTAACTATTTCGGTTGGGAAGCAAATATCGGTCTCGGCTACAAGATTCTGGACAATCTGACTTACGAACTTCACCTGGGATATATGGCTACCGGTGATTTCTTCAAACAGGACGATGTCGATATCGAAACGGAAGATATCACCATCATTACCCAGCATTTGACGCTAAAATTTTAGTGTCCTGTCAATGATGAACTGTCGTATAATGTGCAGTAATTTTTCATGCCAGTGAAATGTTGGCTTAAGTTGCATAGTGGGGCTATGTGGCTTAAGCTAACATTTCACTGGCGGGGAAAAGGACATGCAGTATGCGATAGTTCAGCGTTGACATGACACTAGTGTCGTGTCAAACATATACTCTCACTACATGCTACGTTGCACGACTCTCGTCAAGCTTTCTGCTGACAGCCTGCAAATCTTCCCAGGTTAATTTTTTCATTTCAGTATTCTTCAACAGATACGTGGGGTTATATGTCACCCTCAACGGGACAACTCTCGAATCTATGGCAGTATACGAGTAAAACCGCCCTCGGAGCTGGGACAATGAGAGATCGGAGCCCAGAAGCAATTTGCTGGCGTTTCCTCCCATGGCACAAATGACATCGGGTTGAACAAGAGCGATCTGCCGATGCAGATAAGGAAGACACGATTGAAAATCGGCCTGTCGGGGAACTGTTGAAGCGTCCAGACCGCATTTGATCAGAATAGTCACAAAGACTTCTTCCATTGCAAGATTGATGGCCGAAATCATACGAGACAACATAGCATCTTCCTGCCGACCGAACAGGAGACTACCGTTTGGTTGTTCCCCTGCCTCAATAGACAGCCATTCGCCGACGATAAACAGTTTTGCCTGCCTGCCACCCCTTCCGGCCACTGAGAATTTCCTGTGGCGGGCCAGCCCACAGGACTGGCAGCGCACGATCTCGTCCCTTAATTCGATCAGTGTGTCCGTATCTACGGTTTGTTTTGGCTTATTTACCCTTTGAACAGCGGCGACCTTGACGGATGGAACATCGCCTGAAGAGTCCGACCCTGAGACAAACCGGCTTAGGTCATCATTATTAAAATAGTTCTTGATCCCTAGATTTTCATGATACGCGATCAGGGAGCGAATATCCTTGATTAAATCAGACTGGTTCGAAATCATTCGTATAATTAAACCATAATCTTTAACGCCCGTCGGTGGCGGGCATCATAAACAACCCATCTTATATATAATTGCCTGATTACCATCAAGATTTAGCAAATGGCAGGGAGGAATCGGCTAATTAACGGCGAATTTCAAGAATCGTGTATTTCTTGAACGATATTACAACAAGAAGGTCGCTTATCAAGAGATCAAGCTCTCATAAACCACTCATAAACTGTTATAGGCGATTCTTGACTGGAGGCTGGCTCGCCAAGCAGCCGACTCCTCCCCGTAAGCTGAACGTTAGTTCTAATCAGGTTTAATTATGACCTGTTATTCATAAGCAAATGAAACTATACATCCACCGCTCACCACCTTATCATGGTATTGCAAAAAAACCGATTGCACAACATGTGATTAATCATCTCCGAAAAGGAAAACTAAGTAATAGTTTGGAAAAACAGCAAGCATTTTAACACATTCCTGGTATGATAATTGGTAAATGAACAGCCTATTCCGATAACCGTTATCGATGCGAGGAACACGTTGGACAAATCTGAATTTTCACAAGCCAGGAGGCGACTGGGAAAGACACAAAAAGTGCTGGCAGAACTTCTTGGAGTATCATTAAAGACCATCCACAGTTACGAGCAGGGCTGGCGGTCCATACCATCACATATTGAACGGCAGCTCTATTTCCTGATTGCCAATCAAAAAGACAGAAGAACAGAAATACGGCCGTGCTGGGAGGTGAAGCAGTGCAACTTAAAACTAGACTGTCCAGCCTGGGAGTTTCAGAGCGGTCACCTCTGTTGGTTTCTCTGTGGAACGCTCTGTGAATGCGGACAATACTCGACCTGTAAAGAAAAAATAGAGATCTGCAGAAAATGTGAGATCTTTCAGTCCCTCCTTAAATAAATTTCCATAGCACCCTTGAATTATCCCCCTATTTGATTATTGTCTCTTTGTATTTAACGATTTGATTAAATTTACTGTTGACGGCAGACACCATTCGATCGCGATAAACAAAAAAAGGAAAAGCATGCCTATATATGAATTTACCTGCAATAATTGTGGGAAGAATTTTGAGACGCTTGTGATGAGAATCGGTGGGGAAGAAGATGTCAGATGTGCAGAATGTGACAGCCCCAATGTCCAAAAAAGAATATCCACCTCAAGTTACCGAACGGTTAAAAGGTCCTCTATCCCGGCAGGCGCATTGTCCGGTTGCTCATCCAAATCCGGTTTTTCCTGAGCATAGTCCTTTTCAACCCGTGAGGTAGAAAGAATTACTGTTTCGCTTTGTTTTTCTTCGATGGTTTTCCTGAAAAATCAAGGATGAGTTCATTGTCCTTGAGCATATTCTTTTCCCTGGCAATCTTTTCAAGGAATTTGGGATCGTTGTTTATTCGGTCGATGCTTTCTTCCAATTGAGAATTGTCCCTGATCAATTCCTTTTTCTCTTTCTCCACCAGGTCAAGCCGTCTCTTCTTCAGAAGAATTGAAACAAGGGATTGGTCGGCAAAAAAAACCAGATAACAAAGTGCTGCCGCAACCATGCAGAAAAGCACAATCAGCAACCGTTTTCGTTGCGTTGCATGAAGATGTGATGTACGATTTCTTGCCATTCCGGTTCAATACTTCTTATTAATGGAACATACAGGTTTTAGACGCCTCCATTTTACAAACCACTAACTCAGCCACCAACCACCTTCATCAATGCAGCCATCAGCGACTTCACCCATCCTCGTCAGCAGTTGTCTGGTCGGTCTCTGTACTCGATATGACGGCTGTGTTCAACCCAGTGACCGCTGTCTGGCTCAGTTGAAAGGAACAATCTGGATACCAGTGTGTCCCGAACAGCTTGGCGGCCTCCCTACACCCAGGGCTCCTGCCAATATTGTCGGCGGCACAGCCGGCGATGTCCTTTCAGGAAAGGCACGAGTAATCACCAGAGAGTATGATAATGTGACGGCCAAATTTATCAAAGGAGCCCAGCAGGTTCTAAAAATTGCCGAGTCTCAACAGGTTAAAGCCGTATTTCTCAAAGCGAACAGCCCGTCCTGCGGAGTCAGCAATCCACAGGGCGTGACAGCTGCCCTCCTGGAAATAAACGGTTTCCAACTCCGGGAATTCTAGTCGTCAATACTATCACTATTCATCTGACCGGCCATTTGATATTTCATTATAGCACTGTAACCGAAGTGTTTATCAAATGAACTTTAATCAGTAAGCGAAAACAGGTGCGCCATATATTTTCAGGCGTGGCTGTCTGTTATCACGCTGCAGCATGATGTCTGCTGCAGCGACCGTGAAAAGATAGCGTATCTGTAATTGCTTACTTTATTTAATCTTCATCGCCATAATTATCAATATTCCCGCTTCATATAAAAGATACAGCGGTCCAGCCATGAGCATCATATTGAAAATATCCGGCGTCGGAGTCAACAATGCTGCGATAATAGCGATGATCAACAGGGCATAGCGCCGATTACGCTCATAAAAGTTTCTGGTACAGATCCCAACTTTTGCTGTAAACACCATAAAAATCGGTAACTCGAAGATAACACCGAAGGCAAAAATAAACAGGGTTGTAAAGTTGACGAAACGGCCGATGGATATTACTGGTTTGAGCTGTTCCGAACCGAAACCGAGCAAAAATTCTATCCCATACGGCAGGGTGATACCATAACAGAATAGTGTGCCCCCATAGAACAGCAAAGAAGTAAAAAATATAAAGCCGATCAGTTGGTTTCTGGTCACTTTAAACGGTTTACCCAATGCCCTCCACAAAATGGTCATCACCCAGGGCATCAGAACATACAAGGCAAGGAACACAGCGAGCTTGACATGAGCCAGAAATGGGCCGGCCACTGAAAAAAAATAGAGTTTTTGGGCGCTGTAATCCGGGATGTCCAGCCGTTTGGCCAGATGTGCCTGAATAAATTCAAGAAATTCGGATGACAAGAAAAATGCGCAAAATGTCAGGATGCCAATACCAAGTGCCAGGTATTTAACAGTCTTTCTTAACTCATCGACAAAAACAATCAGTGTATTGTGCAGTAACATACAGTATTACTTCCTGTTCTCAGAATCCTGAATCCGTTGACGATTTGTTCTTTAGATTAGATAGCTTTATAAATATTTCTATATAATATCAATATACTACAAACGACAACCGCGTTTTCTGCCACTGATTCAGGTGACTATCAATCATCGGTGCGACTCAGTCAAAGCAACCGGGCGCAAACCCATCGACGAGCCCTCGAATGGTCTCTCCGATTTCCAGAGTACTCGGAAAACACCGAAAGTGTCAGCAGTTGATCGACTCGATGGTTTTCATGGTTGCCCTATCCGTTGACACAGTTTATAACTCGCTGAATAATATAAAATCATCTACTCTTCAACTCATTCATACAGTGGTATAGCCTACTGATATATCAGGACGACCAACATGCTTGAACTGAGATTTATACGTGAAAATCTGGAACTTGTAAAAGAAAAAACAGCCAAACGAGGACTGGACACCAAGATCATCGATCAATTTGGTGAAGTGGACCGGGAACGGCTCGCACTGCTCGCGGAAACAGAGCAATTAAAAAACAAGCGGAATCAGGCATCCAGAGAAATAGCCACCCTGAAAAAAGGCAGCAGCAGCGAGCAGGCCAGCGCCGAACCACTGATCGCTGAAATGCGGGTCATTTCCGATAAAATCAAGACCCTTGATGGTAGGCTGGGAGAGATACAGTCACGGCTCAAGGATATCGTGCTCGCTATACCAAATATCTGTCATGACTCTGTACCCGCTGGCCAGGACGACAGCGATAATGTGGAAGTGAGAAAATGGGGAAGCAAACCTCAGTTCTCTTTTACACCGAAACCTCATTGGGAGATCGGCGAACAGCAGAACTATCTTGATTTCGAACGGGCCGCCAAACTTTCCGGCGCCCGCTTCGCCCTGCTCACCGGGTTGGCCTCCAGGCTGGAAAGGGCGCTCATCAACTTCATGATGGACCTTCATACCCAGAAACATGGATATACGGAAGTGCTGCCGCCGTTTCTGGTCAACTCCGCTTCCATGACCGCCACCGGCCAATTGCCGAAATTCGAAGAGGACCTGTTTAAGATCAAGGGCTGGGATCTGTATCTGATTCCCACGGCAGAGGTGCCGGTCACCAATATTTTCCGGGACGAAACCATTGACGGCAAAAAGCTGCCTGTCAAGTTTGTCAGCTATACTCCCTGTTTTCGTTCCGAGGCGGGGTCATACGGCAGGGATACCAGAGGTTTGATTCGTCAGCATCAATTTAACAAGGTGGAACTTGTAAAATTTACCGATCCAACCACATCGGATGAAGAACTGGAATCGTTGCTGGCAGATGCCGAAGAAGTTCTACAGCTTCTTGGTCTGCATTACCGGGTTGTCACCCTCTGCTCAGGAGATCTTGGTTTTTCAGCAACAAAAACCTTTGACATCGAAGTCTGGCTTCCTGGTCAGGATACTTACCGGGAAATCTCTTCCTGCTCCAATTTCCTCGACTTCCAGGCAAGACGGGGATCAATTCGTTATCGTCCGGAAGGTGAAAAGAAAAGTAAGCTGGTCCATACCCTTAATGGCTCCGGTCTTGCTGTTGGCAGAACGCTGCTTGCCATTCTGGAGAATTATCAGCAGGAAGACGGTTCGATTACTATTCCGGAAATTTTGGCGCCGTATTTCGAAACACGCTTCTCGCTAGAATGATAGTTTCCAGCAACTCCAGCTCATTCATATGTTACGAGATAGAGCTTGGTTGATGAGCAGGTCGATGAGCGCGCCGAAATCCAGACCATGAACCGCCGCAGCCTGAGGGAGTAAGCTGGTTGGCGTCATACCCGGGATAGTGTTTGTTTCCAACAGAACAATATCGCCGTTATCCGCCACCATCATGTCGGTTCGCGAATATCCTTGAAGTTTGAGGCAACGATGGGCCTCGACTCCGTATTGTTGCGCCTGGCGGCTCAATTTTTCATCAAGCTGGGCCGGACAGATCTCTTCTGACGCTCCAGGCACATATTTAGCCGTGTAATTAAAAAATTCAAACTCATCTCCAGGAATGATCTCCACAACGGGAAGCGGCTGCAGTTCATCCGCACCCAGAACACCAACGGTTATTTCCCGTCCTTTGATAAATTTCTCCAGCATCACCTCGGAATCATGCTCAAACGCCTTGCCAATACCTGTCTCAAGCTCTTCTTGGTCCCTGGCAATGGTCATGCCGAGGCTCGATCCTTCCCGTACCGGTTTAACCACAATGGGTAAACCCAATCGGGAGATATGGTTTTGACAATCTCCCATTTCTGAATGTGAAAGCATCAACCAGTCGGCAACCGGCAATCCAGCCTGTCGATACATGATTTTGGCCACATTTTTATCCATGGCCATAGCGCAGCCGAGTACCCCGGAGCACTGGTAGGGGATATCAAGCAGGTCGAGCAGTCCCTGTACGCTACCGTCTTCACCCCATAAACCGTGAAGCAGTACAAAAGCCACATCAATCGTTTCTCTATCAGCCACAAGTCGACCAAGATCGGTTACCGGGTCGTATTGGACAATGTGGTATTTTGAGCGGTCAATGACCTTGTCAACCTCGGCGGCCCCTTTGAGCGAGACTTCCCGTTCTCCCGATTTTCCTCCGGAAATCAAAGCCACTCGTTTTTTATCTTCTGTCATCGATTTACTCCCTCTTGTTTTTCTTTTCTTCAGGGCAAGATATACGTTTGAACAGATACCTCTGCTTTGTTCCTGAGTCTGTAGGCACCCACAAGAAGCACTTTTGGCTCACTCGCTATTTAACCTGAATCCGTGAGCGCCACGCAGGAAGTACTCTCGGAGCGCATTTAATCGTTCTGTCTGTATATTATCGAAGTTTTTTTAGCCAACAACCATGATCTCTTTCATGTATTCAAGTAGTTGATAACAGTGGCAAGCATTGTACCAGTCGTCTAAAGGATCTGCATTGTTATTCGTCCAGCTACAACAAAACCTGAACCCAAGACAGAAATTAGAGTTTCAGCAAGCAACATACTGATATAATAAAAAATTATTGCAATATTAAGTTTTACATTAAATACTGTTCTGCCCTTTGAACCATCCGCTAGCTCTGATCTTGACTCCATTTAACCACCTGATAATTGTAGGCTATATCAGGCGGTTAAATGGAGTCAAGCTACAGCACTATCGAATACACCCGGATTCAGGATAAATTTCAGACTTTTGGCTTCTCCATTATCGCCAAGGAGCTGCTTCAAGATATTCATTGACAACATGTGAAGTTGTTTTTATAAAAGGATGTTCACTGTTCGATTGATTAACCCTCTCCTGTTTGGGGTGATGAACTGGTACACGGCAGTAGAAGTACTACTTATTCCTGCCTGTTTTAAATATTTTTTCATAGAAAATCAACGGAGTACTAAATGATTGAAGTAGAAGTTCGTGGAGATTTGGAATACGCCATCAGGCAGCTGAAGAAGAAACTGCAAATCGATGGCATTAAGCGTGAACTGAAAAGACGCGAGTATTACGAGAAGCCGTCCATCAAGAAGCGTAGAAAGCAGGCCGAAGCACGCAGAAAGCTCCGCAAATTCAACCGGATGAGAAAGTCCTACTAGGGTTACTACAGCAAGGATCACTTGCTAAAAAGGGTCATGATGTCTGCTAAACGCGACCTCAGACCCAAAATAATCGTAGAACGATCCTGGTAATGCCGGAGTTCCGTTTGTCACCGGCAAACCACTTCTCGCCGTACCTCTCATATCCGGATTCGGGCTATATTGACCAAAGACAACGAACCGAAATCTCTTCCTGACCACTTCTCAAGCTGCCACGAGTTGTTTCTCCACCATATTATCTCAGAGAGACAGCTCTCTGAAAACAGTATCGCAGCCTACGGGGCCGACACCTCTTTTTTCCTGGATTTTCTTCATCAACTAAATGTTGCCAATCTGGACCGTGTGACAGTAGAACACGTTCACCGTTTTCTTCAGGTTTGTAAAAAGAAAAAAATATCCCACCGATCCAACGCCCGTAGAATCTCGGCACTGAAACTCTTCTTCTCTTTCCTTGCACGGGAAAAACTGATTAACAACAATCCCTTTTTTGCCATTGATTTACCCAAAAGCGGTCAAACATTACCAAAGGCTTTATCCATCGATGAGGTGAACCGGCTGTTGTCACTCCCAAATGTTATAACACCTCTTGTTGCCCGCAACTACGCCATGCTCAACCTGTTATACGCCACAGGATTGAGGGTCTCGGAACTGGTCGGTCTACCGCTTTCCGGCTGCAATATGACTTCCTGTTTCGTTCGAGTCGTTGGCAAGGGCAACAAGGAGCGGCTGGTCCCCTTTGGAGAAACGGCAAAGCAAATACTGACAATCTATCTTGAAAAGCATCGCTCACTCATACTCAAGGGAAAACAATCCAACAGCTTTTTTGTTACCGCTAGGGCGAAGCCCATGACCCGGTTGCGATTCTGGCAAATCATCAAAGAGGCAAGTCGAACCGCAGGAATAAAAAAAGAGATCAGCCCCCACATGCTTCGTCATTCTTTTGCCACCCATCTGCTTGCCCATGGGGCCGACCTTCGAGCCGTTCAACTGATGCTTGGGCATTCCGACATCACAACAACCCAGATCTACACCCATATCGATCAAGACCGACTGAAAACAGTACACAAACAGTTTCATCCCCGCGGTTGACCCGTAATCCTCTTTTTGCTCCACGTTCTACGATTAACCATCTGTCAAAAAGAGACCTAATTCCAAAAGATTGCAAAAAACACCGGTAATGATAGAGTGATCGTTATGCAGATCATCACCACCCATCTCAACGCCGATTTTGACGGTCTGGCGTCAATGATCGCCGCCCAGAAGCTCTATCCCGAAGGTCTGCTGGTTTTCCCAGGTTCTCAGGAGAAAATAGTCAGAGATTTTATCTCTCAGGTACTTTTATATCGGTATGATTTTCACAAACTGAAAAATATCGATCTAAAAAAAGTAGACTGCATGGTCGTGGTAGATACCCGTGATGCCAAACGACTTGGCATTCTGGCCGGTTGTCTCGACAATCCCGGACTGGCCCTTCATCTGTACGATCATCATCCCTCAACGGAAGGTACCATGCAGGGGACCCTTGAGGTCATTGAAGATGTCGGCTCCACCGTGACTATTTTCACCCAACTGTTTCAAGAAAGGGAAATTGACATCACCGCTGAGGAGGCGACCATTTTTGCTCTCGGAATTTATCAGGACACCGGTTCCTTAACCCATGCGACTACAACGACCGAAGATCTCAAAGCCGCAGCCTGGCTTCTGGAAAAGGGAGCCAACCTGGAAATCATCTCCCAGTTTATCAGCCACGACCTGACCAGTCATCAGGTCGAACTGCTTCATAACCTGATGAAAGCCGCCACAAGCTATACGATTGCCGACATTCCCATCGTGGTGGCAACTATGATTCTCCCCAATTATATTGATGATTTCGCCGTCATAGTACAGCGATTTATGAACATGGAAAACCTCAACACCATTTTTGTGCTGGTTTCCATGGCCGGCCGTATATATCTTATCGGCCGGAGCCGTATCCCCGAGGTCAACGCCGGTCATATCGCTCGAGATCTCGGCGGCGGCGGGCATGCAACCGCAGCATCCGCCACTATTCGTGACACCACCATAACCCAAGCAGAAGAGAAACTGGTCTTTACCCTTCACAAACACGTTCGACCTCAGGCTATTGCCAGAGAGATGATGTCCAGCCCGGCGATATCAATATCTGCCGACACCTCGATCATACGCGCCCATGATGTTCTGACCCGCTATAACGTAACGGCGATCCCTGTGCTTCCAGCTGAAAAGAAAATACAAACATCCGATATCGATCCGCTGATTGTTGGTATTATTTCCCGCCGTGTTGTTGAAAAAGCCATCCACCACGACCTTGGACATCTTCCTGTAAATGATTATATGACGACCGACTTTGAGGTTCTCTCCCTGAATGCCACTCTGGCAGACATACAGGAGTTGATCATTGAACATCGGCAGAGGCTGGTTCCCATCATCCATGACCGTAAGTTGTACGGCATCATTACCCGAACCGACCTGCTCAACCGACTGGTCAATGATCCAGCCAATTTCCCGAAAAATCTGCTCCACGAATCTGAGCATCCTTCATTGGCACGAACCAGAAATCTTGGCCCGATCCTCGTTGATATGCTGGATGGGAACATCATTCGTCTGTTGAAACAGATCGGTGAAGTCGCAGAAGATCTGAAATACAACGCCTTTGTAGTTGGCGGTTTCGTTCGTGATCTGCTGATGAAACAGGCAAACCTTGATCTTGATATCGTCATAGAGGGCAACGGCATCACATTTGCCAAAAAATTTGCCCAGACCATTGGAGGGCGAGTAAAGACCCATGAGAGATTCCTAACGGCAAAAGTATTTCTGCCAGACGATTTTCATATTGATATCGCCACCGCCAGACTGGAATATTATGATTATCCGGCCGCACTTCCCACGGTAGAGTTGTCGTCTATTAAGCTGGATCTGTACCGGCGTGATTTTACTATCAATGCCATGGCCATCCAGCTCAATCCATCCCAGTTTGGCAATCTGCTTGACTTTTTCAACTGCCAGAACGACCTGAAGCACAAGGCGATCAGGGTTCTCCACAATCTCAGCTTTGTAGAGGACCCAACTCGCATTTTCAGAGCTATCCGCTTCGAAAAACGGATGGATTTTATCATCGTCACCCACACTAAACGGTTGATCCGCAATGCAGTTAAAATGAAACTGTTCAATAAGGGAGATGATCCCCGCTTCTTCACAGAACTCAAACTGATTTTTTCAGAAGAAAATCCCATTCCAGCCATCCAAAGGCTTGGAAAGTTAGGTCTTTTCTCATTTCTCTGGCCGGATCTTAAACCGCATCTGAAAATTGATAGACGACTCAATCACATGCTCAATCAAGCCCTCCGGGCTCTATCATGGTGGAAGATGCTGTTCTTAAATGAAGAATGTCACAGTTGGCAGGTTTATCTGCTGACCATCATGGGACGGTCCACTATTCGGGAACTTCAATCATTCTGCAATCGATTCTCCCTACCTCAGAAGGACGCCGACCAGTTGATTCGGCAAAAAGAGTTGGCAGACAGGGCAGCCAAGGCCCTGTATTACCAACCAAAGCCCAAAAACAGTGAAATTTACAGGCTGCTCAATCAGATGTCCAACGAAGGACTTCTGTACCTTACAGCCATCGCCAGAAAAAATGAAATCAAAAAAGGTGTTTCCCACTTTGTGACAACCATGAAGAAGATCGAAACGGAACTCAACGGTAATGATCTTAAAGAAATGGGATATAGGGAAGGACACCAGTTCAAGGAAATGCTGAACCGTTTAAAAGATGCCCGTCTGGACGGTGAAGTTTCAACACGACAGCAGGAAAAAGCGTTTATTCAAAAACATTTCAACGTGACCTGAATCTATGAGCAAAGATGCAGTGCTAACGGATGCTCCGAAAAGCGACAAGTTTATTAAATTTTTAATCACACAAAAACAATGCGTTACCCAAAGAACAAGTCGTTTTTAGTCACGGATTCAGGTTTGAACCTTGCCCATGCACAGTCCAATGCTTATCTAGTAAGAACGCTCAAGGCTGACCTGATTCACGGACAACCATATGCATCGGTGAACACGAGGCCGATCACCTTCAAATAATAGAACCTTCAACACCAATTCTTCACCTTCGAAGAAGATTTTTACTATGGAACAACTCATTATAGAAATCGTCATCCTGGCACCGCCACTGCTTCTGGCATTAACGCTCCACGAGTTTTCCCACGGTTTTGTCGCTTACAGCCTGGGTGACCCAACTGCCAAAATGATGGGCAGGTTGACCATGAATCCGATACGTCACCTTGACCCCATCGGCACCATCGCCTTTTTCTTCATTAAACTCGGATGGGCCAAACCGGTGCCGGTGAATCCGGTTCATTTTAAAAACCCGAGAAAAGATATGTTGTGGGTGGCACTCGCGGGCCCGGCATCCAATCTGTTTCTGGCTATTGTCAGCGCTATCCTGACAAAAGCTGTCTGGTTTCTGGCGTCCGTTATTCCTTACTCAAAAGTTATGGAAGCTGTCTTGGTGCCCTTCCATCAGATGTTGATTGCCTCGGTCTGGATCAATCTGGTCCTTGCCATCTTCAACTTTTTACCTATTCCTCCCCTTGACGGTAGCCGCATCCTAAGCGGCCTCCTCCCGGAAGACATGGCCAGATCCTACGCCTCAATTGAGCGCTATGGTTTTGTCATCATTCTGCTGCTCGCCTTCTCCGGCATACTCGGCAGACTGATTATGCCCATCATCAACTTCGCCAACAATCTTCTGTTGACCTGAGAATTTGCAGGATAAAAGAACTGCAAGCTGTTATCAATTGTCATTTACGACCATCTTCTGGCCGTCATAGAGATACCGCTTGATCTTGTGGGTAACCGTTTTCATGAAAGGCTCCCGCCTTTCAAATATATTCTTGATCTGCTGGTTTTCGAGAAGCTGGCTGTTCACATCCCTGTGCAGCGTCAATAAGAGTGTCTCAATATATTCATGTCGTGCCAACTGGGTCTTGCCTGCAGTCTGCTCGTCTATCAACTCATAATCAGGATAAACCCACCCCTCAAGATATCCGTTATTTTCAACAATGAGTGATTCGATGACCCAATGGCAGGTATTCATCACCTGCTCAATCATTTCCGGAGACACAGTCGTTCCATCCTGAAGGGTGATGATATTCTTGACACGGCCGTGAACATGAAGATTGCCGTTATCATCGATCAATCCCAGATCGCCGGTAGCCAACCAGCCGTCTTCCGATAATACGGCCGCTGTTGCCTGTTCGTCGTTAAAATATCCCTTCATGATGTTCGGCCCCCGCACCTGGATTTCCCCGATTCCTGTACCGGGATCGGCATTGATAATTTTCACCTCCACGTTGGGTATGGGTTTCCCGCAGGAGCCCACGGTGATTGTCTGATCACCTATGGGTCCACACGACAGCAGCGGGGAAGTTTCAGTGAGACCATATCCGACAATATATGGAAATTCGGACTCCCGGAGAAAACGCTCGACCTCCCTGTTAAGACTCGCTCCACCGATCCCCATCATCTGCAATTGACCGCCGAAAAAGCCCAGCATCTCATTGCCAAGTTTTTTATAAATAAGCTTTCGACCAAAAGCGGTTTTACAGGCCAGTGACAACGATTTACTCTTATTTATTCCAGGCAGAATCCGCTTTTTATATATTTTTTCCAGAATGAGGGGCACAACGAAGATTGCAAACGGCTTTTCTTTTTTACACAGTCTCTGCAGGATCACTGGGGTTGGTGTTTTACCGGCGTAGACAATTCGGCCACCTTTTATGAGAGGCAGCAAAAAACCGCAGGTAAATTCATAAATATGGGATATGGGCAGGATAGAGAGAAACACTGAGCCCGGCTGTATATCCGCTAGTCCGGTTGACGAGTAGACATTGGCCGTCAGGTTCTTATGTGATAGCATGACCGCCTTGGGATAACCGGCTGTTCCTGATGTATAGATAATGGATGCCAGGTCGTCTTCATCAACTTCATCGAACTGTATTGCCCTGGTCTGTTTTTCATGGGCCATGTTGTCCATAGCCTTTGTCAGATATTCCGAGAAAGTTTTGGTATTAATAACGCCCAGGATACAGTTGTAATCATCCAGGGTGATGACTTTTGTCAGATCGCTCTTTCTCAGTTCGTAAATCTTCTCGATCTGACGTTGGGTCGTAAAAAGAATGGCTACCCGCATCTCAAGCAGAATATGATGAACATCCCCTTCCGAAAGATCCGGCAATATAGGGACAACAACCGCTCCCAGCCGGACGGCTGCAAAATAGACTGTGCCCCAGTTATGGGAGTTTTCGGCCAAAACACCAATGCGATCACCCTTTTGTATCCCGTCCCGCTTCAACATTGAGGCAAGGGCTATAATACGGTCATGCAGGGCATTGTAAGTTAACGGTTTGGTCAAAGCCATGCCCATGGCCGGAAGTTCTCCATACCGTTCCCGGCTGAAATCGATAATATAATTAAGGGTCATCCCCACTTTGGTCATTTCAGACATGCAAACACTCCTTTTCTGAAACTTCTTTGTCCCGGCAAGGCCGCGAATCATAGACCACAAGCCGAACCAAAAACAGAACCCGGTTCAATTTCCAATCCTGCTAATGTATGATCATTTTTATTCAATAGCAAGACGTGAGAATGAACTCCATTGTAAGTTACCGATTTTCAGATATATAATTTTGCCGGATGTAATCCTGTTACCCTGACCGCACTGTCTTCAAATAGACCAAACCTGAATCGATAAATATTGGGCCATGTTGCTCTATGAAAAGATAAGCCATGCAAGCCTTTATCAGTTAAATGCATTGCCTGAGTACTCAATACCGCATTAGATATTTGGTACTTCGACGGGATTTCCTGTACAGGATATTACCTATCCCACATTTCTAATGAGCAGTCCATGTCTATCAAATATTTACTGTTTAATAATCTGATCCTTCCTCGTGATCCAGCTCCTCTGCTTCCCGATTGGCAACCAGATAGACTGAACCGTTTTTTCAGAAATTCGCTTGACACTCAACCACATATAATGTAAAGATATCAACAAGTAAGCATCAAACTATTCTTTCAAACACATCAAATGCCAGATACGAATGAAGTATTTTTCATCTGCCATTCTTCTACTTTTTCTGACCACTGTTTCGTTGTTGTTATCACCGGTACTGTGTTCCGCTGTACCTGTGCTGACCGACAAGGGGAAAACCGCCATTTCAGCCCCCCGCCCTAATTACTCAAGATCACCTGTTATTTTAGGAAAATACAAGGATATCTCTCAATATAAATATCGATCATCCAAGACCAAGATAATCCTTAAAAACAAAAAGGTCAGAAGACAACTGTCCGCCAGGAGTGCAATCATCATTGATGCCAAAAGCGGACAGACCCTTTTCTCCCTTTCACCCGACATCCCCCGACAGCCAGCTTCGACAATTAAGGTAATAACCGGAATGATCGCTCTTAAATCTCTTTCGGTCAATGACACCATCCGGGTCAGCAGAAGAGCGGCCAAACAACCACGGTCAAAGATTTATCTCGATCGCCGAAAGAAGTATAAGGCAAATGATCTGATCAACGCAGTCCTCCTGGCGTCCGCCAATGACGCCAGTGTCGCTCTGGCAGAGAAAATTGCCGGTTCCGAGAAATCTTTTGCCCGTATGATGACTGTACGGGCTAGAATATGGGGTGCTCGGAAAACTGTCTGTAAAACAGCAACAGGGCTTACAGCCCGAGGCCAGAAAAGTACGGCCAGAGACCTGGCTACCATCTTCAGACATATCATGCAGGATAATGAATTTGCCAAACGGATTAAACAGACAAAAGTCCGGACATCATTTGGCTCAACGCTCAGAAACCATAATAAGGCCTTATGGCAGGTCAAAGGGACTGTTGGCGGCAAAACCGGCTACACAAGGGCAGCTAAACAGACCTACGTTGGAAAATTCAAACGGGGAGAAAAAGAAATCATTATTGCGTTAATGGCAAGCAAAAAGATGTGGATCGATATCAAGAGGTTGGTCCACCATGGTTTCTATACACTGGAACACTCCAGAGCTATAGCGGAGAACTCCCGGATAATTCCCGGGATAGCTGCAACGAGTCACAAGGTTGCCGGCAACCAGCTCTATCGGACGCACTCAAAGAGCACTTCCTTAGGGGAATTCACAGATTCAAGTATCGGTAAAACTACCGCGCAGTAATCAATCTTTGGATCACAGGTTCTCAGGTACCAATCAGATCACTCACCGTTTCCACGATGATCTCCCGAGTGAATGGCTTTGAGATCGTCTTGACATTCCCAAGAAGTGACGCCACAGTCAGATAGCGTTCTTTCGGAATCACTCTACCGCCGCCGGATATGGCAATAACCGGTTGTTGCGGCGTCAATTCCATGACTTCCATAATCATTTTCAGCCCATCTTTAGCCGGCATCACCATATCAACGATCAAAAGATCAAAGTGACTCTGTTTAAAGAGTTCCATGCCCTTTTCGCCGTCAGTTGCTTCAACAACTTGATAACCCTCCTTTTCCAGAATAGCCTTTAGAAAAAGCAGGATCGGCTGTTCATCATCAATGATTAATATCCGTTTCACATCAACCAGTCCTGTTCAAATGAACCTTCTCCATTGCCCGGAAAACTTCTCTTATTTACTAGGAAATGCTACCACTTATCAACCAATTTGAAATTTTTTTTTTACCTTACCCTCTTTTCTGCTATTTTGTTAATGGCCGTACCGACTGAACTGTCAAGGTCACCGCCCCGAAATCCTCCTCCACCAAACCCGCCAACAGGTACGGCCTGCCCGCAGAAAGCAGGTGCGCGTAGCGGCGGTACGTTTTAGGAAAGAACGTTGCCTCCACTAATCCGGTCTCATCCTCAAAGGTTAAAAACTCCATCACCTCTCCTGTTTTGGTCGACACCAGTTTTCCGGTAATCAACCAGCCGGTGAAATTGATCCGGGTGTTAACAAATTGATGCAGCCTGTCTGCTTTTACCATTTTAAACGAACCAGCTTCTCCGGAAAAAAAACAAATGGGGTGACCATCGCACAGGAAACCCAATACCCGATACTGGTTTCTCAACCTCTCCCGTCTGCTCTGGGCCGGCAGTACAGGCGGCAGTGGCAACTTGATTGGAAACAGCGGCAGGCTGGCTGCCCCTTTGGTTATTTGCCTGAAACTCGCCAATTGATAGAGCAAGGCCGGACGATTTGCGGATTTGTCAAAACCATCCAGCGCTCCTGCGTTAATCAGGGAAACCGCCTCATCCTCTTCCGGTCGAGTCCGTCCGAAAAAATCTTCACACCCTGAATATGGTCGTTCTTTTCGGCAATGAATGATCCTTTCCATCAGATCGATACCCACGCCCTTGACCGACTGCAGCCCCACTCTGATTTTTTTTCCGTTTCCCTGCCAGCGAACAGATGAAACATTCACATCCGGTGGCAGGATCGTCAGTCCCAACCGCCTTGCTTCAGACACATAGGCAAAAGTCGAATAGAAGCCGCCCTGGTTGGAAATGACCGCTGCCATGAACTCTGCCGGATAATGGCTTTTGAGGTAGGCCGCCTGATAGGAAACCACGGCATAAGAGGCTGAATGGGGCTTGCAGAACGAATAGCCGTCAAAGCTCATCATCATTGCCCAGAGCGCTTCAATCTGCTTCGTTGACAGGTTGTTTCGTTTGCAGCCCTCGTAAAAATCGGTTTTATAGTCCGGCAGTCTCACGTTTCTGTCCTTTTTCGACAGCACCTTGCGCAGGCCATCTGCCCGGCCATGCGAAAAACCGGCCAGTGCGACAGCTACCTTTGAGACATCTTCCTGATAAACCATCAGACCAAAGGTTTCGTCAAGCACATCCTCAACCTTCTCATGCAGAGGTTGATAGCTGCCGCCATGAAGACGACGTACATACTCCCTGACAAATTCATTGGCAGCCGGCCGGATAATTGAGGACTGCAGCACAAGCTGCTCAAATTCTCCGCTGGCCGCTTTTTTTTGCAGCAGCCGCATTGCCGGACTCTCGATGTAGAAACAGCCCATGGTTCCGCCCCGACTGATATTGGTTTTGGTCTTGTCATCCTCTTCCGGCTGCCAGCCTGCTTCATCAAACTCGGTTCCATTTGTCCGTATTGTCTGCAGACAGTCGCGGATCACGCCGAGACTGCGGTTGCCGAGCAGATCGATCTTTACCAGCCCAGCCTCCTCGGCACTGTCTTTTTCCCACTGAATTATATTTACTCCTTTGCTTGCCTTCTCCACCGGCACATAATTGCGTACCGGCTCAGGTGTTATAACAACGCCTCCCGGATGAACGGAGAGATATCGCGGCAGCCCGATTAACCGGGCGCTCAAACGCAGGATTTCCGGCCATGGCTCGTTGAAATCCTGGTCTCTCAGGGCTGGCAGCTGTCTGAGCTGCTCGGCCAGGTCAGTCCCCCGGTTTCGATAGAGCCAGGGCAGTCGTTTTGTTTTTGTCGAAATCTCACCACCCGGCAAGCCAAACACCTTTGCCGTTTCCCGGATTGCCATCCTCGGCTTGAAACAGACATGGTTGCTGACCATGGCCACATGATCACCATAGTTGTCAAAAACCTCTTTTAACACCTGATCCCGCTCATCCCATGCAAAGTCGATATCGATATCCGGCGGGTCTGAGCGTTCCGGATTCAGGAACCGCTCGAAATAAAGGTTATGCTTCACCGGACAGACATTGGTTATTTCCAGGCAGTAGGCAACGAGAGAGGCAGCGCCCGAACCGCGACCACAGATTCTTCTTTTCCCATGTTCTCCCCTACCCCGATGAACGATATCGCGAACAACCAGGAAATATGACGAGAAATCCATTGAACCGATAATGGCTAACTCATGCTCAAGACGTTCAACCACAGGTTCCGGCAGACTGTCTCCATAGCGCAGGCGAGCGCCCTCATAGGCATCATCGCGCAGGACCTGTTCTGCGCTTCTACCGTTGCATTGCCAGGGCGGCATGATTGTCTTGTAAGCGGGTCCGTCAAACGAACATCGATCACCGATCACACAGGCGGCCTCAATGGCATCCGGCCACATCCCAAACCGTTTGCGATACACGTCGGCAGCTTCCAACTTCCCTCGGCCGCCGGCCGCTTCCCTATCATCAATGTCGCTTAACGTGGTGTTCAGATCAATGGCACGCAGCAGCCGGTATAGTTCGGAATCATCCTCATTAAGCGTATAGCTGTCCACTGTGGCCACTGCCATCACTCCCGCTTTCCCGGCCCACTTTTTCAAGCGGAAACCCTGCTCAGTCGGTTTCGGCCCAAGATCGGCCGCTACTTCGATTCCCTTTCCATGCCACTGCTGGAGTAGCGCCAACCGGTCACACAGAACCATGACCCCTTGCGCTGATCTCAATATTTCTCCGGCCAGGGAGAAATCCCGATCAAGTTGTCGGCGGGTCAGCAAGTTACACAGATTCACATAACCGGTCTGGTTGCGGACGAGCAGGGTGGCCGAATCATCGGTTCCCGGATCGGTGATCTCGGCCCCGACAATCGGCCTGATATTCATCCTCCTGCAGGCTGACAGAAACGGCCAAAGCCCATACAGGTTATCCCGGTCCGTCATTGCCAGAGCCGAGTAGCCTAATTCTCCGGCCACCCTGCACAGCCGTTCCGGAGATGCGGTTCCCCTCATCAGGGAATAGTATGAATGGACTCGCAAAGGAAACATGAGTGAATCATCCGAGGTCTGTCATGGAATCAGAAACGTAGAGGAAATCGGTCAAGCCGCCGTTCGGACGGCACTGTGACCAAAACGGGCTCTGATTGTATCCACAGCAGCGGCTACCCGTTTACGCCGCTGCTTTTTTTCCCCGCATTCCGGAAAAAGCAGCAACTGGGTGGAAGTCCGGCGCAGCCGGTCGCAGAGCAACGTGCAGCCTCGAAGTCTGGTGCGGCGGCTCCAGGCCCGCCGCAAGGCAAGGGATGCCAACTCAAGAAGCACATCGTTGTCGGAGCTGCCGCCTTTGCCAACGGCCTGGCCCATTTTAGTCGTACCGTCGCTGTAATCGACCCGTATCCGTATCCGTTCTCCAGTCAAACGGTTTGCGCGAAGTTCTGCCGCCGCCCGGATCATCATATCGGCCACCACCAATCTGACCTGCTGCCGGTCGTTGGTGTCGGTGTCAAATTGATGCTCACGACAAATCACCTGGTCCTGGTCATTTCCATCAGCGATCCGTTCTTTGTCGACACCACGGCATAACCCATAAATATCCGTGCCGCGCCCGCCAAACAGCACCATGAGCTGACGGCTGCTCAACCCTGCCAGTTCACCGATGCGGTTAAGATTCAATTCCCGTATGCGCCGCATCTCCCGGATGGAAAGACCGGGCAGCAGCGATACGGAAAGCGGTGCCAAAAACTCGCTCTCCTCACCCGTTCCAACGATATATTCACCCACCGGTTTGACCAGCCGGGAAGCAACCTTGGCCACCAGTTTGCTCGACCCAATGGACCAGATCGGATCGATTCCCAGAGATTTTCGCACGCCATTGCGGAACTTCCAGCCGATATCGGGAGGCGGGCCGAACAGCCGATGGGTTCCGGTGATGTCAACAAAGAGATGACCATCCACCAGGCCGTGCTCAATCCGGGGAGAATAGTGATTGGCATGCTCGATCAGAGCTGTCATAGCCCGCCGATAAACTTCGAAACGGGGCGGCAGCACGGTGGCATCCCGGCAGTACCTCAGAGCCCTGGTCAGCCGCATTCCCTTGCGCACACCGAAATGGTATGCCTCTTCACTCATATCATACACAACGGAACGGGCAACATTCTGAGAGGCAATAATCAGCGGCCACCCTCGCAGACAGCAATCTTCCACCCGCTCGACCGCCACCCCGAAATCGGCGACATTGATGTGTAGAATCGTTTGCTCAAGATGCATGCAGGCAGATACTCCTCTGCAACCAGATTTTTTATGGCTCATCTGTTTTCATGCAACCAATCACAGGGTGTGCCTGATATGGACAGGTAAGCGGAGCGAAGCGAAGACTCCGAGCGGCAAGGCGCAGCGTACTGGTGCTACATAAGGCTTGCCGCTCGTCCGCCGCAGGTGCGCCCTGTGATCGCTTACGTTTCCATGATCTGCTTCAGTTCCAGCGCGTTGGCCGGCGCCTGGGCGCGGACATGGTTGTTGAAAAACAGAATACCTCCGGACGACCGGGATGCCATCTTTCTGATATGTTGCTGATACCAGTCACTCAGCTCTTCCCGCGAATAGCTGTAATCGAACTTCTTCTGCATATTGGATGTCCGCCAGCCGGCCTTATTGCGGCCATGGAAGCGCACGTAAAACAGGTCCGGGTTGGTCACCACATCCAGCAAAGGAAACAGACCGGGCAGCTCCGGCTCATCCACACAGACCAAAGTCACCTTTCGCCGCTCAAGCTCGCCAAAGACCGAATCGACAGCCCAGGAAGCATGGCGAAATTCCACTGCAACGGGAAACGGATGCAGCTCATCCAGCAGGTGAGCAAGATACAGACGGTTGGATGTACTGCGGTCAAAATCGGGCGGCAACTGAACAAGGATGGCAGACAACCTGCTTTTCAAAGCACCAATGCCCTGCCGATACAGGCGTAGCTGCTCACGCCAGTCCTCGCCCCTCTCATGGGTCAGCGTCCTGGTCAGTTTGGCAGCAAAGCGGAAATGGGCAGGAACCTTTTTTGCCATCCGGGTCAGAGCGTCGGCCCTGGGCATCTGGTACCAGGTATAGTTGAGTTCAACGATCCCAAACATCCTGATGTACAGCCCCAACATATCGGCCGCCTTTGTTCCCGGCCGATAAAATCCGCAGTCGACCCATTCCTGATAGGAATAGCCGCTGGTGCCGATCAGGACCTCACAGCCGTTTTCATGGATGATATGACTGTGCTCTGCTGCTTGCCGCTGTTTCATTTCAATGCTTGATTATCTCCCCAGCTCATTGATTCTTCGACATTCCTTGTTCGATATTCATTATTCATCTTTTCCCAGGTTTAACTGCTGAACCGCAGAATATCGAACAAGAAATATCGAATCACGAAGTTCTTTTTAGATTCTGCCTGGCAGTCGTTACACTTTTGACAAAAATTGAGATCAACTGGTTATTTTCATCAATCAAAGAGTCTAGCTTTGTTGCCGGTTTAATCAATCCGGACCGGATGAGAATAAGTAACCACACCCTTGTTTCTCTCAACTCTTTGAGTGATATTTTCATCTTGTGTATAAAATCAGATCGAGATTCCGCACTTTGCGCTTCTCCATAATTAGGTGCCGGTGAAGTGCCGCTTTTGATGAGTTGGCCGGCAATATGCCTGCCAACTTTACTCTTCGGCAATGATTCTGAAATCCTTATTATTCGAACGGCAAAATCAATTAATCGATTTTCAAGATCAAATTCCGTGTTTCCCTTCGACATTCGACATTCCTTGTTCGATATTCATTATTCATCTTTTTCCAGGTTTAACTGCTGAACCGCAGAATATCGAACAAGAAATATCGAATCACGAAGTTCTTTTTAGATTCTGCCTGGCAGTCGTTACACTTTTGACAAAAATTGAGATCAACTGGTTATTTTCATCAATCAAAGAGTCTAGCTTTGTTGCCGGTTTAATCAATCCGGACCGGATGAGAATAAGTAACCACACCCTTGTTTCTCTCAACTCTTTGAGTGATATTTTCATCTTGTGTATAAAATCAGATCGAGATTCCGCACTTTGCGCTTCTCCATAATTAGGTGCCGGTGAAGTGCCGCTTTTGATGAGTTGGCCGGCAATATGCCTGCCAACTTTACTCTTCGGCAATGATTCTGAAATCCTTATTATTCGAACGGCAAAATCAATTAATCGATTTTCAAGATCAAATTCCGTGTTTTCCTTCGACATTCGACATTCCTTGTTCGATATTCATTATTCATCTTTTTCCGCGCTAACCTCTCAGTCATTTACTCGAAACTCGTTCGTATCAACCCGATCACCTTGCCCTGCACCAACAATTCACCAAACCCATACCGCATGACCGGGTAGGCCGGGTTTTCCGGCCGCATCTCAATGTGATCTCCATGGAGAAAAAACCGTTTGACGGTAGCCTCTTCACCGCCTATCAATACGGCGACAATTTCGCCGTCTTCCGCGTACTGCCGCGGTTCACAGATAGCCAGGTCACCATCCATGATGCCGGCATTCCGCATGGAATCTCCCTGGATGCGCAGGCAGAAGAGATTCTCACCCCGAAACCGGCTGGAGTCCACGACCACCATGCCGTCCCACTCTTGCTGTGCGTACATCGGCAGCCCGGCGGTGATCCTGCCGATAATCGGCAACCTCCGTCCCTGCACCGTTTCCTGTTCTGAAAATGCTTCCGGCAGCAGCCTGATTGTACGACTATAGCGGCCGTCACGTACCAGCAGTCCCCGCTTTTCAAGCTGCGCCATCAACTGGGCAATAGCCGTATGGCTGACACCCAGGTCGGCGGCCGCCTGCCGCAGACTCGGTGCCCGGCCGTCTTCAGCCAGCCTGTCCGCCAGATAATCGTAGAATTGTTTCTGTTTGTCTGTCAGCTCCATATCACCCCTGTCCTTTATCATCAACTTCCATTTCCGTTATCAAAATCGAAATCGATTTTGATAAATCGATAGACAGCAGATTCCTCTTTGACACAATATCCTCTTTCTCCCAATCGGCTGAGCATTGCAACAATACGATCCAATTCAATCTTACCTTTCCGGCTTTCTTGTTTATTCAGCGCCTTCTCTACCACTAAAACATCTTAAATTGCAGCACATTCCAAAGCCGAGCCTCGTGCAATCCCAAAGTATCGCCTCCGATCTGCTTTCCCTGTTTTACCGTTGCCTTACGCAATATTGCGCGAAACCGATTGGCTTGCGCGTAACCATTAATCACGCGCGGACCAATGGATTCCTGTTAATTTTGAGGCCTTCTCATAAACCCAGGCGACATGCTCTATCGCAAGGCGGTATACATCTCATTTTTGGTATCCCAGGCCCATGATATTTGATTTCGATACCGATTATTTTAATAATTGTAGAACATGTACAGAGGCTGTTTGTGAATAAATAGTATGGCCAGCCTTTAAAATGTATATTTACATTACCAGACGAAAAGAAAAAAGACAATAATGTATATGTACATTTGACAGTCTGATTCCTCATAAAGCTCAGTTGAAAAGCATATTAAACAAAACCTGTCACATTATAAATTGCCTGGCTGGCATCGACCAATCCGACAGATCAACATCTGAGACAGGAGCCGCTTTTTAGAAAAGCTCCAATTTCCGATTCAAGGAATATATAGAACAGTGGAAAGAAAGAGGATATCAATAGAAGAAATTGGCGAATCAGGTAAAAAAACGAAAAGCAATGTTCACTCGGAAACGGTCAATTTGTAAGTTATCGAGAAATGTAAAAACACAAAATGCAGGCCATAAGATTGTAATGAAGAGACAGGATCATACCTCGTGGAGAGAATAATGAGGAAAGGACCGTTTCCGGGTGTCCATATCTGTCTTGTTTATCCGTTGTTTAAATATTCGAAGAGGTTAACCTCTTCGGGTTTTTCCGGTTCCATGTACACTTTCAAAGATGCATAAATCGGGCCACAGATATAGATTTTTCTTGCTTGCTGTTCACACTCCGGAAACTGGCTGCCAACCCGGCTTGCACCCGCACCTACAATTATTCATTTTTTCTTTAATTTCATACAGATACAATCAACAACTCATATCAAAACGATTTCAATCAGGAATCGATCATCGCAATAAGAGTTGACACGCGGCGCTCACCACGCACTTTTTCCCCAGAAATACAGTAAACTGTGTTTACAAATTTATGCTACCGGATGAATAGCGACAATTATGTTTACACACTAAGATAACTCACCATTTCAAACAGAAAAAGGGGAAAAAGATCATATTGATAAATCGTTATTATTTATTATTTCTTGACAGAAAAGCCATTAAAAGGCTACCATTTTATTGAGTCAGACAAGTCATCGGGCAAGCATTAGTTTGTAAACTTTGTTAACATAAGATATGACACTTCAGCCACCACCGGAGCGCAGTCAACCATTTGGCCGCCTCTCCCTTCTGCACCAAAAGCTCTCTGAACTTTCCAGTGCCTGGACCATAGACGACCACAACAATTTTTTGAGTTTTTACAAAACCATCATCCCTAAAATCATGGATGTGGAGCGATGCACTATCTATGTACGCGACAGGGACAACGATAAAATATTGACCATGTTTGCTACCGGTATCGATGATGGAAAACAGATTGATCCGCCGATGCGAGGATCGATTGTCGGAGAGGTCATCAGAACAAACACAACCATATGCGCAAATGATCTGAGAACCCTTTCGGGCTTTCACCTTCAAGCTGATAAAATAACCGGCTTTGTCACAAAAACCATTCTCTGCGCACCCATCCGTTCCCTGAGTACAGGAAGAGTGATCGGGGCTGTCCAACTCCTCAACAAAAAAGACAGCGGCATCTTCAACCAGACAGACCGAACAGCTCTTAAGGAAATAGGTGGTTATCTTGCCGTATCCATTGAATCGTTTCTACTTAATCGTGAAATACTTCATTTTGCCGATAGGATACATCAGGAAGCAAAACGGTTTGACCAGAGTCAGCTTCTCGGAAGTTCTTTTATTGCCGAGTCGCGGTCCTTGCGGGAGGTTTTGAAAACAGTTGATACCGTAAGTGGTCTTGATATCAACATTCTTCTCCAGGGTGAAAACGGCACGGGAAAAGAGCTGATCGCACGCATGATTCACCAATTGAGCCATCGTGCTGATCAGCCTTTCGTCCCGGTCAACTGCGCCTGCGTCCCTGAAAATCTTATTGAAAGCGAATTTTTCGGCCATGAAAAAGGCGCTTTCACCGACGCTTCCACAGCAAGAAAAGGACGATTCGAGGAAGCGAAAGGCGGCACCCTCTTTCTCGATGAGATCGGTGATATGGCCCTATCCATTCAACCCAAATTTCTACGGGCAATCCAGGAAGGCGAAGGTAGTCGGCTGGGCAGCAACAGAACAACCCGGTATGATAACCGGCTCATCAGCGCCTCAAACAAGCAGTTGGCGGGAGAGGTTCAAACAGGACGGTTTCGCGAGGATCTCTTTTTCCGTCTTTTTTCAATCGATATCGAAATTCCACCACTTAGAGAAAGAAAAGACGATATCCTGCCACTGGCCCTCTTATTTCTGGAGGAGACAAACACCAGGTTTAAAAAGAAGACGGACAGCTTTTCAAGCGAGGTCATTGAGCTCTTCGAGCTCTTCCCCTGGCCCGGAAATGTCCGTCAACTGAGAAAGGAGGTCGAGCGGCTGGTGGCTCTGACCAGAAACGGCGAGCCGGTCACCCCGGAGAAGTGTTCACAAGAACTGCTGGACTTTTTCTCAGGCAACAGCCCTCCGGAGCATTTGCGACGAGCCGACGATCTATCCATCCCCGATCAGGTTGAAAAACTGGAGAGGAAACTCATCACCCAGGCCCTTGAAAAATCGGGCAATAATAAGTCACAGACTGCAAGGCTATTGAATATAAGCCGTCAGGGACTTTTTAAGAAAATGAAACGGTATGGGATACCTTAGAAAGTAAACCGCAGAATAGCGAACAACAAATATCAAATGTCGAAGTGTTTATGCCTTCTGCGGTTCGAAGTTCCTTGTTGATTATTCGATACTTATTTTCAACTGAGACTAAATCGTCCGGCACAACCGGCCAAACCCTCCCGGAATCGTTCCCGACGACCAGAACGCCCTTCCCTGCTTATAATCGACAAACCAGTAACCGCCCGGCTCACGCTGGGCATCCACAAAAATAAACGGCTGCTCTTTTGAGAAGCAGGGTTGCAGATATTCTCCCTTCTGGTTTACTTCCGGCTCCATAATTGACATGGCCTCCTCCATGGTCGGCATCCGCCAGTCACTGAATCCGCCGTAACCTTTGTCGTTCAATTCCTCGATTTTTCTCTGCATAGATCTGACTGAGGTGATATCGATACCCCCCCGCTGCCACATTAATCCGGTCCGTTCATCGATTACTGTGTGGGCATGACCGGAATCGACAAGACAATTTTCAAAACGACCATCCGGATTGAGTTCGGCGTCAAAGAAATTCCATTTGGTCATCACACCGGCTATCTGGTCATCGTTGATAACCGCCGGCTCAGATGGCAGACTGATTCGCTCGACATCCTGTTGCTGACCAGGCTGCGGCAGCGCAGTACCCATATCTTCAATGGCCACGTCCTCTTCAAGCGCCACGATCAACCCTTCACCCTCCGGCACAAACAGATTATCCAGCAGCCACTGTTTCAGTGGTTCATCGATAGCATAGCTTTTTTCAAAGCGGGAGGAACTGCCCTGCCTTTCCACACATTCTTCCACCATTTCCTGAGGCGCCAGGATCTCTGCCAGAACCTTGGCGTGCTTGACTCCCCGCTCCATCAGACAGAGCTTGGGCACCTCTTCCCAGGCATCAATAAAAAAATAGTGAATCCGTTCACTGTTGTTGCGGACACGCTCCCTGCCGCCCCATGACTCATAGGTGCCAAAGGTTAAATCGGGTGTCATTTCCCAATCGATTCCATTCACTATCTGATTTCCGACTTGAAGTCGTTGATGCATACTCATACTGTTCTCCATCTCTGTTTCTTTTTCCTTTTCACATCCCAACGATGGCAGCAAACGGATGTATTCGACATCAGTTAATCCCTGCCGAACCTCTCTCCGGCACCTCTTGAGAGCCGGATACTCTACCTCGCTGTTCTGCCCGGATAATACGGTTATTTGATTTGTAATCCAAATTTATATACAATACATACATGGCAGCCAACTACCACATCGTGGTATCAACCATACTGGTTCTCTTAATAAATGTCGATAAAAAAATTTCCTCACAGCTATGATCGAGGCTATCCTGAACCTTTCGGTGCCACAATGCTGGCAGAAGGGATTAATTTTTCTTTTTTTTCCCGCCATGCAGACCTGGTTTTCCTGGTACTGGACTGGCCTTCTTCCGAGGGCAACAGCACCATTCGCTACCACATACCACTTTCTCCTGAGTTCCATAAAACCGGAGATATCTGGCACATTCTCATCTGTTCCGACAACACCCGTTTTTCATATGGATTCAGAGTGGAAGGCGACCACCTGCCAGAACAGGGACTTATCTATGATTCTACAACCATCTTGATCGACCCGTTCTGCCATAAACTGAATTCTAGGGTATGGGGGAAGACTGCCGAATATGGCAAAACGCCATGCTGCCGAGTCATCCAACACGATTTTGACTGGCAGCAGGACCGCCCGCTCAAAACGCCTCTTGCCGACACCATTATCTATGAACTGCATGTCCGCGGCTTCACCAACCATGGAAGTTCTTCGGTTACCGCACCTGGAACCTATCGTGGAATTATCGAGAAAATTCCCTACCTTCTATCACTTGGCATTACCGCCGTTGAACTAATGCCGGTAATGGAATTCGACGAAAACGACAACATCTTCATCAACCCAAAAACAGATGAACCGCTGAAAAACTTCTGGGGATACAATCCGGTCTCCTTTTTCGCCCTTAAATCCGGATACAGCTCAGATACTGAGAATCATATCAATGAGTTCAAACAAATGATCTTTGAACTTCACCTGGCTGGTATCGAGGTCATTCTGGACATGGTGTACAATCACACCGGAGAAGGTGGCTACGATGGGACCACGTCCAGTTTCAGAGGAATCGACAACCCCATTTTCTACCTGCTTGATCCCGAGACCAGGGAATATCTAAACTTCTCCGGTTGCGGCAATACCATGAATTGTAACCATCCTGTGGTCAGGGAGCTTATCAGGGAATCACTCAGATACTGGGTAATGGAAATGCATATCGATGGATTTCGCTTCGATCTGGCCTCAATCATGGGCAGGGATCAAAGTGGTGAACTTCTTCCCAATCCCCCTATGGTTGAAATGATCGCAGAAGATCCGATATTAAGAGACACCAAGATCATTGCCGAAGCGTGGGATGCCGCAGGTCTTTACCAGGTCGGAACGTTCTCCGAAGATAGTCGCTGGGCTGAATGGAACGGCAGATACCGTGACGATGTGCGCAGTTTCATGTCGGGCAGTGATGACAGCGTCACCAAACTGGCAACCAGAATCGCCGGCAGTTCCGACCTTTATCAGACCAGCTCCCGAAGACCGATCAATTCCATCAATTTTGTCACAAGCCACGACGGATTCACCCTCTACGATCTTGTCAGTTATAACGACAAGCACAACCAGGAGAATGGTGAAAAGAACAGGGACGGCGACAATCACAATATCAGCTGGAACAGTGGTGTTGAGGGTGAAAGCAACGACCCCGAGATTATCGACCTGCGAATAAGACGAACAAAAACCTTTGCCCTGATCCTTTTTATCTCCCAAGGCGTACCGATGATAGTCGCCGGTGATGAGTTTGGGCGTAGTCAACGGGGCAACAACAACTGCTGGTGCCAGGACAACCCGACAAGCTGGCTCGACTGGAGTCTTGCCGATAGAAACCACGGTTTGCTTCGTTTTTTTAAACTGTGCATCAATTTACGGAAAACCAACCCGATCTTCCGACGGGTTGATTTTTTCCAACACCTCGAAGACCAGGCTTGTGAAACAGACCATGATATCCTCTGGCAGGGGTTAATGCCCTGCGAGGAGGACTGGTCGTCATCCAGTCGCCATCTGGGCTTGATCCTCAACGGAAACAACACAGAAAATAGCAATACCGGACACTTCTTTATCATGCTCAACGGTAACAGAAGTGAATCAGTCACATTCAATCTACCGAAAACACCGGATCACCCGCAAAGTCATTGGCGAAAAATCATCGACACTTCACTTCATTCACCTCAAGATTTTGTTGCCCTCGATTCAGCTCAGCCTGTTGCCGATGCCGGCAAGATGGTTGTGCCGCCAATGAGCGGTATTGTTCTGCAGTCGGTGCCGGGATCGCCAGACGCAGAAAAGTAATCTCCTCATTTCACTTTTTCTTCTCGGCCATCTTTCATGTTATCCAGTGCAGAAATAAATTGCACGGGTGACCACATATGGTATCTTTTTGAGTTTGATTACATTGCTACAATACTTAAAAAACAGACCCCAGTTGCCCTGACAGGGCAATATGGTCCCCATAAACGAAGATCGATATGAAAAAGGATCAATTTATATTCATTGGTGATTCCCTGGTTGCCGATTTCGACTGGCAGAAACGAATGCCTTTTTTCGATGTTGTAAATCTGGGAGTTCCGGGAGAAATGGTTCAAGGGCTTCTGTACAGATTGGATTCGATCACCGGAGAGCAGTACAATCCCCGGGTCATCCTGGTCACCATCGGTACCAATAATGTGTTAAGCGAAGATTTTTCTTTTATGCCGACTTTGGATAAAATCATCATCAGCTTAAGCAACACATTCAATGAAACCGAAATCATTGTCAATTCGCTTTTTCCCATACAGGTTGACTTTCTTTCCAAAGACGCTATCACTCGCGTAAACGGGGGGATTGAAGAATTAACAAGAAAAACCGGCTCCTGTTTTTTGAACATGTTTGACCGGTTAAAGGACAGTGACGCCAAACTGTTTCAGGCAGACGGTGTCCACTTGACCGGAAAAGCGTATGACCTTTGGGCCCGTTCAATTATGGAGACCCTTGCCTTCCTGTTGGAAGATGATTAATAGAAGTGACTATTGTAAAGCGGTTTTATAAAAAACGCAAAAGCCGCTGAACCTAGTTTTTCCGGGTTTACCGGGAAAAACCACGCATCTTGTCTGTGGCTGTTGACACACAAATCCGTATTCATTTTAATTCTCTATATATTTTCAGGAGTACACATTATGTTGAACAAACGATTCATTGTTATGCCGTCTTTCTACATCACCATTATTGCCATCTTTCTGTTGCTACTTTCTTCCCATGCGACAGCCATGCCGAAAGGTGGCTCAACCCAGCAGGGCAACACCGTTACCGGGACAATCCTTGAAGCCATGGATTCCGGGGGTTACACTTATATGAACGTGGATACCGGCAAAGAAAAAGTATGGGTCGCCATCCCGGCCAGCAAGGTAAAAAAAGGCGACAAGGTAACCTATATGCAGGGAATGGTTATGCCCAACTTCCAATCAAAAACCTTAAACCGTACATTTGAGACCATCGTTTTTTCCGCCGGACTTGCCGGCAAAGGAATGGCCAATCCACACAAGGGGATGAAAAACTCCTTAAAAGGGAAGAAAACCAGCGGAGATTCATTCGCTGACGCGGTCAAGGCGGAATCAGGTCCTGCGGCCACAATGAGTCCTCCACCTGAAAAGCAATCCGGTGGCAGCGCCGGTGCTGTTGCACCCTTTATGGAAACAAAAGTAACAAAGGCGGAAGGAAAGAACGGTTACACCGTCGAAGAGATCTTTACAAAATCAAAAGACCTGAACGGAAAAACTGTGCGAGTGAAAGGAAAAATCGTTAAATATAATCCGAACATCATGGGGAAAAACTGGATCCATCTCCAGGACGGTACCGGTGACCCGATGAAGAACACTCATGACCTTGTTGTAACAACTACTGAGCAGCTCAGTTCTGAAGATGTCATCACAATCGAGGGCACCATGGTTGCCAACAAGGATTTCGGAGCCGGATACAGATACGATGCCATTATCGAAAAGGCCAAAATCATCAAATAACTCTTAGTCATGCAAATCGTTGTCGTCGGTCCGGGTGCTCTGGGCTGCCTATTCACATCCCTGTTGTCCAAAGGATTAAACACCGACAACGACCGTCTCTGGTTGCTGGATCACAGACCTGACAGAGCTGATCAAATCAACCGCCAAGGCTTGATTTATGAAATTGGGGACAGGCGTGAACAGATTCCGGTTCACGCCTGCGCCGATCCCGCCACCATCGGATCTGTTGAAGCTGTTCTTTTCTGTGTCAAATCATATGATCTGAAAAGGGCCGTGGAACGGTGCCGAAAGCTCTTTAGACCTACCACCCTGCTTCTTTTTCTTCAAAACGGCATTGCCCATTTAAAAGCCGATTATTCAGCCGATGACGGCATCCTCGTATACGGTACCAGTTCTGAAGGAGCAACACTTGTCGATACCGGTTTTGTCCGCCATTGTGGTTCCGGGCTGACCAGTTTCGGTTTTCTCGGACAACCGACGGAACCGGCCCAAACCAATCTTAATAGTTTTGTTTCAACCTTGAGTCAGGGGGGCATTCAAGCAGAAACGACTGACACCATCATAGATCGTCTCTGGGCAAAACTTTTTGTCAATGTCGGCATCAATGCGCTGACTGCCATCCATGGAGTTTACAACGGGGGTCTGCTTGAATCGGAAACCTTGAAAGAAAAGATGCGGGGAGCCATCAACGAAGCCTGTGCGGTAGCCAGGGCCAATCAGATCACCATTGCGCACGATCCCCTGCAGATGACACATGACATTTGCAGAAAAACCGCTGAAAACCGCTCTTCAATGTTCCAGGACACCAGGAACAAACGGAGAACCGAAATCGATGCCATCAACGGTGTTATCGTCAATGAAGGCAAACAGCTTGGAATTGACACACCGGTAAATGAGGAACTGGTTGCAAGTATCAAGGCCATTGAAAAAGGCTATCTCAAGCAGGCATAGACCAGGATCAGTTTTATTCGATCACCTTATCCCGCCAGCATGAATATTCCCCCAGACAGAATCGGTTTTGATTTCGACGGTGTTATAGCCGACATCGGTGAAGCATTTATTCGGATGGCCTGCGAGCAGTATGGCTTCTGTTCGTTCACTTTAGAAGATATAACCAGCTTTCAGGTCGAACAGTGTGTTCCCGTTCCCTATAACATTATAGAGAAAATCTTTACGGATATTTTAGACGACTCACTGGCAACCAGGCTCAAACCGTTGCCCGGTGCTATCGAGGTGATAACTGAAATCTCCAGGGTCTGCCCGGCAACTATAATCACCGCAAGACCCCAGGAAAACCCGGTGCACGACTGGCTTGACGCCTTCTTTCCTTCCAAAGTCAAAAAAAGAATCACACTGGTAGCCATGGGAGATCATGACGACAAGGTCCGGTATGCCCGCCACCATGATCTTTCCTATTTCATCGATGATCGCTTGGAAACCTGCCGTCAGATGAACATTGCCGGTATTTATCCGTTTCTGTTCAGCCAGCCATGGAACAGAAAATCCTCGTTACCCTCTGTTGCAAACTGGGAAGAGATTCGCACACTGATCGACTTTAATGGCACCACCCATTCCACATCAAATTATCAATCATGAAATGCCCGTTTTGCCAAAAACAGATAAAGACCTTTAAAAACCCATTCCCCACTGTTGACATTATCATTGAAATAGACGGGAAGATTGTTTTGATAAAACGGAAAAACCCGCCGCTTGGCTGGGCTCTGCCTGGTGGATTTGTAGATTATGGTGAATCGTATGAAACGGCCGCCCTACGCGAAGCCAAAGAAGAAACAGGACTTGATGTCAACAATCTTCGCCAATTCCACACCTACTCGGACCCGGGAAGGGATCCACGACACCATACGGCATCAACGGTCTTTATCGCTCAGGCCCAAGGTGTGCCTCGGGGCCTGGACGACGCTCTAGAAGCAAAGCTATTCGGCAGGGACGAACTGCCTCACCTTGTGTTCGACCATAAGAAAATCCTGGCCGACTATTTCAACAGTCAATGACCGTATTGCATCGCTACAGGATTGACTTTGTTGAGATACTTCAATCTTAACCGATAGATGTTCATTCTATGTGTTTGAATTATTGAACTGATCGAAATCAGGGAATCGGGATCAATGGCAGAAATGAAACATGTGGGTAGAAGATACGGCTTTCAATGGGCAGAAAAACCCACAATAGTGTTAAAAAATTTTTGATAAAAGCAGATACACGACGAGTCCCGCACCCACGGAACCATAAAGCACCAGTCAGGGAATGCAGTCGGACCCGTATTTTTTGGCAATCACAAAGAATATGACCAGGCCGACAATGCAGGATATTGCTATAATGAGAGTTTCTTTCATTTCGCATGTTCTATTTAGTGAATAATTTTGGCGGACTCCCTAAGCATCAAGTCCCCCACCCTTGTACAGGAATAGAATAAGAGCTTTCAGACAAAAGGCAACCCCTGCTGGAGCAGGCCTTATCCCCTTACCCGAATGCCTGTCTTTTTCCTCAGACGTATCGACTCCGGAGTCACCTCAACCAGCTCGTCATCGTTAATATAAGCGATACAATCCTCAAGGGTCATCTGGGTCGGCGGTGTTAGCACAACCGCTTCATCTGAGCCTGAGGCTCTCACATTGCTGAGCTTCTTCCCCTTCCCCGGATTAACAATCAGATCGGCCGGTCGGTTGTGTTCTCCAACAATCTGTCCCGGATAAAGATCAACACCCGGTTCGATAAATATCTTGCCCCGTTCCTGCAGGTTAAAAAGGGCATAAGCCACCGAAACACACTTCTCTTTGGTTGCCATGACTCCATTGATCCTGTTGACAATTTCTCCGGCATAGGGGCCATAATCATCGAAAACATAGGCCATCATGCCCATGCCCTTGGTGTCGGTCATAAACTGGGCACGGTAGCCGAGCAGACCTCGGGTCGGTATGGTGAACACCATACGGACCATACTGTTCTCTGTGTTCATCTCTTTGATCTGCCCTTTGAGTTTGCCAAGTTTTTCAATAACAGCCCCCTGGTAGGCTTCATCCACATCGACTGTCAACCGCTCGTAAGGTTCAAGTTTTTCACCACTTTCTTCTTTCATAATAACCTGGGGACGGGTCACCTGCAGCTCATATCCTTCCCGCCTCATCTTTTCGATAAGAATGGAAAGATGCAGCTCACCCCGGCCCGATACCTTGAAGCCTACCCCTTCAGTGAGCGGTTCATACCGGAGGGCGACATCGGCCAGTGTCTCCCGGGCCAGTCGTTCCTCGATATGACGTGAGGTCACGTACTTACCCTCCTGACCGGCAAAGGGCGAATCATTGGGAATAAAATTCATGGAGATTGTGGGCGGATCAATGGCAATAAGCGGCAACGGTTTAGGAGCGTCCGGATCGGTAAAGGTTACTCCGACCATCACATCCTCCATACCGGCAACGGCAACAATCTCTCCTGTGGTAGCGGAATCAACGGCCACTTTGTCGTCACATTCGAAGCGGAAGATTTTGGTTATCCGAACCGGTTTGATCGAGCCGTCCCGCCGAGCCACCGAAATCGGCTGGTTGATCGAAATGTGGCCATTGACCACTTTACCGATACCAAGGCGACCCAGATAGGGTGAATAGTCGATAGTGCCGACCTGCATCTGCAGTGAAGCATCGCTGGTCCCGGAGGGCGCGGGAATGGATTCAACAATCATCTTTGAGACGATTTCCATATTTGAGTCGCCGCCCACCGGATCATCCGGTTCTTTTAAAGCATATCCTTCTTTGGCCGACGCATAGACAACGGAAAAATCCAGGATATCATCCGGGGCATTCAATTTAACAAAGAGATCAAAGACCTGATCGACAACCCAATCACAGCGGGCTGCCGGCTTATCGATCTTGTTGATCACCACAATGACCGGCAAATGGTTGGCAAGCGCCTTTTTTAGCACAAAATAGGTTTGGGGCATCGGCCCTTCCTGGGCATCCACCAGTAAAAGGGCGCCATCCGCCATCCGCAGCACGCGCTCAACCTGACCGCCGAAATCGGCATGCCCGGGAGTATCGATGATATTGATCCAGTAATCCAGATAACGATATGAACCGTTTTTGGCGGTAATGGTGATCCCGCGCTCCTTCTCCAGATCCATGGAATCCATCAATCGCTCGTTAACCTCCTGGTTGTCGCGAAACATCCCCGAGTGTTTAAAAAGTTGATCCACCAAGGTTGTTTTACCATGATCAACGTGGGCGATAATGGCCACATTACGTATCTTTTGCCGTTCCATCGTAATTGTACACACTCCTATTTATTATCACTTTCCGGACTTCTAAGAGTTTGATGACAGGTAGTCCTCTCAAATCAAAAAAAACGGCACCCGTCTTGTAGAAGAACGAGTGCCGGTAATCAACAGCCCGAAAACAACAAACCAAAATTTTATATTCTAGCTAATCATTCTGTATTACGCAATTAAATAGTTCTGTCTATCAACAATGGAATCTCTTCTAACTAAACTCTTTACAGCAACATGGTTGTGAGACAATCACCAGGCCATTACTGTTAACAGCCTAATCGACATACATTATTCTGAGACCACTGATTCTCAGCCTTGACTGAAAAAGAAGTGCTGTCGGTTTGACAAACGTATTTCAAGGATCATGTATCGCAACCAAGTTTTTGCTATAAACCATGGAATACCAATAGAATACAGAGTGATAGTATCCGACAAAGCATGATCCTTGACCGGAGGCTAGGTTAAATGAGAAGGCTGATTCCCCACGAGCTA
>CAZUUJ010000034.1:0-38712 GCA_964623625.1 uncultured Desulfocapsaceae bacterium
AAGAAAGGGCTATAAGCTGAAAAAAGGTCACAGGCAGCACTATACAGCCCTGGAAATCAAAGAAATTACTGTTTAAAAATTTCCGGTTGGGTATAAAATCGGAAATATTCGTTCTAGGAGTTAACAATGGCACATAAAAAAGCAGGCGGCAGTTCAAAAAACGGCCGTGACAGTAATGGACAGAGAAGAGGGGTTAAACGATTCAGTGGTCAAGAGGTGAAAGCCGGGAATATCCTTGTCCGTCAGCTCGGTACCAAGATCCACCCGGGTACAAATGTCGGCTGCGGCAGGGATTATACGCTGTTTGCCAAAGTTGACGGTGTTGTCACTTATGAAGATTTTGGTCGCAAGAAAAAAAGGGTGTCTGTTTATCCTGCCGGATAATCATTTCCGGTGTTGCGATCGGCCTTTTTTGCCCTCGTCAGAGTAAAGACTCGATTTTGATGTGACAACCGCTAGCGGATTGTTAGTCACCTCAAAATCGAGTTTTTTATTTGGAGGGAATAGGTTGCTGATTGATAACCAGATGGAACCAAAGAGTGTTCCATTAAGGATTAAACGAAGCTCCTGCAATGGGTATCAAAAGTAGATGGCATTAATCGATGAAGCAAAATTTCATGTGAAGGCCGGCGATGGGGGTAACGGCTGCGTCAGCTTCAGAAGGGAGAAATATGTCCCCAAAGGTGGACCCAATGGTGGCGATGGTGGTAACGGAGGAAGTGTTATTATTCGTGCCAGTGATTCTCTCCATTCGCTCATTGATTTTAAATATCGTTCTCATTTCAAAGCCGAAAAGGGTCAACATGGTATGGGGAAAGACCGGCATGGCCGCAATGGCAAAGATTGCGTCATGCTTGTACCTGTGGGTTCCGTGATCAAAGATAGTGAGACCGGAGAACGGCTTGCCGATCTTGTTCGGCAAGGTGACAGTTTAATAGCAGCAAAGGGAGGGGCTGGTGGACTCGGCAATAGACATTTTGCATCCGGATCAAACCGTACTCCGCGTTTTGCAACCGACGGCAGGGAAGGTGACCAAAAATGGCTGAAGATCGAGCTGAAACTGATCGCCGATATCGGTCTTGTTGGGTTGCCAAATGCCGGCAAATCGACCCTGCTGTCAAAAGTTTCAGCGGCAAATCCTAAAATCGCCGCCTATCCTTTCACAACCCTGGAACCGCAGTTGGGTGTATTGCATTTTGAATATCAGGATCCGTGTATCATCGCTGATATTCCCGGACTGGTTGAGGGAGCTCATCAAGGAACCGGGCTTGGGCATACTTTTCTCAAACACATCGAAAGAACACGGATTCTGCTCCACATTATCGACGTGGCAAGTGATGACGTGGAACGTAATTACCAGATAATTAACCGTGAGTTACTCGCTTATCAACAGGAACTGGCAGACAAAATTTCTGTCCTGGTCCTCAATAAGTGCGATCTCATCGATATGACAACTGTAGATGAGATCAAGCAGTCTTTTGAAAAAAGAGGGATAGAGGTGATGTCCATCTCGGCTAAAAATGGAGAGGGGATTGAGGAACTTAAAAAACGTCTTGGTGAAATCATTGAACAGGCAGACTTGGCCAGGAAGGAGTAATTTGAATCCTTGATTCGTTACAACTCGACAGATTTTACCATCTTGTTCGCATGGTTGTTCGAACTTGCAGAGTTTGCTGGAATACTGTAACTGTAGTGACTGGCTTTATAGAGCCAATATGCAAAATTATGTGATCCTCTATCGGGTGTCGTCGTATGGCTTTTCAAATCAGTAGAGATGATGGATTATATTACCGTCAGACTCTTTTTGACAAAGCGAAGAGAGTCGTTGTAAAGATCGGTTCTGCCGTTCTGACCGATGGGTCCGGAATTAATCAGGAAGTTGTCGATAATCTATGTCGCCAACTGGCCTTTCTTCAAAACAGTGGAAGAGAAGTAATCCTGGTCTCCTCCGGAGCAGTTGCCGCCGGCAGGAAAAGATTGTCCTTTTCTGATACGGCCACTGTTGGACTCAAAGAGAAACAGGCCCTTGCTGCTATTGGGCAATCACGTTTAATGCAAATATATGACGAAACCTTCAGCCATTACGGTAAGAAGATTGGACAGATTCTTCTCACCCATTCCGATTTATCCAACCGAGACCGCTATTTAAATGTCAGAAATACCCTGTTTACACTCTTTCGATTTGGCGTTATTCCTATTGTCAACGAGAATGATACAGTATCTGTCGAAGAACTGCGTTTTGGAGATAACGATACCTTGGGTGCCTATATTGCCAATCTGATCGAGGCGGATATGTTTATCTGCTTAACCGATGTCGTAGGTCTGTATAGTTCCAATCCTAAAACAGACCCTGATGCCAAACCGATTTATACCGTTACTGAAATCACCCCCGAAGTTGAAGCAATGGTGGGCAATGTTAGAAGTGCCCTTGGTAAAGGTGGCATGCAATCAAAACTTAATGCAGCCAAAATGGTGGCTGCGGGAGGGGGAAGTTCGTTTATCGGTCCCGGACGTGAAAAGAATATCCTGGAACTTCTGTTCAGCGGAGAGATGATCGGCACATTTTTTCTGCCGAGAAAGGACAGGATCAACAGCAGAAAGCAATGGATAGCCAATATCTTAAGAACCAAAGGAGCACTGGTGATCGACGATGGTGCCGAACAGGCATTGAAAAAACACGGCAAGAGCCTGTTGCCGGTTGGTGTTCTTGAAGTAAAGGGAGCATTTGGAGTCGGTGATTCCGTTCGAATCGTAAACGAGAAGAATCAAAGAATTGCTGTTGGCCTGGTAAATTACTCTTCTGTCGATTTATTAAAGATAAAAGGATTGCCGTCAGAAGAGATCGAGCCGGAGCTGGGTTTCAAAGACAGTGACGAAATCATCCATAGAGATAACTGTGTTTTCACACACTTGGAATCCGGTACTTCTCAGTCCTGATGGTATACTGTTATTGATTAAGCTCACCGGGTAAACAAAAATTATCAGTAAAAGGAATATCGATGAACTCTAGCGAACAACTGGAAAAAACAATTAGTCAAATGGCTAAAACAGCAAGAATTGCCGGTCGATCACTGGCAACACTTTCTTCAACCAGGAAGAACAGTGTCCTATTGCGGATGGCAGATGGATTACGCAGTCAGACTGCATTTATTCAGCAGGAGAACGAAAAGGATCTCGCAAACGGCAGGGAAAAAGGGCTCTCTTCAGCAATGCTGGATCGGCTTGAATTGTCCAATGAGATCATCGATTCAATGATACAGGGAATAGAGGAAGTTGTGGCATTGTCTGATCCGGTGGGTGAGGTTGAACAGATGATCAAACGACCGAACGGGTTGCTGGTTGGCAGGATGAGAATTCCGCTTGGTGTTATCGGTCTGATTTACGAATCGAGACCCAATGTGACTGTCGATGCGGCTGTTTTGTGCTTGAAGGCTGGAAATGCTGTGGTTCTACGCGGTGGTTCAGAAGCTATTTATTCAAACCTGGCTCTGGCCACAGTTCTTCAGGAAGCTTTGGAGAAAGAGTCTTTGGACCCACACTCCATCCAGGTAATCGATAATACCGATCGGGCCGCGGTGAACTTCATGTTGGCTCAGGAGGAGTCTATCGATCTGATTATTCCGCGTGGTGGTGAAGGTTTGATCCGATTTGTGGCCAATAACTCGAAGATTCCAGTGTTAAAACATTACAAAGGGGTCTGCAATATCTATGTTGACAGCGATGCAGATTTTAAAAAGGCCACCCCTATTATAATGAATTCGAAGACCCAACGGCCTGGAGTCTGCAACGCCCTTGAAGGATTGCTCATCCATCAGGATATTGCCGATAAATATCTGCCTGTCATTACGGAAGAACTGCAGAAAAGCGGTGTAGAACTTCGGGGCTGCAGCCGGAGCAACCGGATCGTCGATTCCATTAAGCTTGCCGACGACAGTGACTGGGGAACCGAGTTCCTCGATTTGATCCTTTGCGTAAAAGTCGTTGATGATATGGCTGAAGCCAGATCGTATATTGAGCAGTACGGCTCTTTGCATACCGAGGCGATTATCACGGAAAATTACAGTCGTGCGCAAAAATTTATTGCTCAGGTTGATGCCTCGGCCGTAATGGTCAATGCCTCGACCAGGTTCAATGACGGAGGTCAGCTGGGACTTGGTACCGAGATCGGTATTTCGACAACCAAGCTGCACGCCTATGGCCCAATGGGCTTGAAAGAGTTAACAACCCAGAAGTTTGTGGTATACGGTGATGGGCAGGTGCGAAGCTAACCCGCATTTCTCCTGGACATTGTTTCAATTTGTTTGAATGGTATAGAAATGCGATAAATCCAGTACTGCATGAAGAATCACAAATTTACACAATGTTTGCCCCTCAAGGGGGTACTGAACTGATGAGAAATGCAGGTTAATGAACGGATTGGGCTGTTGGGCGGAACTTTTGATCCTGTCCATAATGGTCATTTGCAGATTGCTGAAACGGCCTTGACTTCGCTATCTCTGGATCGGATTCTGTTTATACCGGCAGCGGTTCCTCCCCACAAACCCGATAGAGTGATTACACCGTTCTCAATCCGGGTTGACATGATCCAACTGGCTTTGAAAGGGCGGCAACAGATGGAACTGACACGGATAGAAGAGACCCTGCCTAAACCTTCTTATACCATCGATACAATCCGGGAATTGCAAAAGCTCAACAATGATCCGGATTACTTTTACTGTATCGGCCTTGACGCCTTTCTGGAGATAGATACCTGGAAGTCCTGCTCTGCACTGTTGAACCGTATCAACTTCATCGTTGTATTGAGGAGCGGTTATCTTATCTCTTCTATCGATTTGTATCTTCAACAGCTTGGATATCGACATGACGGGGAGTCCTGGAAAAACAACCGATCGTCGAAACGGGTCTATTTTATCTCAAAAGAGATTGCCGACGTGTCATCCTCATTGATTCGGGGGTACGTTAAAAAGAACAAATCCATCCATCAGCTATTGCCCGGGAATGTCGCAGATTATATCAAAGATCGTCAACTCTATCGCTAACACTAATTCTAGGTATCCATTTATCGATTCATCGTCGATACGCTCAACAGTGTCCGACCACTTAATCGGTGAACACAATATCACTGGCGTAGTAGGGTACCATTGGTTTTCCTGTAGTGCTTAACCGGAGGCCGGCCTGGCAAATCGCCAATTTCACTCATAATCTGAATTTTTGGGAGAGTCTGAAAAATTTTTACATTCTTGATACATTTTTTGGTAACATCGGTCAGGTTATGATTGATCCGATTTGAGCTTTTTCTACCCTCGGATGCTTTTATGGGAGCAAACGTCTTACAATCACAAAATTCGGTAATACAGGTTCTTCTGGTAGACGATTCGATATCTTTTCGTCGGCTATTCAGAGATATGATCTCAGATTGTGAGGGAATCGAAGTCACAGCCGAAGCGGGAAACGGTATAGAAGCATTGGACATGGTCTTGAAGCACAGGCCGAACGTGATTGTTATGGACCTTGAAATGCCGCTGATGGACGGCATGACGGCACTTCAACATCTGATGATACACGTTCCAACCCCGACGATTATTATCTCAGGTTTAACCCAAGAGGGAACGCCTCGGGCGTTTGATTCCTTAAAAAACGGCGCTGTGGATTTTGTCTACAAAGGCTCTTTTGTTCAGAATGATACAGGTATCACTAACAGGAAAAGAATTCTTTCAAAAATCAGGCAATCCTGTTCTATTTCGGTCTCGCCGATGGAGCCTCCGGGGCAGGCGAACCAGAAAACGCTGCAGGCCTTGAGCCGTCAAAATCGCGTTGGCTTTTGTGAAGAATGCGGCACACGCATTCAAATTGATCCCAATTCCGGGCAACATGACAATCATCTTACCTGTACGAATTGTGGTGAAACAATTGATCCCGACCTGAGACAGAAATATCGAAGAATTAATCGGCTGGTAGTGCTTGGCGCAGGGGAAGGAACGTATTCGAATATTTTAAAGATCATTCCTCATATCTCACCGGCGATAAACGGCTCAATTGTTATGGTCATGTATGGTAACAATGACCACATCGACCAGTTCACCCGTTATCTGGACTCCATTTCTCTTGTTCACGTAGCTGGATACAGAGAAGGTATAACCCTTACCAGTGGTACCTGTTATATTGCATCGGCGAATGACAATGTAACCATGTCATCACATTTGTCTGAGTATACCCTTGGTTCAAACAATGACGATACGGTGGCCGGATATGCTCCACTTGACCTGTTTATGGAGTCAGTATCTTCGGTAATGAAACAAAAGGTTTTGGCAGTTATTTTGTCGGGCTCGGAAAACGATGGCGTCAAAGGACTTGACAATATAAGCAGAAATGGGGGAAAATCCTGTATGCTGGATCCTGAGAAATGTTTATATAAAGATATGGCTAATCATATTGTGGATCAGTTTGATATTGAAATGATCGCTGATGAAAAAATTCTGTCCGACAAGATCCAGAACATATTTACAGATGCCCAGCGTTCGATAGTTACCGCTTGATCAGGATGGCACGATGACACAAACAGAAAAACGGAAACATAAACGGTTTTCTTTTCATCTCACCACCGAAATCTGTAAAATAGCTGCCGCTGAAGATCAAGGTCTCAAGTACATCACCTGTACATGCAGGGATATTTCAAATGGCGGCCTTTCATTTTTTTCTTTCAAACAGTTTGAGCGCGGGGATATATTACGAGTGCGTGTAATCTTATCGGAATCGAGATTCATGAAAGAAAAAAACAAGGAAGATAATACTCTTCATTTCTTGGCAAAAGTCATGTATTCCAGATTTGCTGTCTCCGAGGAATTTAATCTGACCGGAGTTGAATTCCTCAATATCTACCAGGGGGACTATGATATTCTTTGCTCATATCTTGTTGAGGTGATGGGAGAAAATAAAAGTTTCGAAGCCACTTCTCGGCCACTTTGTCTGTCGAGGAAAAGCTCTGTGAAACAGATAGATTAATCCCATCAGGTTTCTATCAGAGTCCTGATGATGTCCTTTTTGCCGATAACACCGACCAATTCGCCGTCTTTCAGGACAGGCAAGGTGTGGACGTTCTTTTCAGACATCACGGTGGCGATGTCATCGAGGGTTGTTTCTACGGTTACGGTGATCAATTTATCAGAGCAGATATCCTTGACCAGGTAACCGGCAATCTTTTTCATCTCCTTTTCCATCTTGTCAGGGTTTTCAAGATAAAAAACTGAATCGAGAATGGTGACAACCGTAGGGATATGGACTTTTTTAGTCTGATCAATAAGGTCGTTTTCGGTAACTACACTAACAAGCTTCCCTTTTTCATCAACCACGGGAGCACCGCTGATTTGGTGAAAGGAGAGGAGTTGGGCCAGTTCTTTCACAGTCGTTTCCGGAGTGACGGTAACGACTGTGGTGCTCATGATTTCTCCAGCTGTTTTCATCTTTCTACCTCACTGTAAATACGGTTTCATGACAACCGGGATCAGGTCGGCTAATTCGGAGGCAGTAAAACCGATGCCAATATCGTCATAGAGTGCGTCACCTGTTTTTCCATGTAGATAAACACCTGCTCCACTAGCTTCAAGACAACCGGCTCCCTGACATATAAGAGATCCAATAATGCCGCCTAGCACATCACCCATTCCGCCGGTTGCCATACCTGGATTACCTGTTGTATTGATTATTATTTTGCCGTCATTTGAGGCGATTATCGTGCCGGCACCCTTCAGAACAATAATAATCTTTTGACTGATTCCGGTAAACAATGAGCAGGCCTGCTTGGCTGCCTGCAGACGATTGTCCTGAATCTCCTGGGATGTTTTTCCAATCAGCCGACCCAGTTCACCTGGGTGCGGAGTGAAGATTCGAGGACCGGACGGTTCAGACAGTTGATCGAAATGGGCTGCCAGTATGTTAATGCCGTCTGCGTCAATTACCATGGGTTGCTTAACCTGGTGATAGAGGTCAATCACCAACTTTGCTGTTTGAGGAAAAGTACCGATACCAGGTCCAATGACGGCACACTTCTTATTTTTTAGGATTGTATGGATCAGTTCTTTATCATCAATGGAGAAAAAGGTGCCGGAGTTGGGAAGCACTTCAGTCATTGCTTCGATAAGGGAGGTTTCATAAACCTGGTTCAACAGCCTAGGGACACACAAGGTTACCAAACCACAGCCGGAGCGTAGAGCACCTAGCCCGCAGAGAATAGCTGCTCCTGTCTTGCCATGAGATCCGGCCAGGATTGCAAGGTGACCGTGGTCTCCTTTGTGGGAGCCTTTGCGACGGGATAAGATTGTCAACCAGCTTCTAATGGTTCCTTCGGTTAACAGATCGGTCGGTATTTTAGCCTGAGCTACAGCCTCGGGAGGTATACCGATATCAATTACATGCAGTTTGCCGATAAGGTCGGAACTACCGTGCAGTACCTGGCCTGGTTTAGGGCATCCGAAAGTAGCTGTGTGATCGGCTACGATGGCTTTATTATGGATAGATCCCCGATCAGCATCCATGCCGGAGGGGATATCAACGGCGACAACTGGAACATTATGGGCAAAACCGGGAAGGTTGATCAGGTCGATCACTTCTCCATAATGATCGGTGACATTGCGTTTCAATCCTGTTCCAAAAATGGCGTCGATAACAACATAGCAGGGCTTACCTCTCGATTCGATCTGCTTAAAAAGAATGGGTATAGTTTTGACCCTGGTCGATGTGTTGACGACATGGTACGGAAGACGGAGATTTTTAACAATATTGAGATTTGTTGCCGCATCACCCTTTAAGGAGTCCGGATCAACCAGGAAGAAAAAGATCGGCTCACATCCACTCTGATGTAGATGACGGCCGATAACAAGTCCGTCCCCTCCATTATTTCCTGGACCAACAAGGATGACGGCAAAGGTCCCCTCTGGAGAACCCAGTTCCTGTTCAATCATGCGGACGGTTCCGACGCCGGCATTTTCCATAAGTACTATGCCGGGAATGCCAAAATCGTTGATTGCGCTTGAGTCAAGAGCCTGCATTTCGGAAGATTTCGGCAGTTTCATAAACACTCTCCACAGAATAATTCGACGAACACTAACTACAGAAACGGATCAACCAGGCAAAGACGATCAGGAAAACCGGGTCACAAGTGAGCGGGTTTATGATATCGTTTTCAAATAGTTAATGATTAAATTAACGGTTGTTTTGGTGTCACTGTCAGGTTGTTCGATAATGCCAAGAAAGTAATTGCCTAATGTGAAAATGAGTAAATTACTCCCCTGATTTGGTTCAACACAGAGGTAAGAGCTATGGCCGCAGTCGAGTATATTCTCAAGATTTTTAAAGTGGGTGCCGCTTATGACTATGGATGATGAGAACTCAACAGCATTGGGAGCATTGGAGGTGACGATATGACCATCATTTCGAACCAGGATATATTGATAGACGCCTTTAATATCCTTCAGTTTGTTAAAATCGTTTGCTGATGCCATACTGCTCTCCGGTTATATTGCTTTTCTGGCTGAATCTCGAAAGGCGGTCCCCTCATCTCCTTCGCCAATTTCCTGTACCAGGAGTTCTATGAATTCAGGGAGGGTTTCATGAGCTGGTTTATTCTGTTTAATCCAGGCTTCAAGGGTATCTTCAAACAGAACACTGGCAACCGGTCCGACCTGTTTTGCCAGTTCCCGCTTGATAAACGCAAGGGGTTTGGCAAGATTGGATTCCGGCTGTTGCAACTGGTCCGGAGTTTCCGCAGGTCCGCTGACCGGTGCAGCTTGTTGGTCAGATGAAGCCAGATTCTCCTTGAGATTATTCAATGCCATCTGCACGGTTATCCTGGTCATCCCGGAGGCAATATTCTTGCCGCAAAAAACAACCAGAAAATTATTATTGCCAAATCTGCCACCGTGCAGGCTCATTTTGGCATAATTGAAATGAATACTGCTGATATCCTGAAAGTGCATGGACATCATGAAGAAGGTTTTGGAGAAAACTTTTCCCACCTCCTGCTTTTGTAGGTTGTTGGTTGCTCTCTTTTCCCGGCTCTGCATGACCCCCTGTTGATCATTATAGATGAAGGCCCCATATATTTCCGGTAAACTGTTCACAAGATTGACGAGAATATCTTGATAAGCCATACTCTTCCCTATATTGAATGATTGATTATTCTCTTAAACGATACCATATTTTTATAATCGATGAAAAGGAAGAATACTTGGTTTTGCTGTTATTTCATCCATCTGTGGGTTGGCGGTGCTGTTATAGTTAGATTGCTTGTTGAAATGAACTGACTGGTGAATGATTTCTGTTTTGATAGATGTTCAGTTACCAGAATTTGTGGATGAACCGGAAAACACTATCAATCCGGAATTTCAATGTGACCTTGTACTTTATTTCCTGAAACATGCCGACCTGTCTTACTACTTACAGAATCTGTATGAGCAGAAACAGATTCCGATAATTTCGCCAGGCAAAAGCGGATACGGGCCACCCCTTTTACTTGTTGCGGCCTTGGCAAACACTCACAATTTGGCAAGTATGGGAACAGTTTGGAATACCGGAATACAAAGTCCGGTTAAACTTAGGCAGGATAGCTGATATCGAAGTAATCAGAGGTGCACCCTGTGGCGGTTTGAATGAGTTGGTCGAAAAAAGTGTGGAAGAGACATTGACCACACTGCCAAGACACGTACAGTATTTCTGTGTTGCCGATCCCTCGGGATTTGACCCGGTAACCGGCAAGAATCAAGTCCATTATGCCGGTCATGTCCACATTGCCGCATTAAAAAAGCATTAACCGACCAACAGCACAATCCCTGGATACCTTCAAACCACCGCTGTCAGCACGCTCTTCATATCAACAGCTTGCAGGCAACACGCTGTTGAACACCAATAGCATTCATTGATATTATCAGGGAGTTAAGCTGCAGTGTCAAACCGTTCATCAGACGTGCGGGTTAGGAATTTACTCTGCTTTATCCAGCTCTTCTGACTCATATTTTTCTTTGAGACTTTTACAGAACTTGCATGGCTGAAAACCTGCCTGGGCAGCGATTTTTGTGTTTTTAAAGGCCATCGTGCAATATTTACATGTATAAAATTCGCATTCCGGAAAATGATAGACCCGGCTGTAGGCATTGGCCCGAATAATACCGGCCTGGAGAAATTTCGGTGCAACTTTTCTGATGATCGGTTTGACCGTCTTCACCTTTGTTTTTGAGTGACCGGCCAGTAAGTGCAGTTTCTTGAAAAGCGGAAACAGGAACCGGTTATTGATTAGTGTTATTCTGTTTGTGACAAAGTCGGGAACCAGCGGTTGTTCGTGGGTCATCTTATGGAGGCAATAAAGCGTCATCACCAGAAAGATGCCATTGGGTATCCACATGACAATTTCAACCGGCATAACCCCGTTTTCGGCGGCTGCCTGGCTCAAAGAAAACATGACATAATAGAGCATGAAGAAGAAAAGACCGACCGGAACGCCGATGGCCCTCTTTCCTGGACCACCAAGCAGTCCGAACGGTAGACCGAGCAGACTGAGAATGAGACATCCGACCGGCAGCACAAGTCGTTTTTCGTAGTGAATCAGCATCTTCCGTCCGCTCTTGGTGTCCCGTCCCAACTCGGATGCCCGTTTTTGCAACTGTGCCATGGTCATCATTTTTGAGGACAGTGTATTGACATTTTTGCCGTCGATCAAAGAGGGTGGCTGCAGAGGAATGTTGATCCGATAGCGATCGAAATCAACAATCTGGGCATCTTCAATGCCAGACTGGTGAAGGCTGCCGTTATAAAGAATGATGGTCACCATCATATTTTTTACATCCGATGTCATTTTCCCGGTTGTAGCCATGGTGATGATGGGAATTTCTTGGCCTCTCATGTCGGAAACCCAGACGTTTTTCAACTCTTTTGTCTTATCATCGGCGCTTTCTACATAAACGACCAGGTCGCCTAATGCTTCCGTAAACTGTTGTTCCTGGATGCCGTGGTCGATTTTTTCTTTTGCCAGTCTGAACATCAGCTGTTTCATGGCGATTTCGCTGGCAGGAATCAGTTTGATTGAAAAGTATCCAGTCAGAAGAGCAATGATAGTTGAAACAACAACAACCGAAGGAGCAGTCTGATATAGGCTGGTACCACATGATTTTAAAGCCAGAATTTCAGTGTCGCTGGTCAGCCTGGTGAACCCGATGATGACACCCATCATGGCAGACATCGGCAATGAGTAGAGAAAAATATTCGGGAAAATATAGGCAAACAGCCTGATAAAATCGTGCAGACCGATCCCCAACTCAAGAACGATATTAAGAAGTGGAACCAGTTTTACTAAAAAGAATACAGAATTCATGATCAGGAAACTGGCAAAGAAGGGCGCCAGCATCTCAGTCACCAGATAGCTGTTCAGCAGGATCGGTATACGGAGTTTCCTTGTCATGTAGCTATAGGCAGTTGAAAGGTTGAACTGTTAAAACAACCGTTATAATATAATCCTGCAAACGGATGGCGGCAGATGGAGCCGACAGGTAAAAGAAACAGGAAATAGTCTTTAAAATTTTGAATCAATAATCGGTTCCTGGATGGTTACATCGATCCAGTTCTGGTCCCACCATTCAACTGGTGTGACAAAAACACCGTTAACCAGCATTGAGAAGTGGAGATGGTCGCCGCCTGCCATGCCCGATATGCCTGTCATGCCGAGAATGAACTCTTTTTCGACAGGTTCGTCAACAGCTACATTGATCTGGCTGAGATGAGCATATAGGCTGCATAGCCCCATGCCGTGGTCAACAATGACTGTATTTCCATAAATACCAAGATAGTCGGCAAAAACGACAATACCGCTTCCGGCAGCCTTTACACCGCTTCTTTTAGTTGAGGCGATGTCGACACCAAGATGGATCTGTTTGTCAATAGCTTTATTTTTATAATAATAGGTTCGATGATCGGCATACCCTGCCTTTGAACTGCCGGACATCCTGAGAAAACGGTCTTTCCACAATCGTTTGGGAGCGCTTATGCTGCATATTTCTTTAATTTTTTTATTGTTCTGTTTACGTACCGAGTTGTTGGTGAACAGATATTTGGCAAGTAGATCACCTTTCATCTCGGGGTAATGGTGTTCAAATTCCGGTATTTTTCTCTGGAGAAAACCATCGCCGACATTGATCCTGTCTTTTTTATGCTTTTTCTGTTTCAGGCGCGTGGAAAACGGAATAATGGATTGATTGCCGGCCTTGTCGACAGCAATGATATGCGGATTCTTAAGAGTCTTGGCCGAATATGGGACGGCAAAAATAGCGTTGAACACATCTTCTCTGCCGTCCTCGATTGGAAATCCCGGATGGAAGTCGTTGCCGATTATTACACCATGTTTGTCGGTATCGTCAGAAAGACGATAGATAACGAACCCGGCTCCCCCGTTTTCGATATACCGCTCACTGTGCAGGATGTTGACTCTGGGTGGTGTTGTGTCAATGGTAACCTTCTGCTGCAGTCGGGAAGTGTTGCCTGTAAAGAAATGAAAGAGCGAGTAATCGGTTACTTCAATGATCAACCGGGCTGCCCCTTCTTTAAAACCTTTTCTCTTGATCCCTTCGGTATATGATATGGTTTTTGATTCAGGCCCGCATTTGAGCCAGTATCCCTGTCGTGGAAATTGGGTTGAATAGAGCGTTTTCTTCTTTTCACCCTGAATCAGTTCAACCCGGATTTTTTTCAATCCCCTTCTGTTATCCACAGCAGTAAATATGACAGGAGTTTTCGGTCCAAAATGGATAATCGAACGATCAAGAGTAATGGCAGGTTTTTCACTTTCAAAAAAGATAAAGCCGCATCCGGCTGCCAGGACGATGAGGACGATGACCAGGATTGAAAGGAGTGTGGTTGATCCTTTTTTCTTTCTAGCGCTATTTTCGAGTTCCATATTGGGCGATTGATTGTAATATTTCTAGGTAAAACGGAGCACGTTTTTACAGGTGGTTTCAAATTATAAACAGACTGTGAACGTATACTTATTGGCAAGATGATAATACGGTTCACTACAATTGGGGAGAACGATCATGCCAAAGTATCTCATATTTTTCAATATGTAACTCCTTTTTCGGCATGATCTGCAGCCGTTTTCCAATGTTCTTTTCGAATTGAGCAATAATCGGCAATTCATCCCCTAACATTAATTCCGCCAAACGGGGATTAACTAGCACGATAATCGTCTCAGTGCGGCTTTTTACAATATTGCGGCTGATTTTTCTTAAGATTTCAAAACAGACGGTCCGCCTTGATTTGAGAATACCCTCACCGGCACAGTAGAAACAGGGTTCGCACATCATTTGCAGAAGATTTTCGCAGGACCGTTTTCTGGTCATCTGCACCAGGCCAAACTCGGTGAGTTTGAGAATGTTGATCCTGGATTTGTCTTTTTTAATTGCTTCGAGAAAAGCGTCGAATAATTCGTCACGTTGGTTTTCATCATCCATATCGATGAAGTCGATGATGATAATGCCGCCGATATTTCGCAAACGAAGCTGGTAGGCAATCTCTTTAACTGCTTCGATATTGGTTTTGAAAATCGTATCGGTCAGATCGTCTTTTCCGACAAAACGCCCGGTGTTGACATCAATTACGGTAAGTGCTTCAGTGGACTCGATAACGATATATCCTCCGGAGCGAAGCCATACCTTTTTTTCAAGGGCTCTGTTGAGGTCAACCTCTATACCGTGAGCCTCATAGAGTGGGGTTTTTCCATCATAACAACTGATTCTGTCATGGAGTTGTGGGGCAAAGGTCTTTACGAAGCGAACCAGTCTTTCATAGCCGGTTTTATCATCGATGATGAGTCTGGAAACGTCAGGAGTAAAAAGGTCTCTGATCGATCTAAGAGTGATATCCAAATCTTCATGAACAAGTGAAGGGACGGCGGCCTTGGCGCTCCGGTCCTTTATATCATCCCAGAGGAGCATAAGAAATTCCATGTCCGCTTCTAGCTCGTCGGAGTCGGCGTGCTCGGCAACGGTTCTGACGATAAAACCGGTACCCTTAGGTCGTAACTGTTCTATCTTCTCTTTCAAACGTTGCCTGATCGTTTCATCCTTTATCTTTCTTGAGATACCGATATGATCGGTCAACGGCATAAAAACCAGATAGCGGCAAGGCAGGGTGATATGGCAGGTCAGACGAGCACCCTTTGTTCCAATGGGATCTTTTCCGACCTGAACCAGGATATCCTGACCTTCCTTGATGAGGTCTTCGATATTAATATTATTCCTGCTGTCCTGTATTTCTTCAGGAGTTGGTGAGGAGAAATCAAATTCACCGCAGGATTGTTCATCTTTCTCAGAAGTCAGTTTTGCCAGTTCAGCCGGTCCGGAATGGATATCATCAACATAGAGAAAACCGGTTCTTTCAAGACCAATGTCGACAAAGGCAGCCTGCATTCCGGGAAGAACTCTGACTATCCTTCCCTGGTAGATGTTTCCGACAAGCCCTTTCTCGGAAGGTCGCTGGAGGTGAAACTCCACCAGATTGCCGTTTTCTACCAAGGCAATTCTGTCTTCAAAGCTACGGGAGTTTATCAGGATTTCTGTGGTCATTGGTGAAAAGAATTGGGTGATCCATGAATTGATAAAAATAAACAATAACGATACAATATTTCCTTTTGAAAAAACAGAACTAATCCGAATATTTTTTGAGAAATTGAGGAAAAATGGAGCCAACCATCTCAGTAATCATTCCGACCTATAACCGTTCTTTGTATATCGAAAGGGCTATTTTGTCAGTTTTTCAGCAAACACGAAGTTGTGATGAGCTGATCATTGTCGACGACGGCTCACAAGATGATACCGACAAGGTAGTTGATCGACTTAAAAACGATCATAATGTGTCATTAACCTACATATATCAGGACAACAGTGGACCGGCTTCGGCAAGAAACAGAGGAGTTAGGGAATCTTCATCTGAATTGATTGCTTTTCTCGATTCAGACGATCACTGGTATCGGAGGAAATTGGAAAAGCAAATCAACATGATGAACGATAACCCCAACTATCTTGTCTCTCATACCAAAGAAAGATGGATGAGGCGGGGGAAACATCTTAATCAAAAAAAAATTCATATTCCCCGATCCGGATATCTCTTTGACCACTGTCTTCAGCTCTGCGCGGTCGGTATGTCGACGGTCATGGCCCGCAGAGAGCTTTTTGATACAATCGGCTGGTTCAATGAAGATTTCCATTGCTGTGAGGATTATGAGTTCTGGCTGAGAGTCAGCGCCAGATATGAATTCTTATTGGTCGATGAACCCTTAACGGTCAAAGAGGGCGGCAGGCAGGATCAGCTTTCAAATCGATATCGTATCGGCATGGATAAATTGCGGATCGATGCGATTTTAAATATTTTACAAGACCCGCAGTTGTCCGAAAAAAACAGACTGCTTGCTGTCGATCAACTCAAAAGAAAAAGTCGCATTTACGGAAATGGCTGTCTGAAGCATGGAAACCACGAAGAGGGGCTACGTTATCTTGAATTGGCTGACACCTGTGATGATTCCAATTGTTTTTGATATCTCTGGACATTGAATGAGTGATAATTGGAGAATTTGGGCTAAATACCCTATAATGATATCGCCTGCCAAAAAGCAAAACAGGAGTATCTGTCCTTTAAAGCTTCTATCTAAGCAGTTGAAATGATTTACCTAACAGAAAAACCAGTAAAATGACCAATCAAGAAAATAATGGTTTATATATTCTGTTGTTCAGCCTTCACGGCTTGATTCGCGCCGAAAAACCAGAACTCGGTATTGATGCTGACACCGGTGGCCAAATCAAATATGTTGTTGAACTTGCTCGGGCTCTCGCAGAACGTGATGACGTCGATCAGGTTGATCTGGTTACCAGACTGATTGATGACAAATCTGTTGATCCGGAATATGCCCATCCATTTGAGCCTCTTTCTAAGAAAGCTAGAATTGTACGTATTCAGTGTGGAGGGAAGAAATATTTACGTAAGGAAAAGCTGTGGCCTCATCTGGAAAATTTTATCGATCGGACTATACGTTATATAAAATCGCAGAGGAGGATTCCCGATCTTTTTCATGGTCACTATGCTGATGCCGGATATGTGGCCAAAGAGTTGGCTGTGGCTTTTGATATTCCCTTTTTCTTTACAGGTCACTCACTAGGACGAAGCAAGAAAGCCAAACTGCTGGCTGAAGGGATGAGTGGGAAAGCAATAAAAAAGCGTTATAAAATCGATGTCCGCATCAAAATGGAAGAGCGAATTATTGAGAAGGCGAACCTGATCATCACCTCTACCAGACAGGAAATCGAAAAACAGTACGGGTTGTATAAAAAAGGCGGACATGACCGTTTTGCTGTTATTCCTCCTGGAATTGATCTTAACACTTTTTATCCTTATTACGATCAGCAACTTGATGAGGAACTTCTTACCGAAGAGGTCAAGCAGACAAAATTTACCCTGAAAAACGAACTACACAGGTTCTGGGCTCATTCTGATAAACCGTTTATACTGGTGCTTTGCCGTCCTGATCAAAGAAAAAATATCAGCGGCCTGATCGAGGCTTACGGCACAGATAAAGAGCTGCGGTCAATTGCCAACCTGGCCATCTTTGCCGGTATCAGATCAAATATCAAACTTATGGAAGACAATGAGCAGGCAGTACTGACCGATATGTTGCTGCAAATGGATCGGTATGATCTGTATGGAAAAATGGCAATTCCCAAAAAACATGATTTTTCAACCGAAGTACCGGAGCTTTACCGGTTATGTGCAGAGTCAAAGGGGGTATTTGTCAATCCAGCCCTGATTGAACCGTTTGGGCTGACACTTATCGAAGCTTCAGCCTGCGGACTTCCTATTGTTGCCACCAATGACGGCGGCCCTGTAGATATTGTAAAAAACTGTGAGAATGGCCTTCTGATAGACGTCGGTGACCACCAAAAGGTGAGTGAGGCACTCAAATCCATCCTCATAGATCAGGAACAATGGACCAGGTTTTCCAATAATGGGATCAATGGTGTCCGTAGCCATTACTCATGGGCGGCCAATTGTGAACAGACTATTTTCCATCTGAATAAATTTTTGCCATATAAACAGATGAAAGAAAAAACGATGGAGCAACAAGCTGTATCGTCTAAGCCTTCTTTTGGAAAACGTCTGATCGGAGTCGATAACCTGTTGATTACCGATATCGATAATACGCTTGTCGGTGATAACCCCAGTATGCGTAAACTCTTTGATCTTCTTGAACAGAATAGAATGCAACTGGCCTGGGGCGTCGCCACAGGCCGCAGCTTGGAACTCACACTCGAAGCCATGACCGAATATTCCATGCCCATGCCGGATATACTCATTTGTTCAGTGGGGACGGAGATTTATTATGGGCCAAACCTGAGAATGGATAAGGGTTGGCAAAAGCATATCTCACTTCATTGGAAGCCTGAGCAGATAAAAGAGGCTCTCGGGTCGCTTGAATTCCTTGTTTTTCAGGAAGCTGAAGGGCAGAGGGGGCATAAAATAAGTTATTATCTTGAAGAGAAGGAAGATCGGCTTGCCCTTGTGCATGAGACTCTTCAGTTCGAAGGGCTGCACTGCCAGGTCATTTACTCCCACGGCCAATTTCTCGATATCTTGCCGCATAGGGCTTCAAAGGGTAAAGCCATAGATTATATGCGCTATAAGTATGAGTTTTCACCCCGGCATGTAATGGTAGCCGGTGATTCCGGTAACGATGAAGATATGATCGACGGTCACGCCCGCGGACTAGTGGTGGGTAACTACAGTGATGAGCTCGAACATTTGCGAACTAAACGGAACGTGTATTTCAGCGAACTCGAATATGCCGCCGGGATTATCGACGGGTTAAACCATTATGGGTTGATTTAAACCTGAATCCAAGAACGCTTCCTGCGGGGCGACCACGAATCCAGGTTGAAATTAACAAGACCTAGATCTTTTCCGCCAATGGTTTGAACTGTAAATGGTAGAGCATTTCCAGATAACGTCCGGTTTCCTGTCGCTCCAGATTTGTTGCAAACTTCCAGAACCCGTACACACAGGAGAGACCTAACAGCCTCTGGGCATATCGCTTCCATGTATAGCGTTCTTCAACCCGTTCCAATGCACCTTTAGAAAGGGTGTGCCAATGGTCCGGGTCTTGACTGCAGCGCTCAAAGAAATCTGCTAATATATCAGCTGCCTGATCGCCATGGTTGGGATCGATATGAAATCCTGATATCCGATCTTCAATGATCTCAAGAGGTCCTCCATGTCGGGTAGCAAATGTTGGTAAACCTGTCGCCATAGCTTCAATCACAGTCAAACCAAAGGCCTCAAAAAATGCCGGCTGGACAAAAGCGCCACGTTTATCTGCAATAAATCGATACAGTTCACCTGATAAACTTTTCCCCAGTCGCAGACCAAGCCACCGCACCTGAGAGTCAAGGCCAAACTGATCAAAGAGGTCATGCATCTTCACAATCTGACCTTTTTCTTCATCATCTCCTGAGTCTTCAGGATTCATTAAACCACCGACAATCAAGACATTGGCAATCTCACGCAATCTGCTATTTGCTCCATACCACTCAATCAGGCCGGTAAGATTTTTTATATGGTCAAGGCGGGCCATTGAGAACAGAATCGGCTTTTCCTTGTCCTGTATTCTTCCTCTGCAATTGTCAACATCATCGCCAAAGATTAACCTTTCCAATTCATCGTTCAGTTCAGTGAACCGGTTATCATCATTGTATGGAAAGTAGATTTGATCATCAGCACCCGGAGAGACAATGTTGAATTTTGGATCAAAAACATCCACCCCGTGTAGAACTCTTAGCAAGCCAGGCATTGTAAACGTGCCGTAACTTTCATACTGACCCACCACATCAGAGGAACCGGCTATTTCCTGATAGGTTGATGTGATAATGAAATCGGAAGAGTTCATGGCTATCAGATCGGCGGTAAACTGACAGGAAAAGTGATATTGTTCTTCCATGTCCTGCCAAAACAGAGAAGAAAAGAGATACTTTGTTTTCTCAAGGGCATGGGCGATAGTACATTGAGTCACTTTAAATCTTTGTGCCAATAAATAGGCGGCAAGGTTGCCGTCAGAGTAGTTGCCGATAACCAGATCCGGCGTTCGCTCCAACCTTTCCATGATTTCCTGTTCCGCCTCATTTGTGAACTCTTCGATATATGGCCAAACTTCAAACCGGGAAATCCAATGTGGCACGATCTCTCCTTCCGCATCTCGAAATGGGATACGGATTATGCGTACATTCTCACACCCCTTGACCTGCTCTTCATGCAGGTCACAACTGGTATCCCCGGCTTCAGGAATCAACCGGGTAACGATAAGGATCTGAGGAACAATATCGAGTCCCTGTTGATAGATTCTGTTCTTCATCTCCTTTTCAAGGGCACGTACCTGGTCGAGGATATAGACAACCTGCCCTCCGGTATCCGGTAATCCCAGAACATTCTCCTGTCCAAAATATCCGTGAGGTGAAAAGACCACGATATTGAAGATCATGGGGATACGGCCAATAAACTTCTCTAGGTTATTATGGTCGGGAGCTTCCAGGAGATCGGCCAACATACTGAAAGTCTTATGAATATCTTTGCGTGTTCTACCCCAACCCGGCTCGAAACCCATCGCTTTAAGATCAATTTCAACATTTTTCCACTCAGCCTTTTCAGGTTGCCGGTCGAGAAAGTCCATTCCCAGCATCAGGGCTTTTCGCAAGGCATCAACACTTGTAATTCGTCCGTTCAGCATGAATTGCTTTCCTTGATATTCATGCAGACGTAAAAAAGATAACAGCCACTTTTCTCCCTTTGTTAAATCCGAACCGAGTCTGCCTGAGAAGTTACGGTTGAGGAATTCCACACCGTGACCAATTGAACGTGTCTGATTCATTTTAGGGAACTCACGTTCAAAAGGAGCAAAGTCTATCTCTAGAATTCGATGGTTCCTGTTGCCTGTAACATGTTCTTCTTTAAAGGCCAAAAAATCGGTGACCGGTATTTCTTCCAGGCACTTTTCTTCAAAATGATATCGTAAATAAAGCCAGCTGGCGACACGTGGGCGAACACTCATGTAGATCCAGGAAACATTTATGGCTGCCTCCTGTGCATTTTTAATATAGTCTCCAAGAGGTGAATTGAACAAGCCGGAGCCTGCATTCTCTTGACAAAAGGTGTCAAACTCATCCCACATATCACTACCGAGAATTAACATCTTCCCCTTTTCACGATATCGGTGAAACAGCTCATTTACGAGGTTTGTATTTTGCTGTACATACTCCAATAGTGTTGCAAGCATGGTCGTTTTTTAAGATATGGTAAATGTGCAGGGGATGAAACCTGGTTATTGCCAATGGAGATAGTAAACTTTATACTGGTTCGCATTCAAGTTGCAAAGAGTAATTATTGCAATCTGAATCCAGAGCGTCCAAGAACGTGTTCTGCAGTGCTGGCGAATGCTTTTTAGGGTACGTCATTATATAAAGTTCAATCAGATCTTCATATATTACAGCACAGTCTTAAAGAATATGATGGTTTCCGTCACGGATTCAGGGGAAAGGAAAAAGTGAAAAAATTACCGGTGATTGCCTTTGGGGAAATTGTCTGGGATGAGTTTGTGGATAAAACAGTGCTGGGTGGAGCGCCGTTGAATGTCGCTTATCATCTTCAGGCCCAGAACTGGAATAGTGGGTTGATCAGCCGCGTCGGCAATGATCGGCTTGGTATGGAGACAATAGAGAAAATAAAGCGGCTTGGTGTGGAGGTGTCTGGTATCCAGAAAGATGATGCATTACCGACAGGCAAGGTTATAATCACCCTGGATCAGAATAAGGAACCCAGCTTTGACATCGTAGAACCGGCTGCCTGGGATAATATCCAGGAGTCGGAAATACCTGAAAAACTCACTAATAAATCATTTCATCTGGTATTCGGCACACTGGCACAGCGCTACAGTGTCAGTCGAAAGTCGTTATCAAAATTTCAACAAAAAGCCCGGAAGAAGTTTTATGATGTCAACCTGCGCCCGCCATTCACTTCGGCTGATCAGGTAAAAATATCTCTGCAGATGGCTGATGTTGTGAAGGTAAACCATCAAGAACTTGGACAACTCAATGACTGGTTCATGCAATCAAATGATGATGATCACTCAATCGGGCTTCAGATGATAGATATGTTTCAAATCGATCTTCTTGCTGTAACCAATGGCGACAAAGGTGCAACTTTGATCAATAGAGAATCATTTTCTCATCATCAAGGTTTCCCTGTAGAGGTTACCGATCCTGTCGGCAGCGGTGATGCTTTTTTCAGCGCTTTAATTATCGGCTATCTCTCTAATTTATCCTTACAGGAGTGTTTGATTAAGGCTAATCGGCTTGGATCATGGGTCGCATCCCAGCCCGGAGCTACTCCGGAATATCCACAGAAATAATCATCCCTGTACAAATGACCAATCGACATTCATGGGCTGATCCGTCGGTTTTTATTCAACAGATTCATGTTGAAAAATCCTGTCTGCATCTACCCTATACTCAGGAAATTCTCAGGCGGAGTAATCTTCCCTATACCGTTGTCCAGGACAATACTCCTCAGTTGATTGAAGGCGATTATCCTGAGAATTTAGCAAAAGGTAAACGTCATCTGCTGCTCTGTAAAAACAGAGGTAAGTTCTTCAAGCCGTGTCCTGCGACCAGGGAGTATAGGTGCTGCGATTATCAGGTGTTGAATATCGGCATGAATTGTCCCATGGATTGCGTGTACTGTATCCTGCAGGCCTACCTGAATAATCCGCATCTGTCGTTTTTTATCAATATCGATGATCTGTTTGCGGAACTTCGAGATGTTTTCAGGCAACAACCAAATGAGTTTTTTCGAATTGGAACAGGTGAATTTACCGACTCAATGGCCCTGGATCGATTGACCTGTTTGTCGAAAAAACTGGTCAAGTTCATGTCTACTCACAACAGGGCAGTGCTTGAATTGAAAACTAAATCAGCGGTGGTCCAAAATCTTGAAGGGTTAGCCCACAATACAAGAACAATTATCAGTTGGTCGCTAAACAGTCCGAAGATCATGTCAAAAGAGGAAATTCGGGCCGCCACTTTGAGTGAAAGGCTGCGGGCTGCCACCCGTTGCGCCGAATGGGGTTATCCTCTGGCATTCCATTTTGATCCGATTATCGATCATCCTGGTTGGCGTGAAGGGTATGAGCAAACGATTGATCTTCTTTTTCAATCGGTCCCGGCAGAATCTATTGTCTATATTTCTATGGGAGCGTTCAGGTATTTACCAAAGCTTAAATCGATCGGTACCTTAAGGTTTCCCGGTTCAAATATTTTTTATCAGGAATTTATCGAAGGGTTAGACGGTAAATCGCGTTACTTCAGACCTTCACGGGTAAGGTTATATCAACATATTTATGGACTGCTGAAAAAAAAGATATCTCAGAACTGCTGCATCTATTTTTGTATGGAATCCGATGAAATCTGGCAGCAGGTCATGGGCTTTCGGCCCGATGAAAAAGGCGGCTTGCCATTGATGCTTGACCAGGCTGTCAATAATTATTGTTGATAGAAACCTGAATGGTAGAATGCGGAAGTGCAATTTCACTGCTTTTCATTCAAGAAAAAAAAGAGTATCTTCATGTTGGGCTGTCAATGTAAATAAGCAGGTACCAAAATGATGGCAATGAACCACTTGTCAAATAAGTCGCTCTTCTTTACGGTTTTACTGGTAACAAGACTATCACTGCTTAATAAGCATCGACAATTAATACAAAAAGCCAGCGCTGCGAAATAAAAAATATTCCAGGAGAAAAATTATGGTCAACAAGGCAATTATTATAGGGAATCTTGGCCAGGACCCTGAGGTCCGATACACCCAGAGCGGAACCCAGGTAACTACCTTTTCTGTGGCAACAACCGAGAAATGGAAAGGCCAGGATGGGCAAATGCAGGAGAGTACGGAATGGCACAGGATAGTAGCATTCGCCCGTCTTGCCGAGATATGTGGAGAATATCTGCATAAAGGATCAAAGGTGTACATAGAGGGCAGGATTCAGACGCGGAAATGGCAGGATCAGGATGGCAACAATCGATATACAACCGAGATTGTTGCCAGAGAGATGAAAATGCTCAGCCCCAAAGGCGCAGGTGAAGGGGGGGGGTATGGAAGCGGGTCCGGTGATACCTACAACCAGGATAATTACTCTGATTCATCCTATCCTGAGTCAGGCGGGACAACCGGGGATGATGTTCCATTCTAAACAATTCCCTTCCTAATTAAACAGTAATCTGCAGACTATTAATCAAATAGCAAAAAACCGGCACTGTTGAGCCGGTTTTTTGCTATTTTTTTTTATTCCTAGGCCGTTTCAGGCTTGAACACTCTTCAAGAATGATTACTTTTCAAATTGTATCATTCAGACAGTAAATACAGTTTGCTTGTATAGGGGAAGGGTGTTGAGTTGTCAGGTAACTCAAAAGAGTTGTTCTCTTTTATAACTCAACAATAAACAAAGTGAAGATGAACGGAAATTGACAGGGCTATGGAATATTATGAAAAACTTGGTGTTTCAAAAAATGCTACACCAGCCGAGATAAAAAAAGCCTACAGAAAGCTGGCATTGAAATATCATCCCGACAAGAATAACGGGGATAAAGAGGCCGAAAAGACATTCAAGGAAATCAGTGAGGCCTATGCTGTGCTTTCTGATCCTGAGAAGAAAAAGCAGTACGACACCTTCGGATCAGCGGGTTTTCACCAGCGTTATTCTCAGGAAGATATTTTTTCCAACTTCGATATCAACGATATTCTCAAACAGTTCGGTTTCGGTTCGGTTTCCGGTGGCCAGTCAACACGGTTCCGGTCGGCCAACATGGGCGGAGGCGGTTCTTTTTTCAGCTCCATGTTCAACCAGCAAGGTGGAGTGGGGGGCATGGGTGGAATGAGCGGTATGAGAGGATGCGGCACCGGAACCTGTTCTCAGCAGCAAGCGGTCAAGGGCCCTGATATGTCCTACCAGCTCGGTGTAAGTCTCGACGAGGTGATGAATGGAGCCAAGAAAACGATTTCCATTCGCAAAAACGGGTCAACTCAAAACGTGACTGTCAAGATTCCCAAAGGCATTGAAAAAGGAAAAAGACTGCGGCTGAAAGGAAAAGGGGGAGCAGCTCCCAATGGTGGAATTCCCGGTGATCTGTATCTGAAAGTCGATATTGAGCCCCATGACATGTTCACCAGGGAAGGGGATGATCTGGTCACCGAACAGTTTATCCCTTATTCCGAAGCTATATTTGGGACATCCGTTGAAGTTGAAACCCTGGAAGGCAAGAAATTCAGCGTTAAAGTGCCGCCAGGCATTCAGGCCGATTCAAAATTACGTATCCCCGGCCATGGGTTACCCAACGGTCCCGATGGAAAAAGGGGAGATATTTATGTACGTATAGGCATTCAGGTGCCTGCCGAATTAAGTGATGAGCAGAAAGAACTGGTCGATTCGTTGAAAAAGGCAGGTTTATAAAAGTTGGCACTCACACGAGGTGTTGTCGGTTTGCCAGACTAGCCTCCGGTCAAGGATCACTCCTTTTGGAATAAAAGCACTCTTAATTATATTGATATTTCTTGGTTCATGGTAAAAACTTGGTTGAGATACGTGGACTTAGAAATACGTCTGGCAAACCGACAGCACCTCTTTTTCAGTCCAGGCTGAAAGTCATTGGTAATCAGATTTGTCAATAATTAGCGTCGGCATAGGCGAGCCAGCCACCGGCAGCCACCAGCTCCCGGTCATAGGAATTCAATGTAAAGTTATACGTGACAGATTCCTGTGACGGGTCATCCGATGTGGCTGTAAGGGTTGAACTGTCAAGATCAACCGCCACCTGTATTTTCCCCTTCATTGCCATCAATTGATTGATGCCCTCTTTGGGCAGTTCGACAGCAAGAATTCCACAGTTAAACATATTCTGTCTGAAGATCCTGGCAAAGGATTCACCGATGATCAGATTAATATCATTAACCTCAAAGGCCCAGACTGCATGCTCCCTTGAAGATCCGCAACCGAAATTCGACCGGGTGATCACCACTTTTGCCTGCTGCATTTCACTGGACTGATTGTCAAACGCGGTGCCTTCAAGAAGAAGATCTTCAAGCAGATGGGGTTTTAACGCACTTTTGGTAATTTCCGTTAAATACTTTGCCGGAATAATCTCGTCGGTATTAATATCGCTTCTGTCCAGTCGAATAGCCGGACCGCCGAAAACTTTCATACTCTTCCTCCCTACCTGTCAAGAAATGGTCTGGGATCACTGATTTTGCCAGTTACCGCAGCTGCAGCAGCGGAATAGGGACTCATCAGATGGACCATTCCACCTTTGCCCATTCTGCCGTTAAAATTACGGTTCGTTGTCGAGGCGCACACTTCTCCTTCTGCAAGCACCCCTGAACTCATACCCAGGCAGGCGCCGCATGTGGGATTCAGCACACAAAAACCGGCATCCATGAATATTTTTATGATGCCTTCATCCAGGGCCTGATTATAAATAGAAGGAGTTGCCGGAGTAACAATTCCCCGAACACCTTCGGTAAGCTTCCGTCCCTGAAGGATCTCGGCAGCATCACGCAGATCTTCAATCCGGCCATTGGTACAGGAGCCGATATAGATCTGATCCACGTTCCTGTCTGTCATTTCGGTAATATCCTTGACAACATCGGGCTTAAACTGATCGGTGACCTGAGGACCAAGATCAGTGACATCAATGACCATGATATCTTCGTATTCGGCATCCGGATCCGAGTGCCACTGCTGGAATTCTTCAACCGCCTCATCGATGGTTGCATAGTCATTTGAAATAAAAGGCCAGAGATACTCGGCGGTGACTCTGTCCGGAAAACAGATACCGCTGGTAGCGCCGGCTTCAACAGCCATGTTGCACAAGGTCATTCTGGCAGCCATGGACATGGATTCGACAACTTCACCACCAAATTCGATGACTTTATCGGTAGCACCGTTTACTGTAAGCTGCTTAATGACATACAGAATGATATCTTTAGCCGTTACTCCTGTTGCCAGCTTTCCGGTGATACTGATCCTCAGCGTTTTGGGAACCCTGAATGTGCAGACCCCTTTGAGGATACCGACCTCAAGATCTGTGGTACCGACACCGGCGGCAAAGGCCCCAAAGGCGCCATGGGTACAAGTATGAGAGTCTCCCATGATAGCGGTATAGCCGGGCCTGATAAAACCTTTTTCAGGGAACAGGGCGTGACACACACCGTTGGCCCCGACATCGAAAAAATCCTTGATACCGTGTCTTGTCGCCCAGTCGCGCATAATTTTCCCCTGGGCAGCTGTTTTGGAATCTTTTGCCGGTGTGACGTGATCGATAACCGCTTTGATTTTAGCGGGATCGAAAACACGGTCCAAACCTTTGTCCATCAGGTCTTTGATGGCTATTGGTGTCGTGATTTCATGGCACATGACCACATCGATATCAAGCACCATATTTTCAGGCGTCGGTGTGTCACGCAGATGGGATGCAAAGATTTTTTCAGCAATTGTTTTTCCCATAATTCAACTCATCATTTGAATTAGTCATGTGACGAAAAAGTGTATCGTTTCTGAAGAATTTGATTATATACATCAAAAACCCGGTTGGCGCTATGGAATAATTTCTGTTTTGAGAACAACAACCAAATATGATAAATACCCACAAGATCACTGTTAAAAGGACTGATTGCCACCGAAACTCATCCCGGTAAGCTGAACTTTAATGGTAATCAAGTTAAAAAATATTCCATTAGGAAAAGAGGACAGATATGAAAAAAATAACCAAAGCAACCGGTATATTTGTATTGGTCGCTATACTTGTTGCTGCTACTGTTGAAACTGGATTTGCGGCTCACGGAATTTCCATCGATGGAAGATTGAAATATGACAAAGATTTCACTCATTTCTCCTATGTGTCAGAAAATGCCAAAAAGGGCGGTCAACTGGTTCTGCATGATCTGGGCAGTTTTGACAAACTCAATCCATTCACTTTAAAAGGATTAGCACCGCTTGGACTTGAGATGTTCATCTTTGAACCACTGGCTGTCGGTAGTCTCGATGAACCATTCGCCGAATACGGGCTGTTGGCAAATGACATTAAGATTGCATCCGATAAGATGTCCGTGACCTTTACCCTGGATAGACAGGCTCGTTTCTCTGACGGTTCCCCCGTGACTGCAGAAGATGTGAAGTATTCACTCGAGATATTCAAAAGCGATAAGGTCCATCCGTCCTATCCCTATTATTACCAGGATATAGAGAGCGCTGATATTCTTGACTACAACAAGATCAGGTTTAATTTTAAAAAACCCAATCGGGAATTGCACATGATCTGCGGCCAGCTTCCAATCCTTTCTCAAGCATTTTATAAAAAACATGGATTCGGTAAAGAGGGCGGTAGTGCCTTCCCAGTCGGTTCAGGACCATACATCGTGGATCAGGTCGATCCCGGAAAGTCGATCACTTATAAACGCGACCTGAAATATTGGGCTGCCAATCATCCAACCCGCAAATATATGTTCAATTATGACAGGATTATCGTCAACTATTACAAGGATCAGATTGTCTCCGTTGAAGCTCTGAAAGCAGGAGAATTTGATTTCATGTTGATCAATATCGCCAAGCAATGGGCAAGGGATCTGAAAGGGAAACAGTTTGATCAGGGAAAGATTGAAAAAAGGATATTTCCCCATAAAAATAATGCCGGTATGCAGGGTTTTGTCTTAAACACCAGAAAGGAACTGTTCAAGGATCCTGGTGTACGACAGGCTATTGGCCTGGCGCTTGATTTTGAATGGACCAATAAGTCGTTGTTTTTCAATCAGTACAGCCGATCAAATTCCTATTTTTCCAACTCACATCTGGCGGCAACCGGTTTACCTCAAGGACTGGAATTGAGGTACCTGGAATCGCTTCGAGATAAGATACCACCTGAGGTTTTTACAACTCCTCTGACACCGCCGACGACCAAGCAGAAAGGAGGATTGAGAACTAATTTAAGAAAAGCGAAGAAACTGCTCACAGAGGCCGGTTGGTCTGTAAGGGGTGGTAAGCTGGTAAACAGTGAGGGGAAAGAGTTTCGGTTCGAGATTATGTTGGTGTCGCCATCTTTTGAAAGGGTCATGGCGCCTTATGTTGCCAATTTGCAGAAATTAGGGATGCGCGTCGAATACCGGACAATTGACCCGGCGCTCTATACCGATAGGCTGCAGAACTATGACTTTGATTTGACGGTAACCGTTTACGGCCAATCCCAATCACCAGGGAATGAGCAGAGGAATTTTTGGCATTCAGCATCTGCCGACAAAAAGGGGACAAGAAATCTCGCAGGAATCAAAGATCCTGCAGTCGATGACCTTGTGGATAAAATTATTTATGCACGAACGGAAAAGGAACTGGTTGCCGCCGCAAAAGCTCTGGATCGGGTGCTCTGGTACGGCTACTATGTGGTTCCCAACTGGTATATGGCCGGTCATCGGCTTGTCTATCATACCAAATTCGGACAACCGGAAACATTACCCCTCTATTACAACCATTATCAACTGCTGATGACCTGGTGGGATGAGCAAACACCATCTCAATGAGGGAAACAGCCAACATCCGTGCTGAATTTTAACTAACCCCTTATGATATCGAGCCAAACACCTTTTTTTACTTGACGAAAGGTTTTTTTATCTGCTAGGGTTCGATTCAGGTTTGATCGTTATATTGGCAACTTAAAGAAAGGGGTCAGGGAGGTTGGTTTCATGACGGATCGGGTTAAAGGAACAGTCAAGTGGTTTAATGCCAGTAAAGGGTACGGATTTCTAGAACAACCGGAAATCGACAAGGATGTCTTTGTCCACTTCTCCGCCATTGAGGGTGAAGGTTTCAAAACTCTAAAAGAAGGTGAGCAAGTGGAGTTTTCCATTACCGAATCAGAAAAGGGACTACAGGCAGAAAAAGTCGCAAAAATATAGATCAGTGGAGCGCTTTTCCGAAGGTGGCGCCACACGTGTAAATCTCCTCACGGTTGAACCGTGAGGAGATTTTTTTGTAAGTATTCCGGATCGGCTTTTTATGCTTGTGCACTAAAGTAAGAGTCTTTACATTTCACTATACTGTGCCGGCTGAAAAAGTAATTATGCTGACTCAAAGAGTAACCTGCAGGGCAGCACCACATATATTCGTGAAAAATACTCATATTCATCTCAACTCCACTGCCAAGACCAGGGAACTTGGCATCAAACTTGGCAGGGCTGCTATGCCTGGTGATGTGATTTGCCTTGATGGTGATCTGGGTGCCGGTAAAACAACCCTGACCCAGGCAATTGGGGTTGGGCTTGAAGTACAGGAAAAGGACTATATCACCAGTCCAACCTTTGCCATTCTGCAAGAGTACCAGGGGCGCATTCCGCTCTACCATATGGATTTTTATCGACTTACCAGTGAAGAAGAGATTGAAGGCTTAGGTTTTGACGAGTATTTCTACTCCCTGGGACTCACGGTGATCGAATGGCCGCAACAAGCTATTGATTTACTACCCGAAAACAGGCTCTATTTAACTATTTCAATCATTGATGAACAGAGTCGTCAAATTGTCTGCGATTTCGGAACAAGCGACTGGCAAAAACGATTGCAGAACTTTGTCGCATGACCTCAGTTTCTAACTTGAAATACTATTCGAATAAAATCCATTTAATTTCAGTCTATCGCTTCTCTTCCTTGGATGTCTTTGTTACATTGTTTCTTCGCCTTTTTCAGAAAAATGAATAAATAGGAAATAGAGTGTCCTTTTTTACCTGGAAAAACAGCTTCAGTGTCGGAATCGTAGAGATCGATGAACAGCATAAAAAACTGCTTGAGTATCTCAACGAGCTTCACATCCAGTCACATCGAAGCAAGGGAAAAAGAATCAATCCAATAATGATTGACAGGCTTAACAGCTATGCTAAAACCCATTTCAGATATGAAGAAACATTAATGAAAAACAGGGGATATCCAGAGCTTGAGAGTCATAAACGCTTTCATACCTACTTTGAGACGCAGTTGCAAGAGTTTGAAAAATTAGCCGTTGCCGGCTCTAAAGTGGCAACCAAAACGGTTTTTAAATTCTTACGGGATTGGTTCCTTGATCATATCCTGGAAGAAGACCACAAATATATCCCCTATGTTCGCACGAAGAAAAATGGTGTTTGACTCTATGCTCTATTCATATCGTATATCCCTCTTTTCTACAGTGCGGCAGATCTTTTTTCCGATGTTGCTATCAGGGAGTTCCCTGTTCTTGATATTCCTGTATAACTAATCCGGTTTTCATCATTATGCATAGTTGTAGATAAAAGATTGTAGCGATTGTTTTACTGAATTACATCAACAATCCCAGGTCAGTTTTTACAAGGCCCCAGGCCGCAACAATAGGGTGGCTGGTTTCCTTGTTGCAGCAACCTAAAAACTCCAAGATGAGAAATAGATGAAGAAAAAAACCATTACGTTTACCGATTGTCTCAAACAGTTCACCGTTGATCAGGACAAGGCGATAAAGCCGGAGGATACTATAGAGAGGTTTTATGAAAAACTAGAAAATCTCGATTTTGAAATCTTGAAAGAGGTGAGAAGAATTGATAACGGACGGTTGGATATCCCGGTCTATTTTTCTGTTTGCGCGGAGAATACCATAAAACTTACCGGAACGAAAAAACAGATGGGTAAAGGGGCGTCACCGGTCCAGGCCAAGGCTTCCGCCTGTATGGAACTTGGTGAGCGGTTTTCTTTTTTCTCTTTTAAAAACAATCCGAATAACTTTATTACCGGGGACTACCAATCGATACGGGAGGCAGGCTACCCGTTGATGGAACTCAGCTATCTTCTCCAATCGGTTCATGATACCCAAAATAGTGAAGCTTTTCTTGAAAAGCTTCTGGAGAATATCCCCATGCTGTGGACGTGGGCCACCAATATAACCACGGGTGAGGATGTTCTTGTGCCGTTTTCATGGTTTTTTGCCATTAACGAGTTTAACGGTCCATCTGCCGGCAATACCTATGAAGAAGCGGCAATTCAGGGAATATGTGAGATTATTGAGAGACATGTATGCTCGGTTGTCAATCATCAGGGAATTAAAACGCCGGCCATTGACCCCGACTCGGTTAACGATCCGGTGGCAAAAGAACTAATCGATAAATTCAAGAACAATGAGATAGAACTCTATCTCAACGACTTCAGTCTGGATACCGGTATTTGTACCGTCGGAGCGCTTGCCATTGATCGTTCAACTTTTCCTGATCTCAGTGAGATCGTCTATACAGCCGGAACGACACCGGGTGCCGAAAAAGCGGTTATCCGTGCCATCACCGAAGTGGCACAACTTGCTGGTGATTTTAATACCGGATCAAACTACGTTGCCTCCGGCCTGCCGAAGCCGTTGTCGATGGATGAGGTGAAATATCTGACCGATCCGGGTTTAGAGACAACAATTGAGAGAATGAATAATCTTTCCAGCGACAATATAAAGGTTGAGGTGGAAAATTGTGTGGAAGCGTTAAAGAGGATCAACTTTGAAGTCTTTATGATTGACGTGACTCATCCTCAACTCGATATTCCGGCACTCTACACTATTGTACCCGGAGCCCATTTCAGGGAGCGATCGATGATCTGCGATGCCGGACTGTTCGCCGCCAAATTACTGGTCGAGTTGGTTGATGATCCGGAGTTTCTCGAAGAAAAGCTTGCCGGTCTGGAAACGCTGTTACCCGAAGCCTATTATCTGGAATTCTATCGAGGCCGGAATTTTTACAATAAAGGTGAACCGGAAAAGGCTATCAGCTGTTTTGACAAAGCGCTTGCTAAAAATCCGGAAGAGGAAGATATCCCCTATATTTATTCATATAAGAGTCTTTGCCAGAAAGAACTTGAACAATTTGACGAGGCTATTGAAACTGTGAGAAAGGGTTGTGAATTCGATGGTGAAAGACCCGATCTTTATAATACCCTTGGTGTTTGTTATTTTAAAAAGAAGGAGTATCGGAAAGCGATCGACTCGTTTAAACGTGCCGTTCACCTGAACCCGTCTTCGGCAATGGATTATGCCAATATCGGTGTGAACTACAAACATCTTGGCGAAAACGATGAGGCTATTCGATATTACACACTGGCGCTTACCCTTGACCCCTCAATTCATTTTGCCCAAGAGCACCTCAAGAGTCTGATGGCAGAACAACAGTAGTGACGGAATTTTTTCCTGATTGTCACACTCGTTCAGCATAATAGGATGAGTCGGCTACTTGCCGAATTAGCTTCCGGTCAACAGTTGCACCTATTCAGTCGTGATTGTTAACAGATGTATTTCCAGTCGCTTTTGTTCTTCTCCGCATGATCCTGTCCGGGTTCATCGCCAGAAAGGTTTTTCCTAATTTTGATCTGCTTGACCCTAGAAAAGGTAAAACGGGCCATTATCCTATTTAATTCAACCACGATTTGGAAATAAGCAGTTCTTTGAGTTGATCACAAATACTATTTTTCAATGGGATAGGTACAGAAGTTGAACAACGGGCTTATCTTTGAGATTTATCCTGCTGCCGGATGGTCAATATAGAGAATTCCGTTGAGGTGATCAATTTCATGTTCTATATAAGCCGCATAACGTTTTTTTACTAAAAGTTCTTTTTTACGGCCATCTATCCTTTGATATTGCACGCTAACAGCACCGGATCGTTGAATAGTCCTTGAATTGCGATCGGGAAGAGATAGACAGTTTTCTTTGCTGAAATAGACTCCATTCCTCCCTGTGATCTCAGGATTGATTAAAACTTCCAACCTTCCGTGTATTCCGCAGGCAATAATTCGTTTTGAATAGCCTATCTGTGGGGCGGATAAACCGTTATGAATGGTTGATTCTAAAAATAAATCCAAAGACGTCCTGTATCGAAGGGTATTTGCAAGTTTTTTTGTAATGTTGATGATTTCATCATCAATCTGCTCAACAGGTTTTGAAATTTTGTGAAGAATAGAAGAGGGGTGCAGGAAAATGTCTGCTATCTGGCACCTGTTTTTGACGCTTTTAAAGAAAAACCCGGATCCGGTTGACAGTATGATAGCGCCAAAGAGATAGTTTATAAATCTTCGTCTGGTAAACAAAAGGAGTCCTCCTTCTGCCTGGTTAGCTATTAGCTATGTATCTTTTTAATACATTCATAAACAAGGGATGATTCCTAATAACTCATCTCATTATACTGAATTGCGAAGATTTTACACGTATAATTGCTCGCAACAGAATGTGTTTCAGGAGCAAGTATCTCAACCAAATTTACTGTAAACAACGAAATACCAATATATTGCAGAATGCTTTTACCAATAAGGAGTGATCCTTGACCGGAGTCTAACCTGGCAAATCGACCGCTCCTCGTGTTAGGCTGAATCTTATGGACAACCAGATAGGAATATATTTCCGATGGTCAACTTAGGGACAGGTTGAAAACCCAGGTGATCGGGTTTTTACTGAAAGTAACTATATTTGTATATGATGAATAATTTTAATGGTGATTGGAATTGTTCACCATCTTTTACAAGAGTGGCCTCAAACACTTTTGGCAAACCGTCTTTTTCACTCTTCAATCGTATTGAATAGAATGCGTCAATATTTGCGCATCCATCCCAAATTTTTCTAGTTGTTATTCCTTTCAGCGATGCTCTCTTCTCAAGCAACTTCTTGTGGTTCTCATTTTTTTTAGCCAATTCGTAAACAAAATTCTTCGGCTCATTTTCATACACTTTACTAAAGAAGGTCTGCTCCCCATTCGATTTATCTAACCATGACCAGTCGTTCATTTTACCACCAGCATCATAGTGATAACGATAGAATGTCCCGGTTCTCAGCAAACCTTCACTTATGATATTGCCGGATGGATCAAATCGATATCTATAAGCAGTGCAACTCCCATTATCGGTAATATTTTCAACAATAATTTCTGTTAATTCCTTTATGCCGTTTTCAGCGATCATTTTCCTGTCAAAATATGCAAGATCAGCAATGGCGGTAGCGCTTATAAAAGTAAGAAAAAAAACAATGATTAAACGCATAGTGAATTTGAACCGTGTGAACAAAGAGTATTGTGTATCTGACATACAGTTTTGGGCGTCAAACTAATGAGTTTTGTTACCAATTTTATTTCAGTGCCAGGATAACCTCGGAAGGGAATAGCATCTGCTGATAATATTCTCTGACTTCCACCTGAAAACCATGTTGTTTTAATCTCTTAGCCAGTTTAACACCCCGGCAACCACCCATTGTTTTAGGGGAAAGATTGTAAACAAAGTCATAGAGCCTGCTGCCTATTCGTTCACCCTCGGTCATATTAACCAGGATGAGTCTCCCATCCTTTTTCAGAACGCGTTTGAATTCCACAAGAATTTTGTCCATATCGTCAAATGGAATAAGATCAAACATATAATTGTTAATCAGTATGTCGATAGATTCATTTTCGATTTCCAGGTTGAAGGCTGTTCCTGTATCCAAAGAGTAGCTTGCCTTTGAAAGCTTGTTTAGGCGTTTTTTTGCCTTTGAAAGCATCCCCTTTGACAAGTCCATACCCCTATTCGTACCGTTTGGATTTCTTTTTACGATTTCATAAAATGCCAATCCGGTTCCTACCGCAACCTCTAAGATGGATTGATCGTCTTTTATCTCTGCAAGTTCAATAGCACGATTTCTGGCTTTGGATTCTGTTAGCATTCCCCACGCATCATAAATTGGAGCAATATTGTCATACACAGAACCGATGTCCTTTTGGTGGATTCGGGCATCTAAAACCGTTGGTTTTTTTTCGCAGCAGATTATTCCACAGCATGAAAATGAAATATTCATTACTTCCCCCTGTTATTTGGGAGGGCAGCATTGATGAATGCATGCCCTGAGGTTTGCGACGATAGTTTCAAACATACGTAAAATATATTCGCCATTGATGTGATAAAAGCGGTGTCGCGTCTCTTTCTCAACAGTTAATAAACCGGCCTCACCCATCATGTGCAGATGTCTGGAAATTACCGATCTATCCTGAGGGAAATGGTTGGCAATCGTACTTATATCGGCACGACCATGACACATCAGGAATTTGAGAATTTGGGTTCTAGTCGGATCAGTCAACGCTTTAAATATTTTGGAATCAAGTTGTTCGACTAACCCTTCAAGTTCTTTTGGTATCTGTTTTGTTGTTTTGGGTTTCATAAATGAACATTAGTGCACACAAATGCATATGTCAAGGCTACAGATATCACAATTAGTAATTCTTGATGTACCTGATCTTCGAATTCACCTGTAGCTCACTGTTTGCTACATATACAGCAATGAGCGCTAACTGTGATTTTGCTTGACTCTAAGCAAGAGCAAGCCCATACCAATAAATATCCCACCTGTGATTTTATGAAACATCCTGACCATACGGATATTTTCGAACCAATTTCTTGCTGTTTTTGTTAGATATCCAAAGGTGATGAGGGAAGTGAATGATAGTCCCATGAATGTCAATGTCATGAGCAGAAATTGTGGGAATACCGGAGCATCAATATTTAAGAAGAGTGGAAAAATAGCCACAAAAAACAATATAGCTTTCGGGTTGGTGGCCGCTACTAAAAAACCCTCTCTGAATTTGGGCAGAAAACGACTCTCTGCAGGATATGACTTACTGTTTGGGGCTGTTAAAAAAGCTTCCTTGCTTACATACCTGCGAACACCTAAGTATATAAGATAACTGGCGCCTAACAGCTTGGCTAACGTGAATAACAAGGCGGATGTTTGAAGTATTGCTCCTACGCCGAACAGAGAAACTGAAGAGATAACTAGCAAACCTAGAATATTTCCAAAAGAGGAAATCAAAACGGTTTTAGGGCCTGATGTAATACTATTGGATATAGCAAGTAAAATAGCAGGCCCTGGGCTTACAATATTTAATAGTGCCACAGTAGCAAAAGCTAGCCACCCTTCAAAACTCATTGTTCACTCTTTTCTTTTTAAAGCTCATGGTTGATTTAACATGCCGCAAAAACGACCAATAGATTTCTTTATGCCTTGAAAAAAGTCCATAATCCAATACCGATAAAACCAATACCTGCAAGATAGTGTAAATATTTTTCACTTATATACTGGGAGATTATACTCCCTGCCAGAACACCAATTGCTGAAGCCACAATAAGCGCCAATGATGCACCGATAAACACTGTGAGCTTGCTTACTTCTTTATCTGCGGCAAATAACATGGTTGCTAGTTGCGTTTTATCACCCAACTCAGCAATGAATACTGCAGCAAAAACGGTCAGTAATATTTTGTAATCCATATATTTCTTTTTCTAAGCCATCGACCTGGCTCACAGATGCTGAGTACGAAGTGGCCAATATCCTTCTATACCCGGTTGTTATGCGGTCTTTGCCTCCGCCTGGATACAGCCCTTGTCGCCAAAATTTTGGGTCAGCGATCAATTAAAAAACTCAACGCTATCTGGTTAAAAACTTCAGGATTCTCGGATTGGGGAACATGACCTGCATCATCGATTATCTCAAGACGTGATCCTTCTAAAAACCGATGTAATTTTTCACCGCAGGCCAACGGAATCGCCTTATCTTCCTTTCCCCAGACAATCAGGGTGGGGACCTCCATTTGACCTAATTGTTGAATCTCAGCGCTTAGCGTGTCCAGGAAATTTCTACGAAGAATCGATAGTGCTGCTTCACTTGATCCTTTAATCTTTTGCGGCCTCGTTACATTTTCATAGTAACTTTGTGTTATGATTTTATTGTTGTGAATGAAGACATCCGCAAGGTTTTTCCTCCTTATCGAATCGGTCTTAAGTGAAAGAAAAAATTCACCAACTCCAGGCAATGAAAAAATTTTTGCGGACCATGGCAATGGGTTAGGCATGCCTGCTGCACACACGAGCAGTAGTTTATTAACGCGTTCTCGATTCTGAACGCAAAATTTTATTGCGGTACCAGCTCCCATGGATTGACCAACCAAAACAGCACGAGGAATGTCCAGGTGATCAATAAACTTTAAAACTTGTTCAACATAGAGCTGATAACTATAATCTAAAGGTTCCCGTGTGCTATAACCCCCACCCCAAAGATCTACTGCGTAAACTTTAAAATGCTCTGCCAATGCATCAATATTTTCAGACCACATGTAAGAGTCATAAAAAAATCCGTGTATCAAAATGACGGGCTCACCGTCTCCTTTTTCGATGTAATGGGTCTTTCGCCCTTCCAAATCGATGAACTTGCCTTTTGCGTGCTTTTGGGCCCAAGTGTCTAAAGTCTGGCTATTCCAAGGAATGAAATCCGGCATGTTTACTTCTCCTTTATAACTATATTGGCGCATAACAACAGCATAAGTGGAGAGGAGATGTATAGTAATCTTTTTTTTATGATTTTTAACAGTTTTTGGTCAGTACCAGCCATTTTGTAATCCCGGTATTTTGCTTAAATTTCAGATCATAATGTCGCGATAACCTGCCACCGGATCAAGGCAGAGATGGCTGAAAAATGATTAAACATATAAAGGCAACCAACTTGCAGTAACGTCAATGTTAGATGGCAAGTGTTAACATACTATTAGGTAATTGATTCAAGAGCTTCTCCTTTAAGAGCTGATGTA
>CAZUUJ010000035.1:0-38605 GCA_964623625.1 uncultured Desulfocapsaceae bacterium
GTCTGGCAATAGCGAAGAGTTTCCACCCGTCCCCATTATCGAACACGGAAGTTATGCTGCACCACCTGGAATACCAGCCGCACAAACCTGTTTGAATAATAAGAACTGTGTATACGTTAGTATGACTCAATTCTTATTATTCAGACATCTTTGCATGTCTGATATCCCAGCTGGCACAGCAACGCTCTTCTGCGCCGATGGTACTGCATGGGAAGCTGTGTGGGAGAGTAGGACGTCGCCGAATCTTTTATAGAAAAGCCCGATACCAATCAACTCGTATCGGGCTTTTTTGTTTTATTTCCCTGCTCCGTCTTATTATTTGTCTGGCCATAACAAAGAGGCTAGCCAACTATTTCAGTTTTCCACTTCGAGCTTCCGGAAAAAAGGTCAACATTACGGATTACCAAACTCAGAAGGGCAGGAACGACTTCTAGTCAGACGTCTCGGCTACCTGTTGATATTCCAGTAGATATGGTCACGTTTTCGATACATTTGAATTATTAAAAACAATTTACGCTTGTAAGAAAAAATTGGTATTAATATTGCCAGAATTTCCCTTGAGCCCCTTTTATATTATTTGTTTGAGATAAGTGTAAAAACAAAAGCTGAATACGAGATTTTAAAGTACTAACTTTCAAAATCTCGAACTTTAAACCCCACCTATGAAGCCTTCTCTTTCTACAGTTCTCAAAACCTATACCAATTTCTTCTTCCAGTATTTGATTCCAGCACACATTATAACAGAAGATGATATACGAAAAATCAGGGCGATATACGCTCTGAATCTAATCAGTATTTTTTTCTCATTCTGCTAGGTAGTATCGCTTTTATTCAGAAAGGATGGTTACTCAGCACCATTGACTTTCTAGTTGCCTCTATCTTTGTAGTTAATCTCTTCTTATCACGCCGTAAAGGACTAACCAGTAGTCGGACCAAGCTAGTTTACTGATTTTACTGGTTAAAACATGAAGAAACAACCTAAATCTGTTCTTAAAACATCCTTTTCAGGGTAAAAAAGATACTTCTAAGAATTGCAGAGCCTTTTTTAGGAAAGCAACAATTACTTACGACTACCTGTTTGATGGCAAAAAGCATGCTTTAAGCAAGAAAAATCGCTACATTTATAATGTTTTTGGGTTAATTACAAAACATTAGCTGGGTCCGACTAGGATTTGTTGGATTTGCACTCATTGTTACCATAAAAATGATACGATTAACCGCACGGGATACTAGTGATATCTTGACAGCATACAATCCCTTGTCTGTTCCGCCAATCCGGTTGCGATAATATAGTTTTTCATCTCAACACTTAACATCGTATCATTACTTTTCTGAGTCGGGGTAATGCTGGCCAGTTCAAGAGATATTTTACATGGTAGCTGAAATTTTGGTTTGATACTCATAAGACCCACTGTTTCCATACCCTGGACCACTTGGCAGGAAGTCGGTTGAATAGCATCCTGAATAGTCTGAACCGCGGCTTCACAGCCCAATACCAGCAACGCTTCATATTGATTAGCAATTTCATTTAGCTTGTACCGCTTTTTTGCAGACCATGAACAGAGAACAAATTGATGCAGTAAGTTACTCTTAAACACATCTGCCCTGACGCCTTGTTTCTTAAAATTGGCTTTAATGGTTTCTATGAGTTTTTCAAACGAAGCTGTCTTCAGTAATCTTTGCGGGAACTCAATATAAGACTCATTTCTGCTTACCGCCAAACTGGCAGCTGGACAGAATCGACATGGAACGATAAGGACGGACTTGTACCCGGCAACCTCAGGAAAGTTATCCTTTTCTTTTAAAAAGAATGGCATGACAACACCTCCTATCTTTTTTAATTATGTTGTTTTCATTTACGCGGAACACGCGCTTTCAGCTGAAGGGTTTTCTCCGCATTCACATGGGGTAAGCTGCTCGGGACAACAACGAACACCCTCTGTTAAGCTGGCCAGGACCTTGCCAGCAACCTCCCTGGCTGTCTGTCTCCTTTCTTCCTCTGGCACATCATCAACATCCATCAGATCACCATATTTGCGGTGGATGGACAGGGCATCGAAGACGACCAGTCTCTCCCTGTCGATAATATTTTCAGTGATTCGGCTATGACAGTATAGAGGGCAGCCGTCAATGACCACCACCTTGTCAGCCTCCCTGACCCATTTGGCCAGATCTGCATGAGGAACAGAAAACAGTTCGCCGTGGCAGGCCCGGGCAAATCCGTCCTGCTTGGCAACCAAGTTTGCAGTCTGCCGGGCGATTTCACCCTTGATGCAGCCACCTTCACATGAAAAGACCGGTATTTTCCCCTCCTGTTGACACCGGCGCCCATAGATTTCGCCGGCCGCACAAACCTTCTCAAGACCTGTCACATCCAATGTAAATGTTTCATTCGTACTCACTGTTAACTCCTTAATATAATTGTTCAAATGTTTAACAAACTCTCTTTTTTGGATACGTTAACAAATGGTTAACGGCAGCAGCCGCGACTATCTTCTTTAGATGCATCACCTGTTTTCTGACCACGGAACCTTGTCCTACCACTCTCATTCATCATGGCAAAACAGGCTGAATATCCAGCATCGTCTGGGAAGCAGTCCTTCAGCATTTCAGCTGTTCCATCACAACAATTCCAAGAGAAGATCCTTTCTTCTTTTGCATTGTCTTTTTCTGAACACATTGACTTTCTCCATTAAATTGAAGTTTATCACTTTTGTTGAACCGTTTACTTGTTGGTTAATTGCTTTTTCTTTTCTTCATACTCCTGGTGGTCAATCTCACCCTTGGCATACCTCTCATTGAGAATATCCATGGCTGATCCACCGTAGCCGTTGCCTTTCCAGCTACACATCCTTCTGCCCATGCATCCGCGCATGAATAAAAAGCAGAGAATGATCATCACAAGGGGGAATATCCACCAATAACCTACACAAAACTCATATCCAAACATCTGCAACACCTCCTTTTAAAAAGCTTTTGATTACTTAGACGATGGAAGGTCCTGAATGGATACACTTCAGCGTTTGTTTTTTTTAAAACTTGAAAAAACCCAAAATAACTGAATAATATCGATAGTTTGGAAGAGGTAGATTTCAGGACAAAAGGGAGACTACAGAAAGGTTAATCTTTATCTACTGGCTGTTTCCGGTCGCAGGCAAGCTCGCTGCTTTCATCAAAGTAAAAGTCGCAACCGGACTCAAGGCTTTCCTTTAATTTGGCCCTGGCCCGGTGCAGTCTGATCTTTGCTGTATCAAGGGAGATTTGCAGGATCTCGGCGACCTCCTTGTTCGTAAAGCCCTTCAGTTCGTTCAGGATGATGATAGCCCGGTAATCCGGGGGCAATCTGTCGACAAACTCCCGGACACAATCGCTCATCTCGTCACGGATCACTTTCCGTTCCGGCGAGGTCTGTTTTTTCTGAACCATTTCGATGTTCTCAACCGTTTGCATGGGAACAGGGGCCAGAGGACCGGCCGGCGTGCGTTTATACGATTGGGACTTCAACCTGTCCAGGGCAGCGTTGGTAGCGATTTTATAAACCCAGGTGGAGAACCTGGACTCCCCCTTGAATTGAGACAGGTTTCGGTTGACCTTTTCAAACACCACCTGAGCCACGTCTTCAGCTTCATGCTCACCGACCAGGCGTGTCAGGTAATGAATAACTTTAGGGGAATATTCACTATAGATCTCTGTAAATTCTCTTTCACTCATAAAAATATAATAACACGAAAAGAATGTGATAGAAATTTGTTTTTCGCACCATCCCCCCACACGAGCAGAATTGAAATTTTGAAACCGGATAATGCCTCTCGATCAATTAAAAATAGGGGCAACAATCCTTGTTTTACCTGACTCATCCGACCTTGGGGACTCCCCTCTCCCATCATCGAACGTGAAAGGTCTCATATTATGTCAGGAAAAGATAGAGTCCTGACAAGTTACTGTTAATATGATTTTGTAGAGGCAAGTGGGACATCCTATAGTCTTCCTGTCCAGATTGACATGGCCGGATTATTCAAAAAACAAAAGGCTCAATCGGAGTAATCCAATTGAGCCTTTTTCCTGTCACGTGTATCACCTCTTTTGCCGAAGGCGGGTGACTCTACAGCATCCCAGTATAGATCTAGTTGATTTTACTATACAAAAAACCTGCTTGATTACAAACAGGAAGTACCATACCCCAGTGTTTACTGACCGTTTTGCATCCGGTCATTGAATTCCTCAGCAGTAAATGTATAATCCTGGGTTCCGTAACATTCCACCGCAAATGAAGCACATGCACTTCCCAGCCGTGCACTTTCAACAAGATCTTTACCCGCTACCAGTCCACTAATCAACCCACCTCTATATGCATCACCGCAGCCAGTCGGGTCGACAACTTTTCTGGCATGAAAAGGATCTATTTTCAATTCATTACCTTTTGAATACAGTCGTGAACCATGTTCGCCAAGTGTAACAATTGTTGAATCGGTTAGAGCAAGCAGGTCCTCTTTCTTCAATCCCGTTTTATCCAGAGTCAGATCAAATTCATAGTCATTCACAATAAAAATAAAACAACCAGATATTACCTCTGCCAAATCTTCGGCTTGCAATGCAGGTAAAGCTTGGCCTGGATCAAATATGTACTTTATACCCTTCTCTTTGCACTTTCTGGGATAGTTGATCATGTCATCCAGATTGCCGGGAGAGGCAATCAACAGTGTTTTATCTGGATCCAAAGTATCAAAATCCAAATCAGAACTCCATTTCATAGCGCCAGGATTGAAACCTGTAATCTGGTTATCTGCTCGATCAGTTGTAATATAAGCACCAGCGGTAAACTCATCATCAATTACTTTAATCCCTTCAACAGCTATATCATTATCAGCAAGCCAGTTGAAATATCTCCGTTTATCTTGACCAATCGCTGCTGAGATTACCGGTGATTCTCCCAAGAGCCTCAAAGCATATGAAATGTTTCCTGCTGTACCGCCAAAATTTTCCGTCACGCCGTTGACCTGAAAGCTCACATTTAAAATATGAATCTTATCTGGTAGAATATGGTCAGAGAATTTTTCTGGGAAATCCATTATTCTGTCATATGCTAAGGAACCTGAAACTATTATTTTCACTTATTCTATCTCATCTATACTTTTGATATTACCATTGGCGATAAAATTAAACCAACCTTGTATGCTGGGATCTCCATTCTCACCTATCCCAATACTCCCACTGTCTATGATGTTTTCCTGAGTAACCATACAGGCTATCCAGCCTGGAATTCCCGGTGATATACCAGGATTTGGATTGATTCTATATACAAAGAATTTATCTTCTCCACAATAAATCATATACTTTCTGGATCGATATTCGATCTTTAATGACTGGTTGAACATGTTTCGCTTCCTGAAAAGACGAGCAAAACGACTCAGAACCTGCTTAGAATTTTCCCCTTCAAGGTTATGCACGCTCTTTTTGTTAGATCCCATATCTCTCTCCTCCTCAGTTAGAAGGATGACAATCAGTTTCTTCTATGAAATTAGTCAACTGCTTCACAATTACATAGTCAAAAACTTGATGTCAAGAACAATCCAGTTCAGACTGGAGCATTAACTGGTGTCAAGAGAAGGTAAAGCCGGTGAACAATTTTCGGTGGCCTTCGCGAAGAGGTTCCACCCGTTCCCATTACCAAACAAGGAAGTTATGCTGCACAAGTTGAGACAGAGAATGGGCCTGGAGAACTCGTCTGAAGAACTGGCTTTTGCTCGAATGGGTTTATCGGGACTATTCTTTTCATAAAAGTATCATCACGGTGATAATAACTCTTCCTTAACGGCCATACCTATTTTTTCTAATGTGTAGGGCTTTTTGATATATGATCCTGCTCCCAGCTTTTGCGTTTGCCTGGTCCTGTCGGTATCTGAAAATCCACTGGCAATGATTGCCTTCTGCCCTGGTCGAATTTCAATAATTCTCTTGTATGTATCGAGTCCGTCAATTCCAGGATCCATTATCATATCCAAGATCAGCAAATCCACCGGGTTGTCTTTTATATATTCAATCGCCTCCTCACCGGAAGAAGCACAGGCTACGGTGTAGCCTAATGTTGTCAGCATTCCAGCAGCAATGACTCGCTGTTCTTCCACATCGTCAATGACCAGGATAGATTCACCGTTACCCCTCAGGCTATCCAAAGATACCCTTGGCTTAGCCCTGACTAACACTTCTCTTGATACCGGGAAATACATGGTGAAGGTCGTACCTGTTCCATCAAAGCTTTTGACGTCAATATAACCATTCAGGTCTTTAATTATTCCCCAGACAATGGCCAGCCCCAAACCTGTTCCGCTCCGTCCCATCTTCTTTTTGGTGTAGAATGGTTCAAATATATTCTCTAAATCCTCTTGGGAAATGCCACTGCCGTTGTCAGAAATAGTGAGGAGAATGTAATCTCCCTCGCCCACATTATCGTATCCATTTATTTCTCGATCCAGATAGCGGCATTCAGTGGCAATTCGTACAATACCACTGCCGGATATCGACTCGGCCGCATTGGAAACGAGGTTCATAACCAACTTCGACAAATGAACGGGGCTGGCGATCATATTCAGTAAGTTGACATCCAGTTTCGTTTCAATTTCAACGCTGGGATGATATGATTTTAATTTCCTGAATTCAGGGCTTGCTAGATAATCGCTGATGATGCCATTCAAATTGATGGCTTCTTTCGACACGGTTCCCCTTCTTGCCAATGTCAACAGATCATCCACCACAGCAGCGGCCTTTTCTCCTGTTTTCTGAATTGTCATTATCGGCTTTCTTAACGGACTGTCTTCCGGGACCTGAAGCAAAAGCAGCTCAGGATAACCGGCGATGCCAGATAGAATATTATTTAGATCGTGCGCCACTCCGCCCGCAAGGGTTCCCACAGCTTCCATCTTCTGCGCACGCTGGAGTTGTAATTCAAGCCGTTTCTTCTCGATTTCCGCCACTTCCCGTTCGGTGACATCCAGGATAACGCCATCGATATACTTCGGCTCGCCAGTGGAACGACATATAGGTCTTCCGCGCTCTAAAAAATGGTGTATGGAGCCGTCTTTATGTTGTACTCTATATTCGATTTCAAACGGTTGCCTTTCTGATACGGCAAAGTTGACATTTGTCAAAACGATGTTACGGTCCTCATCAACAATCATGGATTCCAGAGCGCAGACCTCCACATGTTTTAACTCAGTATCTTCATACCCGGTCATCGGAAGGAGCATTTTGTTGAAAAAAGTGAGATTATTTTTTGATGCAAAATCAATTCTGTAAACTATCCCAGGAAGATTTCCAGTAAGCATCCGGTACCGCTGCTCCCGTTCTTCGAGCGTCTGCCTTGCCTTTTCAAGCTCATGATTGATATGCTCTAGCTCCTTTTGTTGTTTTGCAGCCTCGTCCAAACGAACATTTAGAAAAATCGTCTGCTGTAATTCTTCGGACATTTTGTTGAAGCTGTTGACAAGCGTTTGCACTTCACCCGTTGTTTTGACTCCAACTCTGGTTGACAAATCCCCTTCTGCCAAACGGTTTGCCGCGCCGGCAAGTTCGATAATTGGTTTTGATAAATAACGTGAAACATATAACGAGACAAAGAACACAACAATCAATGAGCCGATGAGCACGATAGAAAAAAATCGGATCGTAGGACTGAAATCCTTGAACAGCAAGGTTGCGGGTATGCTAATGGCGACTCTGATAAACGGTTTCCCAGGGATAATCGCAAAATCTTGATAGGCTATTAAACCTTGGTTCGTTTCGATCAGTCTTGAGTCTGCCTGAGAGGGCTTCTCCATATATTTTGAAGGGTCAAAACGGTGTTGTTCCTTTTTGGGGCTCTGCAATAGACTCCCATTACCATGGAATATCCATATCAAATTTTCATTGAATATTTTAACCTCTCGCAAGCTATCAAAGAAGTGATCTAATTTCTGTTGAATCAACAGTACGCCACCGAAAGCACCGATATCGAGATCCAGCTTGGAAACCCCTGCGAGTAAGGAAAAAGATCCGTTTTCATCGATGTATGGACCTTGAAGTTGTAGTTCTCTTGGTGGCATAAACCACTCCATATCACCACCGGAGAGCAACAGTGGAATAGACTCCATCGTCTTGAAGAGTTTTCTACCGGCTTCCATGCTGGGGGAGATGGAGTTTGTGGTAAGTTGTTTAACCTGCAACAAATTGACAGGCACTTTCTGGCGTAATTTGCCTGTTACACTGATATCGATTATTCCAGCCGCATCAACATACTGAATTGAATGATACGTCCTATACGTTTTCAGAGTCTGGATGAACATCTGTTCTATCTTCTTTTTCAATAACAGTTTTTCAAATTCAGACACGGTTAGATAATCATCCAAAATGGAAGATGACACCAACACATCAAGGGATCTATTCAGGTTATACCGATAGTCATTTTCAAAATTATCGCGAAGAATCTCGAGTTGTTGCGTGACAGTTTCCTTGGTTCGGCTCTCAATCGATTGTTTATGAAATTGGTAGGCAATCACAAGCAAGATGCCGCTGGTGGCGATGTTGATACAAAAGAAAACAATCAGTATCCTGGCAAAGATAGAAATTCCTTTTTTCCCTTTATCCTTCATAAGGAAACCTTACCTTTTTAAAGCAACTGATGTCTCGATTATTTCATCGATGCTGTCCATTTTATCTTCCAGTGAAATCCCCAGACTTTTAGCCCTGAGTTTATTCACCATAAACGGCCCCTGTTTTGGGGTCACCGTTCTCATTCGGCTTGGGTTCAATCCCTGTTCCATGATATCAAAGGCCATCTCAAACGCCTTATAGCTCTGGTTATAACCCGAGTCACTTGCAGTAGCCAGCATCCCTTCCCGTACAAATTGAGCTTCGGGAGCGACCTCCGGCTTTTTAATATGTTCCAGGTACCATTTCCCCACTTCAAGCATATCCACATGGCGGCCCTGATCATCAAGAAATGTATCATGGTTGAGTATGAAAAAGGCATCGACAATGCCGGATAATTCAAGCGCCTTGATTTTAAAGTCGGTAAAGGAGTTGGTTACCACCGAATCCACCAGCTCCAGAGGCAATTTTCCATTTTTTGCCAGATATTTAATCTGTTTGACTCGGGGTCTTGAGGTTTCAGAATCGCAAGCAAGAATTGCAAATGTCTTGGCATCACTGACCAGTTTCTTTAAAAGCACCAGGCTTTCCTTTGGGTATCCGGCCTGCCACACACCGGTAATATTATGCCCTGGGCTATCCATGCTCTCTACCAACCCGTATTTCAACGGTAGCCCATTGATCCCCCAAAAGACTACCGGAATGGGGGTATCTAATAGTTGATTACCGATATAATTTGCCGCATTGTCGTCGCCGAGCAGAACCAGATCAGGCTTAAAGGCATTGATGGATTTCATTATTGCAACTGTCGTTATCGCTATTTCATGAAAACTGTTTTTTCGCTTTGTGTCCATCCATGCTTTTTTTATAATAGCCTTTGAGCTTTCAACATAATCGTCACTGGTGAAGGCTTCAGCCTGTTGAATATTATCCAGATATCCATAGTTGATCATGGCCTCGGTCAAGCCCTTTTGGGTGGATTGGGACCAGAGATAATTTTTATGATAACTGCTGACCACAAAGACTCTCTTTTTCTGAGGTTCTGCATAAACCAAAGAAGCAGACAGCAAGAGTATAACAATGAGACCAAGGTGTTGAAGCCGTTTCATGCTTATCTTTCTCCCAACCACTTGAACGATTATCGATTGTAATGGATCATTGTAAAAGGATCTAACCCGGCTGAACCGGAAATTTTTCAGAGTCGTTGGACTCTTTTCAGTATCCCCTTGAGGGGTGTAAGTGCCCTAATGACAATACTAAGTTTCTGATTTTAAGGCACTCTCATTTTTTCTCGGAGTCTACGCTTACTGGTTTTTTCTTACAGCTTTAAGGGTGTAAGGCACCAAATTTTCCCTTTTGCCTGCCATTTTTGATAAATGTGTGACATTTCTTTATTGCCCTGATCCAGCGCATCCTCCAATGTCTGTTTACCTGATGCCGCCTGGGCAAACATTTTTGGTAGAACCCATTTTGTGAAAACTTCATCAATAGCAGGGTTTGCATAACCTGGAAAACCGACGTTCACCGTCCACTCAGACACATCTTTGAATACCGAATATTTATTGGAAGGGGTTGCCCGGGTATCGTGGCTGATGAGTTGATTCAGGTCAGGAACTGCTTTCGGGTAGCATGGAAAATTGTAAAATTGACTTTTTATAAATATCTCTCGTGATTGTGCGACATAATCGACCAAAAATTTCTTTGCACCTTCAATATTTTTTGCAAATTTCCAAATAACATAGGAATCCATCAGATGGTTCAAAGCAACCCGCCTCACCGGCCCCTTGGCGGCTTTTGCAAGTCATATTCGATCTGCGACCGGAATTTTTTATTTTCTCCTGCCCTTGTAATCGAGATGGCATTTGCAGTTAGCGATCCCCTGCCGGCCAGCATCATACGATTGTTTGAAGAAGCATCCCAGGTAAAAACTTCATCAGTCATGTTTTGACGATAGAGTGATTTGACAAATTTCATGGCCTCGATCGTCTGTTTGGATTTAAGGGCCAATCGGCCCTCTGCATCCTGAACAGACGCTCCAAATGAAGCCATAATCGATCGAAGCACCATGTTCGTATCCAGCTCCGGCGCTAATCCGAGACCGATGGGGATCCCATGCTTGTCTTTTATTTTTTTCCCGCCAATACGGATATCTTCCCAGGTATCGGGATACATACTGATGTCGTCCCATAGATCTTTTCGATAATTAATCGGGTCCGGAACATAGCTATACGAAAAGCTAAAAAATTTCCTGGTTTTGATATTGTAGGTGCTTTTGGCAGCAATATCGAGAGGCTTGCCATACTTATTTTTGCATTCTTCGCAAATTTCCCGGTGATCGATTACATGGTCTTCATATATACATGGTCTTCATATATGGCAGGAGGGCTCAGAAAGAAAAAGATATCGTGTCGTGTCCCCTCTGTGCGGAAATTTCTGCAGCAGCACGACTATGCAGACTGGTCATTCCAACATTGTCTACAATGACACGAGTATTGTTCTTTTCACCCCACTCTTTTACGTAGATTTCGTTGAACCATCTGTCAAATTCAGGAATGAAATGATGCCATTGAAGAATTCTTAGCCGATATAACTCAATCCTGTTATTTTAAATAAATAACAGGATGTGAGTTCCATGGAAACTCAGCACAAAAATTGAGCAATTACTCGAGAACCAGCTATAGCCCTGGATACAGGTGCTTGCCTACAAACAATCCGCAAGCGAAGAATGAGCAAGGACCCTTGACAGTAAACATCTGAATCCTTAAGAAATATTTACGATCTGTTCATGATATACTGAGTTTTAGTGGTAACCATTTAACAGTATTATCTCCGTGAATATCTGATTACTGAGACAACTTATTCAATTTTGAAACACGCTGTGAGAAATTATGTATTTATGTGTAGACTTTGATGGAACAATTGTAGACCACGCCTTTCCGGAAATCGGCAAACCTGCTCCAGGCGCTGTAAAGTGGCTTCACCGGTTGCACAGGCAAGGGGCCAAAATCATTCTCTTTACCGTCCGTTCCAACGGTCAATACTATGGCGATGTCCTAAATGATGCTCTGCGCTACCTTAAGAAGAACAAAATCGTTCTTTTCGGAATTAATAATAATCCCGACCAACTCCAATGGAGCAACAGCCCGAAACCGTTTGGACACTTTTATATAGACGATGCCGCTTTCGGGTGCCCGCTTATCTTTCCCAAAGGATTTAATCGTCAATGCGTCGACTGGTCCAAAGTTGGGCCCGCTATTGAATCCCGGCTGCTATCAGGAGTTTGATTCTCCATATATCTCAATGTTGCTATAGGTGTTCATGCTTTACATCCTCATGCTGTCACTCGTTCAACAGGCCAATCAACGATCTTCCGGGTAATCATAATGTAGGGAGGCTTTGCAGAGAATACCGAACAAGGCGTATATTCCTTTACAGCAATGCTTCCAGTACACCTGCTTTACCCTTCTCCTTTTCCACTCATTTGATTTAACGATAGGATTTATTCCACTTCTAGAGTATCACTACCACACAAATACATACTACAATGTAGTATGGCAATCGTTAAAATCTACAGCGGGACGAATGATGACTCTTTCTATTAAACAGAAATTAATTATTGCCTTATTGGGAATATCCATGTTTCCTCTGGGGATTTTAGGAACCATTAACTACTTTAAAACAGCAGATATTTTCACGAAATCAATCCAGACTTTTCTCTTAGAAATAGTTAGATCAAAACAAGATTTGCTTGAAAGCTATATTGAAACTACCGAATCGGCAGCCCGATCAATGGCTGAGACTGATGTATTCCAGGAATATATTTCTCTGGAAAAAGATGGGGTCAGCTCGGAAGACAATCTTCGTCTCAAGACTGTAACAAAACTGGTAGAAAACATGCTCTACAGTTTTCAGAAAATACACTGGGGCCAATACCACCACATCTTCTTGATAGATAAATCGTATAAAATAGTTATCAGCCCTAACTATGGTAAAGAGGTAAAAGGCTCTCCGTCATCTCACTTGAATGAAGACACATCAAAAAACAAATGGGTGTATATGACACTTACGCAAGGCATTACCACCGTGTCTGATTTTTCAAGTTGGAAGGAGTCTGACCATAACCATCAGATGTTATTCTTTCCTATCAAGGATGCTTCCGGGAAAACCCAGGCCGCGCTCGGCTTTGAGCTACAAATCCCCCATGAACAGAAGATACTCTCCAAGAATCTCAAGCTGGGTGAAACGGGCAAGGTTTTTCTTACCACAACCAGAGGAGAACCTATTGTTTACAGAGGCATGAAAGATCAGACACCAATGATCACCCAGGGAATCGTAGAAGTGCAAAGAACCGGTTTCTCTTCCGGCCTCCGGCAAAATTCTAAGGGAGTGAAGGTCATCGACCTATATCTCAAAAACAAGAAGTATCCGTGGATCATTGTTGCTGAAATTGAAGCAAAGGAAGCATTTCAGAGCTTAAAAGCAATCAGAATCAGTATGACTGTATTTACAATAATAACTCTTTTGATTGTGGTTTTTCTTGCACTAGTCTCAACAAATCTTCTCATTACTCCGATTGAACACCTGACCAAAAAGATGAAAGAGGTGAGTATGGGTAATTTGAATGTACAAATTGACGGTATACAAAGAAAAGATGAAATAGGCAAACTTGTTAGAGCGTTTAACCGAGTCGTGAAAAGCCTTAAGATCGCGATGAAAAACTATCAGAAAGACGAGATTGCATAAAAGGGCCAGGTCTTGAAATGCAATATGGTTTACAGTTTGAAACTCTGACTTACTGGAATAGCTCACTTTTCTCTCAGTCTATCGGTGAATAATTTTCAGTGGCCATAGCGAAGAGGTTCCAGCCGTTCCCGTTGCCAAACACGGAAGTTAAGCTTCTCTGCGCCGATGGTACTGCATTGGAAGCTGTGTAGGAGAACGGGTTATTTGCGAATTTATTTATATAAAAGGCTCCAAAACAGAAACCGGGGACACGCAACAGGTACAATTTCCTCAATTTATTTACCTTTTTCTCTCCTATTCATTCCGGCATAAGCAGTTGGCTACACCGGTGGACTTAATAGAAAAAAGAGTGTGATTTCGAATTACACTATTTCTCCTGTTTTTCTGCTACGATCATTCCTGGTAAAAATCATTTGTTTTCTCTTCAGCATTCTGCTTCGACTTCCCGCTTTTAATACTGGTTATTATATGCTTACTCAGTATTCTGGCGGCAAACTTTTGCCCTGTTTCATTCAGATGCATATCGCCTCTTGGCCGATATAAATATGTATTTGACTCTTCATAGTGGCTTTTGAAAGGCAGAAGCAAATCAAGGCAATGTAGATTCTGTTCTCTACAGAGTCTGGAAATCCGCCGGTTAGGATAGTTCAAATCAAATTTTGTCTCCTTTAATGAATAGAACCTTGTCAGGAGGTCCCAATCCTTTTTTATTACCTGGACTCGGGTGGGGAATAATACGAAGAGTATGTCACTCCCATTAGCTTTCACCCGGTTATGTATTCCCGCTAATACTTCCTCGAAATCGAGGTACATTGCCTCTATTTCAGGTAGGGTCGGCCTGTAAAAAAGGCCGATAGAAACTGAAAATCCGGCGCCATAAACATGATACCGGTCATTTGTATTGGAACTCAGCTGGGGCGGAATACAATAGCCGAACAAATAGAATTTAGCTGCGAGATACTTTCGTATTCGGAGCTCCACGTTCTCAATCTCTTCCCAGACACTGGATTTGGATGTATAGGCCTCAGATGGCAAGATAAGATTAATATTTACGGTTCCGGCTTGTTGAGCATTAGACGCAAGTGTAAGAAATACAGCTCCATCGTCATCTGTGATGGGTAATACTCCCGATTTATACCCATGCCAGGTTATATCATTACCCAATGTGATACCGACAATAACAAGATCTGGATTATATTTATAACCATGCTCCTGATAATAGTACCGCGCATTAGCGGGATTATTGTGACCAGAGATCATCACTTCAACAAATTGATAGCCGGTAGTAGTGATGTCATCTGATATTGCAGCACTGAGCATCTTTTCCAGAACAAATGCGATAGTATTTCTCTGGTCTGTTCTCATGCCGTCGACATTTGAATCACCTAAAAACAGTATTCTATATGTCTGGCCAGGCACCTCATAGCTGAATTCGCGATCATTCCTAAAGCCCTTCGCATTTGTGATAATTCTAACGGATTATCCGGTTCTTTCCCCTTGCATAAGCATATCTAAGCCGGGTAAAAGATGTCCGCCTTCTCGGTTTGGGTCAAATTGAATGATATCTCCGTAATCCGGGAGATGTTTTGCAGGACCTCTTCTTAATATGACAACTCCTATTGCCAAAAAAGCAATCAAACAAATCATTAAGAGAAGAACTACTTTGGTCTTAGTACCTTTCTTCACTGAGCCTTCCTGCGGTTTTAACGGTTGAAAGTGTTAAAATAGAGCACTCTCAAAACAAAGAGGACTTTCATAGCCAAGACTATTCATCTTTTTACTCCATTGGTCATCTGTTCCGCTGCTTTACATAAAAGTTTTTACCGGCAAGAGTTGAATAAACCCAATTATTCTTTTCATTTTTGGCCTCCTTCGTTAGGTAGATTAAGGGTACCTTGAAAAATTAGATATTTTCTTCTGTGACACAGTATTCGGACAGGTAAGCGGGTTTACGAGACTCGGAAATAGCAATTTCCCAAGGTGGCCTTAAAAGCATATAAGTAACTGACGCAGCAAAGTGCAGCATTAGCGGTGATAGTGAAAACAAACACCTATTCCTATTGTTGTTTTTTTAGAATCAATATAGCTCGCTGCTTATAAAAGAATATTTCTCTTATATTACTTGATTCACAACAATTCTTCATCTGTTTCAGAAAGATAGTCGATGTTTCACTGACCGTTAGGGGAGCCATATATTGGGAAGTTGGATCGAAGCGGCTAAAAGACTTTGAAGGGATGAGTGAATAGAAAGACTGTGAACATTGTGTGTTTTAAACTTGTCCAAGTGATGGGAGAAGAAACCGAACTTGGAGCACTAAATGGAATTGAATTCCATCTATTGAACATAAAAAATGAATAGCCGTTCATTTTATTTCAAAAAAAAAGACCAAGTCAAATAAAAAAATAAATAACCACGTTACCTCCCCATATTTTTATAAACTGTCCAATATTGAACACCAGCAGCTAATTTTTTATGGCTCTTCCAACATTTGGGGTGTAAGATCACCTTATTTTTTAAATGCCCTAGACGGAGTAGAAAAAATGGCTCAAAATAAAAAGACCAATCTGATCGGTGAAGTCAATACCATAGCTCTTGCTGTGGACGGATCCAGCTACTGTGACGGAGCTGTTCAGGAGGCTATTTTTTTCGCCCAATCCTGCGGAGCAAAACTGGTTGTTATCAGTGTTATCGGCATCGAATCCGAAGCGGCCACCTCAGCACATTCAGCCTCATCCTCTGTACGGGTGGAAATCAATGATTACCTTGACAAGATTAAGAAAATGGCTGCCGACAACAAGATCAAGTGCAAGATGATCGTTAAAGAATCCTATCAGCCGGATAAAACGATCGTTGAGCTGGCGTATAAACATAAAGCCGATGTTATCATCATGGGACGACATGGCCGGAAAGGGTTGCTGAAACTGCTCGTCGGTTCAATGACCTCTAAAGTCATTGGCCATGGTTTCCCCCAGGTTCTTGTTGTACCGGAAAACTTCTCAATCTCCGGTGAAAAAATCCTATTGGCACTGGATGGCTCCAAACTCAGCAAGATGGCCACAAAAGAAGCGATCAGCATGAGTTTGCAATGCTCGACCCTCAAGGAAATCTATGTGGTATCTGTTGCGACCGCAAAATTTAGACTCGCTGAAGCCAAAGACCTTGTCAAAACCGTCTGCAAAAAAATGGTCAAAAGAGGCATCGATATCCCCTGCTACCCGGTTGCAAAGGTCGGCAGACCCTCGGATATTATCACCAAAACGGCAAAGAAAAAGAAAGTTGATATGATCATTGTTGGCGGACATGGAACAGGGCTCAGTAAACTGTTGATGGGTCATGTTACTGAGAAAGTTATCGGCCAGGCTCACTGCGCGGTCCTTGTTATCGAAAAAAAACGATAGCATCATACCCGGAATGAGCTGCTTTTTTATAACCGGAACATCTCATCTATTCACGTTCCGGCAAAATTCTAACTGCTTCAATAGTATAGCAGACAGCAGGAAATGATCTGTTGTTGCTATAACATTGATCGTTCACTTTCTCTTAACCTGGCGTTCAACAAAAGTGAAACATACTGAAATTACGTAACAAATGGTTGACAGCTGCAACTCTGTATGGTTTATATGGGGCTGTTTTCGAGAACCACTTTTCACCTTGCTTTTGATGTAAATTGCCAATGTTTTCCATTGCCACATTCATCATTCTCTTTGGAAGCTGGATAATACTCTCCGGCAAGTTCGACCTGTTCCATCTTGCTTTAGGCCTTATTTCCTGTCTCATAGTTGCGGTCATATCCAGCGATCTGCTTTTCAACGATCGCAGGAAAGGATTTGTTGAACGTATCACCGAAAGTTTCCGTTTTTTCTGTTACTGTTTTTGGCTCCTCTATCAGATACTGCTTGCCAACCTTCATGTGATCGGAATTGCCATCTCTCCCACGAGAATGGAGAAAAGCCTTGATCCCCATATTTTCACATTTACAACTTCGCTGAAAACCGATTTTGCCAAGTTTGTCCTTGCCAATTCGATTACCTTAACGCCAGGTACCGTCACCATACGCATTGACGGATCCACATTTTATGTCCATGCTATCAGTCATGCAGCGGCAGGAGACCTGATTGGTGATGATTCCATGAGTGAGATGGAAAGACGCATTGCCCATGTTTTTGAGGGAGGTGCAGGATAATGCATGTGGTTACCGGAGATAATCCTATGGAATTGTTTTTCATTGTCGTAGGTATCGCACTGCTGATCCTGATGTTCATGCCTCTCTATCGTGTCGTACGCGGTCCGACAGTCATCTCCAGGATACTGGGCGTCAATGTCATCGGTACAAAAACCACGATTCTAATAATCCTCATCGGGACAATTTACGGCAGGGTTGAAATGTTTGTCGATATTGCCATTGCTTATGCCCTTTTAAACTTTATTGCTTCCCTTGCGGCTGCCAGGTTTTTTCAGCGGCATAAACAGATGAGCGTCGAGGAGGATTCCTGATGTTGAATGGATTAATCATCACCCTGATGCTTCTCGGTCTTTTCTTTTTCTTTGGCACTTCTGTAGGACTTATCCGCTTTCCCGATTTTTACAGCCGCATGCATGCAGCGGGAAAGGGAGATACTCTGTCCACCGTCCTGCTGTTGACCGGTTTAGCTCTTTATCACCTACACCACTTCAGTCTGGATAGCGTCCTGGTCAGTCTGAAAATCATGTCCATTGTTCTGTTTGTGTTTCTGGCAAGTCCCACAGCAACCCATGCCATCATGGATGCCGGTTTTGAGGCTGGCGTCAAACATTGGACCAAAAGGAAAGAAGAGCCACAAATAATACAAGGAGAAGAGGAAAAATGAGTCTGGATCCCGGCTTCTTATGGCAATTTGATGTCCTTCTTCTGCTGATGCTGATCATCTGTGCAATAACGGCATTAAGTGTCAAAGACCTGCTGGCGGCAGCCGTCGTGCTGGGTGCGTACAGCTTTTTAATCTGTTTGATCTGGACTGAAATGCTGGCCGTTGATGTTGCTTTTACTGAAGCCGCTGTCGGAGCCGGGGTCAGTACCGTGCTGATTTTAGGAACGGCCCTACATATAAAACGAAAATCAAAGGACTAAATAACCCGTCATCAGACCATGAAACTACTGGCTTTGCTCATAACCATCGGTATTGGACTTCTCCTGCTACCGGCAGTTGTGGACCTGCCCGACTGGGCTGACCCGAACTCACCGGCATCGACTTACCTTTCTCCTCACTTCATTGAAAAGTCATTGGATGAGACTTCGGTACCCAATCTGGTCACCTCTGTGCTTGCCGATTATCGAGGGTATGACACCATGTTTGAACTGGTTGTTATCTTCTGTGCCGGCATTACGGTTCTGATCGTTATTCGCCGTACTCCTCGCAGAAAGGGGAAGATCATTAAACCGCGGCCAGACAGACATGGCGCCGATATCATTCTGCAAACAGCAGTCCGGATGCTCGTTCCCATAATGCAGCTTTTTGCTCTCTATGTCATTGCTCATGGGCATCACAGCCCTGGAGGGGGATTCCAGGGTGGTGTCATCTTTGGAGCAAGTTTTATCCTTTTAGCCCTGGCCTATGACTTACAAACCGTTCTTAAACGGTTTAAGGAAAACACTGTGCTGTTGCTCGGTGTGATCGGTGTCCTTGTCTATGCCGGTATCGGAGTTGTCTGTCTTTTCCTGGGCCGCAACTTTCTAGCCTATGCGGCCTGGGCCAAACTTCTCGGTATTACTGAAGTTGAGGCCCATTCTCACGGTATGCTTGGGGTTGAGATCGGAGTGGGCATTACCGTCATGGCCATTATGTTCTCGCTTTACAGTGACCTTTCTTCCAGCGGCGATCTCGACGAGGGGCTCTAACCATGAAAGATCTGCTGCCATTTATCATTGCCAACTATAACTACTGGGCCTCTTTGTCCCTCATGCTGATTGGGCTGTACGGCATGATCGGCAAAAACAACCTGATGAAAAAAATCATCGGCATGTCGATTTTTCAGACAGCCATTATTTTATTTTTTGTCTCCATCGGCGAGAAAAAAGGAGCCACCATTCCAATTATCGAACATGGACATGGGCATGACGCTCACCCTGTTATTGAGGCGGTTCAGTACGCCAACCCCCTTCCCCATGTATTAATGCTGACAGCTATTGTCGTTGGAGTGTCTACCCTGGGAGTTGCCCTGTCCATTTTACAGAAAGTTAACCGGGTGCACGATACCATCGAAGAAGATGAAATATTAGAGAGCCTGCAAGAATAATGATACAAGAACAACTTCCAATTCTTATCCTTGCCATTCCGCTGCTTGGCTCCTTAATTGTCAACCTGGCCACCGGGAAAAGCAAGACAGCATCCTACCTGCTGGTGATCATCTGCCTGGTTTTCTCTTTTCTGGCAGCTTTAGGAACCCTTGCCCAGGTGGTCAAAAGCGGCACACCTATCCATTATCACCTTGGTGACTGGAAGCCGCCCTTCGGTATCGAACTGGTTGTTGATCACTTAAGCGGTATGGTTCTGGCACTGGTTTCCGGAAGTGCCCTGCTGACCGGCATCTATTCTCTGCGGACGGTCCAGGAAGAGATTCCGGACCGAATACATCACTACTATACCCTCTATTTACTGTTGGTCAGCGGTCTGCTCGGTATGGTGGCAACCGGCGATGCATTTAATCTTTATGTGTTACTTGAAATCTCGGCACTTTCCAGCTACGCCCTGCTCGCCCGTGGACGAGGCCTTGCCTACTACTCCACCTTCAAGTACATCATCATGGGCACTATCGGCGCCTGTTTTTATCTGCTGGGTGTCGGTTATCTCTATATTAAAACAGGTTCCCTGAATATGGCCGACCTGTCCGTCATGTTGAAAAGCGAGTCTCTTATTGAATCAGCCTCTATCCGTATCGGCTTTATCCTGATCATCATCGGCATGTGGATCAAGATGGGTTTCTTTCCTTTGCACGGCTGGCTGCCCAATGCCTATACCTATGCCTCGACCACATCGAGCTGTCTGATAGCTCCATTGATGACAAAGGTCTCAGTCTACGTAATGATCCGGCTGATGTTTTCGGTTTTTTCCGCCGATTATATTTTCAAAATCCTCGATTATGATCAGCTCGTGGTCTGGCTCGCCTGTATTGCTATCCTGGCCGGCTCTATCTCAGCCCTTGCCCAGAAAGATCTCAAACGCATACTCTGCTATATCGTCGTTGCCGAAATAGGCTATATGGTAGGCGGCGTGTGGCTGGCAGACGGTGATGGATTTTCCGGAGCCGTCTATCACATCCTGGCCGACTCCATGATGACCCTCTGTCTCTTTATGGCTGTGGGAGCGGTTATCTATACAACTGGAAAAAGAAAGCTCTCGTCCATGGACAATATCTTCAGAAAGATGCCGGTTACCTCGGTTGTCTTTGTTATAGGCGCCTTTTCCATCATCGGTATTCCGCCCACATGCGGTTTTTTCTCCAAGTGGTACCTGATTTTAGGAGCCGTCAACCAGGGACAGTATCTCTTTGTTGCCGCGCTTCTTATCTCGAGCCTGATCAGTGCGCTGATCTTTTTTAAGATCATCGAGATTGGTTATTTCCCAAGAAACTTTGGTCAGGAGCATGACCATGAGGAAGAAGTCGTTGTCAAGGAGGCGCCCCTAACCATGTTGGTTCCCATGGTGGCAACAGCCATTTCCCTGCTGTTAATCGGTCTCTATACGAAAGAAATCATCCAGAAACTGGTTCAATTTACCATTCCGTCAGGACTGTAAGGAGATAAACGGAAATGACGTATACGAATAATTCATGACTCCAACACCTCCATTCATAGCCGCAACGCCACTGCTTGCCATACTTGTTTCTTTAGCAGCAGCGCTACTCATTGCATTAAGTGGACGATGGCCAAACATCCGTGAAGCATGGACCTTTCTTGCCGCTTTTATCAAATTCGGTCTTATCCTTTCCATGGCCGGCTGGATACTGGATGGCAACACTCATTCCTTGACTCTATGGCAGATCTTACCGGGGCTTTCCATAAGCCTGAAAGTTGATGGTTTCGGTATGCTGTTTGGTTTAGTCGCTTCCAGTCTTTGGATTGTGACCTCTGCCTATTCTATTGGTTATATGCGAGGACTGGATGAGCATGCCCAAACAAGATATTTCTGTTTTTTTGCCATTGCCTTATCTGCCACCGTCGGAGTCGCTTTTGCGGGCAATCTGCTTACCCTCTATCTCTTTTATGAGATCCTGTCACTATCCACTTTTCCCCTGGTTACCCATCACCAGGATCGAGAGGCCAGAACCGGCGGCAGAAAATATTTAACCTATCTGCTGGGAACATCCATTGGCCTGGCCCTGCCGGCTATGATCATCACCTACCAGCTCACCGGCACCCTGGAGTTTTCATATGCAGGCATTTTTGGAGCTGAAATCTCCAAGACTATGCTGGTTGTTCTGCTGATCATGTTCCTTTTCGGTTTTGCCAAGGCGGGGTTGATGCCCTTTCATTCCTGGCTCCCGGGTGCCATGGTCGCCCCGACACCGGTCTCTGCCCTGCTCCATGCTGTTGCTGTTGTGAAAGTCGGTGTATTTTCTATTCTACGCATATTGACCGGCATCTTCGGCATCGATCTTCTGGCTGGAAAAGACCTCAACACCATCGTCTGTATAATAGCCACTATCACGGTTCTCACCTCGTCGCTGATTGCCCTTACCCAGGACAATTTAAAAAGGCGGTTGGCATTTTCCACTGTTGGCCAACTGGCCTATATTGTTCTTGGCTGCGGACTGGCATCAAAGCTTGGAGTCACCGGCTCCATGCTGCATATATCCATGCACGCCTTTGGTAAAATCACCCTGTTCTTTTGTGCAGGCGCCATTTTTGTCGCCACAGGGAAGAAATATATCTCGGAGATGGTCGGTATCGGCAGACGGATGCCCATTACCATGGCAGCTTTTTTTCTCGGCTCACTCTCTGTCATCGGGCTGCCACCGGCCGGCGGACTCATCTCCAAATTGCTGATGGTACGCGGTGCCTTCGAGGCTGATATGCTTTGGGTTCTTGTTGTTTATCTGATCAGCTCGTTTTTAAACGCCGTCTATTTTCTACCCATTGTATATAAGGCTTTTTTCTGTACCGATGAAGAGGCGATGTTTGAGAAAAAATTTGATGAAGCTCCCGTTTTCTGCTGGTTACCGCCGGCAATAACCGCTGTAATGTCACTCGTTCTTTTCTTCTGCCCCTGGCTGTTTCTCGGTTTTGCCGAGGTTCTGTTTCAATAGAGGTCCATTATGAAAGAAACAAAGATTGATGAAGGATATTTCGACCAGCCAAAGACCAGAAAGATGTTATGGCGCGTCTTGTGGGGAACGTGTGGTTTATCAGTTGTTTTAGAGTTCTTTATTCATCGGGAGAGCCATTTCCCTATAGACAATTTTTTTGGTTTCTATGCAGTTTTAGGCTTCCTCGCCTGTACCGGCTGCATCCTGCTGGCCAAAGGCTTGGGCTTCTTTTTGAAGAAAAAGGTGGATTACTATGCCAATGATGAATAATCTGCCTCCAGGCCTGATTCTAATAGTTGGCGCCCTGCTTGTTCCCTTTCTGCCTGGGCGTTTAAAAAACTGGTATGTCATTCTGTTGCCGGCTCTTGCCTTTTGGCAGGTCAGTCAACTCTCAGACTCAGCCGCTCTAACTTTACAGCTTGCCGACTTTCAACTGACGTTGTTGCGGGTTGATATTTTGAGCAAGGCCTTCGGTTATATCTTCGCACTCAGTTCCTTTGCCGCGTTTCTATATGGTTATTATGAGAAAAAGAGCAGCCAGTTTGTCAGTGCACTGATTTATGTCGGCAGTTCCATGATGGTTGTTTTTGCCGGCGATTTGATCACTCTGTATGTCTTCTGGGAACTGATGGCCATAACCTCGGTCAATCTGGTGCTGGGCCGTAAAACCAAAAAAGCGTACAGGGCCGCATTTAGATATGTGCTGGTTCACATCGTTGGCGGTCTCGTTCTGCTGGCGGGAATCATCCTGACCATTGGCGAAACAGGTTCCACCGCATTCAATGCAGTTGATCCATCTGCCTCCAGCCTCAGTTCCTGGCTTATTCTGATCGGTTTTCTGGTCAATGCCGCAGCAGTTCCCTTTTCTTCCTGGCTTCCGGACGCCTACCCGGAGTCAACAGTCATGGGCGGCGTCATTTTAAGCGCCTACACCTCAAAGACCGCCGTTTACACATTGATACGCGGCTTTCCGGGTTGGGAAATCCTGATCGTGCTTGGTTGTGCCATGACCATATATGGCATTATCTACGCCCTTCTCGAGAACGATATGCGCAGGATTCTGGCTTACTCCATTATCAACCAGGTTGGCTTCATGGTTTGCGCCGTTGGCATTGGGACTTCCCTTGCTTTAAGCGGAGCCGTTGCCCATGCCTTCTGCCATATTATTTATAAGGCCCTTCTGTGGATGAGTGCCGGTGCAGTGCTCTACCAGACCGGCAAGTCCAAGTGCACCGACCTGGGAGGGCTCTACAACACCATGCCTTGGACGCTCATTTTCGGCTGCGTTGGTGCCCTTGCCATTTCATCGGTCCCGCTGACTTCCGGTTATATCAGTAAAACGATCATCATTGCCGAATCGGCCTCAGCCCATATGTTCTGGGTCTGGCTCGTGCTTGAAATTGCCTCGGCGGGTGTTTTTCTCCACGCGGGTATAAAGTTCCCATACTTCGTCTTTTTTGCCAAAGACAAAGGGTTACGACCAAAAGAAGCTCCAAAAACCATGCTTGTGGCCATGGCCTTTCTCGCCTTCTTCTGTATTTACCTGGGCATGTTTCCTGAGAGGCTCTATAACATCCTGCCGAACGGGGATCTGGTCAAATCGGCCATGCCATACACCTTTTACGCTATCTATGTGAAACACTTCTCCCATGTGGTCACTCAGTTGCAGCTGCTGCTCTATTCCGGCCTGGTCTTTTTCCTGTTCCTTCCGTTATTAAAGAGGACCGATACCATTGCCCTGGATATTGACTGGCTCTATCGTAAAGGTGGCGCACTTGTCTATCTGATGCTGGATAAATGGCTCAACGGACTCAACAGCTGGGCCAACAGATTGTTTGCTGAAAATGGAATGAAATCGACCTCCTCGTTTTTCCGAGATGGACCGGCACGCCTTTTGCTTATTCCCATTCGGCCTCTCTGGCAGCTCACCGGTGTAGAGAGAGAATATGCCAAAAAGATGGAGGAGCGTTTTATCAACAAGTTTCGTTCGACCTTTTTCTCCATCGGTAGCGGGGCGGTATTCTGTCTGGGATTGTCGCTGATTCTGTTGTTACTGTCTCTTCTATAGGCCACTTCTAAATTTACTTTCCGGAAGAACAACCACAGGTTGGAGAATGATCTGTATGATTGTTTTGTATACCGGTCTGTTCAATATCTGGAAAACCTGCCAATGAAGGCGGACTGGACTCTTTTTTCCCCCACTTTTTCTTAATCCTCTCGGACACAGGTCGAATCGACAGCATCAAGAGCACAAGCGTTCCTGCCAGTTTTAGCCAATACGGTACGACTTCGGATGCCTCACCCAGAATGGCTTGGGGTGATATATTACTGAGTCGATACACCTGGTCAACACCCATACCGAACAGCACAGCAAAAATTGACAGCACCAGTAAATAGCGGACTGTTGATTTCTTCCCCAGTATTCCATACAGCACAGAGAGGGAAGTCACATTGGTCGCAGGACCGGCAAGGAGGAAGACCAGGGCTGCTCCAGGACTGACACCTTTTAAAATAAGAGCCGCAGCTATTGGTGTTGATGCGGTCGCGCAGATGTAGAGCGGAACACCAACCGCCAGCATGATCAACATGGAGTGGAGGCCGCCGCCCAGGTAACGTGACATCAAATCTTGAGGAATAATTGTTGTGATGACCCCGGCGATCAACAGTCCGGCAAAGAACCAAACAACGATATCACCCCAGACATCGATCACTCCAAACCTGATCCCCTCTTTCCACTTTTCAAACGTTTTATGGTGTCTCTTATGCTCCTCGGGGTTGCAATCGCTACCGTCACAGCAATTGTCCACAGGACAGCTGAGATCCTTTTTAATGGTTTTGGTTGCGCCAGGATCGTTTATGGAGTTTTCCAGAAAACCGGCCGCCAGGGCCGTCACAAACGCTGCTATTGGTCGTACAACGGTCATAATAGGATCAAGCAGCGCGTAAGTTACTGCAATGGAATCGACCCCGGATTCGGGTGTAGAGATGAGAAATGCCGATGTCGCCCCCTTATTGGCCCCCTGTTTCTTTAACGATGCTGCCGCCGGCAACACACCACAAGATCACAGAGGCAACGGCACCCCAAAAAATGCCGCTTTGACAACGGAAAGATATCTTCCTTTTCCAAGATGATGGAAGATAGTTGTTGGGTTGAGCACCACTTTCAGGATCCCGGCAATTAAAATACCGAATAGGATGTAAATGGAAGAATCCAACAGGATATCCCAAGATGAGTTTATAATGTTTTGAGCTGTTTTGAGCATATTTCTTTAATGGGTTAATAACGGTAATCTTTAAAAAGTTTTTTATTCTCGGGCATGTTCAAGTCCTATATTTATAAGAATTTTTACATGCTCATCATTAAGGCTATAATAAAGCACTGTCGCCTCTCTTCTGTTTTTAACCAGATTCATGGTTCTCAGCAGTCGAAGCTGGTGGCTGACTGCTGATTCACTGATTTTGAGAAGAGCTGCAAGATCACAAACACACATCTCCTGGTCGCTTAAGGCTGTGAGGATACGTAGCCTGGTCGGATCGCCAAGCGTTCTGAAAATCTGTGACAATCTCTGTATCTCTCTCTCATCCAGAGCCTTTTCCCTGGCTGATAGCACCTTGTTGTAATGAATGATTCTCTGATGACAGCGGTCTGTTACCTGTTTTTTCAACTTCACCTCCCTGCTATATGAGTATCTGATCATATACTAATACACATGAACATGCTGTCAAGAAAGCGGATGCATTTTAGGGCGGAATTGAGCATAATGCCAACAGAGTTTGCCAATAATTATCAATATGACAACCGGTTATGACAGAAACCACTCACAAAGAACCCGGAACACTCTACATGGTCGCCACCCCCATCGGCAACCTGGAAGATATCACCTTGAGGGCAATCCGGATTCTGAAAGAAGTGGATCTGATAGCTGCCGAGGATACTCGGCATACCAGGCGGTTGCTCAGCCACTTCGGGATCCATACCAGGCTGACCAGCTACTATCGTGAAAAAGAAAAAGAGCGCGGAAGCGAACTGATCAAAAGGATGAAAGCCGGAGAGAATGTAGCTCTGGTCTCAGATGCCGGAAGTCCCGGAATTTCTGATCCTGGCAGCGTTGTTGTCCAAATGGCACGAGACGCTGGTATCCGGGTCATTCCCATTCCCGGTCCATCAGCTTTAACTGCTGCTCTTTCCGTTGCCGGATTTGGCTACTCATCATTTCTTTTCTTAGGTTTTGCCCCACCAAAAACAAGCAAAAGACGTAAATTGCTCCATTCCCTAAAAAGCTCAGAACACCCTCTTGTTTTCTACGAATCGGTTCACCGATTCCACCACCTGCTCCATGACTGTCTCGACATTCTCGGAGATCGTAAAGCTTTCATGGCCAGAGAGATCAGCAAGGTCTACGAAGAATTACAACATCTTTCCCTAAGTGAACTTTGTGAACAATTTGGTTCCGGTAACAATAAAGGTGAATTTGTTCTGATCATTTATCCAGGAAAATTAACAATGGCCACCGGCGAGAGTCTTGATGAGCTGATCATCTGGTATCGTGAGCACACAGAGATGACACTTAAAGATGTCAGCAAAAAGCTGGCTGCCGACCTTGGTCTTTCCCGCTCTCAGGTGTATAAAAAAGCACTCATGCACTGGAACAAAAAATAATCAAGGGTAACCCATCATGCGTACCTGTGTTTCCCCCGAAGCCAAATTTATTTACGGCATCCATCAACCGAGCTATCGAACAAAAAACCTGCGAATGGACACCAAAATCGAGCAGCTTGGTACTGGAGAGGTGCTTGGGCCGGTCACCAATGAGGCCAACTATCCCCAGGAGGATGTCAATGTTGAGTCCGCTGACTGGATTTTTGAGATTCCAAACCCCTTTCCCTTTCGAGGCGCAACCTATATCGGCAAGGAATGGGCCGATGCCGCGAGCAACAAACCCCACGCCTTCACCATTCCAGCTATGCCTGAGATATCTTTACACAAGCTGCTGAATGATCAAAAAATTGGATCTGATCTTATCCATGGGTTGCCGGCTCCTCTGCTGCTGGCTCTGTCCACCTGCTCAACAGATCCTCAAGATCTCATCTGTCTTGCCGAGATCAGCTGTGAAATGGAAAAAGACTCAACAGGTCAACCTACCGGGATACGCTATCGTGGACAAGGCGCCGATCGAAATCCGATTATCCATGATCGTCCTTTGTTCAAAGCCGTCGCCAACAATCCGCATCTACCGGACAACTACAAGAACATCATGGTATTGATGCCGGGCTCGCAGGGGAACAGTACAATTGTCGGTGAATGGCCAAAAAACGATACCACTCACATATACGAATATCTTCGCCGGAATTCGTACATTTCCGGGGGCCATTATGCCGCCAACATGAGTGAAGATGCCGTCCGCTACTCTATAGATGATCTGACGTTTGAGGATATAACCGGCCTTCGACACCTCTATTATCAGCGCACCTATATCCGGCTGGCGGAAGAGCTTGGATTGCCGATAAATATCAATCGACGGCCGCTGACGCCAGATGAGCTTGAATCGTTGCGACTCAAGATTCTTAAAGAGCTTCACAATACCAATCCAGTATCTGGTTGTACTCTGTGGGGTTGGAATTTCGGTGTCGATACCTCACCAACAGGTTACAGGCTGCATGGCTCCCATCAGCAGATTCATCAACAATATGCGCTCATTCCGGAAAAGATTGACGCATTTTCCGGGAATTTGACAACAAGTTGTGGTACCATAGCCGCTTTTAACTGCGGGGACCTTGTTGCCGAGGCTGTTGATGAATATGACAGAAAGCATAGCTCATCGTTTTTCCGTGACTATATTCAGGCAACGCTGACAAACAGACGAATGGACGGCCGGAATGATCGCCAATCCAGTCTGATCGTCTGGAAAGATGACAATGTAATGTTGTTTGTCCCCAAAGCCCAGACCTCCCAATGGGAACTACAACTTGTCACCCTGGAGGGGGTCAATGGTCACGCTCCTGGAAATATCGTTGAAACCGACGGCTCAGTGAGGGATTCTCTCAACCGGGGGATACTGTATGCCCAGAAGTGCCTGGCCGGATTGGGAACGAAAATGGTGACCTCGATTGAATACGCAAAGAGGATAAACAAAACAGCAGAGACAGATCAACACCTGCTCTACAGTTTTTTGCCCAGGCTGCCCTGGTCACCCGGCGCTTTTTCTGAGGCGCAGCACAGATATATCAGCGGGCATTACCCAGAGGATTTCTGTACGGCCTGCAAAAAACAACTGCAACAGATCAATTCAGGCAATAATTAAATGGTGATATCAATGGATGAGAACGGTTTTTTTGGAGAGTGGGGTGGCAAATATATCCCTGAAATCCTCCACCAGACCTTTAACGATTTGGATAAAGAGTACCAAAAGGCCAAAGAAGACACGGACTTCTGGAATGAGTATCTCCATATCATGTCGACTTACTCATGCCGTCCGACCCCGCTCACCCATGCCAGGAACCTCTCCGAACACTTCGGCGGAGCCCAAATCTTTATTAAGCGGGAAGATCTCAACCACACCGGCGCCCACAAGGCCAACAACGTTATGGGGCAGGGTCTGCTGGTGCAAAGGATGGGAAAGAAGCGGGTCATTGCCGAGACCGGCGCCGGCCAACACGGTATGGCCACAGCAACCATGGCTGCCCGATTCGGTTTTGACTGTACCATCTATATGGGTGAAGTTGATGTCATGCGTCAGCGACCCAATGTGTTCTGGATGGAGAAGATGGGAGCCACCGTCGTTCCCGTCAAAGACGGCTCCCGCACATTAAAAGACGCCATTAATGAGGCTTTTCGGGACTGGGTCACCAATATTGATGACACTCATTATGTGTTTGGCACAGCCTGCGGCCCTTCTCCGTTTCCCGAGATGGTGTCCTGGTTCCAGTCTATTATCGGCACCGAAGCGGCCGATCAGATCGTGGAACAACATGGCAGATTGCCGTCAAAGGTGTATGCCTGTGTCGGCGGCGGTTCAAATGCCATGGGAGTTTTCGGGCGGTTTTTTGATGAACCGGAGACGGAACTGGTCGGTGTGGAAGCGGGCGGCAAAGGAATAAAAAGCGGTTTACATGCGACCAGGCTCAGCGGTGACGACGCCTCACCCGGAGTTGCCCAAGGGTATAAGACCATGTTTCTCCAGAACGATGATGGCCAGATGCTGGAAACTCACTCGGTGGCCGCCGGTCTTGATTACGTCGGGGTCTCCCCTATCTTGTCGGATCACTGGCAACATGGCAGAGTTAGATTTGAAGCCGCCACCGATGATGAAGTGATCGAAGCGCTTGACCTGACCATGAAAAAGGAAGGTATTATTCCGGCCTTGGAATCGGCCCATGCCTTTGTTCAAGCGTTTAAAGAAGCAGGTGCCATGTCTCCTGAAGAAGCGGTGATCATCAATATGTCCGGCCGGGGTGATAAAGACATTTTTACCATTGCCCACGCCTTTGACGATCCTTCCTGGAAAGAGTTCATCATCGGCCGGGGTAAAGAGTACACTAAATAGCAAACATGCTTCACTGGCAAGTGCTGGTAGACTTATTTGAATTCTAAAATCAATCAACCTAAAACAATATATCATGCGTTTAGAAAAACAGCTTCGAGCAAGGATGGCAGATAAAGAAATCCTGCTGATGACCCATATCGTACTTGGCTATCCATCATTTGAAAAAAACAGGGACGTAGTTAAACAGATGGTGGACAACGGGGTGGACTGCATCGAGTTGCAGATTCCCTTCTCCGAGCCGATGGCCGACGGACCGGTCATCCTTAAAGCCAACCAGGACGCAATCGCCGGCGGAACCCGGGTTGCCGACTGCATCGCCTTTGGCAAGGAGATGAGCGAGACCTACGGCATTCCGTTTTTGTTTATGACCTATTACAACATCCTCTTCAAATATGGGGAAGAGAGATTTTTTAATGATGCCAAGGAGGCCAATATTAAGGGGCTGATTATACCTGATCTGCCGCCTGAGCATGGGGAGAACTTCCTCCGGTTAAGCAGGGATAAAGGGATTGCGCCCATCTTTATCTTTGCTCCGACATCCACTGACACGCGAATGAAAGAACTGTCCGACCATGGTGCAGGCTTTATCTATTGCGTGGCCAGAAAAGGAGTGACCGGCAAACAATCGCAATTTGACTCCGAATTCAATCAATATTTGGCCCGTTGCAGACAGGCCACCGATCTTCCTCTGGCCGTCGGCTTTGGAATTCGTGACCGCGACGATGTCGACACCCTGAAAGGCAAGGCCGATATTGCGGTGATCGGCTCTCAGACCATCCGCCTTGTCGATCAACAGGGAGCATCAGCCGTTGGACCGTTTATTGATGGTTTGCGATAAATGTCCAGTCCGAATCTTTCCTATGACCAGTTCACCCCAATTGATATCTGTTTTTGAAACGGCCACCAAAGATAATTTTAACGAAAATGGGTATCTGGAGGCCAATACGGATGTAAAATCGGCGGTTGATACCGGATCATTGAAAAGCGGCTGGGCTCATTTCAAGCGGCATGGTCGCAAAGAAGGCAGAAAACAGCTCCGGGATGATTATCAAACGCCAATCATGGAAATGCGGCTGAAAAAAGCAGAAACGATCCGCTCCATTCTCAAAGCTGATGTTGAAATCGAACAAACCGACAACCATGTCTATGACTATCGGGGACAAGGTCGCAAAGAGTCGTTTGGCTTTTCAAAAACTGCTAATATCTCATCAAACAGTTACGATGAGACCCCGCTGAAAATCATTGAACAATATCCGGACGGATTAATTCTTGACTGCGGGGCGGGTTTTCGACCTGAGTATTATGAGAACATCGTCAATTATGAGATTGTCCCCTATCCGACAACCGATGTACTCGGCTTTGCAGAGGATCTACCGTTTAATGATAACAGCTTTGATGCGGTTTTTTCATTTGCTGTTCTTGAGCACGTTAAATACCCATTCAGGGCAGCTGATGAAATCTGCCGGGTGCTCAAGCCAGGAGGCACGCTGGCCGTTGGCGCCGCCTTTCTCCAGCCTATGCATGGGTATCCGCACCACTACTTCAACATGACCAACCTTGGGCTCCAAGCCCTTTTTCAGGACTCTATTGAAATTGAGCACCAATTTGTCAACCAGGGAACCAGCCCCATTGCTTCACTCTTTTGGTTTCTCCAGGAGTGGATGAACAACCTGCCTAAAGATGCCAAAAAAGAATTTGCCAGGATGCGCATCGGTGATATCACCACAAAAACACCGGATCATTTTTTCGATAAAAATTTTGTCCGTAGATTACCGGAAGCAGCCAACTTCAAACTGGCCTGCGCCACCAAAATGGTAGGCAAGAAAAAGTCATTATAACAATCTCCTGTCACAAGTCCTTGATTAAAGGGTTAAGCTGCACTATTTTTATAGGAAACGTTTTTCCTACGATCTTCTGCAACAGGATTACATGATGAAAACGAGTATCAAGTGGCTTCTGGCCATCTTCGGCGGATTATTGAGTCTGGTTATCCTGGCTATTGTTCTCCTCCCCATCTTCATTGATCCCAATGATTATAAGGACAAACTGCTCGGTTTTGTGGAAAAGAAAACCGGTCGACAGATTGACCTGCAGGGAGATATGGATATGGGGTTGACCTTGGGTCTTGACGCGGTATTCAACCTTGGCCGTGTCAGCATCTCGGGTGTAGCCCCTTTTGCAGACAGTCAATTCGCGGCCAGCGACAAGGTAGAAGTTGAGATGGCCCTGTGGCCGCTTCTATTGAAAAAAGAGTTGAACATCTCCAAAATCAATCTGAAAAAAGTTCATCTCAATCTGATCAAAGAAAAAAACGGCATAACCAACTGGCAGCAACCACAAGCAGCAGTGTCGTCAAAACCGGCGAAAAGCCGGAAAGAACCTCAACAAACCGCATCAAAACAAGGCAAAACAAAGAAGATACAGCTTCCTAAATTAAATATCAGTGGTGTCTCAGCTGAGGATATTCATGTTACGTATGACGATCGTCAATCAGGCCAGTTGTTCAAACTCTCCGATTTCAATATAGAATCGGGTCATCTGCAGGACGGCAAAGAATTCCCGTTTAAACTTTCCGCCCATATCGACCTGAAAGATTCCAAAGGCAACAGTCATTCCTCTGACCTCAAACTGCAGTCCACCTTTCAACTCAACAACTCCAAGCAACAGGTTCTTTTTAAAGATTTCATTCTACAGAGTGCGGTTGTCAGCGATGCCCTGGCAACTGTGAAAGAACCGATCACAGCATCGCTTAGCGGCCATATCGATCTGGACAGCGAACAGGTACAGATTGATACCATTGATGTCAAATTCGACCAGTCGAAACTGACCGGCAAGCTCCTGCTTTCCGGTTTTCAAAAGCCCACCTATACAACAACTTTGCATATCGATGATGTCGACCTTGATCGGTATAGGAAAAAGAAAGTCAAGGAAGCGGCCATGCCCTTTCTACTGCCTGTCCAACTCCTCAAGGCCCTCGCTTTCAAGGCCGACCTCACGATCGACAATTTGAATTACGCGGGCATCAATCTCAGCAATATCGCTATCAAAGCAGAAGACAATGGACAGAAGCTGAAAGTACCCGAGCTTTCAGCCAAGTTGTATGGCGGCACCGTCCAGCTCAAGGGAGCACTCGATATGAAGGGCAAGGTCCCCGACCTGGATGTTACCGCAAAACTTAATAATGTTCAGATGGAGTCTCTGTTAAAGGACCTTAAAGACACAGATGAAATCAGCGGTAATGCCCAAATTGATGCCAAGATCATCGCTTCCGGCACCACCGATCGGGAAATGATAAGAAAAATGAACGGCGATCTGGCTATAGAGTTAAAAAACGGCATGATCAAACCGCTGCAGATCTTGAAGGTCATTCGTATTGCCAAGGCCATCTATCTCAAACAGCCATTCGGTGGAGAAGCGGCCAACCAGCCCTCAGGCTTTGCCTCCCTGACTGCAAAAGGGAAGATTAAAAACGGCGTCTACCATACAACGACAGTAAACGCCAAATCAGACCTTATGAAAGTGACCGGCAACGGCAAGGCGGACCTGGCTGCCAAATCAGTGGACTATAAACTGAACATATATCTTGCCAGTGAACTCAAACGTGATCTTGCTCAAGGTAAAGTCGTCTATGATGAGGCTCCGATCATCTATACAGTCAAAGGCCCCATATCCGATCTTGACCAAAGCGCCGATGTCACCCAGGTACTGGCTGACCAGGGAAAGAAACTGCTGATGAGAGAAGTAGAGAAACAGCTGCGGGGCGGTTCCGGAGGTGGATCCTTGCTAGAACAGGGGTTGAAGTTTTTTGGGAAATAGCCCTGTTTCCTTTCCCATGAACGTTGAAAGGAAATTGACTGGGACCGCGCTTTTTATCTGATGTTTTTCTGTGCATCTGTCTCCATCACTCACCAGCTCAAAGATGCATACAGACATCGCTGATTCTTATGAAGATCATGCGCTCTACCTGACCGGCAGTACCTCACTCGAAAGTATACCTCAACACACTTGAAGTGTTTCCTGCTCTGCAAATGATACGATCAGAAATTGCAGAGCGTAGGTCATCTCAGACGTATTCACCGGCTACCAGCGCCTAGCCTCCCCATACCCCAAATACCTATTAACACGTTGACAATCATATCTCCATATTGTTCTTTGTTTGTGATAGGATCAATACTGCGCGCGACGTTTTATAATTAAATAATTACCAACCGGAGGGTATCATGGGATCTTCTGTCTTTCGCCTCGTGGTTTTCATCTGCGTTTATCTCATCTTGCACGCTAACGTGGCAATAGCAATAATACCGAATAACTCTATAGGAAAGGGCAATTTTGCAGTCTATGAAAAAGGACAATTCATCGAAAGACTAACAGGCCAGAATCCAATACCGGAAAATACCCTTCTTTCATGCCAGGGAAAATGCCTAATTAAATCGCAGGGTATCGCCCTTGTCGCGCAAGATGGAACTAAATTGGCCATAAAAAACCAGGAAGAAAGATTTTCTATCTATTTTCAAAAAGGTCTGGTTAATTTCGTTATAACAAAAGATTCTCGCAAGATTGCTTTTTACACTCCAGAAGGTGCGTTTACTGTTGCCGATGCCCTGTTCAATGCATCAAGTCAGTCTTCTGTCCGCGGGTTTATTACAGTGAACAAAAAAGGACAAACTGAAATTGGTGTTTTTCAGGGAAGGATGATTTTCACCACAGCAAGAGGCACACAAGTAGTAGGGGCAAATGAAAAGATCATCCTTGCCGTCTCCAACGTCAAAACCACAGAAGATGAGGACCTAGATCCTGCCGGATTCTTTGCAAATGTGCCGCCCGAGGCTATTGTAGTTGGCTCAGTAATAGCGTTTGCTGGAGCTCTTTATATAATTGACCAGATCACTGACGGAGAGGACACTGTTATAGTAAGAGAGGTCACCAGTACCAGTCCAAACAACTAACAATATGATTTAATTGCCATTTAGATAGGAAAAAATTATAGGTCATCAATTTGTATTAGAATTGATGACCTATTTTTGTTTTATTGGTAAATATTAAGTTCATACCAATATTGTCATATAAATCTACGATCAGCATAGAAAGATGATACCCATAGCCTCAGGAAACCGATTGTTTTCATCTCCCTTCTTGTTTCTTTGTTTTATTCTCCTACTCGTCACTCTCATCTTAAATGGCTGTGCCTCCGAGAGGTTTGAATCAAACACATCATTGGAAGAATTCCAGAAGCAACACATCAAAGATTCTCCAGCTGCAAGTGATATAAACAGCCAAGAGGGATACCCCAGAGCAGTAGACCCGGGGCATGATACTGATGATTATCTAATGGGTTCCGGTGATCTCATATCTATCAGTGTTTTTGAGGCACAGGAACTCAACACCCAAGCACGAATTACCGGTCAGGGAGTTATCAGGTTACCAATGCTCGGCTCAGTTCATGCCGAGGGGTTATCTACCACCCAACTTGAAAAAAAAATAGTAGATATTCTTAAAACCAAGTATCTACACAACCCCAGTGTCACAGTCCGTGTTGAAGAGTATAAAAGCAACCAGGTCATTCTGGTGGGTGCAGTTAACAACCCGGGAACCTTTGATTATAGCCAAAAACGAAGGTTACTTGATGTGATCGCCATTGCAGGAGGCACGAACGAAAAAGCGAGTACCATTGCATATATAACTCGTAAAGACAGAGCTACTAAGGAAAATAAGAGCTATCGAATTGATCTGGCTCGATTACTCCGTCATGGTGATATGAGTCAGAATATTGCTATTTGGGGCGGTGATGTGATCTTCATCCCTGAAGCAGGACGCTGCTTCATCGATGGAGCTGTCAGAAGTCCCGGCACTTATCCTCTGAAAGGGAGGATTACTATCACAGAAGCGATAGCTCTTGCCGGCGGATTGGCCGCCTGGGCTGACGACGACTCTATAAAACTTATCCGATATACAGGGCAGGGAGAAAGAAAGATTGTAAGCTTAAATTACAGTGATTTACACAGTGGTCTTGGTGATACGTTAATTCTTAAAGATCAGGATGTGATTTTTGCCGAATCCAGCTCTTCAGGCAAACTGTTCTCCGGCACAGGTTTCTCTATAGGCTTCCTGGGAACTGGAGTCACTTATAAAGACCCACAAAAATAATGCTGCATTTTTTGTGCCTCAGCACTCAAGGTATTATGACCACCTACAATCACGTTCTTAAATATTGTCAGAAGTGACGCACAATATATCCTTTGAAAAAACCGCTCAATACCTAGTTCTTTTCATTCTGTTAACCATTCCCGTTGTATTCGGGGCAGTACATCCGATTATTAAGGGCTCCTACACTTTCCTCATTATAGTCGGGCTTGGTGGCTGGCTGATTTTCAGCCTGCCACTCAACCATTATTTCATATCCCTATCTAGAACAACCTATATCATTATTGGAGTATTACTCTGTTACTCTATCCTTCTGTCAATCCCTATCCCATTACCTATACTGAAATTGCTCTCTCCTGTAAGAGCCGAAAGTGTGGAAATGGTAAATCAGCTTGCAGGCACAAATCAATTCTTTGGTACTATCAGTTACAATCCGACCAGTAATTTTCTTGCCGCAGTATTTCTTTTTTCGCTGTTTCTGCTTTTTATATCCCTGTCATATTTACTTCGACATGATAAAAAATATATCCATCTTATTATTGGTGTAATCGTACTCGTTGGAACCTGTGAGGCCATTTACGGCCTTTTACAGGTCATGAAGCCTTCAATCGGCAAACTTTGGCTGCCACTTACCGCAAATGGAGCTCATGGAACTATCATTTATAAAAATCAGTATGCCTCTTTGCTGAATATGTGCTGGCCGATTTCGCTGGGTGCCGCTCTTCTGGAAATCAAGAAGATCCGGTATTTTTATAAACACCGATCATATATCAGGAGTCAACCGGTCAGAATTATCCAGACCCTTTCCTCTTCCTTTTCTGTCCGAGCAATACTCCTTCTCTTTTCATCAACTGTTATCATGCTGGCCGTTTTATTTTCCTATTCACGGGGTGGGATCATCTCTATGGTCTTTATCTTCGTATTCCTCTGCATTCTTCTGCCTGCGAAAAAAAACAGGAAGTTCTCTCTTTTTCTCATCTTTCTCCTCACTTTGTTTTTTATCAGTTCTCAGATTGGAACAGATCAGATTATTCAGGGATTTTCCCAGATAGAATCAAGCGTCTGGGGCAGACTGTATAAGATAAAAATGAGTCTTCCCGTGCTCAAAGACCATGCACTGACCGGTATAGGTCTGGATTCTTATAGCAGCATTTCAGATGTCTACATCAAATTCTCGAGCGGAACTCTTCTATATGACCGTGTCCATAATGAATTCTTAGAGCTTTTTGTTGAACTCGGGATACCGGCTGCATTTCTTCTTTTTGGTTTCCTCTTCTATAAAATAATTGTTTCAGGAAATTCACTCTTTAAAAAAATTAGTTTACATAAGAAAGGTGCTCAGACTCCATCTTTCATCACCATGGGAGCCTTTGGAGCACTTCTTGGTTTCATGCTCCATGGAGTTGTTGATTTCGGTTGGCGGCTACCGGCAAACGCTGTATATTTAGCAGCTTTATCAGCTCTGGTATCCAACACTCTGCAAATAAAGCGATAACATTTCAGTATGTCTAGTAAATTATCAGACTTTATTGATATCCACGTTCATATTCTTCCCAATATTGATGATGGACCAAAATCGATAGAACAAAGCATTGCATTGTCTAAGATGTATATGGAGGCTGGAATAATGTCCCTTATTGCAACACCTCATTTTATTCCAGGAACAGGCTGGTCCGTGCCAAAAGAGATAATTATTGAAAAAGTCATAGAATTGAATACGGAACTTCAGAAACAAGCTATACCATTACAGATTTTTACTGGAATGGAAATAGCTTTACACAACCATATTCTGGAATCATTCAATAATGATATACTTCTCCCGCTGGCCAATAGTGAGTATTATCTCATTGAACTCCCATTTAATGACCTTCAAAAAACCTCTTTAAAAACAATTACAACTTTGCTGGATGATGGTAAAAAGATCATCTTGGCCCATCCCGAAAGAACCAACACTTGTCAGGAAAACCCGTCTCTGTTTTCCCTTATGGTTCAAAATGGATTGAAAATTCAGGTAAATCTTGGTAGCCTCCTGGGATATTTTGGCTTACAATGTTTTACAACAGCAATGAAGTTGATTGACTCTGAATGTGTCCACTTCATCGGCTCTGATGCCCACTCAGCAACCAAGAGAACTCCACCAACCCAAAAACAATGGGCTGATCTTAAAAAACTGGTTGGAGAAAAAACAACGAGTAGAATCTGTATAACCAATCCCGCCCTGTTTGGCGTCAGACCCTGTGAGACAAAAATAGGTTGTGAATTAAGAGACACT
>CAZUUJ010000036.1:0-37956 GCA_964623625.1 uncultured Desulfocapsaceae bacterium
GAAGCAGCCGCATTAAAGGAGTTTTAGTCGTCATGAAAAACTATCTCTCTCTTTTGCTGCTGCTTCTGGTGGTGATCTTCGTCCAACTGCTGACCAGCTGGACGGACACTCTATACTATCTGACCCAGCTGACCATGTCGGCCTATTACTCACTCCTTATCATCGGCCTTTGTGTCGTTATGGGATATGCCGGTCAGATCTCCATTGGGCATGCCGGTTTCTTTGCTATCGGCGGCTATCTTTCAGCAGCCCTGACCACACGGAATCTGGTGGCTCATCAAGACATGGTTCTGGTGAAGCTGATGGATTCGGCTGGACTGCTTCTCAAAGGACAGGATATTTACGGTGAAACATTGGTGGTAGTTACACCCTGGGCCGCCTGCGTTTTCGCCATTTTGACCGCAGCCCTTATTGCCTTTATTCTTGGCATTCCTGTGTTGAAGCTCAAGGGACACTATCTGGCCATGGCAACTCTGGGTTTCGGTATCATCATTTACAGGGTTGTTCTGGCCAGTGAGTATTTCGGTGAGGCCGACGGCATTTCAGAGGTGCCCGGTTTTACACTGCTTCCCGGACTGACCATTTCCGGCGATTTCGGCAGCAGGATACCTAATTATTACATCAGTTGGGGACTGCTGATCATTGGTCTGGTTCTACTGAGAAACCTTATTGATTCACGGGTAGGACGTGCTCTTCGGGCCATCCATGGTGCCGAGGATGCTGCCGATTCCATGGGTGTCGATACGGCACGCTACAAGTTATATACATTCGTGCTGTCTGCAGTTTTTGCTGCGATTGCCGGGGTCTGTTTGACTCATTACAATGGCGGTATCGGTCCATCGGAGGCAGGGGTCATGAAGTCGGTTCGCTATGTGGCTATCGTTGCCGTCGGTGGTATGGCCCATCTTTGGGGAGCCCTGACCATGGGAATTGTTCTTAATTTCCTGTCGTTACGGGGGATTTTCGGTTCCTACGATGATGCTGTTTTCGGCGCTATTCTGATCCTGATCATGCTGTTTGCCCCCAATGGTATCCTGTCATTGAACGTCAGAGAGTTGTGGAAGCGGATGACGGCCAAAGAAAAAACAGCTTTGGAAGGGGAGGGCTGACAACATGGCCTTACTCGAATTAAACCAACTGGAAAAGCGATTTGGTGGACTGTTGGCGGTCTCCGATGTGTCATTTTCGGTGAACGAAGGAGCAATCAAGGCGGTGATAGGCCCCAATGGAGCCGGAAAAACCACCATGTTCAACCTGATTGCCGGATCTCTCCCGGCCACCAGCGGTTCGGTTTACTTTGATGATGCCGAGTTGATCGGACAAAAGCCATTCCAGATTGCCGGTCTGGGTGTTGCCCGAACGTATCAGAGTATTAAAATGTTCCACGGCATGACCGCTCTTGAGAATGTGATGGTCGGTCGTCATATTCAGAGCCGGGCAGGTTTTTTATCTTCTATGTTCAAACTGGGCTGGACACGGAAAGAGGAGAAAAAGATCAAAGAGCGAGCTATGGAGCTGCTCGATCTCCTGGATATCAGCGATTATGCCGATGTGGAGGCCACCAGCCTCTCTTTTGGGCAGCAGCGGGCGGTTGAACTTGCCCGGGCGTTGGCCATGGAGCCGAAACTGCTGCTTCTCGATGAGCCGGCTGCCGGGCTCAATATTTATGAAACTGCAGAAGTTGGCCGACTGATTACCAAAATCCGTGATCTGGGAATAACTGTCCTTCTGGTTGAGCATGATATGTCACTGGTTATGGATATCTCAGATGAAATTGTCGTTCTCAGCTTCGGCCAGATGATTGCTGAGGATATCCCCACAGCCATTCAGAAGGATCCCGAAGTAATCAAAATATATCTCGGTGAATAGTTGAGAGTAGAATTTGAAGGTGAAGAATGAACATGCATGACAACAATGTGAGCTAGAATATGCTGAAAATTCGTAATCTGGAATCGGGTTATGGTAAATTGAAAGTGCTCAAGCATATATCCATGCATGTGGATAGTGGAGAGATTGTCACGATCATCGGCGCCAACGGTGCCGGTAAAACAACCCTGTTATCGACCATTAGCGGTCTGATTAAAGCATCGACCGGTGAGATTCGATTCCATAAAGAGGATTTAAAAGTGCTCTCCGCCTCCGAGATTCCCGGCAAGGGATGCGTCATGGTTCCTGAGGGACGACAGGTTTTCGCGACCATGACGGTGGAAGAAAACATGCTGCTTGGCGGTCGTATTGTCCAGAAAAATGAAGGGACTCGGGCAGTCAGGAAGCTGCTGGACCATCAATATCAGATTTTCCCTATCCTGGAGGAAAGGAGAAAACAGCTGGCCGGTACCCTATCCGGAGGCGAGCAGCAGATGCTGGCCATGGGCCGGGCACTGATGGCCAAACCGAAGTTGGTGATGATGGATGAACCATCCACAGGGTTAGCTCCCCTCATTGTTAAAGAGATTTTTTCCATCATCGTCCGGTTGCGCGATGAGGGTAATACGGTCCTGCTGGTGGAGCAGAATGCCTATGCAGCGCTCTCCATTGCCGACCGGGGATATGTGCTTGAGACCGGCAAGGTCATCATCCAGGGACCGTCGAGGGATTTGCTTGCTAATCGGGATGTGCAGAGGGCCTACCTAGGTCGAGAAAAAATTGAATAATGGTAAAAAGGCCTCCTGCACTTTATCTTTAAACGATCAGAGCAGGCGGCATAGGGAGTAGCTATAGCCACCTGCTCTGCTTGCTTAAATATAAAGCACTGGAGACCTTTTTACGAATACGGCAAAATAAATAGAAGAGTTGGGAAATATTGAAAACATAGTAGTTGTGCACGATCGGATTAGCCCACATAGGACTAACTATAGTGACCCAATCCGCTTGTACACATCTGCTGCACTGCTGAACTTTTTTTAGAATGTTCGATATTCTGTCAGATCATATAATAGGTAACATTGCTTGTTTAAATACAAAAACACTGGAAACCTCTTTAGGGAGTACGATATAATTAATTGATCTGGTTAATGATAAAGGTCAGTAAATTGGGGAAAGTACATCAGTTCATACTACGGGTGTTGAGTGTTCAAGAGATAAATATCGTCGCTGTGAGCGAAGCGAAGCAATCTCAGACAGTTTTACTGAGGGGATAATATTATGTATTGGCAAGAGGATAAGGAATGCATGGCCAGGGAAGACCTGGAGCAGTTACAGCTTGAACGGCTGCAGTCAACCCTCTATCGTGTCGGTACCCACGTGCCGTTATACAGAAAGCGGTTCGGCAATCTCATGGTCGATTATGAAGCGCTGAGCTCCCTTGAAGATCTCAAACACCTGCCCTTTACTACCAAACAGGACTTGCGGGACAACTATCCATACGGATTGTTCGCTATTCCCCTGCGTGATGTGGTCCGGGTCCATTCATCTTCCGGCACAACCGGCGCGGCAACGGTGGTCGGTTATTCAAAAAACGATATCAATAACTGGGCCGATCTCGTTGCCCGCATTCTCTGCGCAGCAGGTGTCACCGCCGATGATGTGATCCAGATTGCCTTCGGCTATGGTCTGTTCACCGGAGGTTTTGGTCTCCATTATGGAGCGGAGCGTCTCGGTGCCTCGGTCATTCCCATTTCGGCCGGTAACACCAAGAGACAGCTCCAGATCATGCAGGATTTCAAAACCACGGCCCTGGTCTGCACTCCGTCTTATGCCCTTAAGATGGCCGATGTGATGTTGGATATGAGTGTCAATATTGCCGGTCTTTCACTGAAATATGGCCTCTTCGGAGCCGAGCCCTGGTCGGAGGGCATGCGTTCGGAAATCAACGACAAACTGGGTATTATTGCTACTGATAACTACGGACTATCGGAAGTGATGGGGCCCGGAGTTGCCGGTGAGTGTCAGGAATGCAACGGTCTTCATGTGAACGAAGACCATTTCCTTGTGGAAATCCTTCATCCAGAAACGCTTCTGCCTGTAGAAGAGGGTGAGATCGGAGAACTGGTCATCACCACTTTGACAAAGGAAGCTTTTCCTGTCATCCGATATCGTACCAGGGATCTGACAAGATTTATTCCTGGAGAATGTCCCTGTGGCAGGACGTTTAAGCGAATCAGCAGGATTATCGGTCGGACCGATGACATGTTGATTATTAAGGGAGTTAATGTCTTTCCAACCCAGATTGAGTCAATCCTCTGTGAGATTGAAGGGACAGAACCCCATTACCGGATCATTGTCGATAGAGAGAATCACCAGGACAAAGTAACGGTCCAGGTTGAGGTTGTCGAGTCGATCTTCTTCCATGAAATGCGTAAACAGCGGGCACTGGTCGACCACATCAAGGCAAGTCTTGCCTCTGAGTTGGGGATCGGCGTTGATGTAAAGCTGGTGGAAGAGAAGAGCCTGGAGCGATTTGAAGGCAAAGGCAACCGGGTGATCGACAACAGGAAACTGTAAATGTCCACCCGTTATCAAAATCGGGCGGTCGATGAACTGCGTCCCGTTTCTATAGATCTTGGCATCCAGCCAGGTGCCGATGCTTCCCTGCTGATCAGGATGGGAAATACCCATGTGATCTGCGCGGTCAGTATTGAAGAGCAGGTACCTGCTTTTCTGCGGAATTCCAGCCAGGGTTGGATTACCGGCGAATACGGTATGCTTCCCGGTGCTACATCGAGCAGGTACCGGCGTGAGGCGGTTTCCGGCAGGTCAGGACGCACATATGAGATTCAGCGGTTGATCGGCAGATCGTTGAGAATGATGGTTGATCTGACGACCATCGGGGAAAGAACCCTTCGGGTAGATTGCGATGTGATCAACGCCGATGGCGGCACCCGTACGGCTTCAATTACCGGGGCTGCCCTGGCTGTTCGAAACGCACTGCGAGGATTGAAGGAGCAAGGGCTGATAGAGACAATGCCGGATCTGTTGCCGGTGGCGGCGGTTTCCGTCGGCATTATTGACGGTATCCCTCTGCTCGATCTTGATTATTCCGAAGATTCACGGGCAAGTGTTGATGCCAATTTTGTGATGTCCGGTGACGGCGACTGGATTGAGATTCAGGCAACGGCTGAGGGAAAACCCTTTCCCCAGGACAATTTCCAGGCAATGAGTGAGCTGGCTACGCTGGGAATCGGCGAGCTGTTCAAACTCTGGGACAACCATTAATAAGTGAAAACTTGAACCTGTGAGCGCCCTGCAGGAAGTGCTCTTGAAGTACAATTGATAGTACTGTACCAATAAAATCAGCTCTTTTCTTTTTTTACTATTTAATTATCCATAGTGCTTAGCCTAACATGAATTGTTGTCGGTCTGGCAGTCTAGCCACTGGTCAAAGATCACTCCTTTTTTGAGAGTAATCTGCTGTTTTGTTGAAGTATTTCTTGGCTTGAACAAAAAACCCGAACCAAATCCGTGAACCTTGAAATACGTCTGCCAGACCAACAGCACCTCTATTACTGTGAAGGCGGTGAATCATTGGTGATCAGAATTCGTTATAGTATCAGAGCAGACCGATACCAATTATCACAAATTCAAGATGAAAATCAGCGGCACTAGAGAGTGGGCTGTAGCAACGGTCAATTGCTGTACAGGCTGTCCTCATAGCTGTCGATACTGCTATGCCCGCTTTGATGCTGTGGTTCGTGAAAAAAACCTATCCGTACAGGAGTGGGTGGATATTTCCATACAACAGCGACAGCTTGAAGCTGACTATCCGCTGTATCCCGGCCCGGTGATGTTTCCCAGCCGCCACGATATAGTCCCCGACAATCTTACCGCCTGTATTGTCGTTCTGGAGAAGCTGTTTGCAGCCGGAAACCGGGTGTTGATCGTTTCAAAGCCACATCTTGAGTGCATCCAGGTGATCTGTTCCAAGCTTCAGCCCTATCAGAACAAACTCCTATTCCGCTTTACCATTACCGCTGATGATGAGAGTATTCTATCGTTCTGGGAACCGGGCGCGCCTTCGTACCGGGAGAGGAGACAGTGTTTGCAGTATGCACATCAGCGAGGTTTTCAGACCTCGGTCAGTGTGGAGCCGATGCTGGATATAAATAACGTTGCCAGGATGATTTCCGATTTAGAGCCCTATGTAACCAACTCCATCTGGCTGGGGAAAATGAATAAGATCGACAGACGTGTGATCGACTCTTCTGAAACGATGCAAAAGGAGAAAGATCGTGTTAAACGGGAGCAGAGTGATCAAAAAATCAACGAACTATACCGGCAGTTCCGTGAGCATCCGTTGATTCGCTGGAAAGAGTCGATCAAAAAGGTTATCGGCATCCGGCCTGCCGAACAGCCAGGTTTGGATGTATAGGCCGTTTTAAAAGAGCTGAGTTATCAGGAGTAATCATGCGTCGCCACCAGAACGAGATAACCGATAGAAAAGAAATCGAAACGATTCTCACCCGCTGTACCATCGGCAGGTTGGCAACAAAAGGCAGGGACGGTTATCCGTATATCACACCGGTGAATTATACTTATTTAAATGATTCCATCTATTTCCATACGGCGGTTGAGGGGGAGAAGCTGGATAATATTTTTAAAGATCCCAAGGTCTGTTTCGAAGTTGATATTCCCCTGGCCTATCTTGATCGTGATTTTGACCGGACAAGACCCGCATGCCAGGTGACCCAGTTTTATCACTGCGTTATTATCAGGGGCCGGGCCGAGATCGTTGAAGACAATTGGGAAAAGGCGACTGCACTCAACAGATTGATGGCAGACCATGAAAACGAACCCGGTTTTAATGCGATTATACCGGAAACACCAGCAATTAAGACCTGTCATGTGGTGGCTGTCCGGATCGAAACAATCAGCGGCAAATCAAATCTGGCACAGAAAAAAACAACTGATGAACAGCGGCGTATAGCAGCATATCTTCAAAAAAGAGATCTGCCCGGCGACCGTGAAGCAGCACGTCTCATTATTGCGATGGTTGGGCAGAGAACCGCTGATTGAATGAAATAAAGCCCATGTTTGCAATTCTCCATGTAGAAAAAAACATCATGGTCAATTGCCATCTCTTTGTGTTAAAATATACAGTCGCGACTATACTGTCTGGCCGTAAAGAAATAGTTTTTTGTTTTTGGTGCGGCAAGACTGATTTAACTCCTCATCCTGCAGGAATTACCCGATGCAATCAGTGGGTGTGAAATGAAACCTGCCGAAGAGAAAACTACCCGTCAACCTGAGCCTGTCTCTGTCGATTCGGACACCTCTATTTCCGAAAACAGTGAAGCTATAGCTGAGGCAAGGACCCTGATCATTAATTTGAACGGGGCGCTGAAAAGCTACACCATTTATCCAAAGAACCATTCCATATCAATAGGTTATGTTAACAGACTGCTTACGGGCATGAAAACGTTTCTTGGCCGGTATGGAGTCCTGCGTGTTTTTGTGGACCATGGCCATCTGTTTTATAAGGGCGAGCAGATCCATCATGATGAAGAAGGTGAGACAAATATTGCCTTTCTGTTGTCAAGGGACGGAGTGAAATGGATCGAGTTTCATGAAGGGGTCACCAAAGATGAGATCGAGAGTTTTATCGAGTTGATCAACGATTATCGAGTGATCACACCCGTCAGTGACGGGGATATAGTAACGGCCCTGTGGGAATATGATTTTCCGCATATTAAATATGAAGCCATCGATCTTGTTCTGAAAAACGGTCCACCGTTAGACCTGACAAAATATCAGGCTGTTGATTTGGAAGAACTGGAAGATGGAAAAGAAACGGATGATTTTCAAGACCCTGAGGACCGGCAAGGTGAATCGGGATCAGCCACTTCCATGGACGGAGCCAAACCGTTTCCTCTTATGGCTGCAGGGAAGGACCTTTGGAAACTCACTGAAGCGGAAGAACAGTACCTGAAAAGGCTGGTTGAAGAGGAGGAAAGCCAGGATCATACCGGTTCCGTCTCTGAAGTTTTAATGCTCACGCTAATGATGCAGCAAAACGAGCAGGATTTTGTCAAATCATTACAGTTCCTCGAAGATCGGCTTATCTATTCCTTCAGGATGGGCAAGTATAAGGCATCCTACACCATTCTTTATAATATCAGCAGGTTGAGAGGAGTGTTGGCGTCGAAAAGGCAATGGACGCTACCGCACCTGGATAGTTTTATCGAAACCATCTCAAAATCCAGATGTTATTCAGCCATCCCCCGTTTTCTCAATGAGGAGTGGGAGAAAGAGGAAGTCAATAATTTAAAATATTTATGGCCTGTATTACGTCAGCTTAAACCACGTATTCTCAGGATTCTTGCCCCTCTCATTGCCAAAATTGACCAAGAGAAATATCGACAGCCGTTTTTAAAAACAGTCGTTTTTCACATCGAGAAAAATGTGCCGATGTTTTCAAAACTGTTATCAACCTTTGATGAACAGATGATCATTTCCTTTCTCCCCGTTATCGGGATGTTGAAGCAAGAGGCCTTTGTTGCCCTCATGCTGCAGTTGACAAAACATGACTCCAATGTCATTAGGAATAAGGCGTCAAGAAAACTGCTGGCCAAGGAGCCGACTGCTATTAAGAGTATGTTTCCTCTACTCGATGACCCGTATGAACCGATAAGAAAACGGGTCCTTATGTATATGGGGAGAAAGCGGGATGCAAAATTGGAGAGGTTCCTGCTGAATTATTTTCATCGCTCTTCTGTAAAACAGCATGACCCTGAACATTTACTTGGTTGTTATGAAGCTTTAGGGCAATGCGGCTCTGTAGAATCCATCCCTTTTCTGAAAAGAATTCTCTTTGAGACCAACTTTAGAAATATGGTTCAGAAAAACACGGTTGTACATAAGAAGGGGGCAGCCCTTTCACTTGCCGCCCTGCAACTGCCCGAGGCAAAACGGTTATTGAAAAAGGGAAAGAAGAGCTTCTTGCCAAGTATTCGCAATAGCTGCAAAACTGCTCTGGAGGCATAAAAGGGAATCTCACAATCTTGATATGGATTCGATAACCGATAACATCATACAGGACAGAGGACATGAATTCATACAGTCCTTTGTCAATCTGCTGACGGTAAGCAAGATTTATGAGGATAACAATCAGCGGGTGGCGAGCACTATAGAGGTCTTCAAACGGCTGGCCTCTCTTTTGATGAAAGAGACCGGCGAACTGTCACTGGCTATAAACCGCGGAGTCGTCTATCTGCAGGAAGAAAAGATCTTTTACCAGCGCAACTTCGCCACTCTTTTTCGTAAACTGGAAGCCTATTTCGAAGAGCGCCAGATCGACGGCCTGTTTTTCTATCCGGAGGTGAAGGAGTGCCGACCGGTCGAACTGGTCACCTTTGCCAGATTGTTCAACAATTGTATCAAACAAAAAAAACCGTTTGTCTGGCTGACCATCGAACTCAACAAGGAAAATTATACCTGGGTCAAGCTGTATAAACACGAAGAGCCTGATTCAATGCTCGATGTTTTATCTGAGGCCCTTGAGGAAACCGATGATATTGAACGGCAGACGGCGATCAAGCAGAAGCAGAAAGCGATCTCCACATATAGCTGCACCATGGAATCCCTTGATGAGGTGACGAGTAAGATCGTTGCAGGCAGGGGCGGATCCATCTGTAAATCGGTCCATCTGGTTCAGAACATGGTGGATCTGATTCTGGTCAACGATACAACTCTGGTCGGTCTGAGTACTATTCGCGATTATGACGACTATCTGTTCACCCATTCTGTCAACGTGGCCATCCTTTCGATCTGGCTCGGCCAGCGCATTGGGCTATCCAGAATATCACTTGAACGTCTGGGATTAAGCGGTCTGTTTCACGATCTTGGCAAGCTGGACATTTCAAAAGGGCTGCTCAATAAGCCGGATAAGCTTCAGGAGAAGGAGTATGCCGTTCTGAAAAAGCACACACTCAACAGTGTTGAGCGAATTATCAGACTGCGCACCTCTTATGAGAAAAAGGCCCAGATCCTCCTTGCTCCTTTTGAACACCATTTGAAATTCGATCTATCCGGTTATCCGCAGACTCCTAGAAAGACCCCGCAGTCGCTGTTCAGCCGTATTGTTGCCATTGCGGATATGTATGATGCGGTGACCTCTCCCCGGGTTTACCGCGATACCATCTGGAGTCCGGACAGAGCGCTTGGCGAGATGCTCAAGGAGTCTAATCGCAGCTTTGACCCTGTGTTGTTAAAGGTGTTTGTCAATATGATGGGCATGTACCCGGTTGGAACGGTATTGAAACTGGTTGATGGCAGAATGGGAATCGTCAGCAAATACGAATCGAAAGACAAAGAACCGGCAAGGTTGCAGGTGATGATTCTAAAAAAGGAAAACAATAACGAGTTCTCAAAAGGTGAAGCTATTGATCTGGGTCCGTTGAACCCGGTAACCTGCGGTTTTGATATCCCCATCGAAAAGACCTATCATCCATCAGAATTCAATATCCAACCTGCTGAACTTTTGGTCTGATTACAAAACCACTTAGTTTTGAACAAACAACACCTGCTCCTGCGGGATGTGTATTCGAACAGTGTCTCCTTCCTGAAAAACGGATTTATCACGCTGGTGTTTCTGTTCGACCAGTACGCTGTTTTCTCCTACCTTAGTTGTGTAGCGCACAATAGATCCGAGAAATTCCATCGATTCGATAATTCCATCAAAATATTCGCTGTTCTCTATGTCACCATTGATGTTGACCGTCTGCGGTCGGAAAACAATGGCACCACTGCGATAATCGACCGGGTGAGGCAGGGGGAAAATAGTCCCATCAGCCGCTACTAAAACACTTTTTCCACCTTCATCAACCACATCTCCTTCGATTATATTGGTCGTCCCGAGGAAATGGGCGACAAACCGATTGACCGGACAGTCATACAATTCTACAGGAGTACCGACCTGCTGGATGATTCCCTTGTCGAGTACCGCCATTCTGTCCGATATGGTGTTAGCCTCTTCCTGATCATGGGTGACGAATATGGTGGTTAATCCCAACTGCCGCTGTAGTTTTCGGATGTCGTTACGCATCTGCACACGGAGATTGGCATCCAGGTTGGACAACGGTTCATCGAGCAGCAGCAGCCTTGGACGGATAACGATGGTTCTGGCAAGGGCGACACGCTGCTGCTGTCCGCCGGAAAGCTGTGACGGGTATCGGTCAGCTAGATGGGTAAGACCAACCATATCCAGTGCTTCTTCCACCCGGTTGTTCAATGATCCTTTTTCAATTTTCCGTTCTTGCAGACCAAAAGCCACATTCTTGCGAACGCTCATATGGGGCCACAGGGCGTAATTCTGAAAGACCATACCCACATCACGACTCCAGGGCGGCAGAGAGGCGATGTCTTCATCATCGATAAGGATTTGTCCTTTTGGTATTGGACCGAAACCGGCAATGGCGCGCAGGAGAGTGGATTTCCCGGAACCGGAGGGCCCAAGGAAGGCAAAGAATTCTCCCGGTTCAATGGTCAGATTAATCCCCTGCAGTACCTTGGTTTGACCAAAGGATACGTGAAGATTGTTGATCTTCAAACTGACCCGCTGTACTTGGCTTGCTAAACTCATGATGATTATCCTGGCGTTGTCGCCTGCAATTTTTTGTTTCGTTCAATAAAATGGTGGGACAGATATGTGCCGATGGCCACCACGACAACCGCAACGATGCCCAGCGCTGCTCCCGGCCCGCGACCGGCTGCGCTCTGCATGAAAACATAAATCCCATAGGCAAGTGGCGCATCTGACTCGGCTGTGACCAGCATCAGAGTCGCGGAAAGCTCGACAGCGGCAGTAGCAAAGCTGGTGATGAATCCGGCGACAATGCCTCCAGCCATGAGCGGTACTACAATTTTTCGAACTACTGTCGGTTTGTTGGCCCCTAGATTTTCCCCCGCCTCTTCAAGTGAAACGGAAACCTGGTGCAGAGCAGCGGTGCAGGCCCGCAACGCGTATGGCAGCCGCCTGATGGCCAGGGCGATAACAATAATAACCCACCAGCTTGCCAAAGGTTTGTCGATAAACGGTACATTAAAATCATTAAATGTTCGCAGATATCCAATACCCAAAACAACACCGGGGATGGCAAGAGCCCCGGTGCCGATGTAGTCGAGCCATTTTCTGCCAATAACGTTTGTTCGCAGTACTACATAGGCGATGGCCACGCTGAAGGCCACATCGAAGAGTGCTGCCATGGTGGCGTACATTAAGGTGTTGGAAATATAATCACCGGTTGTACTGAAAATTTCGGCATAATGGGCCACAGTATATGCATCCGGCAGTACTGAAAAAGACCAGATGGTACCAAACGAGAGAAGTACCAGAGCAATGTGGGGCGAGAGGACCAGCAACAGAAGGAATATGATCAGGCAATATGCCCCCACCTTTTCCCAACCGCGCATATCCCGCTTCAACAGGCCGGCGGACCCTTTGCCGCCCCCTGTGTAGTCTCTGCCCTTGGTTGCAAGAGTCGCCGCCCAGATGGAGAGCAGGGAGAAGAAAACAAGAATGCATGAGATGACATATCCCATGGGATCGGAAATACCGATGGAGGATATCCGTAAATAGGCTTGAGGCGCCAGCATAGTATTAACATTGAGCAAGAGCGGAGTTCCGAGATCGTCAAAGGCCTTCAGAAAAACAAGGGAGGCCCCGGCAAGATATCCGGGCAGCGCCAATGGAAAGACGACCCGGCGAAACAGTCGCATGCCCCGACATCCAAGATTCTGAGCCGCTTCCTCAAGCGATCGGTCAATATTGTTGAGTGCCGCAGACAGGTTGATCAGAATAAAGGGAAAATAGTGAACGCTTTCAACTAGAATAACCCCATTGAGCCCCTCCATGAAGGGGATGTTGATTCCAAACCATTGGTCGAGCAGCAGGTTGATTGAGCCATTGGAGCCAAAGAAGAGCTGCATGGCAACAGCACCCACAAAAGGGGGCATGATCAGCGGCACGATCCCGAGTGTCTGGATAAGGATGGAACCGCCGAAGTTGAACCTGGTTGTAAAGTAGGCCAGTGGCAGAGCAAGAATAGTGGCAAGAAGAACCGCCATGCCTGCCACGTAAAACGAATTGACAAACGATTCCTGAAAAAGGGAGGTCTTGAAGAAATCGATGAAGTTGACCAGGGTCAAGGAGCCTGTGGACGGATCCTGAAAGGCGACATACACAACCTTGAAGACCGGCACCACAAGAAAGACCAGAAGAAAGAGGGCCAACGATGAAGCAACGATATAGGAAGAGCGAATTCTCATCTCGCTGGTCTTAATTAATTAAAAAGGTGAGGAAAACCCCGCAGCCGAACAGATGGGAAGGGCTGCGGGGCGGTTCAGGTAGATTGATTAGTATTACATCGACTTGGCTTTGTCGGCAAGTTGGATGGCTTTAGCATAGTTGCTTTTCACCATGGTATCCCATTTCTGCTCAACTTCAGCCTGACGGCCGGTGACCTTGTCGGTCGCTTTTTTTCGTTTTTTCTTGAAAATGGCGGCAAAGTCATTTTTTAGTGAGGTCGCTTCATCGATGGGCAGAGCGGCAACAAGCGCTTTAGCCTCACCGATCAGTTTGGCAGCGGCCGCGTTGTTCTTGCCGGCCTGAGCTTTTTCGGCATCCTGGATGGCTTTAGTTGCCTTGCGCAGATCATCGAGACGATAGGTGATCATGACATCAAACATGGCATTAACCAGGTTGTAACGGCTTTTAGACTTCTTTACGTCAAACTTGACCTTGGCCCCGATTGTTTTATCTGTAAACGGGTTTGGAAAGGTTTTAGGAGCTTTGGCATAGATGTCAGGCCGTACGGGAAGACGACGGATCTTGGGATTGAGCAGCAGTTCCTGACCTTCAGTGGAAAGGAGGAACTCGATAAAAGCAGCAGCAGCCTGCGGATGAGGGGCTTTATTAACAATACCCACATTGGCTGGTACCAGAGTGGTCACGGTGGGATAAACAAAATCAACTGGGAAGCCGGAGGCTTTTGAGGACAGGCCGAAGAAGTCGATAACAATACCGACACCGAACTGTCCTGAGTTGACGCCATCGGGTACACCGAAGCTCCTCTCCGTAACAGTTTTGAAGTTTCCGGCAATTTCTTTCATCATCGCCCAGCCTTTCACCCAGCCTTCGCCTTGAATAATTGTTTCAACGGTCAGATGGGTGGTTCCCGAACGGGAAGGGGCGGACATGCCTGTATGGCCGTGATAAACGGCTTTTGTCAAATCGGCCCACTCAGCAGGTGCCGGTAGTTTCTTGGCTTTGAGATATCTGGTGTTCCACATCATGCCATACCCGGCTCCAGCAAACCCTTTATAATACCCTTCGGGGTCGTTAATTGGGTAGGAGCCGATGACATCGGGAATGCCTTTGGCCTTAACAGTGTATTTAGCAAGCAAACCGTCACCTTTAAGGACTTCAAAGGCATCTGGGGCTGATGCCCAGAAAATATCGGTTGTATTGTTTGAAGCCGTCTCCTGAATGTACTTGACCCCGGCGGTTGTCTTCTTCTTCAGCATTTCAACTTTTACGCCGGGATTCTGTTTCTCAAAGGCAGCCTTGAAAGCATTGGTCAGATCTTTTGGAAAAGAGGTGACAACGATGAGCTGTTTTTCGAGGGCCTGAGCCGGGAGAGCGATCAAAGCCACCATAGCCGCCGACAGGGCCAACCGGCCAATGGTTGTAAAACAACTGTTGAGTAGTTTCATAATAATCCTCCTTAAGCGATAGATTTGCTGGTTTATTCCAAAAGTAGAGGCAGGTCCAACATCCTGAGGATGATAGCGGCCCGAATCTCTTTTAAGCGGAAGCAGACTGCTCCCTGTCCTGATAACTGTGCAAGCGGTGTGCCGATGGTGCAACAATGCGGTACGGTTGATTTGCGTATTCCATCGGCAAACGCTTTGTTCCATAACAGTAAGTCCCGTCATTATGGACAGAAAACGTTGGATCCATGGATTCATCGAGCAGATTCCGGTAATGCTGTTCTTTATTTTGGAGCTCCTCAATTTTTCGAATCAATGAATCATGGTCCATTTTATTCGATTCCCGGAAGATAACACCTAAAGCGATAAGTTAGTCATTTCAGTCTATCACACCCGGAATTGAGAAAGCAACCACCAGTCAATCAGGAAGTATTCGAAACAGACGCGTCTAATAAGCTACCCGTGCACTGCAGACACAGTAAGTTATTTCGGATTTAGTGATGATACTACAGCTTTACCGATGTGGATAATGATCAACAGGGCTGCCCCGACAAGCAAACCGGTAACAAGATCGGCAGCCAGTGTCGGCAGGAGGTTCAGGGTATGATGAACAGCATCGATGTTGTGGACAAACATACCACCCCCTACTAGCAGCATGGCAATGGTTCCGACGATGCTCAGCAGCCGGATTACTTTTGGCAGTGAGGCGACCAGAAGCTCTCCAGTGCTCCTCATAAATTGTCCGCTGTTTCCCTCTTTTTCAGCAGCCCGTTCAATGAGACGAATGCCGGTATCATCCATGCGGACCAGTAGAGCAACCAGGCCGTATACTCCGACAGTAGCAACAAGGGCAATCAAACCAACAACAATAATCTGAATGGTCAGTGACTTGTCAAGGACAGTTCCAAGGGTGATCACGATGATTTCAATTGAAAGGATGAAGTCGGTACGGATGGCCGATTTGATCTTTGTACTTTCCCGTTTGATAATTTCTTTGGGATCTGTAGATTCTTGGGCGGCGACTTTTTTTGTTTCATGATCGATAAACCACTCGTAGACCTTTTCCGCCCCTTCATAACTTAAATAGGCGCCGCCTATCAGCAGTATGGGAACAATGAGCCAGGGAGCGAAAGCGGAAAGCAGAAAGGCAACCGGCAAAATAATGATCTTGTTGAGCAATGAACCTTTGGTGATCTCCCAGATAACCGGCAGTTCCCGGGAGGCATGAAAACCGATGGCTTTTTCGGCATTCACTGCCAGATCGTCGCCCAGGAGCCCGGCTGTTTTCTTGGCAGCAACTTTGCTCATCACCGCAACATCATCAAGTAACAAAGTGACATCGTCAAGTATTGCGAAAATTCCACTGGCCATAATCACATATCCTTTGCTTCATAAATTGAGAATTAAAAACAGAGTTAAACCGATTTACCTTTTTTTTAGATGAATAACAAGAGTTGATCCAGAAGTGGTCATGTAACAAAGCCTGCTACAATGGTGATACCGACAATAGCGGCAGCCAGGGCTGACGAGAGGTTTATCAGAATGGTCAGAGCATCGGCGGATACCATCGGCACCATTCCTGTCTCAAAAATTGCTGACTGTACAATTCTTCCCTCAAACCCTAAAACACATAACAGCAGACAGGGATGGTTAATGGGGCGACAACCAGTTTAACCAGAAACCCGAACGAAAGTTTTGATGCCAGTTGTTTGTCCAGGTCCAGTTGGGGTTGAAAACCCTCAGCAATCATCACCAGCGGGATGAGTGTTGCTGAAAGGATGGATAAATACTCTCGTCAACTGAGGGATAGGTACACGTTCGGTGGCAAAAGGCCAGGACCAGAACGATGATGATCACAAAGTTATACACCGGAGCAGCTCATTGGTTGGACCGTTTGAAGAACCGGAAGCTGCTGATAAAAAGCGCTGTCGCTACTGAGAGCTCAATGGTTGCGAGCCCAAGAAGAAAATAGACGTTTTGTTGAGCTGCCCGTCCAAGGGTTACTCCTGTGGTGATCATTAATGCCAGAAAAAGGAAGAAACGTGGTCGGTAGAATTGATAAATCTTTGGTTTACTCAATGAGTCGATTCGTTGAAGATTCTTCAAGCAAATTGCTGAAAATAATGTTTTGCCTTTGATCAAGCCCACTGTGATTGCCACAGCGATGGCAAAGAAGAGTGCTCCCGTATTAACTCCGAGATCCTTTGAGGCTATAAACAGGGTTGTGCTTTTAATAACGAGAACCACAACACCGCAGTACCAGACCAGGGCAGCAAGCAGCTTAAGAACAGATGCTGAAGTCGTAATCATGAGCCTTTGTTGTCCACCAGTTTCAACCCGTGCGGGCAGACCGCCGAGCAGATGCCGCAGTTGTGTCCTTGGTGAAACTCAAAATAGTTCTTTTTTTTCCACTGATCACATGTTTTCACATCGATAATTTCATGACGTTCCATTCCCACAGACCAGGAAGCGCCTTTTAGCGCACCGGCAGGACAGGCATCTACGCAAATCCTGCAGCGACCACAATATCCTTTGTCCATGGGCGGACCACAGGGAAGTTCCATTTGGGTGAAGACGGTTCCCAGCCTGATCCAGGAACCGTAAGGCCTAGTGATGAGCTGGCAATGACAGCCAATCCAGCCTAAGCCAGCCCGGGTGGCCGCTGTCTTTTGGGGAAAGTCTCCTTTGATATTTATTTTATCGGTACGATCGGAGGCGGCAAGCGGCTCAGACGGATATTCCCTGTTGTTTAACTCTGCTGACAGGGCATGCGAGACTTCGTTAATACGATCATTGACCAGTTGGTACTCATCGGCGTACGGTCTGTTAGGGCCATTCTGTATGGAGACCATGATCTCAGGACTCATCGGAAAAGCCATAGAGATGGCGCGCGGATAGGAGACACCGTTTCTGTCTACCGGAGTGTCGAACTCTCGTAAATCGGCTCCCCCCCACAGAGGAATATCCATTTCTTTCATCCATTGAGTGAGCCATGCTGGAAAGTGGGATTCAACCATTTCAGTGAAACTCCTTCTTAAAATAAACCATTGAGTCCTGTGGAGGAGAAAATGGTTTTAGCTATTCAACACTATGATATTGAGGCGGGATAACCCGCTCAATACTGTATTGTTCTTGGAGGTCATGAGCTGATAAACAGTCGGCCAATTCCTGTATCCACGTTTTGATGGCTTGCTCTATTGTCTCTCTCATTTTTTTCTGGATGTCGTACCTGTTCAAGGGCTGGCTTTTTTGCAGCAAATGACTTCTCTTTATTTACAAGATTGATAAAAAAAATTGAACATTAAAAATGATAAGGGTAACTAACCTCCTGAACAGTCTATCTGGCAGTTTTTTTTCAATCGATATTTTATTGAGTTGAGAAGGAGTGAATTTCAATGGAAAATATTTATAAACCTTGAGGTGTTGCATGGTAGAGTAAATTTGCAGGTCAGGAACATCTGCGACGTAGGCAGGGTGTTCCTATTATTGCATTGTGTTTATAAGCTATCTGTAAAAATGCTGAGATTACCTTTGGACAGGGCTACCTGTTAAAATAAAGGCTGGATTGAAAAAATAATTACCTAACAGTTGGACATTTTCAGAGTAGTGACCCATCGTCCCTGGCGGGAGTATCAAACGAGTCGTAAAGAAGTCATTGCAATCTCAGGTAGGAAGATCGATATAAACTCAACAGGAAGTAGGACGAAGGAAAAATACATGAACGGTAGAATTTTTCGGCAGGTCTGCCCGGAAGGTTTGTCAAAGATCAAACAAAAGGATAAGATGGCTGCTTAAAAAAAATATTCAGTCAAGAACGATTTTTTGGCGATTACATTCATCTTCTAATACAGCTGTCTTGAATACCTCCACCCATAAATAAATATGAAGCGGATAACCGCACTCCTCTCAAAAAATTTTCTTCCTCCGCTGGCGATCTTTCTTGTACTGGTTGCTATTAAAATAGCGCAGTCGTCAACTATTTGGGGTCCTATGATATTTGACGACGAAACAATGTATAAAAGTTATGCTAAACTCCTTTTCACTTATGGATCATATTTCGATACTCATTATCCTTTCCTCTATCCTCTCACACTCTCTCCATCGTTTTTTTTCGGCACTGATCACTATCGGGTGATGTTGATCATTAACGCTGTTCTCTCCTCAACTCTCATTATTCCAGTTTGGTTCATTTCCCGGCTTTTCCTTGATAAAATATCAAGTTGCTTCGTGATTGTTATCGCAGGAATTGTGCCTTTCCATTTCTATTTTTCCACTCTTTTAATGAGTGAGAACCTCTATCTTCCCCTGCTCATGTTAACAATCTATGTGATTCTCGCCAGAAATGATAACTATCCTGTACTTTGGGCATTATTGACAGGATTGCTATTGGGATCACTCCACCTCGCCCGTCATATGTCTTTGGCCATTACTCCTATATTAGTTATTGCCTGGTGGTTAAAACCGGTTAATGGGGTAGACAACAAGATTCTGTCGGCTAAAAAACGCCAATATTTCCTTATTATTTGTTTTGCAGCCATTATTGTCTATCTTCCATGGTTGAAGATGAATCTGTTTTTTGACCCTATCATTGAAATAGTAGGTTCAAAGTTTCTTTATCCCGCATATAGGGAATTTGAGTTGTTTTCAATGATCCAGTTTGTTCTACTGTCCATCTGCAACATAATCATCCAGGCAGGTCCCGTTCTCCCTTTGTTGTTTTGTTCCATTATATTTTTCAATCTGGATTATACAGCTCTTTATAACAGATTCATGTTTATAGTTTTTGGGATATCGATGATAATGCTTCTAGCTGTAAGCAGGCATCATTGGCGTGCACCCTATAACATTGAAAATCCAGATCACTTTCAAGGCCGCTATTTCATCTATTTAAATATTCTTTTCTTGCTTCTTGGTTTTATCACAGTCAAGAGACAATCTGAACACCCTGTAAAATTCAAACAAACCCTCATTATACATGTGGGATCACTGTTGCTCTTTGCGGCTGCATACTGGCTTGTTATCGAGAGATCTATATGGAATTTACCTTCTCATTTCTATATGAATCATATTGCTCCTACTGGATTTATGTACAATTCAATGGGCATTGTTTCACTACTGTTGATACTGGGTATCTCATTTATATCTGTTGTTCTTTTATACCGTTTTAAGAAAGCGAGAATGACCGCCTTTTTTATATCCTTATTTATCTTTTACATATGGGGTGGGATTTCCTACTTCAGCTCACCCAACTTCGTTGATAGATTTCATGCAAACCATACCGGTCGCCTGGTTTCTCAAATAAATCAGTTGAAACTCAAACCAGCCCGCATATACGTGGATAACAACATTAAATATGTCACAGTTGAAAAAAAACATTTCGAGTTCTGGGAATTTCAAGCGGAAGATTATTCAATAACCAGGATCGATTCCGAAAGGGATCGTCTGGATAACAAAGAAGGAGTGCTCTTAAGCAGGAGAGTATTAGAGGGAAAAAAGAACGTGTTATTAGATAGTTACATTTTAGATGGCAAAGGATTCCGGATCTATCTTTTGCCGATTCAATAACTTATAGGGGATAGACCAGCTATTCAACAGGCAGTGGTGGCTCCCCATAAATGGACCGGTAAAGAAAGATCAATTCTTGTGAATTGTCTGAGTTATAACAGTAAATTGCCCGTTGGAGAAATTCTTTTGAGTCACCATAAAAGTTGATCAGAACCTCCTTTATATCTTTACTTGAAAAAGTCCCTTTCAGATATTCCTCAAGCAGCAGGGAAAAGCCGTCCGGTTGATGGAGTACCAACTCACACTTACTCAGTTCTTGTTCAAGTTTGCTTTTTTGCTTTGTTTGTAGAGTTGTCAGGTAGTGTCTGTTATCGACAAGAGGAATGAGTATCTGTGCTGCCTGTGGACTAATTTCATGTGATTTGAAATATCCTACCCGTCCACCCAGGCAAGAGATCAGTATTTGTTTTATCAAAGGATAGTTCCTCAGTTTTCTGGTAGCCAATCGGGCTCTTTTTATGATGTTGATATTGGCTTTTCTCTTGAACATCAGATTTTCAATCATTTGCAAGGAATAACAGTGAAAATCCAGTCGATTACCTAAAAGCAATCTGGTCTCCAGTTGGTTGTACTTTTTACTATCGGAAATGGATTTAAAAACAACTACAACATCGATATCAACTGGGGAGGGAATCCCCAATGCCCAGGAACCTGCTAAAGCAATGGAGACAATCGAACCGTTCCTGGTTGCCATTTTTACAGCTTCTTTTTTAACCGCATGTCGAACACTTTCAACCTGCATTCTGATACGATTCATCATCATAAAGCAGCTCTTATCTCATGTAGGGTATGTATACTGGTCCCTGATTACAGAATAACAGCCTGATAAAACAGCTACCCAACCGGACTCTTTTTAAGGCAACCCCAACATCCTATTCCGATAGCTATCCAAGTATCTGTAATTACAATTTATTAAATTTATTCAATATAATCCAGGAAGGCAATGTGAAAACAATTAAATAAACCAGAGTAAAAAAACGAATCAATAATGCCGCACTAAATCCCACTGCAGGAGATAATGAAAATTGCGTTGCTGCAAGTGTTACTGTTAATTCAGTTATACCCAATGATCCTGGAATAATCTGGACGAGCATGGTGAGGCTTGAAACAGCAGTGAGAAACAAACAAACCGTCCAATCAATATTACTGCCAAGTTCATTAAGAATGTAATAATAAATAACGGTATAAGTGATTATGCCAACCATTCTCCCGGATATGGCAACCAGTAAACCTGTTTTGTCATTCTGAAGCATCCGCCATCCCTGAAAAAAACTGTTTAATCCGTTGTTAATCCATTTGACAGGAACTTGAATTTGGAAAGAGAAAAACAGGAAGAAGCAGCAAAGTACGAAAACAGAAAAAAAACAGATCATCATTCCTGTTTCGATATATTGGTTATTTTTAGACAGGACTGCGAGTGCCGCACCGCTTACCAGGCAGCTTGTTAAAATCAGTACAAGTTGAAGACCGACAAAGAGAGAACCAAACCTTACAAGGGATAATTGATGATTCTTCTTCAAGTAGGCGGCACGATATATTGTTCCAAGGCGGTAGGGTGTAAGGGTATTACCTGATCGTGTGAGAATACTCAAAGCATAACTTTCGATGAAGTTTAAACGACAGTTCAGGCTGCGGGTCATATAGAGCTGAGTTAGCGCCATCGATACAGTGGAAATAAGAAAACCGGCAAAACAGATATTGGCGGTTTTGAGTACAGATATCTGCTCCAGTAGATTGACAACCGATAAATTTTTATTCAAGTAGAGAAATAGAGAAACAATCGTGGCTATACCAATGAAAAACGATGATAAATAAAAAATATGCTTGCCCGTTGATGGTTTATTTCCGTTTTTCTTTTTTAAAATTGAAGTCAACCGGTTCATAGCTATTACCTGCCGATAAAGGTTGGAGAAAGAAGAAGTGATTTGGCAGCAGCGGCCAAACATTTGACATTTGGGCGATACCCCATCCGTGTATACTTATACACCCGCCAGGCTGTTCTTAAATTGACTGTTTTGTCGATATAACTGAGTTTTTGATGGAAAAGATCATTCCAGGTGTTTATCCCTGTATAGAGGTTTTTTCCATCAGTTGCAAACTGGCTGATAGTGAAATCAAATTGTTCTATAACACCTAAAGGATCATTACAGTGGAGAGCGCCAATCAGTTGGTATCTCTTTTTTTGGGGGGATTGAAGCTCAGCAACAATCAGATCTTTTCTAAATATAATATCTGTAATTTTTCTGTTTGAGAGAATTTGTGCTGAAGTCATGGATTGTAGATTTAAATCCTCTGCACGGATACTCTTTCTATGTATAAATTTCCTTTCTTTCACATTGAAACAGACTATCTGATAACCATTGCTGATGAGTTTTTTATAGGTTGTATAGAGATCCTGGCGAGAAAAAAAGAAAAAGTCTCTATCATAAAACATGTCACTCTGTTTTGTCCTGTTTATACAGCCGGATAACCATCTGAGCAAACTTCCCCCCGCAAGCCAGCATACCTCGTTTGCCAAAAGGAATTCTTCCTCCGGGATGCAGTCAAAAAGTTTGTAGATGACCGGTAATTCAGTCTGCAGAAACTGATGGTTACCTCTTGTGATAACAGAAGATGTTCGCAGAATCTGTTCTTCATATTCAACAGTCATAAAAAATGTAGTCGTCCAAGTTCTTATTGCAGCAACAGGTTAATGGCTCTGTACAGGCCAGGATATTGATTGACAATTTCTTATATGCAAAGATATTTTATCATATTGCTTCCATACCGTTTTTGAAAAGGCTAAACTTTCTGAGAGATCAGAATGTTCAAATATATCAAAATACTGATAGCATAAACAGCATTTCCCGTCACGGAATCGGGTATTAATTGTCTCAATGAGCACAACAAACGAGAACAAGATGAGTGGTATCTGGCAGGAAGTACATAAGTCCCTTATGAAGGGACAGGATATTGTTGTAGCGACCATTGTTGCTGCAAGTGGTTCTACTCCCCGCTCAGCAGGCTCTAAATTGGCAGTATATAAAGATGGCCGGATCACCGGCACAATCGGCGGTGGAGCTGTAGAGGCGGATGTGATTCAATCGGCCATGAATCTGTTTTCTTCTCAAGGCGTCGATCTTCTCTCCTTTAATTGTTTAGATACTTCCTCCACAGATCAGATGGATATGATCTGTGGAGGAAGTATACGGGTACTCATCGAATATGTAGCGTGCAATGCAGAGAATCTTAAAATGTATGGGCTGCTTAGGAACAGCGTTCAGATGTCCCAGTCGCTGCTCTGGGTTGGCCGACTGGACAGGAGTGAGGAGCGATATCATTTTAGACGATCTTTACAGACTATAGACAATAGCCGGGTCAATTCGCTTTTATTGCCCACGGAACTGAGGGGAGTAATCTTCCAGAACAGCGTATGTCATAATATGACCTTACTCCATACTGTTGAAGATCAGCACTATGTCGTAGAATTCATTCAACCACCTGAAATTGTTTACCTGGTGGGGGGCGGTCATGTCTCCAAGGCTGTGTCGACGCTGTTGTTACAGATTGATTTTCGGTTTGTTGTCGCTGATGACAGAGCCAAATTTGTCAATAAAGAGCGGTTTCCCGATGCGGAGCAACTTTTGGTTACCACCGATTATCATGGAGTTTTTGAAAGTTCATCAATCGGCCCCAGCAGCTACATTTTGATTATGACCAGAGGTCATCACTATGACAAGCTGGTGCTGGCTCAGGCCTTGAAGACCGAAGCCGGCTATATCGGTATGATTGGCAGCCGCAGGAAAAGGGACCATATCTTTGGTCTGTTGATGGATGAGGGTTTCACTGACGAAGATCTTCAGCGGGTGTTTTGTCCGGTAGGACTGGATATTGATGCAGAAACTCCTTCTGAAATCGGTATCAGTATTATTGCTCAACTGATTCAGCATCGTGCCGTTATCAGGAAAGATGTCTGATCTTCGCACGGGCGCTCTTATCCTGGCGGCGGGCCGCTCTTCACGAATGAAGAAGTTCAAACCACTTCTGCAACTCGGTGATAAAACGCTCATTGAATACGTCATTGGATTGTTTGAGTCTACCGGGATCGATGAAATTGTCACAGTGGTCGGCCATCTCTCGAAGGACCTGATTCCTGTTGTGGAGAAGACCACTTCGCGATGGATCAACAATCGTCGATATGATGAGGGGATGTTCTCATCAATTCAACAGGGTGTTCAGGCTCTCAGGAACAGATGCGACTGCTTCTTTCTCCTTCCGGTCGATATTGTGCTTGTGCGTCAAGAGAGTGTTCGCACCCTTCTGGAATCATTTAAGAAAAACTCATCGATCCTGATCTGCATTCCTTCCCATAGGTTGCGAAGAGGCCATCCACCGCTTATTTCCTCCAGCCTGATTGACAAAATCCAGGAATTTGATGGACTGGATGGAATGCGTGGTTTCTTACGCCAGTATGAGAACCGGACGCGTATCATCCCTGTTCCTGACAAATATATTCTAATGGATATTGACACCATGGACGATTTCATTCTTTTCCAAAAAGAAGTGAAGAATATTTCCTGATCAACCAAGAGTCTCAGCAAAGAGTACTTTGCTCATTCAAAAATAATTAAATGATTACATTTTCCGTCAATAAAAAGCAGTATTCCTTGGATATTGATCCAGATATGCCCCTATTATGGGTTTTACGTGATGTACTTGCGTTAACTGGGACAAAATATGGATGCGGAAAAGGGATTTGCGGCTCATGTAATGTCATCATCGACGGGAAGGATGTTAGATCGTGCAGCATATCGATATCGGCAGTTCAAAATAAGGAGATTACAACAATTGAAGGTCTTGCTGCTGACAACAATAATCCGATTATCCGTGCTTGGCTTCAAGAAGATGTTGTTCAATGCGGTTATTGCCAACCGGGGCAAATAATATCCGCTACAGTTTTGTTGGCGAATAACCCAAATCCCACTGACGCGGAAATTCATCGTGCTATGTCATCAAACCTCTGTCGATGTGGAACGTATAAGCATATCAAAAAGGCAATTCAAAGAGCGGCAGAAGAGATTAGAAATACTTCGATATGAATCAATCCATTAAAATAAACCGTCGCAAGTTTTTAAAAATAACTGCTGCTGCAGGTGGCAGTCTGATGATCGGCTCCGCTTTATACAGAACTAATAAAGGTTTATCCCAAGCCGATCTTGGTCAAAATAAAGACTTCGGCAATCTTGGCATATGGATAAGAATAACCGAAGATGACAGAGTGACCATCGCCATTCCTAAATCGGAAATGGGACAGGGAATAACCACCTCTCTTTCAATGATTATTGCAGATGAACTTGGAGCCAGGTGGTCATCCGTTCAGACAGAATGGGCACCTTTGGCGCCAATCTACGGCCTGCAGATGACAAGTGCCAGTCGTTCGGTTCATGATCTTTGGCAGACCTTTCGGATAGCCGGTGCAGTTGCTCGCACAATGTTGACAGCAGCCGCAGCAATTAAATGGAATAACCGGGAGCAAGAATGTTATGTGGAAAACGGCGAGGTGGTTAACAGAAAAAACGGAAAGCGACTAACTTTCGGCCAGTTGGTCCCCCTTGCTGCTCAACAGGCGATTCCTGAAAAAATCACATTGAAAAACCCTGATGAATTTCAAATAATCGGACGGAATATCCCCAACATTGAAGCCGAGAAGATGGTCACGGGGAAAATGGTTTACGGTTACGATATCAAACTGCCCGGTATGCTGACAGCTGTCGTTGAGCGATCTCCGGTTTTTGGCGGTACGGTAAAGAGCTACAATGAAGAGGAAGTTTTGTCAGTTAAAGGGGTTCATTTTGTTTTTCCCGTATTTACACCCAGATACGATAAATTCACCTATGATTTTCCGGGAAGGGATTTTCTGATAGAATTAATCGGAAAACATCAACTGAAAAAGGTGTACCGATTCGTCAAGGAGTTATACGGAAAAGCTGTAAACCAATTTAGAGAACCTGCTTTTACAGGAGTGGCAATTGTAGGCCAAGATTTCTGGTCGGCTAACAAGGGCAGACGCGCTCTAAAAGTCCAATGGAACGACAAAAAAAATTCTGAGCTAAGTAATCAAAGAATAGAAAAACTCTTTCAGGAGATGGAAAAAGAGTTTGCAGGCAAAAAAGTTGTTGATCGCGGTGACATTGTAAAGGGCAAAAAAAAATCAGAAAAGATTGTTGAGTCCACTTATATCGCTCCGTTTCTTGCCCATGCACCAATGGAGCCGATGAACTGTACTGCGCATGTGCGTCAAAATGATTGTGAGATTTGGGCGCCGACACAGCGGCCCATGGATGCGCTTAATATTGCCAGACAGTATATCGATCTTCCCCGTGAGAAGATTAAAATTCATAAAATCATCATGGGTGGGAGTTTCGGACGTCGGCAACACAATGACTTTGTCGGAGAGGCGGTTCAGATATCAAAAGCCGTTGATGCCCCGGTGAAGGTTCTCTGGATGCGAGAGGATGATTTGCAGAATGGTTTTTATCGACCGCTGACATACAATAAACTTTCAGCCGGTCTGAATAAACATGGAGTACCGGAATTCTGGCACCATAGAATAGTCGGTAAAGGAACCGATGTTCAGCTTATCAAGGGAATAGACGATACACCATATACTATTCCTCATAAGAGAATTGAGCTGATAAGGAAAACAAGGCTGGTCCCAACTGCTCCATTCTGTGGTGTGGCAGGTTCGCAAAACGGTTTTATTACAGAGAGTTTTATGGATGAAATTGCCTGTAAAGGTAATTATGATCCGTTGGAGTTACGTCTTGGATTACTTAAAAACAAACCACGACATATTGAAGTGCTGAAAAAAGTCGCAGAATTGGCGGGCTGGGGAAAATTCTTTTCCAAAAGACGTTTCCAGGGTCTTTCATTATATACACATTACAAAACCCTAATCGCTCATATAGCTGAAGTATCTGTAATTGGGAACTCTTTACTCAGGCTTGAAAGGGTATTCTGTGTTGTCGATTGCGGCCGGGTCGTGAATCCAGCAGCCGCAAAGAAGCAGATTGAGGGGAGGATTCTCTTTGGCCTTGGTCAGGTTACCAAGAATCAAATAACAATCAAATATGGCAGAGTTGAGCAGAGTAATTTCCACAACTATAGGATACCGAGAATGAAGGAAACTCCCGATATGGTCGTTCGATTTATTGAAAGTCATCGTGACCCGGCCGGAGTGGGCGAACTGGGTGCAATTGGAATAGTTGCTGCTGTTACCAATGCAATTTTTGCCGCTACCGGTAAACGAATAGTTCGACTCCCTCTCTTTGGAAATTCGACTATACGGATAAAATGAAAGATGAACAATCTTAGCAATAACGATATTCTCAGCAATGTTGTGTTACTGTATTCTTGTCTGATTTCCATTCATTCTCATCCTTGACAATACCTCGTGTTAGGCTGAGTTTTATGGGTAATTAAATATTTCATTAAACAGCGTTGATTCCGATAAACAATTTATGAAACTTATAATACAGATACCTTGCTTCAACGAAGAGAAGACTCTGCCCATAGTATTAAAGGGGCTGCCACTTAAAATAAAAGGATTTGATGTCATTGAAAGGTTGGTTATTGATGATGGCAGTTGTGATCGTACAGCTCTTGTAGCAGAAGAGTTCGGTGTCGAGCATATTATAAGATTTCCAGCGAATCAAGGTCTGGCAAGAGGCTTTATGGCTGGAATCAAACGCTCTTTAGATTTAAATGCTGATGTTATTGTGAATATCGATGCGGATAATCAATATTGTGCTGATGATATACAAAAATTAGTCACACCAATTTTAAACGGTAAAGCTGATTATGTTATCGGGGCGCGACCGATTGATGAAATCCCTCATTTTTCAGTACTGAAAAAGTGGTTGCAAAAAATTGGCAGCGTCATGGTTGGATACGTAAGTGGTACCAATATTCCTGATGCACCGAGTGGTTTTAGAGCCATGAGTAGGGAGCTTGCCAGGCGTCTGAATGTGTATAGCGAGTACACATACACTTTAGAGACTATTATCCAGGCAGGCAGGAATAATATGTCTGTTACATCTGTACCGATCCGGGTGAATGAAGATCTCAGGCCATCACGTTTAGTTAAAGGTAATTTTTCTTACGTTAAAGAGTCCATCATTACAATAATACGAATACTTGTTGTTTATATGCCGTTTAAGTTTTTTATGACAATGGGTGCATTTTGTTCTGCAGTTGGTTTCCTGGTTGGCCTAAGATTTCTCTATTACTATTTTTCCGGAGAAGGGAGCGGCCATGTACAATCTGTTATCCTCGCAGGTCTATTATTAGGGATTGGGTTCCAGACTATATTGGTGGCCTTTATTGCGGACCTGCTGGCTGTCAATAGAAAACTCTCTGAAGATATTCGGTATAAGTTAAACAGAAAAGGGAATAATTTGTAGAGGATTGCTGTACCTACAAACAGAACCACCTTTAAGTTGTATATCGGTGTTGGCCCCGTTGCCTTTTCCAGGAATTTGACATTGAAATTGGTGGTGGTCTGGGTATTCTAGCAGGTAAAATATGGAGGATTGGCTTAATGGGCCAAACGGCCAGTGGTGAAAATGTTGACGGGTTGCTCAAGGGATTGAAACAGGTTATGTGAACCCGGAACAATAGCATAATAGTTGAAATAACAGACAGATACTGTTTTATGGATATTATTACGACTCATAAAAACACAGACTTCGATGCGCTTGCCTCAATCGTAGCAGGAACGTTGCTTTATCCTGGGGCCACAGGTGTCATACCAAAAATGGTTAATAAAAATGCCGAACGTTTTCTCTCTACCCATAAAACAGCATTTTCTATTGTCCTTCCCGGTGAAATTGACCTTGAACACGTTACCCGGTTGATTGTTGTGGATACTAACCAGTGGCGGAGGCTTGACCGGATGGAGGGGTTAAGAAAACGCCAGGACCTTGATATTCACGTGTGGGACCATCACGAGGGTGACGGTGATATTCATGGCTCCTGGTCCTGTATTGAATCCACAGGAGCGACCGTTAGTCTGATGGTTCGAGAGATGATCCGCCGTAACATGTCTCTTAGCCCTCTGGACTCAACTGTCCTACTCATAGGGCTTTACGAGGACACCGGCCACCTGACTTATCCGGGTACCAGGCCGGACGATGCCTATGCTGCTGCCTTTCTTCTTGCCAATGGTGCAGATTTAAACGTTGCTTCTGTCTTTCTCAATCCACCCTACGAGGAAACCCAGAAAGACATTCTTTTCACTCTCATCGAAAATACAGAAAAAATAACCCACAAGCGCGTCACCATTGGTTTCAATATCACAAAACTCAGGCAGAAGGTCCCGATGCTTTCCACCGTTGTCAATATGTATCGAAAACTCATCAATACCGAAGCGGTCTTTGCCATCTTTATCAATGACGAACATTCCAGCACTGTGATTGGGAGAAGCATTACTGATCGTGTTAATGTTGGCAGCATTTTGGAGCAAATCGGAGGGGGAGGTCACACAAGAGCAGCATCGGCCACAATCAAGACATCATCCCTGACACCTCAACAGATTAAAGAGAGCATTACCATGATTCTTGAAGATAGTAGAGTCAGTGCCGTACAGATTGCTGACCTTATGTCCTATCCTGTAATCATGGTAAGTGGTGACACCACCACGAGAGAGGTTCATAATTTAATGGAAAAGCGGAAGATCCGTGGCGTTTTGGTGGGAACCGAAGACAACCTTGAAGGTATAATCGTTCTCTGGGATTTCAAGAAACTGAAGCAGAACAGACAATGGAAAAGCCCGGTTAAAGCCTTTATGGTCAGAAATGTTCAGACCATACCGCCACACATTGAGCCTGCAGAAGCAGCCCAGCTAATGGTATCAAAAAAAATTGGCCACCTGCCAGTGGAACACGAGGGGAAAATAATCGGGATTGTTACACGAACCGATATCCTCACCTATTTTTATAATATGCTTCCTGAATAATAGTGGTTTTAGTACGCCTGCTTTTAAACTCATCTCACGTGCAACTTCAATTTGCGAAAAATTAAATTGCTACAAGGTTTTTATACTGTCACGGTAGCTCTCAGCCTATTTTGACACAGGAGGACCCTTTTGGTTTCTCTCGCTCTGCGTATATTTTCAAACAGTTTTTATTTAAATCGTATCAACAAAGAAATTATATTTTTCTTCATTTGGGTTTTAGTGGTTTGTTGTTGGTTCTACAGTGGGCTCCTTTCACGCGTTTTTTTGTGATATAATATGAGTGAAGAAGACACCATTTTATCACGAATGAAGGGAGATCACGATGACATCACTTAGACAGTTTTCAATTGCTCTGGTTTGTTTCGCTCTGTTGAATCTTGTATCGTGCCATTTATTGGGCAAAGCTCCCGCAGAATTCTGGCGACAACTTGAACAGGCAAAAAGTACCGAACAAATGGGAAAAATATTGGATGATTACTTCTTAAATGGAAAGTTTCAGCACAGACAAAAGTATCAAGGCCGCGATATCGGTTATGGACACTTCAGGTTAAAAGATGGTTTCATGGAAGAACGGGATTGGTCTGGATGTTCTAACCTTCTGGAAATCAATCCACGATATCCAGCTAAATTTACTGTGACTGATAATCGAATAACAGGTTCGAGTGAGGTGTGCTGTAATTGTGGTGGATTAGGTCCCTGGACCCATTATGAATATGATTTGCTAGTGTACGCGGCAGAAGAACTTAAAAACGTTGAAGAAAAGACAAAGCCGGCTCAACCACAGAGAAGGGTGCCATTTGCTGGATCCAGTATCGGCACCTACAGTGACGGCAGTAATAAGGTGTATGAGATAGGTGGATATATTTATATTTCCGATCCAGGCAGTGCGCCTGGTGATCTCTGGTTATATGGAGAACCACGTATTAAATGAGAAGGTTAAAAGAGAGACGGAAAAAGGGATGGTTATAGGCTCCAATTACACCTAAACATAGCTAGGCTCTATAAAACAATAAACCATAAAGTAGCTTCCGGTGTTTCCTGTCAAACAGGAAAGCACAGGCTCCCAGCCCGCAAGCAAAGATTGAGCGAGGACGTTTGACAGGAAATGCCGGAAAACTGACAGCTTTCATCGTGACATGATTTGTTTAATACATTTCAGCTGAATTTTAGTGGTAATCAGGTCACTTTTTACTCAGGGTCATCATGACATAAATCACAATCCTGTCTGATGATTTTCCCAAATTTTGTCTCATGTTCATCGTTGTGGCAACGAAAACAGCCGTAGCCTTCGTCTTCAAACTGATGGCCAAGATGTTGACGATAGGTTCCCCAGGTCACTTTCATTTTCGGCCACACGTTATTGAGATAGGCTTGCAGGAGAAATGTTCCTGATTTAACGATTTCACTTTCATGCTCTGCGACAAAATCGTTCCCATGACGTTTGGCAACACGCTCAAGTAAATTCTCAACGATTTGATCTGTTGCTTCATCTCTGCTTATATAGTCTTCCCCCAGCACGCCTATGCTATCTTCCCGTATTCCCTCAATTTCAGGGTTGATCTTTTCTGAGTAGAGGCCAAAGTCGACAACCTGTTCGAGCTCCTCGTAGACATGGGTTGGTCTGTTGTGGCAGTCAATGCAGTCCATGAGCCTCCATTGTGGCTCCATTCCTTCCTCAGGCTCCCCATTGTCTATTAAATATTCTTCAGTGGCTCCTTTTTGTCGGATTACTTTAACTTTGCCGATTTTTGTTCGTTTCTTATTAAGGGCCTGATATTTTACCTGGATATCACGGCTGACATGCCAATGAATACCTTCAAACACTTCAGTTACCGGGTTTCGGCCACCGATATGGAGGGCAATTTCCTGAACGACGACATCTTTCTGATTATCGTTGGTGAAACTTATGAATTCTTTAATTCTTTTCCCATGAAATTTTTCCGGCCAGTGACAGCTTTCACAGGTGTCCCGCGCAGGCCTCAAGTGTTCCACAGGTGCGGGGATGGGTCGATTGAAATCTCCGTCAAATACAGCCTTTACCTGTCGCAAACCGGACAGTTTTGCCCTCACAAACCAGTCCGCCCCGGAACCAATATGACATTCAACACACTCTACTTTTGCATGGGGTGAACGCTGATAGGCAGTATATTCCGGGTCCATAACCTGGTGGCAGACCACACCGCAAAAATAGGAAGAATCAGTAAAATGGTACCCTTCGTAGGCCACAAGAACGAGAAGTGTGGCATTAATAACCGAGAGAACTGTAAACAGGATTACGCCCTTTCTATGACGCTTGTCGGAAAGATCAATTTTTAAGTTCTCCTTATTGATCAGGCTTTTTTTAAACCAACTCTTCCGCTGAAAATAGAAAGCAAGCGGAATGAGGCAAAGGCCGCACAGCATCATTGCCGGTAAAAATAAAAAAGTAAAAATGGCAAAGTAGTGGTTTTGAATCAGACCTGAAAGATGGCCGATGAGGCCAAGTATGATCAACGTTATGGAAATGGTAGTTAAACCTATACCAAAAACCCCTAACGGGGTTTGCCATGCCTTACCAAGCAGTGTCTTCCATGCCCCAGAATTCTCCTCATCATGGTTGGGAGTCTTTTGTTGATTAATGGGGCTTAAATCTCCGTTACTCTTTTCCAAGTCCGTCATGTCTTTTTCCTTCTATTAATTTTTGGAGGACAACAGCACTTTTTTCTCCGTTATCAATTATTTCATGAAGCCTATTGTTGAGTTCATCATCATTGGTGTGGTGTTTCTGAGAGTGATCAATAAGAAGTTGGGCGTAGTTAATGATCGCGTTTAATCTGTTACTGATCTCATTACATCTCAAAGAGAATTCTGGAAATTGATGCAGGTGTTCCGGGTCAATCGGATTGTTCTTGCGAGATTTTTGGAGGAATGTATTGAATGAAACAATTAACTTCTTTATTGCAGGATTATAAATTTTTTTGTTCTCCAGCTGTACAGGACTGTTGTTTACTATGGCCTGCTTCAACTGTGCTTCTAGCTGGATGAGTGGCCTGATCGACTCGGAATATGTGAGTAAGAGTGTGAAACAGGTAAACAAAATGACAAGACCCATCAATATCAGACTGTTTTTCTGATACCAAATGATTTTATTTCTCATTTCACTCACTACAATTCTGTCGAATTGAAGAAACTGATTATTCATTTGACGAAGCTGGTTGGCAACTGTCAGGGATAAGGTATTGTTTTCGGGATGAGAGGATAGTTTCTTTAGATTTATTACTATCTGTTCCAGATCCATCTCTTGAATAAAAGATAGTTTGTATTGGTTCGGGATCAGTTGGTTTTCAAGTATTGCAGTAAATCTACTGTATAATTGTTCAAATCCATCGGCCGCAGTTGTAAGACTTAGTGGATTTTTTGATATGATTCCTTCAGTAACTTGTTCTCGTATTGTCGCATAGAGAAAAATTGTTTTTTCACTTTCCTTGACCAGAGAATTATGTCTATGTGCAAGGTTATACTGTTTAAATCCCGTGACGATGAGTACAGCTAACAACACCACAGTAAGAAGCAAAGTGGCAGTACTGAGTTTATATGGAGGCTTCATGTGCCTCTCTTATGGAAATAGCGTAACTGCAGTGCTCTTTAGCCAGACAGGTATCACAATTCTGTTCCGGAGGATTTTGTGTCGCCACTTCTTTATTGGCGTTACACTCAATAATAATATCCACTTCCTCTCTATCGAGAGTTTCAAACTCAAGCAGAATTTCTGCCAGGCTTTTTAGAAGGCGCATTTCATTTTTCAAGAGAGAAACGGCCTCATTGGAACTGTCTGTGAGCAGCTTGTTGACTTCTTTATCGATACGTTTTTGTGTTTCCGGTCCCATGGTTAATGATGAGTCGGTTCTTTCAAGAAAAGAACTGTTTTCCATGGAATATGTTTGAGGTCCAAGCGTTTTACTCATCCCCCATTTACAGATCATATCGGTTGCAATTTGTGTTGCTAGAAACAGGTCCTCTTGAGACCCGGTCGTTTGAAGACCAAATACAATTTCTTCGGCGGCTCTTCCGCCCATTAATGTGATAATCTTGTTGTTGAGATACTGTTTGGAATAGATTTGCTTGTCACTTTTTGGAACTTGCTGAGTTTGACCGAGAGCAGCCCCCCTTGGAATAATTGTTATTTTATGAATAGGGTCGGTGTGCGGCAGTTTCTTTGCTATGATTGCATGGCCTGATTCATGGTAGGCAAGGATTTCTCTATCTTTCTCACTCATCACAAGGCCCTTACGTTCAATTCCCATAAGGATACGATCCCGAGCTTTTTCGAAATCGTCCTTGACTATATGGTCATTTCCTTTTCTTGCCGCCATCAACGCTGCCTCATTGACAAGATTTGCCAGTTCAGCTCCTGTAAAGCCGGGTGTTCCCTTGGCAAGCTCCATAAAATCAACTTCAGGATGGAGAACAACATTTCGTCCATGAACATCTAGTATTTTCTTTCTCCCTTTCACATCGGGTAATAAGATATTTATCTGTCGATCAAACCGACCGGGTCTTTTTAAGGCTGGATCCAAAATATCCGGTCTGTTTGTGGCGGCCAGCACGATAATGGCATCATCAGTATTAAAGCCATCCATCTCCACCAGCAAGGCATTGAGTGTTTGACCTCTTTCCTCCGTACCGCCAGCTGAGGACCCTTGAACTCTGCTGGTGCCAACGGCATCAATTTCATCTATAAAGACGATACAAGGGGCATTTTCTTTGGCCTCTTTGAACAGGTCCCTGACCCGTGAAGCTCCAACACCGACAAACATTTCAACAAAATCTGAACCGGAAAAACTATAAAACGGTACCTGTGCTTCACCAGCAGCAGCTTTTGCCAGCATCGTTTTTCCAGTCCCTGGCGGGCCTTGAAGCAGAATTCCCCTCGGTATCTTTGCACCGACCTTCTTGAAATTCTCAGGATGCTTCAGGTACGAGATTATTTCTTCAAGTTCTTCTTTGGCTTCCGGTATCCCAGCTATATTGTCAAAAGTGAGATTGAGATTCTGAGCGCTTGAACAGACAAGCTTGTCGCTTGCGAATTTACTTTCCTCTTCTTTTCTGTGACGAAGCGACCACCAGACAACAAAGATCAATATAATAATAATGAGGGAGATAACAGTGATGAAGATCAGATTAAAACGATCTTCCTTGACTACCAGGCGTATCTTTTTACTTTGAACTTTATCTATGAATTTTTCGGCATTCGGAACAGTTGATACAAATGAGTGACCATCACGATCGGTAAAAACAACTCTGTTACCTGTGAAGACAAGCTTGACTATCTGGTCATTGTTCAATCGTTCAATAACTTCACTGTAATCCTGTTCCGGAAGCCGGTGCTCAATGAACCAGACCATGGCGGCGAACAGTGACACAACTGCAACGAGAAAACAGATCAGTAGATTACGAAATAGAATAGCCATGGGAGCAATTCGTTAAAGAGTGAATAATCGCATATAGAATTCAGGCAGTTCAGCAGTTATCCATTAAGAATATCCTGTGTAATTCATCATATGCGGCTACCTCTAGTCTATTGCTACTAGCAATCTGTATCAAGTTAAAAGGTCAACTCAGGCATGGAAAAAAGTGAACCGTTTTCCAATGTAGTTTTTCACTTGCGCCTTGTTTTTGAGTCCTTCGATGGTGGTCCTTAAGCTGCCATGTGGTTCTAATTAGAGTTGTGCAGCACTTAACCGGCTAAGGCCTGGAAATACCCGATCAGTAATTGAATAGGTCCTCCTGCCTGGATCATTGCGCTGACAAGACAGGCAACAACCCATAACCCAACAACACTGGCCAAAACAATATAGGAGCCAATGATAACTTTATCTACCTCGGCTGAGACTGTTGTTTTACTGTCAACACTTGCCCTGGAACCGCTTTTCTCTTTGACTAAAACTGTATCTTCCATGATATCTCCTTTGTTATTGTGGAAATGTGGTATTAGCGAATGTTTGTTTTCAATGATTGCACCTTGCATGCCAAAGAATACAATTGTTTGAGGCAGCAGCCTCTTTTCTGCTAATAAATATTTGTAATAATTTGAAAAAATAAATTTCTTCAAGAAAGATTTTTTTAAGAGGGTCTTGGTTGGAACAGAACAGTGTCCCGCTAGTGTCCCGGCAGGCTGTCCCGCCAGTGTCTCAAAAGTGTCCCACGATGTAGTACACTTTTTGTGATTACATTTGAAGGAGTTGGTGAACCAATTGGATGAGGATAGAAAATAAGTGGGGTTAAAATATTTTATACTAGCAGGTTGATTTGAAAGAAATAATCTTTGCAAAAGCAGAGATTATCCAAATAGTTGCTCCTTATTCAATTTTGTAACGATGCAACTGTCTATAGAGTGTTGATCGGGCTATACCAAGGAGTTTGGCAGCTTTCAGCTTGTTACCGTTAGTCATTTCTAAAGCTTCAAGAATCTTTTGTTTTTCCGGTTGATAGCTGGGCGCTGTCTGATGTGGGACATAAGAATGTTTGAATTGATGGCTCGACAATTGTGATGAAGAGATGGCATTACTGTCGGTTCCTTTATGGTGAAGTATCTCAGCAGGAAGATGATTGACGAGAAGGACTGGTCCATCGCAGAGGACACAAGCTCTTTCTATAACATGTTTAAGTTGTCGGACATTTCCAGGCCAAAAATATTCCATCATGCATTCTGCGGCCTGGTCAGAGATTGAGACTATTTTTTTCCCGAGTTTCTTGCAGAAAAATCCTAAGAAATAGTTGGCAATGAGTATGATGTCTTCTCCCAATTCACGCAATGAGGGGAGTTCTATTTCAATGACCTTCAGTCGATAATAGAGATCTTCACGGAATGTACCCTTTTGTACTTTTTCCTGGAAATCAACATTTGTCGCGGCAATGATTCGCACATCCACGTGGATTGGTTCATTTTGTCCGATTGGCGTAAAGGTCTTTTCCTGTAGAAAACGAAGAAATAACAATTGGTTTCGAGGAGAAATATCACCAATTTCATCTAAAAATAGTGTTCCTTTGTTTGCAATAAGCAACCTGCCGTCTCTATCATGGTCGGCACCTGTAAAAGAGCCTTTTTTATGACCAAAAAGCTCACTTTCCAATAAATCTTCGGTAAAAGAGACACAATCCACCTTGATCAGCGGTTTATGCCACCTTAAACTTTCAATGTGAAGTGCCTCTGCTGCCAACTCTTTACCTGTTCCGGTTTCTCCAGTGATCAATACAGCCGTATCAACCTTGCCGACGTTCTCAATAAGGTTGTAAACTTTTTGTAAGGCAGGACTTGATCCTACAAAACCATGGAAATGATTTCGCTGATCATTCGCTTGGCTGGGTTTATAAACAGTCATATCTCCAATGACAAAAACAACTCCCTGAATCTGATCATTCTCACCATTCAGAGGTGAGGTGGTCAGACTGAAGACCTTTGATTTATCATCAGAGGAGCTGAACTCGATGAGGTGGTTTTTTACCTTAACTCGTTTCTTAAGTACTTTTTTGGCATCATCAAGACAGGTGGAATAGAGCTTTTCTGGTAATTGTTTAAGGCTGAATAAACCTTCTTCTCCTTTTGCCATCAGTTCTTGCTTGGCAGTATCATTGAGTTGAATAATCTGCATATTTATATCAACTGTGATGATTGATTCACTTACAGAGTTGAAAATGGTCTCTAGATGGCGGCGATATCTTTCATTTTCCAGTTGCAGGCTCCTGGTCTTGTTTTCAAGGTACCAATGCTTGAG
>CAZUUJ010000037.1:0-36652 GCA_964623625.1 uncultured Desulfocapsaceae bacterium
ATTTTTTCTTGGCCGTTTTGAAGTCTCCAGCTTGATAAGGTTCAAAGTTGGAGTCGCCGGTTAAGCTTTCACTCTTGGAGCCGGGAGTGAGGTAGAGTTTGATCTGCTCCTGGGTTATAGTTTCTTCAGGACACATAATAATAAGTCTTTCCAAAAAGTTACGGAGTTCGCGTACATTGCCGGGCCAGGAATGGTTCTTCATTACCTGATAGGCTCTCTGGGTAAATTTCTTTGGATTCAAACCGTCCTGGGTCATATTTTTCTGCAGATCTTCGACCAGATCCGGGATGTCATCCAATCGACCGACCAGTGATGGAACACGGATAGGCACTACGTTGAGCCGATAATAGAGATCGGCGCGGAAATTTCCCTGTTCGATCTCATCTTCCAGGTTCTTGTTGGTGGCGGCCAGGACCCGAACATTCACATTGATGGTTTTATTACCACCGACCCGCTCAAATTTTTGTTCCTGAATAATACGAAGAATTTTAGCCTGGGTTTTCAGGGACATATCGCCAATTTCATCGAGGAACAGAATTCCTTCATCGGCCTGATCAAATTTACCCCGTTTGGATGTGTGGGCTCCTGTAAACGATCCCTTTTCATGACCGAACAGTTCGGATTCGATCAATTCTTCGGGGATGGCGGCACAATTTACTTCGATCATCGGTTGATCACTGCTTGTTGACAGGTTATGGATCGATTGGGCGACAAGCTCTTTTCCAGTACCGTGGTCACCTTGAATCAGAACCCAGGCATCCGATGGAGCAACCCGTTCAATCTGAGATCGAAGATTGTTCATAGCCCGCGATCGGCCAGTCAGAGAAGGTCGCTTTTTTGATGATTCACGCAGAAGCTTGTTTTCTTGTTCCAATTTCGCAAAACGGAGACCATTGCTGATGGAGAGAATGACTTTGTCGTAAGAAAGCGGTTTTTCGATAAAATCAAAAGCGCCTTTTTTAGTCGCATTAACAGCCGTTTCAATGGTGCCGTGTCCGGAAATCATGATCACCGGCATATTGAACTGTTCCTTGATTTTTTCAAGCGCTGTCAACCCATCCATAAGATCACCAAGCCAGATATCGAGCAGCACGAGATCAATCGTTTCGTTCTCCAGCAGTTTGAGACCCTCTTCCGCCGATGTTGCGCATAAGGGGGAAAAGCCTTCATCCTCCAGAATACCGGAAAGGGACTGCTGGATGGAGATTTCATCATCAATGATAAGTATTCGGTTAGACATGATCCACTTTGTAATGGCTGTTACAGCGACATCTGTTTGTTTTTATTCCTTCTCAAAAGCAATTTAGCCGACCGGCAAAAAGAAAAAACCTGTTTTAACTGCTAAAACCTTGGTCGATGCTGATTTTTCTACTCTTTCTGCTTTTAAATCTGTTTATCCTGGGTCAGAGGTAACTCAATGGTGAAGATAGAGCCTTTAGGTTCGTTGTCCTGGACCCGTATGTAACCGTTATGGTCGGACACAATGGTCGATACAATCGCCAACCCCAGTCCGGTCCCGGTTTTTTTTGTGGAGAAGTAGGGCTCAAAGAGCTTAAGCTTGTTCTCCTCGGAAATTCCCGGACCATTATCACATACTTGAATAAAGACAACATTTTTATCCAGATCCGGGGTCAGGATGCAGTCTACTTCACCGCCATCGGGCAGCACAGCCACCGCGTTATCAAGCAGGTTGATAATACATCGCTTTATCTGTTCGGCATCAAAACTGAAAATGGGAACCGGCTCGGTCTCCGTGCAGGTGAACTGGATATTTTTATGAGCTTCCTGGTAAAGAAAAAGTGTCTCCCGGGTCAGGTCACTTAAATTAGCCGGCGCAATCTGGATTTTAGGCATACGGGCAAATTGCGAAAATTCAGACACCAACCGTTTCAATTCATCAACTTGACTGATAATCGTATGAGTACATTGGTTAAATATGGAGTTCTTTTCTTCGACGATTTCCGGATACCGCCTGCGAAGGCGCTGGGCCGATAATTGAATCGGAGTAAGCGGGTTTTTTATCTCGTGGGCAATACGGCGCGCAACTTCACGCCATGCGGCCATGCGCTGCATCTTCTCAAGTTTTGTCAGGTTGTCAAATACGACAACATAACCCAGGCTGCTGCCGTCTTCATCTTCAAGCCGGGTGAAGTTGACGAGCAGGGAGAATTTGTTCTGCAATACTGAGATCTTCAGATGTTTTTCCACTGTGGTCTTGCCGGTGATGTTTAAATCATCGATGAAACGATCAATGATCATCTGGTGTTCAGGCCGCAACACCTTTTTATACGGAAGGTTGATGAAATTATTTTTATCGATATTCAGCAGTTTTTCAGCAAAATCGTTGATGGTTGTGATTTTCCCATTGTTATCAAGGGAGATAACGCCTGCGGAAACATTTTTTAATATGATTTCAGTATAGCGTCTTCTTCTTTCCGACTCCTGGGAGCTATCTTCAAACGCCCGGGATGTCTTGGCCAGTTGTTTATTACTGGAATTGAGGTTTGATGTCATTTTGTTGAATGAGTCGACCAACTCACCCAACTCGTCATTGGAATCACGCTGAATAGCAAATTCCAGCTCTCCTTCGGCCACTCGTCTTGTGGCAATGGCCAGCTTATCAACAGGGCCTGTTATCCCTTTGGCAATATAAAAACCAAACCAGATGGCGGAGAATATGATCAATAGGGTGACGATAAGCAGGATAATCAGCAGCCAGAATTTAAACGGATCTTTGAGATATTTGAGTTGCCGGTACCCCTCAATTCCCTGGGATATAAAGCCGAGACGGGACAGGTTCTCTTTGCCGACCAGAAGGGTGGTAATTAAAACGGCCCTGCCGGATTGATGGGAGCCGATCTGGGTCATTCTGATATTGCGTATCAGATCACCCTTTTCCGTTTCCTGAATGATTGTTCGTCCAAGATGAGTCTGCCTCACCTCCTGGATCACATCTACAGGAATTGACGGTAACAGCATGGTGCTTAATTCCGGACCCTGAATGGCAATTTCAACATTTTTATCTTCGGTGATAACAATCAGACTGTCCGGACCATTAATGGTGTTGAACGAGAGAATTTTTTCAAGGGCTTCGGCAGTAGTTTTTGAGTCGTAGGAGCTTATTTCAAGGTCATCGAGGCGTTTGGAAATAGCTCTTCCCATTCGACCAACCTGCTCCTCTTTCTCATGAAAAAGGGATTGGGCAAGTTTCAATGATTCTTGCAGGGATTGCTCAACATTGGAGTTGAACCAGTAATCCATACTGGTGGAAATGAATTGCAACGACACAAAGAACAGCAGAATTGTTGGGATAAGGGACAGGGAAATAAATGAGATGACCAGTTTGGACTTCAGTTTTGTTCCTAAGAATTTTTGTTTTCTCTCAAAAAGTAGTTCAGCAAGATTTCGCAGAACCAGGAAAAGGACAAGAAGGACCAGCAGGAGGTTAATGTTGATAAGGGCAAAGATCAGAACGTTGGATCCAATCGGTAGGGAAATGTCCTTATCAAACAGCGATGTCTGCAACCAGGCGAAAACCGGAATTAGAGTCAGACAGACAAGGATGACTCGACGGATCAGCTTTTTTTTCTGAGTTCGCTGTTTATCAGTCAGTGGCGGTTTGACAAGGCTTGATTTTAATACCTGTACGGATGGCTTACCCTGTTCGTTGGTCTGTTTTTGCATAAATAGACAGGATGTTCGATCATAGAATCCAGGGAATAAAAAATCTGTAGATTCTTACAGTTGTAGTGTTATTTGGTTTAATACTTGAAGTCGATTGTATGCCAGTCTGTCTTGATGTCCCACCATGAGATAAAAGGAACGATATAATGTAGATTTAACGGCAATGTCTTCTTAAACAGCTCAGCCTTGATTTTCAATTGGTAAGATTGATTCGGCTTTAGCTGGTCCAGTTTGAATATTTTTAAATTATTTATTTCATTGACGGTTTTCTGTGCTTTTGCAAGGGTTTTGAAGGTAGAGTCTTTTTTGGTCGCTTCTTCCAACTCCACCCGGTAAATCTCCTTTAACATATCGTATGTCAGGATGTGCCTGAACTCCATAGACACCAGCTCTTTGTCCGGCCAATTTTTTTCTACCTGGATCAATTCAACAAAAAAAGAAAAATGAATGGGGATACCTGAATGAAGACCCTGGATCATCTCCTTGTTGTACCCGTTTTCGAGGACGGCAAACATAATAAGTTCTTTTTCAGAGGTGGTAAGGATAATATCTGTTACTGCAGCCTCCTTAACAGTGTCTTCTTGGTCGGCAAATGGTAAGGAAGGCGCTGCAAGAAAAAGAAAAAATCCAAAAAAGGCTATTGAAACGGTTCGCAACATTGTATGTTTGCCAATTGGCTGAAAGACTTTTGTAATAATGGTTGTGGGCACCCCGTATTCTACCTGAAAGGGTATTGGTTGTCTATTGCTTGTTGCCTCTTGATTGAATAAGCGAGCATTTCTCACAAGGTAACAAATGGGGCTCGAAAGTTTCCTAGGTGGAACGATTTATAAACATGTGGGGGAAAGTATGAGAATTGGTATTCCCAGTGATCATCCCGGGGGAATTGAAGCGGTACGGTCTGATCATTTTGGTAACTGTAGTATGTTTACAATTATTGAGCTCGGTAAAGACGGTTCTGTTCGATCGGTTGAAAATATCTCCAATAAAACTCATGGTGCCGGTGGCTGCATGGTTCCTATTTCTCTTTTGAAAGAGGCACAGGTTCAAGCGGTTATTGTCGGAGGGATTGGTACCAAACCTATGGAGAAGTTGTTCAACGCTGATATCACCGTTTATTTCGCCGATATCCGCTCCATTTCAACTGTTGCAGATGCGGTCAATCAGTTTCGGAAAAACAATCTGGTTATCATGCACTACGACCAATCCTGTGCCGGGGGACCGGATTGCCACCATTGATGATATTTCTGCCATATTGCTTGAAAGATACAATACCGGGCTTCAAAGAAGAGTAACCGTGTTTACTTGACTGTTGTGTTGTGCAATTTCTCATAAACGGTACCTGTATCAGGAGAAGGCCGATTACTTGCTTTTTTTTACAAACGACTGTATAAATTGCAATTCAGTTCCTGTTCCTGTGCTCCGGTTTAAGTTGAACAGGTCCCACCAATTACCTTTTATCTATTTATCTCGCGGATATGTCACCTAGGCCAAAAAAATTCAGATATTGTGAGGGTAAGTTCTGTGGACGTGCCTTCAAACCCACGGGAAAACCACTTGATCAGCTCATTCATATCGATCTCTATCGTGACGAGTTGGAAACATTAAGATTATGTGATCATGAGGGTCTTACCCAGGAGGAGGCCGGTGAGCGGATGGGAGTGTCCAGGGGAACGGTACAGCGAATTATTACCGAAGCAAGAAAAAAGACAGCTCAAGCGTTAACTTCCGGCTGCGCCCTTATCTTTGTCGATGAAGAGCCTGATAAGTAGTTGATTATTTTAACAATTCCCTGTCGTGTTTCCAGATTCTCTTCACCATATATTGAAAGGAATAACCTAATCTCTTTTTATAATTCTGTTCTTGAGTCATTTTAGATTGATAGGATGCAGTTTACTCTACTTTCCAGCTTTTTCCCGATTTGTGTTGTATTATTTTTAAAAAAACCTTATATTTCAAATTGTTCGGGAGTATAGCGTTCGAAATTGGAGATGAGAAGAAGCAGGGCCGTTTCTTACCTCCTTGCGGGATCTGATTAGCACATGGTGGAGACGATGATACCTTTAAAAAAGAGAACCGTTTTTGCAGTTACAGTCCTTTGCTTATTTCTATTCACATCTGTTCAAACCGCTTCTTCTGCCGGCGATACCTGGGTTGATCCGACAACCAAGATGGAGTTTATTTGGGTTGAGGGCGGCTGCTATAAAATGGGGGATGATTTCGGAGATGGCTGGGCTCGGGAAAAGCCTCTTCATAATGTCTGCGTAGACGGTTTTTATATCGGCAAGTTCGAAGTCACTCAGGGACAGTATAAAGCGATTGCCGGTGAAAATCCTTCTGACAATGCCTCGATTTTTTCCAATACTGACGATTATCCCGTTAGTCAGGTTTCATGGCTTGATGTTCAAGAATTTATAAAGAAGTTGAACGCCGACAGTTCGATAAACTACCGGCTGCCCACCGAAGCAGAGTGGGAATTTGCTGCCCGGGGAAGAGGCAAAAAAATACGGTATTCCGGCGGTGACGAACTCAAAGAGTTTGGCTGGTATCGATTGAACAGTGATGAAAGTTACGATCCTGAGAAGTGGGATCAAAAGGATGAGGAAGGCATGGTAGTCGACTACTTCACTACCGAAGAATACCGTGAAAAGGCCAAAAACAGCCTGATCCATAAAGTTGGAACCAAAAAACCGAATTCCATCGGTATTTATGATATGTCCGGGAATGTCTGGGAATGGTGCAACGACTGGTATGAGGCTGACTATTATACAGACAGCCCAAAAGAAAATCCCACAGGACCAGAAGATGGTGACAGTCGTGTTTTAAGGGGTGGAAGCTGGTACAGTGTCAGCTGGGATGCCAGGTGTTCTGTAAGATTTCGGAATGAACCGCTCTTTAAAAACGGTTCTCTAGGTTTCAGACTGGTACTGCCTGGACCTAAAAGATAACCAACAATACTTCCTAAACAGCTAGAAAAAAAAGAGAGTCTTGGCAGAGTGCTGCTAAGCGACTCATTTCCTCTCTGGGTTGATCGGTAGGAAATACAATGGGGAAGATTGCTGTCTCAAAAGCCTGACCTGCTGCTGCTGTAATTTATATTTACAGCTTCCTTCCTGAGTCGTCATTTCTTTTCGTATAGTTCCACAGTCCTAAACCGATGCCGTCTTTGATAGAAAATAGTATTGGTATGTACTGTCTGAAGAGTTCAGAGCTGCAGTCAGTGCTTATGAGTGGCATGATCGACAAAAAGCAGACAGATTTGTTTTTTCCTGGTTTTCGTCGGAAAGAATGTGAGATAATAATCCTCATCAGCAAAATCTGAGAGTGACATGATACCACTGTTCAGTTCGATTTTTTGGTTGTCCATCATTTAGCTGAGAAGGTAACGGCACCGGAGGATTTCTAACAACAACGATCAACATTTTCGATTCGACCTATGAAAAATGAAAGAACGATCCTGGTAACCGGCGGTTGCGGGTTTATCGGTTCAAATTTTGTCCGGCTGCTGCTGGAAGACTATCCTCAATGGCGAGTGATCAATCTGGATAAGTTATCCTATGCCGGAAACCTGCAGAATCTTGAAGGAATTGATCAATCCGAGCAGTACCGTTTTGTCAGAGGAGATATCTGCAACACCGAGTTAATCGAGATGTTATTCATTGATGAGAGGATTGATACAGTTGTGCATTTTGCTGCAGAATCACATGTTGACCGATCAATCACCGGTCCTGCCGATTTCATAAGGACCAATATAACAGGCACCTTCACGCTGCTTGAGGTTGCCAGAAAGACCTGGCAGAAGGAATCTTCCGAATGCACCTCACCGCTTTTTCTCCATGTATCGACTGATGAGGTCTATGGATCGTTGGGAGAGACCGGTTTTTTCACCGAAACAACACCGTTTGATCCTCGCTCTCCCTATTCCGCTTCAAAAGCATCTTCCGATCATCTGGTCAATGCCTATTTTCACACATACGGGTTGCCTGTATTGATCACCAACTGTTCCAACAATTACGGTCCTTATCAGTTCCCGGAAAAGCTGATTCCTCTTATTTTTCATAACAGTATGGTCGGCAAGGAATTGCCGGTGTATGGTGACGGCAAAAATGTCAGAGACTGGCTGTATGTGAAGGATCATTGCGAAGCCATTGTTGAGGTTCTTAAAAAGGGCAAGGTCGGTAATTGTTACAATATCGGCGGCGACAACGAAAAACAGAATATTGAAGTGGTGACCCTTGTCTGTGAACTGCTGGATAAGAAGCTGGGACTTCCCGAAACAGGCAAACCCCGAACATCCCAGATTACCTATGTAACGGACCGGCTTGGACACGACCGCAGGTATGCCATTGATGCTGCGAAAATTGAAGAGGAAATAGGTTGGCAGCCAAGAGTCACATTTGAAGAGGGAATAGAAAAAACCATCGACTGGTATCTTGCCAATCAGGCTTGGGTCCATTCTGTTGTTGACGGTTCTTACCAGGAATACTATGAACGGATGTATGGTGGCGGTTAACGTCCCTTATCAAGTATATGGATAAATAAAAGCAATGGAAATATTATCTACCGGTATACCCGACGTCCTGATTGTCGATCCGACTGTCTACGGCGATGACAGAGGCTTCTTTTTTGAGAGCTTCAACCAGAATATCTGGCAGGAAAAAACCGGATTAAAGCACACCTTTGTCCAGCACAATCATTCGAGATCGTCTAAAGGGGTTTTACGAGGTCTCCATTATCAGATCCGTCGATCCCAGGGGAAATTGGTTCGAGTCATTTGTGGTGAAGTGTATGATGTGGCTGTCGATCTACGCCGCAGTTCGCCGACGTTCGGACAATGGGTCGGTGACCACCTGAGTGGAGAAAACAAACGCCAATTCTGGATTCCTGAAGGGTTTGGCCATGGGTTTGTGGTTTTATCGGAATTTGCAGAATTTCTCTATATTACAACCGACTTTTATGCTCCCGAACATGAACGATGTATCATCTGGAATGATCCCGATGTGGCGATAAGCTGGCCAATCGATTTTGACCCGATTCTCTCTTCCAAGGATGAACAGGGTAGTCTGTTCAAGGACGCTGAGCTCTACCCGTAAAAGCTGTATTCAGTCTTCTTCTCGTTAACGCATTGATATTGGTACGTGATTATCCATAGTGTTCAACCTCACACAAGGTGTTGTCGATTTGCCAGTCTAGCCTCCGATCAAGGATCATTCTTTATTGGGTAATACTGCTCAGTATTATATTGTGATTTCCAGGTTTATAGAAAAGGTTTGGTTGATAAACATGATCCTTGAAATGCGTCGTTATAATTTTTCGATCCCGATCCCGATTGGAAATGAAGGTGTCGGGCAATAACCAGGTCAGCCTTGCGGCCCATCCAGAAGTTTTTTGTCCGATTCGAAGTCTTGCTCTACTTCGGAGACCAGTTCTTCGCTCGCCCGGTCATAGTTGCGTCCTTTTTTTGATTGTGGCAGAAAAAAGAGGTAGGTGGAGGGTGATAATAGCCGGATGCCATAGCCGAATAATGACTGGGGAATATCCTTGAGTGGAACATAGGAGATTTTCAGGTCATTAGGACTGCCGCTGACTTGAAAATGGTAGCTGACAAGACTTTTTTCATCACCTGTGAGGATGTGGCCGATAATAGGAATCGTGCTGACAATCGTATCGACAGCCCCAAACGGTGAAACAGCAAGATGCGAGGTAACCAAGTCGTTTTGCAGGTCAATCTCCAGATCACCGGTTGCGTCAAAGGCAATAGTGTTGATTAAAATATCATTGCTGGTGAGAACGGAATTATCGATTGTGAGGTTGCCGTTAATTGATTTGATATAGAGGTCGCCGTCCTCAGCATAATCGGCCTTATTGCTGAAGAGGTTTTCTATGCTCAACAGTTCAAGGAGTCGTACCAGAACATAGTTGCCTTTCAAGGTCGCATCATGAACACGAAAAGAGAGTTCGCCTTTCAGCTTTGAACCAAGTTTTTTAAAACTGCTGCTTTGTGCCCGGATCATTCCACCAGTGGTGATTTTTCCCTTTACCTCGCCTTTGCTCAGATGAGGAATAAAACGGCTGAAATCTTCAATATCTAGATTTTTTAGAAAGAATGAAAACTCCAGATTCTCTGTCTCATCTTCTCCAAAATGGGTCATCATTCCAATACGACCGTTTTCCAGCCTGGCTGACATCTTTACAGGGAAAAAGTTGCCGTTTGTAGCAAAACCCTGCAGGTAAAAAGGTGAGATGATGGTGCTGGAGAAGTCCAGCTTTTCAATTTTTACATTAACAACAATACCCTGACCACCGTTTGTGGCTTGTTCGTTTTCCTTTTGTTCGTTGTCTTCGGTTGATTTGCTGAAAAGGTCATTGGAGTTAACGTAGTCACCTTTTAAGAGAAGTACTCCGATAAGCTGTTCAGCCATCTGGAGATGTCCTTGCAGTTGCAGCGGGCTGCCAAGAAGGTTCTGTTCAAGCCAGAAGTCGAATCGGTTAAGATCAACCCGTTTACCGGAAAAATGGAGGTCAAAGATAGTATTGACTGCGGGAGATATAAGTCCCGGCAGTTTTATGGATAGATCCTGACCTTGAAGACTTCCGTTTAAACTGGATGTTCCCGGATCATTCATATCGATTTCAACCGATAGATCCGCTTGCAAAGGTCCTTTTCGTTTTTCCTTTTCAGGTTTACCCGATGCGTCATAATAGGTGACCAGTTCCGGACTATGCAGATCCATTGCCATTTTCATCGTTTTGAGATCGATAGTTCCTTTTCCCTGCAAAACATACTGATCATATGAGACGGTAAAACTGTTCATTTCCAGAATATGCCAGTCCTGAGTCGTCAGCCGCGTAGTGAGAAAGCCATTGGTCAGAGGCCCCTTTGTTGTTGAGCATGAAATGGCGTCAAGTTCCGGTAGATCTGTTTTGATATCAATAATAAAACCACTGCTCTGTTTTCGGGCCTGAATTGTCAGTCCGAAGAGCTGCTCAAAATTAAGGAAACCAGGAGGGAATTGATCCTTACGGATGAAAGGGAGCAGGGTCTCCATATCAACCTGTGCCGTAATGGTTACTGTACCGGTGGCGTCATCGAGAAAAAAACCGGAAAGATCAAAATCGGTTCCCAGCCATTTACCTGTGCCGACAAGACGGTTTTTTAATGGAGTCTCCCTGGTAATAGTTATCTTGTCAAAGGTAACAGGGCTGCCACGAATTTCTTTTTTAGAGACGATATCCGTTATTATCACATCAAATTGGTTAAAACGGATTGTTTCATATGATGGGGCGTAATGAGCCTCGATATCGGCCTCCACCCGCCCGATGTAGCTATTGAGAAGTTGACCATCTTTCCTCAGTTTTTCCGGCAGCAGAGGGGCTGTGCTTAAACGGGCCAGATCCTGTAAAGTTGCTGTCCCTTTTATTGCAAATCGGGAGAGCAATTCATCCCCATACAGGTCGTCGATCTGGTACCATGCCTGTTTGACGATAGTTTCTTTTGTGGCTCCTTCAATATTAAAAACACGCAGTTCTCCATCCCTGATAATGAGCCGGGCTGAGCTACCGGTAAAAATCGCTTCAGTTCTGTTTAAAACAATTTCCAGATCAGTGAGTGACAGATCGAGCTCAAAACAGCTCCTGTTCTCCGGTTGGCCCATATTTTTCAGCTGTTCCCAGGAACCCTTGATCACCAATTTGTTCACTCGGCTCTGACCTTTCGAAAAGATCGGGAAAAGTTCCGAGGTCAACCAGAGGCCGAGATAGGGATCAGGGATCAGACGTTTCAACGTTTTTACACTCATTAGACTGCTTGAGAGCTCCAATTCCAGATATGGAGAAACGGGTTTCAGGTCGAACCGTCCAGACAGACTAATGTCGACCAGGTCGTTGCCGACAGTTGAGGGCTTAAGGGTAAACTCTCCGTTGTTATATCTAGCTTCCAATTTGGCGCGGAGATGGTCGAATTGGTACGATTTCTCTTTACCGGACTTGTTGAGGGTAAATAGAACGTCCAGAAGGTTAATATTTGAGAATAGATGAAAGGAGTCAGTTTCCGCGATAGAGGAAATCCTGCTTCTGATGGACATGCTTCCCCGGTCGAGGTGTAGTCTGCTACTGACCTGTATATTGTCAACAGGAAGAGCGTTTGCGGCTAACTCAAGGTTGAGTCCATAGGGACGGACAAACGAGCTGATAGTACCGTTGGCACTGAAAGGGATATTTCGATCCTTCCAATATCCCCTGCCTTGAAGGTGTATGTGGCGGATCTTTTTGGTTTCAAGTGTTGTTTTAAACGATATTTCGGAGATGAGAACGTTCTCGGGCAGCATCACAGTTCCGTTTTTCACCAGGATATTGCAGTGATTGAACAGCCGGGTGGAAAACCTCTGTTTCTTTTTCCCGGATGTGATGTACCGGCGGATGGGATAATTTGAAAGATCAACAACTGGGCCGCTTAAGATTATCGATGATATGGATGGGGAAGGGCTGAAAACAGTTGAAAGTGGAACATGTATTTCAGCTTGGCCAATTTTGAGACTGACGGGTTTTACCCGACTGGTGAGATGGATCTGGTCGCCACTGATCCGTAATGATCCGTCTCTGTATGAAACCACCAGTTGCTCGCTTTTAATATCAACCTGTGAGTATTTTGAGATAGCCGAGGTGAATACTCGACTTTTCTGATGGTCATCAAGGACAAAGAGAAAAACAGCCAGGACGATGCAGAGACAGCAGGCTGCGGTAACAAGAATGAGGAAGAGAATTTTCAGGAGCTTTAACAGCGAAGAAACCATTGAGCAAGTGCCCCATTACTGTAACGTTACAGTTTACCTCAAATAAAAGAAGATCCGATTAACTACCGTCACACATGGCGTAGCGGACAAAAGAATTTTTGGCAGAACATGGTCCGGGGGAGATTAGACGGCGCCTAGATAGGCGGATCGCGGTAAATAGAGTTCGTAAAGCTCTTCCTCCATATCGATTCGTTCAATGAGGATTTCGCCAAGTCCTTCCATGCCTTCTGTAAATTCTTTTTTTACTGGTTCATCCCAGGTGCAGCTCTTGTACTGATTTATGAATTCAAGGGCAGCCTGGCCGATTTCCATTATCCTGACCTGGAAATCCCGGTTCATCTGCTGAGTGAGGGCGCAGTCTTTCAAGGCTTGTTCGAGGTAGGTATGGAATTTAATCTGTTCGGTCATCAGGTGGAGCTTCAGACGATTGCCAAAGAGGGCGAACGATTTTTCCACCTGATCAAAATCGTCTACAGAAGCAGCCTCCATGACTTCTGTAAAGAGTTGCAGGAGTTCCTGATGGTCGTTGTTGAGTTTTTTGATGAGACCGGGATCATATTGGATCATGTCACCGGAGTCGTCATCTGAATTGTCTGTGTCGCTTGTTGTATTCTCATCGGAATAATCCCCCAGGAAGCCTTCGTCCACCTCGTAGGTTTCTCCTCTGTAATCAAGAGAATGCATGTGGATCTCGATGTTCTGTTTTTCAAAGAGGGAAAGGGCCGAGCATTTACCCACATACCCCAGAGGATCATCAGGATTTGATATACAGGCGGTGAATTTAATAGCGGGCGTCAACAGGTAATAACCGGAAAAGTCATTGGACCTTAACATGGACCCTTCGAGTTTGATCTGTCCACTGGCCATGGATGATTCCAGGTTTTGTTGATTGATAAAGATTTTCTTTTTCATTGTCTGCTCACATATGGATCAATATAAAAGAGTGTCCGAAACCTATACCGAATATGGCAAGGTGGAATTACAATCTGGAACAGTATAGCAATTCGGGGGAGAATAGAAAAGGCTTCTTCATTTTTTACAGAGGTTTTGTAGATAAGTAATGGGCATGTAAAAGTTGAAATAACTGTATTCGGTTGTTTTTTCTCTGGTTGAGAATAATGACGAATGGGTCCAGATTTCCCGAATCTTCAAAATAGCCGGCATAGCTGAATACACTTGAGAGTGTCCCCGATTTAACAGCCGTTTTTTCATGAAGAGGGAGAAGGTGAGAGTAGGGCTTGAAATGATTAAGAATTAGAATCAGCGTTTGGGCGTTGACCCTGTTTTTTCGTGAAATCCCGGAGCCTTCAACGATATAGATGGTTTGAGGATCTATTTGAAGTTCCAAGCGGATGAATCTGTTCATCAGCTGTCTGGCCTTGTTCCAAGTGGCAGGTGGTCCTGAATGATGCATACCGCACTTGAGAAAAAGCTGGTTGGCTATAAAATTGTTCGAGTATTTCAGCATGGCCGCAACCAGGTCTTCCACTGTTTTTTCGGATTTATAGGTATAGAGAAGAACACTCGATGGGCTCGGTGTTCCCTGCCGAAAAACACCTTTAACCCGGATACCTTCTTGAGTGAAGATCGTGGTAAATAATTCTCCCACATACCTCAGGGGAAGGGAAAGCTTCTGCGAACCGGGAAGAGAAGAAATATTGATCCGATGCAGTCCATTTGGCAGCCTCTTGGCCGCTTCGTACATCAGAGGGATAACTGGCGTCTGCGGTTCCGGTGATTCAACAGTACCGTTTGTATGGATCATCAGTGGTAGAGAATTGAAATTAACACTAAGAGCTGAATTGACGGCATCATAAGGATTGGAGGAGGAAGCGATTCCATCGGCTGGCCCGGACAACTGAAAAGCCGAGTCGTCGAGAATGATTGAACCGACCGACAAAACACCCGATTTTATCAATTGGTGGGCAATCTCTATGATGTTTTCGGAAACAAGGAAAGGGTCTCCTCCACCGCGAATTGTTAGATTTTTGTCTTGGTCCAGGTAAAAACGGGTTGAAAACCGGTAGCCGGAACCCAGGACTTTCAAGGCACCAAGAGCGGTTACCAGCTTGATGGCAGAAGCTGGAATAAACTGTTTGCTACCGTTGTAGTTGAGAAGAGTCCGGCCATCTCTGGTGATGATGAAGCTACCGTTTTTAATAAGAGAGTGTGGTTGCGGAATTGATTTTCCGTGGAGTGGCGGGGGAAAAAGAAGCAGGGCCACCAGAAATAAAATGGTCCGGAAAGGAGATGAACCGTATCTGTATCCCTTTCCGGACCTCTTTTTTTTCCTGCTGATCGTTTTCACTTAGAAAACGCGGCTATACTCTAAAATAATAAGAGCTGACCCATTACACATTAGGTAGATTAGCCATCGCCCGGGTGATCTCTTCTTCAGGGTATTCATAGTCATGCAGTTGACCAGCGTAAAACATATCATAGGAGGCCATATCGATCAGTCCGTGACCGGAGAGATTAAAGAGGATGGTTTTAGGCTCATCTTTATCTTTAGTCGCTTCGATGATGGCACCGCGGATGGCATGGCAGGTCTCGGGAGCGGGAATGATGCCTTCTGCTTTGGCAAACAGAACACCCGCCTCGAAACATTCCATCTGATGAACCTTGATCGGTTCAATGATGTTTTCCCGTACAAGAGCAGAGACGATCGGCGCCATCCCATGATATCTCAGACCGCCGGCATGGATTCCCGGAGGAATAAAATCATGACCCAGAGTGTACATATTCAAAAGAGGCGTGGTCTGGGCTGTATCACCAAAGTCATAGGCCAGCTTGCCCATGGTCATTGAGGGACAGGAAGCAGGTTCGACACCGACAAAACGAACATTCTTACCTTCAAGCTGGTCGGGAACGAATGGTCCAACCATTCCGGCAAAGTTGGAGCCACCGCCACAGCAGCCGATGACAACATCGGGGTAATCACCGGCGATTTCCATCTGTTTTTTGGCTTCAAGACCAACGATGGATTGATGGAGGATGACGTGATTGAGAACAGATCCTAATGCATATTTGGTGTTATCGGTGGTTGCGGCATCTTCCAGCGCTTCGGAGATGGCGATTCCCAGTGAACCAGGTGTGTCCGGTGTCTGGGCCAGAATATTGCGGCCTGTGTTGGTGTCCTGGCTGGGGCTGGGTACAATGTCAGCGCCATAGGTGTGCATCATCGATTTACGATATGGTTTCTGATCAAAGGAAACCCGTACCATATATACTTTACACTGCAGCCCGAATTTATTGGTGGCAAATGAAAGGGCGGAACCCCACTGGCCGGCGCCGGTTTCGGTAGCAATACGCTGGACTCCTTCCAACTTGTTGTAATAGGCCTGCGGAACAGCAGAATTCGGCTTATGGGAGCCGACGGGAGAAACACCCTCATTTTTAAAATAGATTTTGGCTTTAGTGCCCAATGCCTGTTCCAGACCGGTTGCCCGGACAAGGGGAGAGGGACGCCAGATTTTCAGGATATTCTGAACCTCTTCAGGGATATCGATAAATCTCTCCGGTGACATCTCCTGCTCAAGAAGACCTATGGCAAAAACCGCTGCCAGTTTATCCGGACCCATTGGCTCTCCGGTACCTGGATCAAGGGGTGGTAGCAGCCCGTTGGGAATATCAGGGGCAACATTGTACCATTGGGTCGGCATCTCATCGTCACGGAGTATGATTTTTTTCATCGTTAGTCTCCTTAAGGGTTCAAGAATTGGTTGTTGTTATGCTAAAGATAAAAATGGATGATAGTGCGGTTACTACTACCATAAGATTCATGGTGGTGGCAACAGAATTACCGTTTTTCCCATGACTGCCAATCCGTTTTCAGAATCGAGAGGTCGAGAAGCTCCTGCTGTCGTGTCGGGAACAGAACCTCGATGGCCTCAATTACTTTGACTGACGGTTCTCCAGTCTTACTTAGAATCGATAGGCTCAAGCGGTTGTCATCAAGTAAACCCATTTGCGTGATAAGAGGGCGAATGTTGATCGTTTGCTGCCGTCCTTTTCTGGTGCGTTGAATGAAAGCATCCGATTTCTTAAGAAAAGATGAAGCTTCCCTTTGTTCTTCCGGAGTCAGTGGCGTCGGGAAGGTTATGGTGTAACTGCTGACAACGGTTTGCGGAAATTTGCCTGAATGGGGGGAAATGTGGTGGACCTGGAGTTCTTCCGGAAGCTGGTCATTGAGATCATTTCTGGTTTTTTCAGGATCGGTCAATGGGTGGGGCAGGTCCATGATGAAGAATTCGACCAAACTCTGGGTCCCGACAGGGGTCGGTTGTGAAAAGGAAATACGAGGTGACGGGTTGTAGCCCTGGGAAAAATTGACCGTGATCCCTGCACGTCGGATTGCTCGAAGAATGAGCTGGACAAGTTCAAGGTGGCCAAGGTAACAGAACAGTTCTTTTTTTTGGTAAGTAACAGAATACTTGAAGTGATTGTCTGGTTGTCGGTCAGGTTTGGTTACCGGTTTGTCCTGATGGGAATTGGCTCCATCCAAAGCGTTATCTGTGATTAGCCTTTTTCTATCCACAACAATCGGTTTGATTCGTTTAAAATCGCACAGGCCGCATTTATGACAGTTGTGATAACGACAGTCCGGAGTGTATTCAAGCTTGTGGGCCCGTTCAAGCTCATCTTGTAGAAATCCGGTATCGACACCGCTGTGGAGATGCTGCCAGGGAAGAATCTCCGTAAGTTCACGCTTACGCAGATAGTTATCGAGATTAATGTCGCACTGGTCAGCCGCCTGCAGCCAGACATCCAGGTTGAAATGTTCCGACCAACTGTCCAGACCGGCACCATTTTGCCAGGCGGTAACAAGAAGAGTGGATAGTCTGCGGTCGCCCCTTGAAAAAACACCTTCCAAATAACTCTGCTTCGGATCGTGCCATTTCAGGTTAAATCCCTTGCGGGGCAGCAGTTTTTTCAACCTGTTGATATGGTCCCTGCTTTGTTCCATTGTGATTTGAGCTTCCCATTGAAACGGTGTATGCGGTTTGGGGACAAAGGTGCCGACACTGACGTTGATCTGTTTCCGGCTGATACCGGCCTGGGTCCCGGCCTCTTTTGCCTTTTTTACCAGCGTGACGATACTTTCGACATCCTCTTGGGTTTCGGTCGGTAATCCGATCATGAAATAGAGTTTTATCAGATTCCAACCGAGTGAAAAGGCATCCCGGCAGGTCCTTATCAGATCATCTTCGCTGATCCCTTTATTGATTACCTGCCGCAGCCGTTCGCTCCCGGCTTCCGGAGCAATGGTAAAACCGGTTTTTCTTACCCGCTTGATCTGGTCCATGACCGATTGGGTCAGGGTACCGACCCTCATGGATGGCATTGATACAGAAACGTGTTTATCGCTGAACGAGTCCATCAAAGTGTGTAATAATTCATCCAGGCAGGAATAGTCGCCGGTTGACAGAGAAAGAAGAGCCATTTCATCGAAACCGGATGACGATATACCATGACGGGCAAGTTTTTCTATCTCATCAACCGTCCGCTCACGGACGGGACGATATATCATGCCTGCCTGGCAGAATCGACAACCCCGTGTGCATCCCCGGCCGATTTCGATACCGAGCCGATCATGAATAATTGAGCGGTTGGGAACCAGAGGTTTTGTGAGATGGTCAATCATGTTCAGGTCGGCAAGGACCCGCCGGCGCACCAGTGAGTAGTCGTCAACAAGCGGTTTAATACGATCGATTTTGCAATCATCCATGTAATTCACTGCAAAAAATGAAGGAATGTACATTCCTTCGATTTTCCTTAAATGATGGAGGGTTTCCTCTTTAGAAAAGTTATGCTTTTTTGCCCTTTTCATCAGATGGATCGTGTCAATAATTCCTTCCTCGCCATCACCTAAAAGAACTGCATCGAAGAAATCGGCCACCGGCTCGGGATTCATACTACATGAGCCGCCACCGACGATAAGAGGATCGTCTGGAGCACGATCACCGGCGTAGGGCTCGACCCCGCACAGGTCGAGAATAGTAAGAATGTTTGTATAGCACAGCTCATACGGAAGAGTGATACCGATCAGATCGAAATCTGTTAACGGATAACCGGATTCCAGACTGGTGATCTGCAGCCCTCTGGTTTTGAGCTGACGGACCATGTCAAAATCGGGACAGTAGGCCCGCTCTGCCAGAGCATCGGGAAGACGGTTGATGATATGATAGAGAATCTGTAATCCCTGATGGGACATACCGATTTCATAAAGATCGGGAAAGACAAGAGCGCAGCTGACCATGCTCTTTCGCCAGTTTTTTTTAATAGAGTTGTACTCTTTGCCCAGATATCGTCCCGGCTTGGTTACATAGGGCAGTAAGTTTATATCTGTCATGCCTGCTTTGGTTTGGTTTAACAATAAACGGATTTATTATATTTTTCCTTTTCTTTCATGGACTTTTCCATCCTTCATTTACTTGAAAAGAGTTGACTTTTCAAGGTGATATGATGTAATCAATACGTTGATGTTGTTGTATTGACAGAACAATCAGGAGAATTGCAAGGTCTTGTGATGATGAAACATATATTTCTTTTCCTCTTTCTAGCAGTATTGTTTTATCCGGATGTCTCCCTGTACGCGAGAAGTAATTCGTTGAATATCCTGGAAAAAATAACATTTTTAAAGAAGGGTGAGCTAGAGGAAACAATAGAATTCAAGCTCAACAGCACCCTGATCCCGAAAGTCTTTTCTATTAAAGGGGAAAAGCCAAGAGTTGTTTTTGATTTCCACGACACGCTGTCTTCAGGAGATATAAAACACACGATTAACACCAAAGGTGACCTGATCCGACGCATCCGGGTGGGTATGCATCATAAGCCGAAGTCGAAGACACGAGTCGTCGTTGATCTTATTCCAGGAAAACCGTATGAAGTAGCCAAAGAATTCATTAAGAAAAAAAATATTCTTCTGATCACCTTTTCACCACCCAATGATGGAGAATCAAAAGAGCCAGACAAGCTGAAAAAAGAAAAGAAACCTGTCCAGCCGGTCTCAACAGCAGCAGAGAATGAAAAGAAAAAAAATACAAAGAGCAGCACCATCGAAAAGATATCAGATCTTCCGCCTCTCAAAAAAGTGGGTGAAGCTAGACGGTCTGGAGACGACAAACTGGAAAAAACAGGCGGGCCGTTTTTAAGTGAGGTGAAATTCGAGGACACATCGAATAAAGGAGAAATGGTCCTGTTCAAGCTCAATGATTTTCACCCTCCTATCGTCTTCGGAATCGAAAAGGGAGATCCCCGGGTTGTTTGTGATTTCCTTGGAGCAACGATCAGCAGGGATGTGAAACGGGTCATTGATACTGGTGGGAAATTCGTCAAGCAAATTCGTCTGGCCAGACATAAAAACCCTGACAAAATCCGAGTGGTACTCGATCTGGTCCCCAATTCCAATTATGATCTTCAACAGGTCTTCTTCAAGGAAGACAATCTGTTTGTCATCATCATCAATCCGTTTGCGGCTGAAGTTCAGGAATAAGCCAATTTACCAACTGTCTTATATAGGCCCAACCAGGCAATTCCGCCAACATCTCCCCCTATCATTATGAAAATCAGGGAAGATGCTGACGAAGATAGCCGCGAGGGACTTTGATTATGAAATTGTTGAGGTTCTGCTCTGAATTGGCTGTGATATTTTCCAGTTGTATGATCATTTCCGAGCTGAAGGCAAATCCTAAAATATTCAGTCTGGTCGGCAGGAGACAATTACCCGCTTCCACCCAGTCGGAGTAATCAATGGTGGCAACGATCTCATCATAAAACTCTTTTTTTCCCTCTTTGTCGCTCTCTTCTCCTTGGTCTTCTGCCGGTTTAAGCCGTTCATCGACAATGATTCGTGTGAGCAGTTTCTTGTCAATCGTATTGATGAGAAGATGATTTTTTCGTTTCCTGTTGCCGGACATGTATCTTAGAGAGACCCAGACTCCGCGGTTTTCCCGGTCATGCCTCATCTTTTCTATCTGCCAGGATTCCCGCTGCAGCCGACCGGTTAAATAGGCGCCCCAATTGGAGAAGAACATTGAAGTCGGTACCTCGTGATACAGTAGAAAGGAGTCGAGGCTGCCGGACAAGAATTTTCGTTGGACGGTGTTGATTGATTGAAAGGTTCGGCCATTGGTTACAACCACAAAAAGCGGTTGACCAAAAGGGTTGGTGATGATGTATTTGATACTGAAAGGATTTTTGAGGAGCAGGTATCCTGCCACAGATCTTTTTTTCAGTGGTGTTTCCCAGGAAATGACGATGTCGGTTTCCAGGCAGCAAGAGCACTGAATATCCCTGTCCAACATCTGTTTAAATATTGCCAGCGTCTCTTGCGAACTCTTGTCATCGAGTAGATTTGTCCAGGGTTTGCCTCCGCAGCCAGCCAGCATAAATACAACCGGCATCACCACAAACAGAAACACCTTATTGGGAGTTATCTTTGGCATTTTCATGAATTGACTCTATTTTTCGATGCATCAGTTGTTTCTTTTTTTCATTCTGGAAAAATTTTAAAGCATTGGTGTATGATTTAATCGCTTTGCTGTTCTTTCCCAACTGCTGGTAAACATCACCAAGGTGATCATGGATCAGCGGATCATCGGGGGCAAGTGAGATGGCTTTTTCCAGAATGGTCTTTGCCTTGTCCAGACTGCCAAGTCGATAGCATACCCAGCCCAGACTGTCCTGAATATAGCCGTTTTCAGGAAGCAGATGGACCGCCCGTTTGATATATTCCAGAGCCTGCTCAAGATGAATACTGTTATCCGCCCAGGTATAGCCGATGTAATTGAGAGCCTGGGGATGGTCACCGTTAATTGCAAGCAGCTTCTGCATAGTGTACATGGCCTGTTTCGATTTTCCCGTTTTTTCATACAGAAGCCCCAGCTCAAAGATGATCTGTTCGTTTTTCGGGAATTGCTTAAATGACTGTTCCAGAATTTCAACGGCTCGGGCCATCTTCTTCTGCTCCTGAAACAGATCGGCTAGCATCAGATAGTCCTCCGGTTGTACCCGTTCTTTGTCGTCCAGCTTCTTTACAAGTTTTGCCACAGCATCATCAAATCTGTCCATGCTTCTTAATATCATAACATCAAGTTGGACCGCCTTGTCATATTCAGGATCGTCAGGTTCGATCTTGCTGAGTAGCTCAAGAGCTACTTCCTGGTGTTCAAGCTTGACACTTAACAGGGCCAGCAGATAACGGACTTCGGAAGTTGCTTTTCGCCCAAAAGAAGAGAGTAAAAATGATCTGGCTTTCTCCAGATTATTCTTACTAATATAGTATCGTCCCAACATAAGATCATACCGATGGGTGGGAGTACCGGTCTGTTTAAGTTTGAGAAGATGGGAGATCGCCTGCTCTTCTTTCCCCTGAACAAACAGTGTTTGAGCAAGTCCCAGGTTAGCCGTCTCGTTTGCCGGGTCCTCCTGTAAGACAGCAGTGTACATCCGGGCAAGGTCGTCATATCGTTGGTGGTGGGAACAGAATATGGCGATCTCATCCATCAATTCGGATGAGGGGTTCAGCAGCAACGCATTGTTGTACCGTGAAAGGGCGTCGTCAACGCGGTCCATTTCAGCATAAAGTTTGGCCAGATAAAGCGATGCCGGATATGAATCCGGTTGAATGCGGATAACCGATAAAAAAGTTTCTCCAGCCTTTGCATACTTTTTCTCTACGGTGTAGAGCAGGCCAAGTTGAAGCAGGGCCATTTCGTTATCCGGTTTGCGCTTGAGAATGTACTGATATCGATCGACAGCCTTATCGAATTGACCGAGACCGGCCAGTAAGCGGGCAAGAAGGAGATTCTGACTGATTGTTCCTTGCTGTTGTGTAACCAGCTTCTGCAGGTGAAGAGCTGCTTTGGCCTCATTTCCGATTCTTAGACAGACCACAACCAGTTTTTCCAGGATCATTGAACCATATGGATCGCAAAGCAAGGCCTTTTCATAGGCATCTATCGCTTCTTTGTATTTCCGGTTTGATTCCGAATGGTTTCCCCAAAGGTAGTAAAAATAGGCGCATGACCGGTCCTGACTGTCAAGATGTGATTCGGTCATGGACTCGCTGTTATCCATATCTCCAGTTTTTGCGCAAGATATTGATAGCAGCAGCAGAAGTGAAAGGAGTATGGCCTTAACAGTATAATGAGATTTCATCCCCGGTTTAGCCTCGAATTTTCATGAATAGTTTGTAACAATATGGTGTTAAATACCATAAACTATGTCCTCTAGTTATTAGTAGTTACATAGTTGTATGCAAATTGTTCATGAGAATAGAAGTTAGTTGCTTTGTGTTTTGCAGATCAAGTCCATAACCTTGTCAACAACAGTTTTATGAACAGTGTTGATGGGGCCTGTTGAGTCGATTGGGTGAATATACGGTTTATTGAGTGACAGAAACAGTTCCTGAACCTTTTGCAGTTGGTCCTGACGCTCGAAGTCGTTCAAAATGTCGCCCCGTCCGGTTATTCGCTGGGCTGATATCTCTGGATTGGCAAGGAACAAAAGAGCAATATCCGGATCAGGGGCGAAGTTGTTTTTTTTCAGAATTTCCTGCGGATCAAAGCCGACTGCGCCCTGATAAGCTGCTGTTGACAGAAAATACCGATCACAGAGGATGATTCTTTTCCCCTCAAGAGCAGGTTGTATAACCTCTGTTACATGCTCTTTCCTGTCGTTTATGAAAAGGGCTAATTCCTCATCTTTTGATACGGACCCCCTGTCAACGTAAAGCTGCCGGATTGCCTGCCCGTAAGGGCCATTGGTCGGCTCCCGGGTTGTTATTACGGGATATCCTTTGCCGACAAGATAGCCGGCCAGCAGATCCAGTTGGGTTGATTTGCCGGTACCGTCGATTCCTTCAAATACAATCAACAGTCCTTTTTTCATCTTTTTTGGTTGTTTGTGGGTCATGGTTGTTTGGTACCATATCGGGACCGATTGATGACAATACTTCCGGCAAGCCGTACCGCGTTGGCTAGACTTGTCGGCTCAGCTATCCCACGACCGGCGATATCATAGGCGGTGCCATGATCAACGGATGTTCGTACGATGGGCAGACCAAGTGTGATGTTCACCCCGTCACTGAAGTGCAACAGTTTAAATGGGATCAGTCCCTGATCGTGGTACATGCAGACTACAGCATCGTATTTTCCTCCCGCAGCCTGGACGAAGATGGTGTCTGGAGGAAATGGACCGGAAACATTTATATTGTCCGCTAACCCGTCTTCTATTGCCGGCTGGATCAGTGTCTGTTCCTCGTTTCCAAAAAGCCCCGATTCTCCACTGTGGGGATTAAGACCTGCAACAGCGATTTTTGGATGGTTTATTCCGAAATCAACAGCTAGGCCTTTATGGGTTATCCTGATCAACTCGTAAATACTCTCTCGGCTTAAGCGTACGGGGACCTCGGCGAGAGAACAGTGAATTGTTGCCAGGGTAACCCGCAGCGTTTTGCCTGCCAGCATCATTGCATATTGATTGCTTTCTGTCAGGCTGGCCAGCATTTCGGTATGACCGGGGTACTGATATCCACCCTGATTCAATGATTCTTTGGAAAGCGGACAGGTTACCAAGCCACCCAGCACTCCCTGTTGAATCAGTGAGACGGCCTGCTGGACATAATCTCCAGCCGCCTTTCCGGTTGATCCATCCGGTTTTCCCCATTGTAGAGCACCCGAATTAAGGCTTACAACTTCAATAACAGGAATCTGATTTGTCTTCCTGCTTTCACCCTGTTGCCAGACAACAGGCTCCACGTCGATTTTCAATTCTTCCTGGCATCGTTTCAGCATATCGATATCGCCGATAACAACGGCTGTTGTCTGCTGTTCATCAGGAAGAGCGTGGAAATATTTGCAGATGATCTCCGGGCCGATACCGACCGGACAGCCCATGGTAATACCGATTGTTGTCATATCTGGTAGGGGATTGATTCTATTTGTCCAATGCTCTGCTATGTAAACGGCAGGTCAAATGCATTTTGAATAATTTCAATTTGCGGTGTTCTTCCTTTTCTTAAAACAATGCCGATGACATCAAAACGAGCCGGTTTGTTTGTCTGTTTTTTCCGGCAGAGATAGTCCTGCGCCGTCCGGGCAATTTGGCGTTTTTTCCTTTCGGTGATCGCTTCAAAAGGTGAACCGAAACCTGTAGTTCTTCTCGTCTTTACTTCAATAAAAACAAGGGTTTCTCCATCTTTTGCAATGATATCGATCTCGCCGCAGGGTTGCCTGTAATTTTTTTCAATGATGGTGTACCCGTTTTGCCTGAGCAAGGAGGCAGCGTGTTCTTCACCGTATTTTCCGGTTTGTTGTTTATTTTTAGACAAATTCTTTTACACCTTTAAATGTTCTTCGATGAATCGGGCAGGGACCGTGGCGGGTAATGGCCAACCGGTGCTCTGCAGTCGGATATCCTTTATTTCTGGCAAAGTTATATTGGGGATAGTGATCATGAAAATCAACCATCATATGATCGCGAACAACTTTGGCTACAATTGAAGCAGCGGCAATTGAAGCACTTTTTGATTCCCCTCGAATAAGCGTTTGTTGAGGAAGAGTGCATGGTGTTTCGTATTTTCCATCGACTAACAGAAAATCGCAGGCTCTGGTTTTACGCGCCATATCATCGACGGCCTTTTTCATGGCAACTAACGATGCCTGGAGAATATTGATTTCCTCTATGACCCGCTCTTTAACAATTCCGATGCCAACTGCGCAGTTTTCGTCTTTAAGCAGGTTGTAAAGCTGCAATCGTTTTGTGGGTGTGAGCTGTTTTGAATCAATAAAGGAGGAGTGACTGATGTCAGGAGGCAGGATAACACAGGCTGCCACTACCGGACCGGCCAGGGGGCCGCGGCCGACTTCATCAACACCTGCAACGGAATGAAATCCTCTGCTGGTAAGAAGCCGTTCGTACTGGAAGTTGTCATTTCCAGCTGACGGGAGATGAGAAAAGAGTTCATCCATCCCGTTTCCTGTCGAATGGGGAGATGTTACCATCCCTGACTCATGTAACCACACCAATCAGGGATGGAGAATGTCTTTCTAGTGACGCTGTTAACGGATAATGCCGCGTTCACGAATACGAGCGGCTTTTCCGTGTCGTTTACGGAGGTAGTAGAGGCGTGAACGGCGGACACGGCCGCGGGTGACGACTTCAATCTTTTCAATCCTCGGATTGTGGAGAGAAAACGTTTTTTCAACGCCGACACCGTGGGAGATTTTTCGAACGGTATAAGTGGCGTTCATTGTCCCGCGTTTCCGTTTGATGACCACACCCTGAAAGACCTGAACACGCTCTTTGTTTCCTTCAATGATTCGGATGTATACTTTCACGGTATCACCAGGACGAAATTCCGGATGGTCCATCCTCAACTGTTCCTGCTCGATTTTTTCAATAATGGGATTCATGATGTTTTTTTGTGTAAAATTATATTGTTCTACAGAGTTATTATATTATCTGTTGTTTCTGTTATTTCTATTTATTCATTACTCATAATCGCCAAGCAACCGATCCAGTATGATCGATACGGCAGATCGTACTGAGAGATGATTGTATCCGGTTGTTCCCTCTATGGGGGGCAACATGGCATCGGCCATCTCGATAACCGGTTCGGCAAGACCGTGGGCTGTTCCAAATAACAGCAGGATCGGTCGGCCCGATTGTATCATTTTCCGGCAATCGTTGTAAGGCAGCACCTCCCGGGTTGATATGCGGGCGCTGGTCATCACAATCAGCGGTCTGTTGTGTTGTTTTTCCGTCACAACTTCAAGCAGCCTCTCAATCGAAGGCAGCGTACTGATCAGACCGAGAGCCGATTTCCTGGCCGGATTGTAAGTTGAACCGTACCCCTGCCGCCAATGTTCCAATATTTCTTCAACCAGTTGCTGCTGGTCCTGATAGGGAGTGACTATATAGTAATTATCCACTCCATATGTTTTTGCCGCTCTTGCTATATCATGCAGATCAAGATTTGTCACGGCTGAACCGATGATTTCATCGGTTTTGTTCATTACCGGATAGTGGATCAGTCCGATGTCCAGGCCGGTTGGCCGTCGCCTGTTGTCATTCATGATCTTTTTTTACAGCCATAATCGAATCATGAAGATCATGCTGTTTCAGTAACCGGATCTCAGCTTCACTGAACCTGGTGTTTGCAAGTAGATCGGGCCGTTTTACCAGGGTCTTTTCAACCGAATCAATAAATCGGTGCGCCTCAATGACTTTATGGTTTCCCGATAGTAGAACCTCCGGCACATTGTCCCCATCAAAGTCTCGCGGCCTTGTGTATTGCGAATGCTTCAACAGGCTTCTGCTGAACGAATCGTTGTTTGCCGACAGCGAGCAACCCAATACGTCGGGCAGCAACCTGGTGACCGAATCGATCAGCACCATGGCCGCCAGCTCTCCACCTGTGAGGATGTAGTCACCAATGGAAATCTCATCGCTCACATATCTGCTGACGAATCGTTCGTCAACACCCTCATATCGGCCGCAAATCAGTATCAGTTGAGATGCTTCCGCAAGTTCTACCGCTTTCTTCTGGGTGTACGTTTCTCCCTGGGGAGAGAGTAAAATCACCCTGGACGACCTGCCTGTACGGGGGACATTGCGCAATGCCGCCTTAAGCACATCCGGTTTCATGACCATTCCTTCACCGCCGCCGAAAGGGCGATCATCCGTCATCTGGTGCTTGTCGAAGGCATATTCACGAATGTTGGTGATCCGTATCCTGATTTTCTCCTGTTGCCTGGCCCGCCTGATAATCGATTCATTCAGTGGTGACTGGAGAAGATCGGGGAAAATGGTCAGTATGTCAAAAATCATACAGGAGGTTTATTCTTGCGCAACGGTTTTTACAGCAAGCTGTAAAAACCGCCGGTTATGCCGGCGGATAACGTTGCTCATTAAAACATAAGTGCTTCGCACATTTGCTCCCCGGCTTTGCCGGGAATCAAAGCCACGCGTTTGACGCGTGGCTGTTTATCCCTCCGACCACCTCACTGCTGAATCAGGAAAAATCCATATCCAGAATTCCAGGGGGTGGTGCAATTGTTATCGAGTGTTCGTCCTGATCGACGATCACATCCTTCAAAACAGGGATCAGATAGTACTGATTTTCCCCTTTGATTTCCATAATGTCCTGGGCGCCGTTTGAAAAAACATTCATAACGACTCCCAGCTCTGTTCCATCTATAGTTGTTACCATCAGGTCGATCAACTGATGATAATAAAACTCATCTTTTTCGAGCTGCGGTAAATCCTTCCTGTGAACCAAAACACCGGCAGAGCTGACTTCTTCGGCCTTGTTTCTATTGTCTATTCCAGCAAGATGGATAACGGCATGATTGCCGGCCACCCGGCTTTTTCTGACCTTAAGGTCTGGTGATATCCGTCCCCTAGTGTCGACAAGGACCAGCGTTGAATATTCACAGACAGTATCAGGCTGTTTCGAAAACGGGATAATCCTGATCCCGCCGTGCAACCCATGAGGTTTGACCACTTTGCCGATGAGAATAAATTCGTTTTCGGGAAACAAATACGAATCAGCCATCCAGTAGAGGGAAATCCTTATTCAATAATATCAAGTCTTGATCGTTTATTGACTTTCCCTGCGGCAGCGGACAGCAGGGCTCTCATCGCTCTGGCTGTCCTGCCCTGTTTGCCGATCACCTTGCCAAGATCTTCTTTGGCAACACGCAACTCGATAGTAATGGTGTCGTCATCCTCACTTTCGGTGACAACCACATCATCCGGGTGATCGACCAGGGTTCTGGCTATATAATCAATCAATTCTTTCATCGTTTGTTACTTTGCAGCAGCGTTTTTCTTGATCAGGCTTTTCACCGTCGTTGTCGGTAATGCGCCTTTGCCAAGCCAGTTCTGCAATTTGTCGTCATTTATTGTGATTTCTGCCGGTTCCTGCATAGGATCATAGGTTCCAACGATGTCGAGGAACTTGCCATCACGCGCACATTCACTGTCGGCGACAATAATACGATAAAACGGTTTCTTCTTTTTTCCAAGTCGTGTTAGACGAATACGAACTGCCATTGAGTTATTTACCTCCGGTTTTTGGAATGTAATAATTTGTTTTACTAATCTAAATATCTGGTTGTTTATCTTCGAAGCCCTTTTGGACGTTTTCTTCTTTTCCTTCCACTCATCTTACCGGGCTTTCCTTTCATTTTTTTCATCATTTTCAGCATGGCAGCATAACTTTTCAGCACCCTGTTGACATCGGAAACGGCTGTCCCCGATCCGGCGGCGATGCGTTTGCGCCTGCTACCGTTTATAATGCGATGATTAAGCCGCTCTTTCCTGGTCATGGACTGAATGATGGCTTCAGTTTTTATAAGCTCTTTCTCATCCGGTTTAGGAGAGTTTTTTACCTGATTCATCTTGTTGATCCCCGGCACCATAGACATGATCTGTTCAAGAGAACCCATCTTTTTGATCTGCTGTAACTGGTCCAGGAAATCATTGAGGTTGAACTGGCTTTTTTTAAGTTTTTTCGCCAGCTTGTCTGCTTTCTCCTTATCTACAACTGCCTCGGCCTTTTCGATAAGGGTGAGCATGTCTCCCATTCCGAGGATTCGTGATGCCATCCTTTCGGGGTGAAAGACTTCCAGGGCGTCAAGCGATTCGCCAGTACCGACGAATTTAATCGGCTTACCGGTAACACTTTTTACCGACAGAGCAGAACCACCCCTGGCGTCACCTTCCATTTTGGTGAGCACAACACCTGAAATTTCCAGATGCTGATTAAAGGTGTCCGCAACGGTGACCGCATCCTGACCGGTCATTGCATCGGCAACGAACAATATCTCGGAAAGCCTGACCTGGTCCTGTATTTGTCTGAGTTCCTCCATGAGAACTTCGTCAATATGGAGGCGGCCGGCTGTATCAATAATAATCGTATCAAGCTGCCCTGCTTCGGCCTCGGCAACAGCCTTTTTACAGATTTCGACAGGTTTCATTTGTCCTGTCGATGGAAATACCGGGACATCCAGGCGGTCTCCCAGAATCTGCAGCTGGTCAATAGCAGCAGGTCGATAAACATCGGCAGGGACAAGATACGGTTTTCGTTTCTTTTCCTTCAGCAGTTTTGCCAGCTTACCGCAGGTCGTTGTTTTACCTGACCCCTGAAGACCGGCGACCATGATGACAACCGGTTGTTTGCCATCAAGCCTGATCTGTTCGGTATTGCCTCCGAGTAGAGAGATCAGTTCTTCGTTAACAACTTTGATGACCTGTTGACCGGGTGAGAGGCTCTTAGTCACCTCCCGGCCGACAGCTTTTTTTGTTATTCTGGCAACAAAGTCTTTGGCCACTTTGAAGTTGACATCGGCTTCCAGCAGAGCCATACGGACTTCCCGCATCGACTCCTTGATATTGTCTTTGGTCAAGGTGCCGTGGCCGCGGAGTTTCTTAAAAACCCCTTCAAGACGATTGCTCAGGTTTTCAAACATAACTGCTGTGTCTGTGTTTAATCATGTAAAAGCGATATTATCCCGTCACGTCAACGAAATTATCGCAGTAAAACAAACGTTAAAAAAGAATTATAAATACTTTGAAAAGATGTAGTTGTCAAGCAAGGAACGGTCTGGAGAGAAAACTAGTGGTATTTTGTCGATATCGGAGTAAAATAATGGCGATTTCCGGAAAAAAGGGGGCCGGGATTTCGACAGTGTGAATAAACAACGAATGAACAGGTCAGGCCTTTTTAAAGGCGGGGTCTGAACGGCTACTTTTAATTGCGGAATAAAAAGGAATAGGAGAAAACAGTACAAATGAAAAATGGTGAATCAGCACAGCTTGAAACCATGCGAACCCATCTCGCTGGATTAATGGATGAGACCAATACTCAGAAACTCGGACAATGCAGCCCGGAGGTCCTTGCGCCGATTTACAACGGGGCGGTTCGTATGGGGCCCGCTTCCATTTTCATTAATGACGGCTCACCTGAAGACATCAGCTATGTCAGAGCAAAAGCGTTGGAATTGGGTGAAGAGTTCAACCTGAACAAAGACAACCACACCTGTCATTTTGATGGTCCCAACGATCAGGGCAGGGACACACTCAACACCAAATATCTGGCCTACCCCGATACCAAAATCAGCTCCCTGCAGAACAAACAGGATTACGATGAAGGGATTGCCGAAATTCACGGAATTCATACCGGTATAATGAACGGCAAAGAGATGATTGTTTCATTTATTTCCCGAGGTCCCATTGGCAGCCCGGTGGCTGACCCTACACTGCAGATCACCGACTCCTTTTATGTCATCCACAGTGAGTATATGCTCTACAGGATGATGGATCCCAACGCCTTTTCAAAGGATGTTTCAGCGAAGGGGTATATGTTTATCAACTTCCATAGTGCCGGCAGACTCACCGACACAAAAGTATCCGCTGATCTTGAAAAGAGGCGGATCTGTATGGATGTGGAGCATTATCGTTCCTATTCAGCCAACAACCAGTATGCCGGTAACTCCATTGCTCCCAAGAAAATCAATCACCGGTTCAGCAACATGAAAAATCTCCGAAACTTTTTTGGGGAGCGACTGGACGAACATATGTTTATATCCGGGTTTGAAATGGAAGATGAGGTCGTCTATTTTGGCGGGGCCTATCCTTCCGGCTGCGGTAAGACCGGCACATCAATGACCGGCACCCATCTTGTCGGTGATGACCTGGCCAAGATCTATATCGACAAAGAGTCGGGAGAGGTGCGGGCTGTTAACCCGGAGAAGGGGATGTTTGGAATCATTGAAAGTGTCAACGCCGACGATGATCCAGAGACCATGGATATATTGACCACTGCTGGGAATGAAGTCATTTTCTCCAATCTCCTTGTCAAAGACGGAACGCCTTACTGGGTTGGTATGGGAGAAGTTCTGCCGGATAGCGGCAGGAATTTCCAGGGTGACTGGTCATCTGACTCTGATGTGCCGGCTTCCCATAAAAACGCTCGTTTCACCATTACACTCGATAACCTGGACAATTACGATCCAGCCATGGAAGACCCTAATGGAGTAAAACTCTCCGGTATGCTGTACGGTGGGCGGGACTATGGGACCATGCCCACTATCGTCATGGCCCACGACTGGATGAACTCAGTTGTTCATGGTGCGATTATCCGTTCAGCCACCACGGCCACTGAAATCGGTGCCGATGGCAGTGAAAAACGATCACCCTATGCCAATGAGGCGTTTTTCCCTGGACCATTGGCAGAGTATATCACCCATTATAAAGCCTTTGGGGAGAACCCGGATATTAAAAAAGAGAATCTACCATCCGGTTTTCAGGTGAACTACTGGCTGCATAAAAGTAACAGAGGGGAGCTTGCTCCGGGTGAACAGGACGGTCTGATCGGTGAAAAGCGGGACACCAGGGTGTGGATGGGGATTATGGCGCTGATGCACCAGGGCAATGTTGAGACCATCTGGACTCCCATTGGCCTTCTTCCCAAATATGAAGACCTGAAGAAATTGTTCAATGAGATCATCGATAAAGCGTATGATAAAGAGACCTACACCAAACAGTTTTCTCTTTATATTGACAACCTGATCAAGCGGGTCGATATGTCGATCAATGAGTTTGCCAAGGAAGAGGGCATGGTCGATGAGTTCTTTCAGGTCCTGGAAGAGTGGAAAGAGGGGCTGCTTGAGCTGAAAGAGAAGGTCGGTCCCGTTGTCACACCGGACCAAATGATCGAATATGGAGCTGGTAAATAGGTTTTGTACAACAGGTCAAAGCAGACCAGCTTAATAGAGCCGCTTAAGAACAGTCTTGAGCGGCTATGTTGTTCGATATTCTGCGGTTTACTGTCTTAGTGGCTTAATAACTATACAAAGAAATTGTCTCAGTATTAGTAATGGCCATTCGGATGATCATGGATTCAGGTTCATACAAAAAATGATGGGCGAATACATTCTGTATGGTCTGGTTCTCGGATTTTCTGCCGGCATTTCACCGGGACCGCTCATGGCCCTGGTAATTTCTCAGACATTACGCCACAGTTTTATCGAAGGTGTCAAGATCGCTGTGGCACCGATTTTGACTGATTTACCCATTGTCCTGCTGTCAACCTTTGTCCTCCTATCTTGGGCACAGACAAACACCATTCTCGGTATTATCTCCCTGGCAGGCGGAGTTTTTCTCTGCTGGCTGGCCTGGGAAACAGCTTCTCAGAAAAAGGTTCAAATGAATTTGGACCATGTTGCCCCACGATCATACCTTCGCGGTATGGTCACCAATTTTCTCAGCCCTCATCCCTACCTGTTCTGGATCACTGTAGGATCCCCTTTGATTGTAAAAGGATATCAGGAAAACCTCCTGAATCCGGTACTCTTTCTTGTCAGTTTTTATCTACTTATTGTAGGATCAAAAATCGGGGTTGCTTACATCGTAACTCGATCAAAAGATTTTCTTATGGGTGGTTTTTATCAACTGGTTATGAAAATACTTGGTGTTATTCTTTTTATTTTTGCCCTCATCTTTTTTAAGGACGGAATACAATTGATATCGGGTTAATTTTTCGAGGAAATCGTTACGCCATTCATGAGTAGTCCTGTTTAGCCCTTTCATACTCCTCAGATGAAAAATTATTTAAACTGCTATTTCTCTCTACAATAATCTATTCAGTTGGCCTTATTCCTTTGATTCATGCCTGGATGTTGAAATTCTTACCATGTATGGTTTTCCGTATAATTTCACAGAACTGTGTTGACTATAAATTGTCAGGATTGTAGTGTTTTACGAGGTATCAAGAGACATTTCACGTTTGATGATATGAGAAGGGATTCACAGGGTCGGATAGGTCGCTCTGAATAAAAACTATCATTATCTTTTTTAAACCTGTTCTGATTCATCAGGCGTAGATTTCCAGTTTCAAAATCTTAATTTTGTTCATGTAGGGGAGGGGATGAAAACAAATTTCTTATCATCTTTTGGGGATTTCACCTTCCTATTCAACATTAATAGTTTTTCTGTTTATCGATACGGACATTTTCCCTCCCGTGGCCCTTTCTTTCTAAGTACAATTGCAATTACCACTTCATGTCTTTTCATGGTTGCCGCTCAGACACTTCTTTGCTGATCATCTACCGATAATCGGAGTAAAGTTTTTACCAAAAATTGGTGTAAAACCGTCCTGAGCAGAGTGTTGTTATCACCGGCTTTTTGGGGTAAAATAGATATATGGCTGATTGTATGACAAAAACCAAGGAAACATTTGTTGCCGGCTTTAAACACCTAACCGTCAAACGGACCGGTGTCCTTAACTGCCCGTCTCCAAGGCTTGGCGCCAGGCTGGAGGTGGACTGCGACCTAACACCCCTCTTCCCCCTGATCAACGCACACGTTGCCGACGCCCGCTATCTGGAAAAGCCGGAGAGAGTTCAATTTGTCTTTGACGGTATCCAGTGCACCTTATATGCCCAAGAAATCATTGCCGCCGCCTTCAGCGACCGGGAACAGGCGGTTTGCTTCGGCAACAGTCTGCTGGAGCTTCTCAACAGTCTTTACCGGAAAAGGAAGCAGATCCGCCCAAATTTTCGTAAACACAACCAGGTTCCGGTTTTTGACATTTACAAAATTCTGCCCAAAACCAACTGTGGTAAGTGCGGTCAGACAAGCTGCCTGGCCTTTGCCGGATCACTGAGTTCAGGTCGGGCCGATATCAGCCTCTGCCCGGATCTTGGACAACCTATCACCGAAAAAGCCGTTTTCCCGGTACTCGACAACAGCGGCAACCTGCAGGGCACGGTTGAGCTTGACCTTCCTGAAACATCAGCCGAAAACAGATTCGATCAAGAGCAGTCTGCTGATTCTGAAAGTGATAACAATTTGATATCACTTTTAACAGAACGCGAGCAGCAGGTACTCAAGCTGGTGGCTTTAGGCTGCACCAATCCGCAAATATCTGAAAAACTGTTTATCAGTCCTCACACCGTTAAAACCCATGTGGTTCATATCTACGAAAAACTCGGGGTTAACGACCGAACCCAGGCAGCGGTTATTGCTGCCAGAAACAAGCTTATTTAATTTCTTCACCCAAAAAAACTTCACCTGTTCAGTTTCTGCTTTCAGGTTTCTAAAAAAAAAAATCCAAAATCACCCAAATGGGCTATTTCCAATATTGTTTTTTGCTCGTATGTATCAGGTAAAAAAGCAAAACTTGGAGGAACCATGACCAAGATAAAGAATCCCCTGGAGCTTTATAAGCACCTGGATCAATCCAATTGCAAAAGGTGCATGCTGCCGTCGTGCATGGCTTTTGCGGTTGCTGTTATCCAAAATCAGAAGACCCTTGACGACTGCCCGGCACTGGAGCTGGAGCTGAAACAGCAACTCTCCGGAGATGTTGTGAAAAAGCCGAGCTTTGAAGAAGAACAGGAGCAGATGCTGAATACCTTCAAAGATCAAATAACAAAGATAGATCTCGGAGCGGCAGCAGAGAGGCTTGGAGCGCCAATGAAAAATGGGATGATAGCAATCTCCTGTCTGGGCAAGGATTTTCTGATCAACCCAGGTGGTGAAATGGTGTCCGAATGCCACAAGAATGTCTGGGTTCAGGTCCCGGTTTTGCAATACATAATCGGCAGCAAAGGGGTGCAGCCAAAAGGTGAATGGGTGGCATTCGGACAGCTGGCCGGCGCTGCCGACTGGCAGAGGTTTTTTTCACACCGGTGCGAATCTGAAATGAAAAAGCTGGTCGATGCCCATACCGACCTAATGTTCGAAATACTGCATCTTTTCGGTGCAACGCCAATATCCGGAATAACCAATGCCGATCAGTCGCTGGTTATCAAACCGTTGCCAAAAGTTCCTTTTCTGATCAACTACTGGCTGCCGGAAGATGGCTTTGAGTCTAAACTCACCATGCTGTTTGATCGAACAGCTGAAGCCAATATTAACATCGAGTCCCTCTATACGCTCGGGGCAGGCTTGGTGGAGATGTTTCGCAAACTGATTGTAAAACACAATAAAGACGGAAAATTATTTGAAAGTTAGATTACGCCCCAGAGGTTGAGTACGGATGCTCATTATTGAGAATCGCTGAAAATACATGGAAGAAGCCTTTTCAGCTAGAGAAAGAAGACACCTTTCCCCCTCCTGATACTGACGAAGGTAAAAGGGGAAGGCGGATTGTCCGAGCTTGGTAGAGGTTGATGATGGCGGTGCAAAATGAGAGATAATCGATGGTGCAAAAATTTGATCCAATAACACTTGAGATTTTGTGGCGCAGGTTGAACTCAATTGTAGATGAGTCGGACACGACGGTGACTTGGACCGCATTTTAAGCCTGCTAAGAGATGCCAACGATTACACTTGCATGTTTACGGCTGTTACTGAGAAATCGGGGTCAGAGAAACCGGGGTCAGGCTTGACAATTGTATGTTAAGTATGTCGTTCTTTCTTCAGAACATCAAAAGCAGTCAGCGAAAGTATTACCAGGCAGACACCTCAACTGACGGTGGTGTAAACTAGGCAGAAAGATTAATGATAAGCCGGCTGCCCCTTCCAAACCCATACTCCACAAGTTACCTATTGCTAATTTGTATCAAACAGGAATACTCCATTGAACTATTACTATTTCGTAAATGCTGTAATCAACAGGCATGTTTGGAAGTATCCGCTTTGTTTTGATCTGGAGAAATGATATGATCTTATAATTTAAAAAGAGGTTAAGTTATCCCAACAGCTCAGTGAAATGTTTCCAAACACAGCCATTAAAAAACTTGCTGTTTCTGTCTTCGTTTTTTTTCTCCTCAATTTTATCTTGTTGTCTTCTTTGGTTGCTCAAGAATCAAAGATATCTTCCCATATCCATACTTCAGGCACTCATGAGAGTTCTGAGCATATGTTGCGGGACTCTGCCTTTGGGCTGGAGGAGAAGATTGGGGATTCAATCCCCCTTCACCTTTCGTTTAAGGATGAGGCAGGTAAACCGGTCACGCTTGGCCAGTTGGTGCAAGGCCCTACCATTATCGCACCTGTCTATTACCGTTGTCCCAATGTCTGTAATTTTCTACAGGCAGATCTGGCTCGCGTACTCCCTGAAATTAACAAAAAGCCTGGAGAGGAGTACTGGGTTATCTCCTTCAGTTTTGACGAGACAGAGACACCGGAGTTAGCCGCTTCGGCCAGAGATATGTATT
>CAZUUJ010000038.1:0-35411 GCA_964623625.1 uncultured Desulfocapsaceae bacterium
AAGTTCAGAAAGCTCAAAAACGGCTCAGTACGATAATGATGAAAATGACTAAATAGTGGTCATCCAGAAACGGCCCTTTTCTGCCAATTCTTCGTTGCAGAGAAAAATTTTTTCGCGAAACACCACATTTCTGTCTGTGGTAAATTTTTCTCTCCACTTCGATTGAGAAGACAGGCAGGAATTATTATTCCGATAGAAGCAGCTCGACCCTATTGGCTGCCAATATTGGAACCAATATGGCACCAAGTGTGACGGGCAAATCGAAGATTTTCCCAATGGTTCTGTTGTCTGTCAGGTTGTTGAACAGCCTACTGTTGTTGAAAAATATACAAGCGTTCTTTAGTTGGAGGGTGAATATGGGTTACCTCTATCTGACTGTAGCGATCATAGCGGAAGTCATTGCCACAAATGCGTTAAAAGCTTCCGATGAGTTTACAAAACTGTTACCCAGTGTGGTTGTTGTGATTGGTTACGGGATTGCCTTTTACTGTTTATCGCTGGTCTTAAAGACAATTCCGGTAGGAGTAACATATGCCATCTGGTCCGGGCTTGGTATCGTATTGATAACAGTTGTGGCGGCAATCGTTTTTCGCCAGATACCGGATGTGCCGGCAATTATCGGTATGGTGCTGATCATTGCCGGTGTGGTGGTAATGAATGTTTTTTCCAAAACAGTCGTCCACTGATCCAATTGCCGAACCGCTGAGCTGTTATATGATGCCTGAAAACCTGAATTCATGACGAAGATTATTGTTCTATTCATAACATGTTGATATGATATAATAATGATGACGTCACTGTTTTAGCCTTAAATACTCATCCGCCCTTCAGGGCATCCGCTAACTTCCCAAGGGGCGCTCACGTATTCAGGTGAAAAGACAAATCGAAAGCAGGTATTTCCATTGGAAGAGAGAGGAGTGAAATCATGAACAGCACGAATGACTCTATTCCTTTTTGGATTCGATCGGCCTATGGGGAATCTGCCGCTTCCCTGCTGTCCGAACTTGGTCCGATGGATATCCGTATCGAGCAATTGGTGGAAAAATTCTATGCAGCATTGCAAGAGATTCCTGGAGCAAAAAAAGTCCTTGCCAACCTGACAGATGAAGAGCTCAGTAATTTGCGCCGGGCGCAGGGACAATATCTTGCCTCGGTTCTTTCCCCTGATCTCAGTGCTGATCAGCATCGGAAGATGGCCTATGAGGCCGGGATACGTCATAGTTTTGTCGGTTTGTCAACCGAGGTCTTGACCGAAGCATCTGTTCTTTATGGTGATATTGCCTCCGCCTTTGTCACTGGCCGTTCAGATGATGAGCAGCTGAAAAGCATTATCAATCGGCGATTTCAGTATGATCTGATAGCCCAGATCGAGTCTTATCCGTCGATCCATCAGAATCGAATGCGGGCATATGAAGTGATAGCCCAGCAAAAATATACCTCACATCCTCTTGACTTCACCTTGCGAACCTTGGGAGTTTTACTTGAAGAGACCGATAAAGCTGTTGTTGGTGTAGCTATTGGCAGCGTGAAGAACGGCAACTATCGCCATCTTCTTGGTCTGGGAAATATCCCCTTTGATATGGCTGAGCAGGAGCGGCAGGGTTATCCCACGATTACCAGCCCGGAGCTTCAGGAGATGTGGTTTAAAGAGCAGTCGATGATTGTCAATAGTATGAGCCTGTCTGAACAGTTACCTCTCGATTTGCGTGATGAATGTTTACATCTGGGAATACGGTCGTTCGGCATGTTTATAATGAATGATCTGCAGGGTGCTCCAAAAGGCTGTTTTATGGTCTGTAGCTGTTATACGGGCTATTTTCAAGGGGATACCGACGATTACTGGCAGCAGATCGCCAACCTTGTCGGCGCTAATCTTGATTTTATTGAGCGCTCCCATACCAGAAGGCGACACAGGTTGGCTGACGGATTGCGATTCAGGCAACTGCTGGCCCAGGAAAAAGTCGAAATGGTATATCAGCCGATTGTCAACCCAATGACCGGAGTGACTGAAAAGGTTGAAGCGCTGGCGCGTCTTATGGACGATGGTAAGCTGTTGCCTCCAGGTCTGTTTTTATCGGCGTTTGGCACCAGCCAACTCAGGGACCTTTTCGATGTTGGTTTGAAACAGATTGTCCGGGATATGACGGAATACCCTGAAATCAATCTGCCTTGCAGTATCAATTTGCCGCCGGAAGCAATGATTGATCTGGAATGGCTGAATTCGCTGCCCAACTATCTGGTTGAAGTGGGTGGCACTCCGGATCGGGTTAGTCTGGAGGTGCTCGAGTCGGCATTGATTGATGAAGGGATTGTGCGGGACTCACTTTTCAGGCTGCAGAAAGCCGGTTTCTCTATTTTCCTTGATGATGTGGGTGCCGGTGAATCATCTTTGCTTCGGTTGGTGACTTTGCCTGTAAACGGTATAAAAATCGACCAGGCTTTTGTTCGAACGCTACAGGATAATCTCGACCAACTGGATCTTATCATCTCTTTACAACAGATAGCTTACCAACGGGGGCTTGTGTGTATAGCAGAGGGGGTCGAAAATGTGGATATCATCGATATGCTCGGTAGTATGGAAGGGATGCTGCTTCAGGGTTATGGGTATGCCCGGCCGATGAGCTTCGAAGAACTGGTCCAATGGGTGGGCAAAGGGCTTGAAACCGACAAACACGCCCCTTTTCCGCAATCACTCTACGGCTGGTACTCAAAACACTTAAAGCGGTTCCTCAATCTACACAACACAATTCAGTCGGTTCCCGATCTGGTTGATATCAATGAACTTGCAAAGTGTGAACAATGCCCATTGCATGAAACGCTGGAGGAACTCGGTGGGGATGATGAACTGGAAGCGGTCCATCGTCAGTGGCACCAAGGGTTGGCAAAATATGCAGAAATGGTCCTGCATGGGGATGACGTATCTCCGATCTGGATGCTGGTGCAAGAAACAACATTGAAACTCCGCCGACTCATAGAAAAGAAATTAGCTATAACCAATAGTGCAAAGGATGGCTGAGCCGAAGAACCTCAAGGTCTGGGTAAAGCTGCTATAAATGGATCTTCCCGAGCTATCAGAGTGTGTCATCGTCTCGATGGTTTTATTGCTCGCCGGTGGGGTGAAAGGTGTTATAGGTCTTGGATTGCCAACGGTGAGTCTGGCAATTCTGACCATTATCATCGACCTGCCAACCGCTATGGTCATCATCCTTGCTCCTACGCTGGTGACCAATATCTGGCAGGCGGCTATTGGTGGATATGCAAAGGAACTCCTACGCCGTCTCTGGCCCTTTTTTCTCACGGCCACGGCAACCATACTGATTGGTGTTGCCATACTCACCCGGGTTAAGTTGTTCTGGCTCACCGCTCTGCTGGGTGTCCTGCTTACAATTTATGCCATACTCAATTTGTTAAGCTATCGGTTTACCATCCAGCCGCAGAATGAACGGCTGTTTGGTTGTATTGCCGGTCTGTTGAACGGATTGGCCGCAGGCATGACCGGTTCTTCGGTTGTGCCGGGGGTTATGTACCTCCAGGCCATTGGCCTTTCCAGGGATAAGCTGATTCAGGCGATGGGAATATTGTTTGCCCTCTTTGCGCTTGCTCTTGGCGCCGGTCTGCAATATAACCAAATTCTTGGTTCGGAGAGAATAGCTCTTTCTGTTATTGCTGTTTTTCCGGCTCTTGTCGGGATGGTTCTGGGCCGGAGGATTCGGGGGTACCTCTCGGAGTCGTTGTTTAAAAGAATCTTTTTCTCAGCACTTCTAATGCTCGGTCTTTACCTTGTCGTGTCAGCCTTTAATAGTTTTATAGGTGCTTAATCGTGAATAATTTTGTCGGTGCACTGATTCCCATATTGGCGCTGATCTGTCTGGGCTATGGTTTAAAGCTGATACGCTTTATACCTGATGAGGCATGGCGCGGTCTTGAAAAGCTGACCTATTTTATCCTTTTTCCATCACTGTTGATCCGATCGTTGGCAGTACAAAATTTTACGGAAGTACCTTGGCTGTCAATATTGGTCGTCTCTGCAGGTGTATTGCTCAGTTCTGCCTTTTTTCTCGTCCTAATATATCGTTTCCGGCCATTTGTCAGTGGACCGACATTCACCTCCATCTTTCAAGGAGGGGTTCGGTATAATACCTATATCGTTTTGGCAGTGGCGCAGGGACTTCATGGCGCCGCAGGGTTGGCAATGGGTTCAGTAGCTGCCGGTTTTATCATTGGAATTGTTAATCTGCTCTGTATATCCGCCTTTGTTGTCTGGGGTGAAAAGGAGATAAGCGGGGTGAAGGCAATTTCCCGTGAAATTTTTACCAATCCTTTGATTCTCGGATGTCTTGTTGGAACCGCACTCAGTTTGAGTTCCGTCGGGTTGCCGGGCGTTGCAGAAGATGTTCTGGAGATTGTGGGACGGGCCGCGTTGCCGTTTGGTCTTCTTGCCGTTGGAGCTGCCTTGAAACCGGAAAAGATCAGAGGGCATCTCAAAGCTGTATTGGTCGCTTCGGTTGCTCAATTTGGCCTGAAGTCAATGGCAGCAACGTTGCTTGTTTCCCTTACCGGCCTCACCGGTGTGGCTGCTGCGGTGATGATCATCTCATTTATGGTGCCGACCGCTCCCTCGGGGTATATCCTTGCCCGCCAATTGGGAGGCGATACTGAGACCATGGCCTCAATTATAACCTGTCAGACGTTGCTTGCTTTTGTCCTTATGCCGTTTCTGGCCATGATCTTGCTCTGAGAAAGCGTGTCAAAACCTGAGCAGCCCTCTATTTCAAAAAAGTGTAAATAACCACTCCGATCTCAACACAGAGACCGGTTGCCATGATAATGGCCCAGAGAAGAAGGAGCTGGGTGGGAGAGAAGAGACGGCTCCCCTCTTTGATTTTGTATCCGTCTATTTTGGCAGTTTCAGTGCCAACTGCCCACCGGTGATCAGTCGATCGATATGTCCAGCTAGTTTTTTATCAGCAGTAATGAAATGCATATGGGTGTCAGTTGTATGATGGGTGAAAATAGCCGTATGCTTGTTTGAGTAAACACCGATAATATCCACTTCAGTATTTTTCAGTGTGCCGTTCGGCCCTGATTCAATATGTTTGCGATGAGTATGTTTCATGTCCTTCGGATCCCAGTTTATTACATGCCAGGAAATCTCTTTTGCTTTGCCGGTAAGGAGAAAAGGAAACGGCTGTTGAGTATCGATTCCGTTTTTGGCAGCCGTTTCGACAATATAGTCATCAAACTGTTTACGGGTCTTGATCGTCTTTGGCAGTGGTAACTCCAACCACTGATCAACCTGCATATAGACAAGCAGGGAGGCCTTTTTCGTAAATGTTTGATCAAAAACCAGTTTACCCCTGGATACGAAGGTGTTGTAAACAGCACCATTCAGAATCTGTATTTCACCTTTAAGGTTTTCCAGGGCACCTAAGGCATATAGCCCGTTTTTTCCTTTAAGCTTTGACAGGGAGTATTTGGCGGAGATATCGCCTTTTCGCATGAAGTTCTTCAATGCTCCGGCGTGGTTGACACTATATTCTCCATAAGCAATTGAAGAGAGTGCCAACACCCAGATGGTGATACAGATGATGATTGTTTTATTTCGCATAGCCTGACCTTTTTAGTTGTATTTTGAGAAAAGAGAGCCTTGTTTCTCGGTGCAAATGGTATCTGTATCTCAAAATAGAATGTTTATACAAACAGTCATATGATCTCGGTCATATCAGCACCACAAAGTCGTATTTTTTTCTTTTGCCGTTGAATAACGCCTTCTTTTTCCAGTTGAGTCAGATTTCGATAAAAAGTTTCTTTTGCAAGACCAAGCTCAGCTGCCATTTCCTTGAGCGGGATGTGGAAAACCAGCTCTCGTGTTGCCGGATCCGCTTTTAACAGCAGATAGTGGACGATTCTCTCTTTGGCGGAAAGAATATTTCGCAGTTCAAGTTGGGTCCTGAGACTGCGAACCTGCGAAGAGAGCAGGACAGTATACTGTTCGGTCTTGTCCGGTTGTGATCTAAGGGCATCCAGAACTCGAGTTTTTGGATAAGTATGGATGATGGTTTCTGCTTCAGCAACAGCGTCACAGTGGTATACATCGGAAAAAAGGGCGGCCTCGGCAAAACTGTCACCATCTCCTGCCACATGGATCAATACCGAACGTCCTTCCGGGGTAGGACGTTTCAGATGAACCTGGCCGGACTCGACGGCATAGATATGCTTAGCCGGGTCACCTTTATAAAATATGTATTGGCCGGAAAACAGCTTTCTCTTCAGCATGTCCCCTGAATCAAAAAACAGTTGATCAAAGTAATGGATGTTCATAGGTAGCAGAAAATATTCATATTTATCGTAATAAACGATTGAATAAGCAGTTTTATCAAGCAACTCTTTTAATAAACAATATACCACATTGTGGCGTTTGACAAATGGGAGGGAGCAAAAAATCCGGATTGGATAATGGATTGGAGGACAGACGAATTCCTGCGTTACTGGTTAAGTTGGAACTATTTGCAGTAGGAGAAAAGGCTTCGATCTGTAACGATTGGAAGGGAGATGATTCTACCACTATTGCTACTGTCTATCCTCGTCTCAATTCAGAGGATAGACAGTACTTGATTGAGGGAAGCGGAATTACTCTTGGTTATCCAAGGAAGTATCATCAACAGTCTGAGGCGTCAGCCCGAATCCCATTCGAACTTTGTTTTCAATATCAGCCATCATTTCCGGCTGATCCTTGAGGAATCGTTTGGCATTTTCCCTGCCCTGACCGATGCGTTCATCGTTGTAGGAATACCAAGCGCCGCTCTTGTCGACAATATCCTGTTCAACAGCCAAGTCCAACAGATCACCGGTCTTGGAGATGCCTTCACCATAAACGATATCAAATTCAGCAAGCTTGAATGGTGGAGCCACTTTGTTTTTAACTACTTTCACCCTGGTCCGATTACCGACCACCTCCTGGCCGTCTTTGATCTGGCCGATTCTTCTAATATCAAGTCTCAGCGATGAATAGAATTTCAGGGCGTTGCCGCCGGTTGTGGTCTCCGGATTGCCGAACATGACCCCGATTTTCATGCGGATCTGATTGATAAAGATGAGTACTGTTGCGGAACGGTTTAAGACGCCGGTGAATTTCCGCATGGCCTGGGACATGAGCCGTGCCTGCAAGCCGACATGGGAGTCGCCAACATTGCCGTCAATTTCCGCTCTTGGGACAAGGGCGGCCACCGAATCGATTACGATGATATCGACACCACCGGAGCGGATGAGAATCTCGGCAATTTCCAACGCCTGCTCACCAAAATCGGGTTGTGAGACCAGCAGATTTTCAACATCCACGCCCAACCGTTCAGCGTAATTGGTATCAAGGGCATGTTCAGCATCGATGAAAGCAGCAGTTCCGCCTGCTTTCTGAGCCTCGGCCACAGCATGCAAGGCCAGGGTTGTTTTACCCGATGCTTCAGGGCCGTAGATTTCGGTAACCCTTCCCTTGGGCAGACCGCCGACGCCGAGGGCGATATCAAGGCTCAGTGCCCCAGTCGAAATAACGGGAATGTTCTCCATTTCCTGATCGCCAAGGCGCATGATCGAACCTTTGCCGAATTGGCGCTGGATCTGGCTTAAGGCGTTATCCACTGAGCTGGTTTTCATTTTTGACGGATCTGGTGTCCTGGCCATTTGGGTCTCCCTTTTATAAAACGCGTATCGAAGTTAATTTAATGATTAGTTGTATAATTTAAGCAGGTATCTCCTGATCAGATTTAGAGCGGTCTGGGCCGTCATTTCCTGTATCTGTTTTCGGTTGCCATCAAACCGGAACCGATATGTTCGCTCTTCGGTGTCCGTAGAAAAACCGATAAAAACAGTACCCACAGGCTTTACAGTGGTACCCCCGGTGGGACCGGCAACGCCGGTCATGGAAATACCGATATCGGCTTTGCTTCCCAGTCTGATACCGGCTGCCATGGAACGGGCCACCTGTTTGGATACGGCCCCGTACCGTCGCAGTTGCTCAGAGGACACATAGAGGTACTTCTCCTTCATCGAGTCGGCATATGATGTCACACCGCCAAAAAAATAAGTGGAACTGCCGCTCACCCTGGTCAGCTTGCTGGAGAGCAGCCCGCCTGTACAAGATTCGGCAACTGCCAGGGTTTTACCTTCCTGGGTCAGCAGCCCCCCGACAACCGATTCCATGGTGTCCTGGTTATATCCGAAGATAGCATCACCAAGGGTCTCTTCGACGATTTTACAGGCTGAATGAAGCAGTCTGTCTGGATTGTTGTCAGGAAGGTCTCTGACGATAAGACTCAGGTGAACCTCAGGATGGACCTCATAATACCCGATTTGTACGGAATCGCCAAACTGAATCGGCTCTATGAGTTGGTTAATCTCCATTTCGTTCAAACCAAATATTTTAAACAGTTTCTGATGGGTTGCAATCTGCCGGTCTTTCTGCCACTCAGCCAGTTGGGGAATAACGTGGTCGGTCATGAGTTGCTGCATCTGGTTGGGTATTCCGGGCAGAAAGAAGATAGGCGTATTGTTGTGAACCAGCCTGTATCCGGCCATCTTGGACTGGGGATCAAAAGGATCGGCCCCTTTTGGCAGCCATGCCAGTTTTTCCAGAGGGCTTACCGGAGATGCGGAAATCTCATCAAGATGGGTCCGTATTGTGGACAGGATATCAAGGTTGGGAATGGTCGGCCGGTTCAATGCCTGAGAAACGGCCTCGTTGGTCAAATCATCATCGGTCGAACCCAATCCTCCGGTAACAATCACAAAATCAACCCGTGAGATGGCACGTCTTAAGGCGAGGCCTATCAGTTCCGGTGTGTCTCCGATGGTATGCATGGCATAGATCTCATATCCAGCCTCAAAAAGATGTCTGGCGGCAAAACCGGAGGTTGTATTAACAATCCTCCCAGATGTCAGTTCATCACCGATGGCAATGATTTCTCCTCTCATGCGTCACCCCCGGCACATTTTCCTAAGACGTTCAAACCATCGAGACCGGTTATTTCGACCTGTACAACGCGGTTGATCAGTTGGTCATCCCCCTGGAAATGTAAGGGAATATAATTGTCGGAAAATCCTTTCAACAGACCATGACTGTCACGCTTTGCCTCGACCAGCACATCCCTTGTCGATCCGATCATACGTGAATAGAATCTCTTTTTTTTCTTTTTATCCAGTTGTTTTAATGAGGCCACCCGCCGGGTTTTAATTGCTTTTTCCACCTGATTATCAAAACCTGCGGCAATGGTCCCGGGCCGTTTGGAATAGGGAAAGACATGGAGATAGGTGCAGTCGAGCTTTTCCAGAAATGAGCGGCTGGATTCAAACTGTTTATCGGTTTCTCCGGGAAAGCCAACAAGAACATCAATACCGATGGCCGACTCCGGCAGCCTTTCCCGGTACATGTCAATCTTCTCTTTAAATTCGGTAGTTGAATATCGCCTGTTCATTCTTTCCAGAATATCATCACTACCGCTTTGAAGGGGTATGTGGAGGTGTGGCATAAAGTTATCGAGGTTAACGATATGATCGATGAGCCGGTCGCTGATCTCATTAGGCTCGATTGAACTGAGACGATAGCGGATACCCTGCGTGGTCTCACACAGGGTCTTCATGAGCCGGACTATATCGTATCCTTCATCAAGGTCTTTACCATAGAGACCCACATGGATTCCGGTCACCACAATCTCCCTGTATCCCTGGCGCTCAAATTCCCTTGCCTGCCAGATAACACTGTCAATGGAAAGGCTTCTGCTGTGGCCTCTGGTAAACGGTACAATGCAATAGGTGCAATAGCTGTCGCAGCCATCCTGAACCTTCAGGTAAGCCCTGGTGCGGCCGGGAAAATGACTGACAGGAAGTTCGCAGATCTCTTTTTTCGACGAGATTCTGGTCATCACCATGGCAAGGTCTAATGGCTCTTTCTGCAGGGCAGTACTCACCAGTAAATGTTTGTTGCCGTTGCCGACGATACAGACAGGCTGTTTTTCCAGTTCCTTCATCTCGATGAGATTCTGGGCATCCAGTTGGGCATGACAACCGGTGATCACAATTTTGGCTTCAGGATTCTCCCGGGCGGCACGGCGGATTAATTGCCTGGACTGTGCGCCGGCTTTACCTGTGACGGTGCATGTGTTGATAACAACGATATCCGGCTGCTCACCTTCATCCACAACATGACAGCCGGCTTCCTCAAAAGAAGACGCAAAAGATGCCGATTCGTACTGGTTGACTTTGCAGCCAAGCGTTGTGATTGAAATTTTTTTCATTACCGGTGGTTATCGTTGTTTTGCATCAATGGATGGTGGTTTATTCTGAATTTCTGGTTAACAGTATGCCATACTCGGGTTATCACAGAGTGATGACCCTCCCATTTTTTTTGTATTTTTAACAAATGACACCGGAACCGATTACTTCGTCATCATGGTAAACGACAGCAAACTGACCGGGTGTGATGGCTTTTTGCGGTTCGCTGAAAGTGATCCGGCACCTGTCAGTACCGGTTTTTTCAAGAGTCGCCGGTGAGCCTTTATGAGAGTATCTGATTCTTACCGAGTATTGACTGGAATAAACCGGTTCAGTCCCGCTGATCCAGTTCAGCCGTTCCATGATGATGATGTTACTGAACAGCTCATCACTTTTTCCAACGACAACCTGGTTTGTTTTACCATTTAGACGAACAACATACCAGGGTGTTGTGTCCGATATGCCCAATCCACGTCTCTGGCCGATGGTATAACGAAACAGGCCGTCGTGGCTGCCGACTGTCCGGCCGTCAAGGGTTACGATGTCGCCCTGCCGGTCTTTTTCCGGCAGAACGGATTTAAGATAATTACCGATTCTGTTTGTCTCGTAGAAACAGACATCCTGACTTTCCTGTTCCCTGGGGAAACCAAAACCCTGCTCTTCCATGAAAGAATATGTTTGCTCTTTGGTTTGTTCTCCAAGAGGAAAAAGAACACGGCTGAGCTGTTCCTGGGTCAAACGGGCCAGAAAATAAGACTGGTCTTTTTCCGGATCGACTCCTGAATAGAGGTGGTATATTCCCCCTTCTTTTTTTAGTCGGACATAATGACCTGTGGCAACCATATCCACATCTCGGGATAGTATGGCGTCCATGAAGAGACCGAATTTGATCTCACGGTTACAGACCATGCAGGGATTTGGGGTCAGGCCGGAATCGTAGCTGGATGTAAAGTAGTTGAGGACCCTATGTTGAAATTCGTTCTGCAGATTGATGATGGTAAGCGGGATGCCAAGACGCTTGGCTGTTTTCCGGACCCGGCTCTTCTGATCATCGATATCGGGTTGGGCAAGTTCCATGAAAAAGCCGCTGATATCATACTGTTCCCGCAGAATAAGAGCGCATGATGTTGAGTCAACACCACCAGACATGGCTATGCCTACTTTTTCTCTTTTCATGTTATCACTTGCAAATCAGCAGGGTCGGCTTTATTAGTGACTTACTTCACAACTTCTGTCAAAAAACAACAAACCTAAGTATATTTTATCATTTCTCTTACAGGATAGCTTCAAAGTCACTTATCAGGCTCAGCGTGGTTAGTTGAAGCGAGTAGACTACAGAGCAAAATATCTATTTTATCTCACCATGCTAAAAAAAGAAAGCTGCAACAATATGGACATAGGTATCCCCGAGCTACTGGCGCCGGCGGGTAATTTTGAAAAACTTGTGACAGCTATTCACTACGGGGCCGACGCAGTGTATCTGGGTGGCAAACAGTTCAGCCTGCGAGCCAAGGCCGGGAATTTCTCCCATGCAGATATGATCCAGGCAGTGGATTATGCACATGCGCGTCATGTCAAGATCTATGTCACAATTAATATTCTGGCCCACAACAGTGATCTGAATGAGTTGGATGATTATCTGCTGGAACTGGCTGCCACCGGAGTAGATGGGCTGATCATCAGTGATCCTGGAATATTGAGCCGAGCAAAATCCCTTGTGCCGGAGCTTTCCATCCATCTGTCGACCCAGGCCAATGTAACCAATCACTTAGCGGCCCGATTCTGGTTTGAGCAGGGAGCATCCAGGCTCAATCTGGCAAGAGAGTTGTCTCTTTCGGAAATAACCCAGATCAAATCAAAGGCCGATGGCGAACTTGAGGTCTTTGTCCATGGAGCTATCTGCATCTCCTATTCCGGCCGCTGTATGATTTCGAACTATTTGACCGGCAGGGACGCCAACAAAGGCAACTGCGCCCATCCCTGCCGTTACAGCTACAGTCTGGTTGAAGAGAAACGTCCCGGCCAGTATTTCCCCGTCGAGGAAGATGACAGAGGCACCTATATTTTCAACTCAAAGGATCTCTGCCTGCTTGAGAAACTGCCGCTGCTGGTGGCTGCCGGTGTCGATTCATTGAAAATCGAAGGAAGGATGAAGTCGATTTTTTATGTCGGCGGCGTTGTCAGGGTGTACCGGGCGGCTCTGGATTATCTGGCATCGCTTGATACATCTGTTTGGTCTGATCCGGAGGCGATCCGGCTGCCGAATGAACTGCTTGAGGAAATATCCAAGACAGGTACCCGTGGGATGACCAGGAACTTCTTTGATCAAAGACCGGGGGCAGCTGATATGCTCTATGACAGTTCCAGAGTACCTCTTCGAGTAGAACCGGTGGCCGTGATCCGTAAACGGGGAGAAGAACTCCTGGTCGAGGTTCGCAATACACTTGAGAGGGGAGAATGGATTGAATATATGGGGCGGGATATGGCTCTTATTACAACCCGGATCACCAGTATGAAAAACGAGAATGGTGACACCATTGAACGGGCCAATCCCGGCAACATGATATTGATTGGTTGTGAACCTCAACTGGACCTGGCAGTTGAAACAGATATTCTTCGTCGGCAGAAACCGGTGCATGTAGAATGAGATCAACCGAGACCACGACTGCAAAAGGCTACCAGGATATAAAAACCGGCAGCTATCAGTAACAGCATTGAAAAACCAAGTTCCACGGCAATAACAGTTGCCAGGCCGGTTGCAATTACCGAACTGCAACCATTCATTCCCCAGGCCCAGGCCGCGACAGACGCATCTCGATTGGCTATCCTTCTCAAGCCAAGGGGAAAGGGCATTCCCATGACAAAGGCGGGAATACCGACCAGCAGGCAGCAGAGTCCGGCTTTTACCCCAAACCCCAATCCGATGGTGTCCTGGAGGATTGGAGTCAGCAGGCAGGAATAGAACAGAAACAGTATTGCGATGCATACCGCAATGATCAAGCCGGACAATGGGAAACGGTGGAATCGTTCGGAAAACAGGCTGCCGAGCCCTGAGAAGACCAATAAAAAGCCGATTCCTGCGGCAGCACCGTATATGGGGTGCCCCAGAAACAAAACAAGCTCGTGAATGAGGGCGATTTCAAAAAACATATAGCCAAGCCCCAGTCCGCCAAAATAGGTCATTATCGACCAGTCTACCGTGAATCTCTTAGCAAAATTCAGTTTAAAAAGAGGCAGAACAATCAGACAGACAGACAGAATTATCATTTGCATAAGACTGAGTATGACGATGAAATATCCCAGTTCGAGAAAGGGAATAGATTGTCGGCCAAACAGTGATGCCAGTTTGTTGAAACTTGCAATCCGCAGGAACTGAGAGAAGAAAGGGCGCTGATCAGTTACAGGTTTGATATCAAAGTCGTAATTCCTGTACAGCTTTGTTCTTGCTTTCGGATTGAAAAGTTCATGTGTGAGATGAACAAGAGAATCTTGGTCTGAAGAATGAAATGACTGATCCTGGGATGGATTCTTTGGCAGGAGCAGGTCAAATTGGTGTTTTCTGGAAAAGGAAACCAGATTGTCAATGTCATCGGGAGTAAAGGGGGAACGTTTGATCAACAGGCTGACCATATCCCAACTCCTGAGAGCGACCAGATGGTCCAGGGAATGTATTCCTTTTTGCTCAAACAGTTCTGCAATGGTAGCTGTTAATCGAAGCGGAGTTCGTAAAGGGGAATCAATCCAACCCGAGATCTGAAAGAGCCCGTCCGTTGCCAGGTGATCCCAAATTTTGGAAAATGCTTCACCGGTGAGCAGGAATTGTTCCTGCATGGCAAACAACCCTGCCGAGCCGCCGAAACTGCCGACCGGCGGAAAAGTAATCAGATCATAACGATTGGTGTCGATAGCCAGCCAGGTTCGCGGATGGAGGAAGTGAACCTGGACTTTGGGATTGCTGTATGGGTTGTCCACTTTTGAAAATCGGTTGATCAGATTCAGTATGCCACTGTTGGCTTCAATAGCGGTAATTTCGAGGGATCGACGGGAAAGGGCTCTGTGCAGCTCACTACCGGTGCCGGAATTTAAGATTAAAACCCTTTCAGGCGAATTCATCCAGTAAGGTAATTCGCCGATTGTGGCTCTGAAAAAGGATGTGTCTTCACCGTAAATCGGACCGATACCATCACCGTTAAGGAAAACAAAGCCTTTTACGGTAGGAACTGTTTTATCATATGTGAGGCTGAGCCCCGGTGTATAACGAAGGGCAGGGGCAGTCACAAGCTGCAGCATACCGTAAGGGCTTGGTTGTATTGCCACTACTTTGGATTGTGGTAAATCAAGTGTTCGCTTGATGCCTTTGTATTGGGATGGCTGGATGTGACTGGGTAAAAATAAAAAATAGGCGATAATACAACAACTCAGCAATCCAAGGACGAAAGAAAGAGGTTGTTTCCGCCAGAGCAGACATCCACCAAGCCATGGGAGCAGCGCGATTATTTGAGTCAGCTTTTCAGGCAACAGAAAAGACATCAATACAACAACACCAAGTCCACCCAGACCGGAACCGATCATATTACAAAAATAAAGCCTGGATATGTTTGTGTTGTAGTGGATAAAGATCAGACCGATGACCAGTGCTCCCAAGAGAAAGACAATGAAGAAAAGCAACTGACAGATCAGCAGAATTACAAATTGGGAGGGCTCGATAAAAAGAAGACTGAGATCAAAGGATTGAATCAGTCGCTGGCAAAGGGGGAGGGCAAGGCTCGTAGCCATGCTGCAGCCGAAGAGCAGTATCGGTAACAGAGTGTTGAATCTCTTTATCAGCTTTTGGCGAAACAGGGCAATAATGGTGCCTGAAGCTCCGAAACCGAGCAGGGCGATGGAGATAACCAAATAGCCAAAATGGTAGAACTGAATGTGGGCCAGAACCTGTATAAGCTCAAGTTGAAAGGCGATGAGAGAGGCGGAGAGAAGAACAAGAGATAGAAGAAGTTTCAACTGGCTGTGAACCATGGGCGATTACCGGCTACGGCGAAAAGGCACAAACCGAACAGCCATCATTTTCCTGGTCCGGACAGTTCCATCTTTCTTGGTAACCAGCAACAGATGTTGGACGCGAAAGGGAGAACCCACTGGGATGATCATTCGTCCGCCATCTTTTAGCTGTTTAAGCAGCGGGGGAGGGATATACTCGGCTGCTGCGGTCACCACAATGGCATCAAAAGGCGCGGCTTCCGGCCAGCCGTAATAACCGTCTCCCTGCTTTCTTTTAATCGTGTGATATCCAAGTTTTTTGAAGCGATTGTCGACTTTTTTGGCAAGAGGCTCGACGATCTCAATCGTATAGACCTTGTCTGTCAACTCTGACAGAATGGCCGCCTGATAGCCAGAACCTGTACCGATTTCCAGCACCCGTTGACCCGGTTGAAGATCTATGATCTGACTCATGTAGGCAACGATGAAAGGCTGAGAAATGGTCTGTCCATGGCCGATGGGCAGTGGCCCGTCATGATAGGCCAGTTTTCTGAGTGCTTTGTCCACAAAGAGATGGCGGGGGACTGATCCCATGGCGTGGAGCACCTTCGGGTCATCAATTCCCCTTGAAATCAACTGTTCGTCCACCATCTGCAGGCGATCACGCACATATGAATCGCCGTTTGCGGCTGTCGAAAACTGAGCCATACTCAGGCACAGAAACAATAGAAGGACACACCCCTGGAGTCTGACAGCAAGCAGACTTTGGTTGAAAAAGCGATAGGTTTGACTCATTATGGTATTCAATCCTCTCCTATCTTCACTTGTCTGGAAACCGACAACCTCCCCGTCATGGGAGAGGGTTGTCGATCTCGATGCTTACTTTGGTCTCACAGCTTGAACCCCCGCTGTCTGTACCGGAACCGCCATCGCACAGGTCGTTGCCGGCAGATATGAAGCCGCTGCTCACCGATACATAGTTAAGTGTCGCGTTGGTGCTGTAGAGGGCGGTATCCACCAACAATGGATATGTAGGGGTCTTAGCAGAAGTGTAAATCGTGTTGCCGTTCTGTTTGTAGTAGACGGTCCCACCCACCACTTCGACCGAGACATTGTCCCCAGACTGGTAAGAGGGGCCGTCAAGCTTCAGGGACCCATTTTCGTATATCTTGATGACACCTGTCTGATGGAGATACAGACCGAAGTCGACATCCTGATAATTGACATCGGTGTTGCCGTTACTCAGGCCAAACATACGATGGGTATTTGTCTGGTAGACAGTGCTTTGTACGGAGCCGTCGCCGGACGGCAGTGATTCTACAGATACTGCTCCGGCATCATATGAATCACCGCTTGAACTTTTTTTCAGTCTAAATCCGTTTACACCTTCAAGATGGGTATTCACCAAGTCGGTCCAGGTGACACCGAATATGGCAGACTGGACAAAATCTCCGGTCAGAATATCGTTGCCGTTTGCTCCGAAAAGCTGATCATCACCAGGACCACCGCGGATGGTGTCGTTTCCATCATCACCCTGGATCGTATCGTTTCCTGAACGCCCGACAATAAAGTCATTACCTTTTCCTCCTATAATAAAATTATTTCTGCTGTTCCCGTGGATATGATCATGGGCGTCGGAGCCGATGACATTTTCAATACCAGTAACGAAAAGATTTCCGGTTCCCGGTGGAACATAGAGTCCCAGTCTGGTTTGAGAACCTTGGCAGTAAAACGGGCCGGAAATCCGCAGATCGACGCAGAGCTGGGCTTCGGTGAATTGCGAGTAATCGAGGGTGTCTGTATCTACGCTAGGTGCTTCTTTTATCCAGTTGGTACCCAGGTTTCCATCGATGAAGGCGTAGGTGTCATTTCCGGAGCCTCCTTCGAGCCAGTCATCACCTGCTCCTCCGATGAGCTGGTCGTTGCCGTCTCCACCATAGAGACAGTCACGGGCCTCTCCGCCGTCGAGAATGTCACTGCCACTGACATTGTTCTCCTGCCAATCGGACCGTTCACCACCCCAAATCGTATCACTGCCGCCCTCACCAAGCAGAACGTCATTGCCATCCATGCCGGCAAGAATATCACCGACTTTGAGGTAGCCGAGGTTGCACACAGGATTATTACCGGTCTGTTGACTGATAAATGTGGAGTTACCTCCTTTGATCAGGTTGTTCCGGCTGTTTCCCCGGAGCATGTCATCGTGGTCGGTACCGATCAGATTCTCAATACCGGTGTCCGAGGACAGCTTGATAGACAGATTCGGATTGCCATCGACTGCCTGGCTGGAAGCCGAATAATTCAGCGACACGGATATGCCATCCTGGGTCGGAAAACCGGAAAAATCAAAGGTATCAGTATCAACATTCGGGGCTTCAGTAACATTGGCTGTTCCTGGAACACTGTTGGTGAAACGGTAGAGATCGTTACCTGCACCACCAATGAGAAAATCAGTGCCTTCAGCACCGATGATGGTATCGTTGCCCGTATCGCCAAAGACACAATCCTGGCCGGGACCTCCATCAAGGGTGTCGTTACCGGGTCCTCCTAAAAGCCGGTCATGGTTGGCCGTACCGGGATTCCATTGGCCATAGCAATTGGCCATCTGACTCTTCCACACGCTGTTATTGCCAAACAGTCGGTCGTCACCCACTCCGCCGTGTATCAAGTCATATCCGTCACCGCCGCAGATAATATCATCTCCGCCAAAGCCATTAATAATATCATTGCCGCCCATACCGTGAATGATATCCGGCCCGGTTGTACCGTTAATAATGTTATCGCCGCTGTCACCTTTAATTGTCGGGACAAATCCGTCGCAGGTCGCGATGATCGGCGGCTTGGGAGCCGGGACAGGGATGTTATCTGTAGGAAACGGTTTGTCAAGGGAGTAGGGAACGGTTTCACCGGTCGGCAGTTCACGGGCAATTTCAACAGCCTGGGACAGACAGAAAAGATTATTATCCTCCCGGGTCTCTTTTACTCTGTTTGAGCTGTCCACCATCGCATGCCAGTAATATTTTCCCTGCTGTAAACCGACAGGAAGCGGTATACTGAGCATCCGAGTTTGGGTTTTTCCGTCTGGCGGGATAGTGGTGAAGGTCATCTCTTTCTGCACTGGTGTGTGGGGTAACAGCTGCTGGGCGGCTTGTGTCCCTCTACACCTGTTTGCAGAGTCCAGGAAGATCCTGGTTAGGTAGATCTGACGCTGAGGATGTGTGATTTTTGCCCCAGCTGACCTGACATCATTTTTGATGGTCAGTTTGAGGGATTGATTCTCACCTGCCTGAGACTTGGTTTTTCCTGTCAGGGCAAGCATGACTTTCAGATCAACCTGGTCATCACCGGCTGGGGTCTTTTGGACAACTGTCGGGGTGACAGGCTCCGAACATCCTCGGGCGATAACTCTTTTCGAGGTGGTTCTGTTTGAACACTTGACAGTGTACCGTTTATCAGCCGTGTTGGTATTGACCTGGTAGAGGAGCTGTTTCTCGTTTCTCGTTATTTCCTTGAGAGGGAGCTTTGGTGTTACTGTACAGCTCACACCACCGCTTTTCAAAAAGAGGCCTGTTACCTTGATCTGGCTCTTTTTCTTGATACATTTGGGGGCGCTGATCCGTGAGATGAGAGTTTTTTTCGACGGCACCTTTGAGGAAGGGGAAGATGGTCGCGCCGGATCACGGCTGCGGTCACTTCCGCCTGGTACTCCGGGTAGGCCGGCACCTCCAGTTCCAGAGGAACCACCATCTCCTGTCAGGCCTCCTCCACCCCGTTCACTGGGAGAAGTTCGGCCGGAATGTGATGTAGAAATAGTCACAAAAAGGAGAAAAAGAACACAGAGGATGGCTGTTGCGTTTTTCATGTCGGTCACCTCCTATGAAATATGATAGGTGACAACCATCCATGAACGCCGTGGGGATGTTGGTTGGGGCCGCTGCATAAGAGAAGAAAAAAATGATTTGCAGCTAACAGGCTAGTCCATAGCCAGTTGTCCAGATACTGATTTCAAAAGAGTGAGCGGACGATTCGCTCACCTTTACAGGCATATTATTAGATGTCAGTATACCATATTTTTTCAATCCTAACCCTTTGTATTACGGGGTGGATAAATTGTTCAAAACAAGACTAGAATCAACAACAAATACCCGAAGGTTACTAATTTGGTATCAATCCTTTGGAGTGAGTGATGAAGAATGGCTGAGGAGAAGTAGTGTTAAAGAGGTGGAATCAAGAAGAGAATCAGAGCAATGGAAATGATTGGAATAAAGAGCCTTTTAAAGTGAAGAGAGGTGAGAGGATTCACCTCTCTTCACAGGGAAAAGCAGGATGTATCAGGCACCAACCTCGTGTAGAGTGACAAATTTCAGCGCATGGGTTGTGCACTTTGTCACACAAACGGGTTTGAGTCCCCGGTCAACCCGGTCCATGCAGTAGTCACACTTAACCGCCTTATTGCTGACCGGATTGATCTGGGGAATATGCCACGGGCAGGCGCCACGGCAGGCCATACAGCCGATGCACTTTTCTTCATCGATATAGACGATACCATCTTCCCGCTTAATCATGGCCTCTGTGGGACAGATCGGTATGCAGAACGGTTCATCGCAGTGATAGCAGGATTGGAAAGTGAATTCGGTCTTGGGAACTCCCCTGATCTGCTTTAACGGCTCATGGCTGATTTCACAGAGGATCGGTCCGATCGGCAGGTCTTTGTCGACTTTGCAGTGGACTTCACAGCCATGGCATCCGATGCAGCGCCTGGAGTTGAGATAGATCATATATTTGTTCATAATTCGACCCTCCTCTTGAAATTACGGCTACTTTTGCGGACATTGACAAAGGCTTCGCACAGGTTGATGGCACCGCCCGCCTGATCCCAGTCATCCAGCTTGCCGGTCATCAGTTTCTGGTCACTGAGTCCGGCATGATAGGAACGTTCCTGCAAGGGGATCTGTCGTCCGAAACCGTGAACCATATAGACAGCTTCGGGGTGAATGTAATCGACCACATGGGCATTAATAATTTCCGAGTAGCTGTGATCTTCGGAGCTGACATGGACAATGTCACCTTCTTTGATACCAAGCTTTGAGGCAGCACGGGTATTGATCCACAAACTATTTTCAGGCATCAGTTCATGGAGAAGAGGATTATTGATTGTGTGTCCATGGGTATGAACTGCTGCCCGTCCATAGACAAGCCGAAATGTTCCTTTTGTTGGTTTGATAGGGGATTCGTATTCCTTAAGCGAAGGAAGTTCAGCTTTGTTTAATTTTTCCGAGATAATTTCAATTTTTCCCGAAGGTGTTTTAAACTGACCTTTGAGGTTTTTGGGATCAAACATGATCGGCTTATCGGTTAGCTCGACAAAGCCTTTTTCATCAAAAGCTTCCATAGACAAACCGGTTGGCTCAAGCTGCCATTTCCAGATGTCCTCAATGGTTTTATGAGGGAAGTGCTCTTGCAGATCCAGACGATCGGCCAAGGCCTTAAATATCTCCCAACCGGGTTTGGTGTCAAATTTCGGCTCAATTGCCCTTCTGCGAAGAGTCAGTCGTGGTTTGAGACCTTTTTGCAGGCAGATAGGAGTCTCCCGTTCAAGGTAGGTTGACTCGGGTAGAATGATATCTGAGTACCAGCCAAATTCGGAATAATGGGTATCGATGGAAACTAAAAGGTCGCAGTTGTCAAAGTAGAATTTCTGCCGCTGCGGATCCGGCATAGCACAAAATGGATCGTGACGCATGGCGATCCATGCTTTGACAGGATAAGGGTCCTCAGTCTGCATCGCTTTGAAAAACAGATGGGCCAGTCCCGGTCCCTTGTCAAAATGGTTGTATTTCCAGCCGACACCGTCACCGCGCTTGATATCCGGTTTTGGACAGTCGAAATTGTTGATTCCGGAGACGCCGCAGTCGCCTGGTCCTTTTGGAATGAGCAATCCGCCTTTTTGTTCGATGTTGCCCATCAGCACATTCAATATATGCAAAGCGCGGCTGGCATAGAACGAGTCTTTATAGCGGGAGAGATTCCAGCCAGGGTGGAAAATGACTCTAGGGCTGCCCTCGATCACTTCATCGACGAATGCCAGAATTGATTTTTCTTTGACACCGCACTCTTTAGCTGCCCATCCTGGCGTATACTGTTGAACAAACTCACAAAGCTGATCAAAACCAGATACGTATCGCTTTATGAAATCAGCGTCATAACCTTTCCGTTGAATGATCTCATGGATCATGCCCAGGGCAAGGGCGTAATCGGTGCCGGGACGAACCTGAAAAAAGCGACTTGCTTTGATGCCTGTCATGGACTGGCGAACATCAACATAGGTGAGCTTGCCACCTTTTTCCAGCATATCCAGGGTCTGAATGTTTTCGGCAATGCGCAGAGAGGCAAACATATTGCGGCCGAAGAGGACCAGATGGTTGGCATTCTTGATGTCATAAATAAACCCTTTCCGGCCGACCCCATTGATTGACAGTGAGGCATGGTGGGTATTTCTGCCGCAGGTGTTGTCATGATTGGTGTAGTTGGGTGAACCAAACGCGTGAATAAAGGTCTTGTACATATTCTGCCATGGACCGCCACGAGATGACAGAACAACCGATTCAGGACCATGATCCTTTTTGATCTTCTTCATTCTGTCAGCAATGTAATCGTAGGCAGTCGACCAACTCACCTTTTTCCAGCGACCAACACCACGGGCACCCTCACGAATAAGCGGCTGCTGCGGCCTTTCTTTGTCGTCGACAAGCGCCGGTCCGGCCGAACCTTTGGCGCACAGGGCGCCTCCGAGCAGATGCTGGTTGCCTTCGATCCAGGTAACCTTGTTATCCTCCGCTTTAACACGGATGGGACAGCGGACGGTGCACATTCCGCACATCGAGTAAACTGATTTCCCCATACTTTACCCCCTTTTTTTTATAAGTAAGACATTCAATACTGAAAAACCGAGATTGACTTATCTTCGTTTCAAGTTGCAAACCGCTAATTTTTTTATGGAAGGGATAGACTTTAAAAAAGCTGAAAGTCATCTTTCACAAACAGAACCTATTTTATTCCAGCCATATTTTTTCTGCAACAACATGATCTGCTAATTATCTTGTTTTTTAAATGGGTTATGTTATTTCAAAGCTGCACAATACCCTTTCTCTTCATCTTGAAAAAAGATGGAAGGTAGGTGTTAGGTCATGCGATAGCTTGGAAGTAAAAAAACACAGTGCCGGGAAACTATAAAACAGGAGGAATATCGATACCCTTATGAGCTGAGGATTATGTAGATGATACCGATGTCAGCTTCCCGGCTCCATGTAAAAAGAAAACAGACCATCCTGTTGCCGGTGAGACGGGAAGGACTTCATCACAGTGGAATGATCCATTTTCAATATTTTTTCCATTGATTTATGATATTCTATTAAATCTGATCAACGATCTGGCCGTCCAATTCAGAATTGATCCCGGAAGAATGCCGATCCCAGGCACTCCAATGGCAGATACAGCCAGTGGGACTTTCGCACAGATAGATGTGCCCATGCCGCCGTCATTGGGGATTCCTTCAATCCGGCTAATTCTGCCATCCTCACCTGTGCTCTCAGTGGGCATCAAACGACATACATTCCGAAGATGGATACACAGATTTCTTCATCAGATTTATCTCCTCGTTCGTTTGTTTTCGTTGACCTGGCTAGGGTTTCCTCATAGTGTCATATTCCCCGGCCAGGCGTTGTATCACTGAACGACCGGTTTATGATCAACCGACGTTACAGATTGTATTTTGTATTATGGTTTGTGCAGGTCGACGGTATTATTATGCCTACACTGTTCATGCTGTTACTGCCCCCGGCAGCCAATGTGTTGTCGATTTTCACAGTGTCTGAAACAGTGGATTTTTGTTTTTTTATCAGTCTCTTACCGATGGCCCAGGTTATGTAACAGCAAAGCAGGACTATGAAATAGTAGAAAACAGCCCCGACCAGAAGCGGTTCACCACTGGTGGTTGGTATAGTGAAAAGATAGCCTTTATTAAAAAGCCTGGTTAATTCTTCTGTTCGATAATATTCGTTGATAAAGGCGAACATAAAAAAGATTGGTATCACCTTGCGTATCAGACCGAGCATGAGCCCTTCAAAGAAGTAGTCGTAGTAAGCCCGGTTAAGCTGTGCCTGGTCGATATTTCTTGCCAGACGTTTTGCTTTTTCACGGTCCTCGCATTTCATCGCCTCCTGACGCAGATTAAGCCAGTACTTGAAGTTCTTCTCCAGCTCAACATACCGTTTAGTAATGATCAGCCTGTTCATCAGTTTGGTGAACATGACAGTTGTTATGCCAATCATTGTGATAACGAAAATCGGTCCAAGAGCATGCAGCGGTGCCAGGATCTGAAACAGTCCTTCTGCCAGCAATTGAAAAAAGGCGGCAATTTTAAACCACAGCGCATCGAGTAGGTCTTCCATACGATCTCTCTTCTTTTGTGTTTGCTAATAAAACACTTGCTAAGGTAGATTTCGGGGGGAATACGAAAATTTTCCCCCCGAAAGTGTTTAATTATTCAACAGTGCTTCCCTCTTAGATCCAGTATTCGATCTTGAAGAAACGGAAGAACAGGAAAAACAGGGTGATCGCCAAAACGACTTTGAGTTGCATCTCAGAGAACATCTTCTGAGCACGGCTGCCCAAAGTACCGCCGGCAAAACCACCGATAATGATAGCGCCGGCCAGTACCCAGTCAGGCCAGTAGCCGATCATGACATAACCCAGGAAAGCACCGACGGATGAGAAGCAGGTGCCGATCAGTGAGATCGGTACAGCAACGTACATGGGCAGTGCGCCCAGTGTTGTCATGGCAGGTACCAGCAGGAAGCCACCGCCGATACCGAATGCACGGGATACAACTCCGATACCAAGACCGAGGATGGCGAACAGTAGAGGATTAATTCTGAACTCTTCACCCCAGAACTTGAAGCGGTAGTCGGTCAAACCGGATTTCACAGGCTCAATGGAACCCATCTCAACAGAACCGCCGGTCTCTTTGGCTTTTTTAACGGCAGCGTTGAATTTCTGGGTCATGGCCTTGATGTTTTTCCGCTTCTCCATGGATTTTGGAGTCATTTCCATCAGGGTCTTGATACCCATGATGACAACCAGGACAGCAAGCCATTCCTTATAAGCCTTCATCGGTAGAAGGGCGGAAACGTATTTACCGAGCCAGATGGAGCCGATAAAGATACCGACACCAAAAGAGATACCGACCGGCCAGGCAACACGTTTCTCAACCACTGCAAAACGATAGAAAGATCCCAGTGGGGAGAACAGAGTGAGCGCCATGTTGGAAGGTTTGAGTACGTTAGCGGCATTGACGCCAACAGGACCCATGGTATTAACAACCAGTACCTGGAAGGCTGCCATCAGCATACCACCGGCAGCACCGATCATGGAGAAGTAGGTACCAACGGCAATGGCACCAATGGTGATCCAGAGCGGGTTCATGTAACGATAACCCTTTTCCAGCCAGAAACCTTTTCCTTTAAGTTTGTAGGAACCGGCTTTAGCTCCATTGACATAGACATCAAATCCGGTGTCGGGAGCTGTGTGGCGAAAACTCTTGAAAGAGGCGGTGTATTTACCTGTTGCCTTATCAAGCGTAACTGTTGTTCCCTTATCCCAGTAGTTGCCGCTGGATTCATCAGCGAGGACGGATCTGGCGAAGATAACGATCTTACCTACCCGGCTGCCCTCTTTAACGATGGTGTTGATACCGTATTTCCCTTCGTGGGCATATCTGAAGAAATTCCACTTATCGACACTGTTGATAGGGCCAAGCGCGGCTTTGGCAGTAGCGTCAATTTCATCAAAATTCTTTTTCAGTGCATATTCGGTGGTGCTGTAGAGGCCCTGGCCTTTTTTGAAGATAATGGAAGGTCCACCGAATTTTGTATCTGCCTTTTTACCAAACGCGTTGGGATTACTGGTAATCATGTAATAAAGAGGCGGAATAGAGGTGTCCACTCCGAATTTCTTCTTCTTAGAGTCTTTTTTGAATCTTTTCGTCTCATGGGGCAGTTTTGCATCTGAAGGTTTGAACTCGTTTTGCTGAGCAACAGCAATATACAGGTCCGCCCCGGGAGCAATGGTGCCTTCAAAGGTAATGGTGTCACCTACCTCTTCGGCTCCTGAAATTTTCACCTCGGCCAGGGCTGTAGAGCCGGTGGCCAACATAAAAATAGTGATGAACATCAATGTCATTGATGGCCAAAACAGTTTCTTCATTTTTTTCTCCTCACATATGATTAATATTTCGAAAAACACCCTTGTTTCACGGACTTTTTTTTAACAACAAACGTTTTGTAAAACCTCCTTGTTTAAGTTAGTTCTGGAACATCCCCCTATAAGTCGGAAAAGGATATTGAGATGTTCTGCTCATATCGATCAATTATCCTTTTCTGAAGCCTTAATCTGCTGGTACCTGCCGGACAGCCATCCACCCGCTATCACTCCTGCAACGCCAATGATCAGAAGCCTGACCAGTTGAGACGGCTGAATTTCAAAGACAACCAGTGTCGTATTGTTGACTGCAAAATATATCAGCAGAACCATGAGTAATCCGGCTGCTGCCAGCCAGAGATATTTGTAGCTTATTTGGCCCATTGTTTTATCAATAAGCGAATAGCCGGTGACCAGTCCGTTAAATCCGATTATCCACGGTAGAAGACCTAAAGACCGTTCAGCGGGGACGACCATCGAACCGAACAGCACAAGGACTATCGCACCGATAACACCGATACCGATTGAGTGAATGGATTTCATGATGGGTGTGTTCAACATCTGTTTCTCCCCGTCGCAGAAGGAAAGATGACTGTCTGCTCTCAATCTGAGATTACTCATGGGCCACCTCGTTCCTTTCCAGCACGATTTGTACTTTCGATTCAAGCTCATCCCTGTCGATTGGTTTAACGCAATATTCATCGGCACCCCGGCTGAGCGCTTCTCTTGCGGTCTCAACAGTGGGGTAGCCGGTTAACATGATTGCCCGCATGGACGGCTGGATCTGTTTCAGGATGGTCAATACTTCGATACCGCTCATCTTTTTGAGTTTAATATCGAGTATGGCAAGGTCGATCGGATTCTTTCTGGCAAACTGTACGGCCTCCTCTTCCTCGGTAAAGGCATGGGTTGTGTAGCCGCACTTTGTCAACATTTTGCCGATCAATACTCCAGCATCCAAAACATCATCCAAGATCAATATTTCAGCCATTGACTCCTCCATTTCCAACATCTTTTGGTTTATGGCCCATTTCTGTATTATCCGTTACTGCCGGTATTTCATTGTCGGTCGGCAAACTGACGGTTATGGCGGTTCCAGGTTTTCCTTGCTGTTCCTGGTCCTCATCCACCGGACTTTTAATGGTGATTGTGCCGCCATGGTCCTGGACGATGCCGTACGAAACAGACATGCCGAGCCCTGTTCCTTTTCCTACAGTTTTGATGGTGAAAAAAGGATCAAAAACACGGTCCTGTATTTCTTTCGGTATCCCTACGCCGGTATCCTGGAAAGTGACTGAAATCTGTTTTTTGTTGTCGTCAAAACTTGTGAGAACGGTCAGCAGACCACCATCTTCCATGGCATGGTGCGCGTTGTTAAGCAGGTTGAGAAAGACCTGACGAATTTTTTCCACATCTCCCACTATGGTCGGCAGATCTTCTTCAAAATGCTTTTCAATCTCTATATGGTCGAGATTGAGTGTGTGCTTGGTTATGGTCAGAACGTCCTTGGCTACTTTGTTTAGATCGAGGTTCTGTTTAGAGCTTTCTGACTGTCTGGAAAATTTCAACAGATCGGCAACGATTTTTCGGCAGGTCTTGGTCTGTCTTTCGATGATTTCGAGGTTCTGATGATTTTCTTCATCCTTTTCAAAATCATCCATCATTAACTGTGAATACCCAAGAATGATGCCGAGCGGTGTATTGATTTCATGGGCCACACCGGCAGCCATTTGCCCGATGGACGCCATTTTTTCACTGCCGGCCATCTGCTGCATCATGTCTTTCACCCCGGTCAGGTCCTTGACAATACCTTCGCAGCCGATAATCCTGTTATTATCGTCGTAAATGGCGGCGGCAGAGAGCAGAACGTTGATGATAGAACCATTCGCTTTTTTAAACTCCACCTCCATGTCTTTAATGAATCCCTGTTCGTAAAGGGTCTCTAAGTAGATGTTCAACTCATCATCGCTATTGAATATCTGATCGAGGTTCAGCGGCTCCAGTCGGGTTTGGCTTTCTTTGTCGTAACCGAGCATTTCAAGGCCGGAATCATTGATGTCGGCCATAACCTGACCTTCGTCGCAGAAGTACACCATGTCGCGAGAGTTGGAAAACAGGTGTCTGAACTTCTTCTCCGATTTGGAGAGTTCGGCCGTTCGCTCTCCGACGATCTCTTCAAGATGGAGGTTCATCCTCATCATCTCTTCTGCTGCATTGGCACGCTGGCGGTTGGCAATCCGCAATTTCTCCGCATTGGCCTCAACGATTCTGAATGCTTCGACACCTTTGTGGTAGTAAATCATGACCGCTGAGACTGAAACGATCATCAAGGTGTTGAAACCGCCGGAATAAGGGGACAGGGTCTGCCACAAGGCTTTCTGGTCGGTCATCAGCAAAATTTGTTTGACGATATGACCAACCGCACGGGAGATGGAGAAGGCGGCCATTACCAGGCAAAGATAAAAAAGAAAACCCCATAGTAAGTTTTCCGGCTGATGCCGGGTGAGCAGATAGGAGTAATTCAGCGATAGAAACGACAGAATAATGATCAAAAAGGACCCAAAAATATCGGTGAGAATTGTCGGAGCCAGTGAGAGACCGGCTGTCTGAAGAGTCATCTGATCCATCACGACTCCTTCTTCTGTTCAATAGTTGCACGATAGAAGGCGCGGAGGGCAAGGTAAAGGAAGAACAAGGCCGGTACCGAAAACAGATGGTCAAGTTTAGTTAAGTAATAGGTGAGCTTCAACGAGGTGAGAGGAAAGAGAAGGTTTGTTTGAAAATAGCTGTCACCGAAATAGAAATCTGTCGGGTTCATGTGATGGTGAGCTTCATGTCCGGTGAAGGCGACGAAATTCCACAGGAACATCATCAGGCAAAAAAGTTGAAGATATACCCAACCCCGTTGATGAAACGAACTGCGTCGAATATCCCAGAAAAGATAAATCAAGGCGCCCATGAAAAGGACGTGTGCCATCTGGTGAACATACAATCCTTCAGGGGCACCGTGGGTTTGCAAGGCCCAGGCGTTGCCAGGGCTGAAAAAAAGAAAAAAGCAAAGAGAAGGAAGCAGGACGGTGAACAGTCGGTTTTGGACGAACAGCACACCAGTGCAACAAATTTGTTGCAATATTTTTATAGGTTTTTGATGAATCCCGTCCAGCTTCATTTTTTCACCTTTATCCGTTTTAATCGGTTGCTTTAAAGATGCTCTGTCCGGCCCAAGGCAAAACTATTTGTCGCTGCAACTTACTACTTTCCATATTGCCAATTGGGCATGGTCAGTCGCATATTTCACACTGTCTACTTTTGATAAGCACTAATTGTGCCATATCTGAAATAATTGAGGTGGTCAATCCGTGTTGCCTGTAATAACTGGATGGAAAGGAATAAAAAGGAGGGATTTCCGGAAACGATCCTTGCCGAAGGAGGGATCATCGCATGCATTAAAAAGGTTGCATGCAGCAAAAAAGATGCATTGGTATGTGGTGGTGAATCAGGGACGGAAATCTTTGGAAAGAATGCTCTCCTGACGCATAAGTCGTTGAAATGCCTGGCGTTCAATGCCGCTCAGTTTCGCTGCGGCCGTAACATTGCCATCGGTTTTCTTAAGAGCAGTGGTCAGGTAGATGGAGGTAAAGCGGGAAAGGAATTCTTTTTTGGCCTGGTTGTAAGGCAGCTTCTCAAAAAGATCACCGACTCGGTGTTCGAAATCGGTGGTGGAAAGTTCTTTTTTCATCTCCAGGGTATCGGCAAGGTCCTCGACACGCACTGCTTTGCCGGAAGTCAACAGGACGGCCCGGTTGATGACGTTCTGCAGTTCACGAATATTTCCCCGCCAGTGATGGTTTATGAGCCATTGGAGAGATTCCGGTGTGAATTCAAGGTCCTGTTTGTCATATTCCCGTCTGAACAAAGAGAGAAAATGAGCGGCAAGACGGGGAATGTCTTCGGCAATTTCATCCAAAGACGGCAGGGTAATAGACATAACATTGAGACGGTAAAACAGGTCTTCGCGGAAATCGCCGGATTTCATCTTTGCTTCAAGATCCTGGTTGGTACTGGCAATGACCCGGACATCCACCGTGAAGCTTTTCGTCTGACCGAGCGGCTGAATTTCCTTTTCCTGAAGAACCCGCAACAGTTTGGTCTGGATTGAAATGGGAATATCACCAATTTCATCGAGCAGGATAGTTGAGCCGTCAGCTTCAATAAACAGGCCGTCCTTATCCGTATCCGCGCCTGTGAATGCCCCTTTTTTATAACCAAACAGTTCACTCTCCAGAATCTGTTCAGGCAAGGCGGGACAGTTGACGGTAACCATCTTTTTTGAGTTTCTGCTGCTTAAAGCGTGGATTGACCGGGCTGCGACTTCTTTGCCGGTTCCAGAGTGCCCACGGATGAGAACAGTGGCGTCACTGCCTGCAAAACGGGAAAGCAGATCTTTTGTCTGGATCATCTTAGGAGATCGACCGATCATCCGGTCAAGCGGGTTATCCTTGCTTAACTTGTGCTGCAACTGACGGTTTTCGCGTACCAGGGTCGTCCATTCCAGCGCCCGTTTTACAGCACGTACAATCCGATTGTTGTCAAACGGCTTTTCAAAGAATTCATAGGCACCGTCCTTGATTGCCTGGACAGCCATTTCAATGGTGCCGTATCCGGTCATGATAATTGTTGTGATAGTCGGATCGATTTCTCTCGCTTTTTTCAGGAGTTGCAGACCATCCAAGTCGGGCATTCTGATGTCGGTCAATAAAACATCGGGTTTGACTCGATCCAGTTTCTGCACGGCATCGACGCCGGAAGTTGCCAACTCAATGTGACAATCCAGATTCTGGGAAAGGACTTTCTCAAGGACTATAAGAAGATCAGGTTCATCGTCGACAATGAGAACTTTTTTCTGGACTTCCTGTGAGGCCATCTGTTATCTATTTGAAATTGTTTGATATTACCAGGGTAGATATGGTTCTCTCATGGGATGGATACTGAATATACTAAAACATGTTCCTGTCAGTAGTGCAATAAACTTGTTGCACGTAGAGATGCTGATAGAACTCATAAAAGGTTTCAAGGCTTGAGCCGGAGGAACCGTTTTGATTCAGTTTCAGGCCGGTTGATTTTCGCGTTTGCCTGTGATGATCTGAAAGTAGGTCTGGACAAATTTGCCGGAGAGCGTGTCCATAATGGAAAATAACAATTCTTCTGAGGGTGGGAACTCTCCGACGAGGTGAAAATAGACATTCCTCGACAGGTTAGACAGCATGGAATCGATCTCCCTGTAGTAGCTGTCGTCGAAGAAGTAGCAGCGGCATCTCAACGGTCTCTGCTCAAAAAGCAGACAGTTGTTCTTCCTGAGTAGTGGGCATTTCTTCTGAAAATTCAGATAGTTCTCATGCAGGCCTAAGAGGTCCAGTCCCGGACTCTCCCGCTGCACTCTGTGAATGACCTCTACATTTTCCAGAGCGATGTCGATGATTGCGTAACGTTCCCTGGCTGGCAACATCCTGTTGACGCAGTGACTGAGATACATCGATTCTACCAGGTGAATCTCGAAATACTCATAACAGCATGGCAGAGCTCCCTGACCGCAGAACTCTTTGTGAGCTAATTTGCGGGCCGTATTGTCGATGGATAACAGAATGGAACAGTATTCGTCGTAAAAGGGTTCAAAACCGTTGTCGGAGCGGTCTGCCAGGGTCGGCTCCTGAATGGTCAGCCGCTTTTCTTTTTTCCCGTATTTTCTTAACAGTTTCCACTGCTGGTAATTGGTTGGATGGGCACGGGTGCCTTTGAGTTGTTTCTCCGCGCTCTTGCCGGCAAGACCTCGACGCAACATATAGGCGGATACAAATGTTCCGGTTCTGCCCATCCCGTGCCGGCAGTGGACAAGCACCTTTTTCCCCAGATAAAACGCTTCGTCCAGCCATTCAAGAGCCTTCTCCATTTTATCCATGTCGGGAGCGCACTCGTCCGGGATTGGTAAATAATACACTTCAAAGCCGGATTGCTCCTCTAATTCATGCAGATCACAGAATTCGCCGCACAAATTGACAATGGCGTCTACCCCCTGTTCTCTAATCAGATCCAGATCATCATAGGACATTGGCGCATGGCCAACGCCAAGCTGACGTGTCAACCAGGTTACTTGATAACTCATAATCCTGAATCCGTGACAGAAATTGTTTTTTTAGCAAATAACATATTGATATAACGAAAATTAATAGGTTGTTCAGCTTTAACCTTAAATAATGTTCTGCCTTTTGGGCATCCGCTAGCACTGCATCTTCGCTTCATTGAACCGCCTGATATAGTTTACTATAATTAGACAGTTCAATGAAGCGAAGCTACAGCACTATCGAATGCTCACGGATTCCGGATAATCCCTTACTCTTCTCCGGAGAAATGGTATCGTCCATTAAAGAACTCATGCACACATTTATCGACCATTTCCTCATCGTGTAAAACCATATCCATAATTTTGGTAGCGCCCAGCAGTCTGCCGACCATATCGAGTTTTTTAGCAAGAGAAGGTTCATCCATATCAGCAAGTCGGGCTTCGAGCAGGTCGGCTTTTTTCTGAACAGTAAAGCCAAGTTGCAAAAAAACGCGGCTTAAGAACTCCAGCCTCAATGATCGTCCTTCAAAATCAGCACCACCGCCTGCAAATCGTAACATACAGTAATTGGCGGAGGCAACATCTCCACAAAGTATATCGAGAATGGTAAAGTGGTAGCCAAAACGCATATTCAAATGGAGGTAATCGGTGCTGACAACCCCGTAACTGCTGAACTGAAAGTCATCCTGTTTGGGAGCTATACCACCGCTCATAACAATCTTATCGTAGCTATCCCAATCGAACGGTTTGTTTTTCCAGCGGACATCCGGGTGGCTCAGCCCTTTCCAGACAGCGAGAAATGGAGTACAGGTGATCAGATCAAGGGTGAGAGCTTGACCTTTTTGAGGAATCCTTAAAAATCCGCCACCCACATTAAAAAGATACATTTCCAACGGCAGGTCGGAGGATAATTTAATGGCTCCCCGGCCGGTTCCCGGTTTTGCTTCCATGAACATCGACTGTACTCCTTTTTCATGGACAAAACGGATAATGTCATGCATGGATCGGCACGATTCGGGCAGAAACTGTTTGGATGTTGGGTCAACGAGTTTGAGTGGCGTGATAAAGCTTAGCATCGGACCCAGCCTCTGATGATAATGAGATTTTTCCTGTGGGTGTGATCCGTCGGTTTGGGCGAGTGCTTCCACATAACCCTCATAGACCTTGATCTGATTTCCATCAAGAGTCACCAGTTGTCCGTTTTTCAGTATTTGGGTTGCATCCGGACAGCCGACCAGCAGCGGGACACCGAATTCACGAGCAACAGTGGCAAAATGACAGGCCGTACTGGATTTTTCGGCAATCACTCCTTTTAGCCGGTTCATAACCTGCACATATTCGGCAGGCGTGTTCTCGGTGACCAGAATAGCTCCTTGGGGAACTTTGTCGACCGGTTTGTCCGGGGAAACAAGGTAGACCGGACCACTGCCACAGCCTTTTGCTCCCTGTCTGCCTTCCGCCAGAATGATGGGGTGCAGATCCTGATCAACCTCTGGGGGTTCTTCTACTCGGTGTATTTCGGTTTCAATCTGTAACGGCCTTGTCTGGAGGAGAAAAAGCTTCCCGTTATCATCAACGGCCCACTCAATGTCTTGAGGGGCGCCGAAAAACTTTTCCAAACGGTGTCCCCATCGACCAAGAGATCTGGCCATTTCTTCACTGATGATCGAGGCTGTCTTGAGACTGACCTGCTCGGTTCCGCTGATATTGATCAGTTTGGGTTCTGCAGAGTGTGACAATTTGTATATATCCGGTTTTGTTTGGCCGCTGACCAGCATTTCTCCCTGACCGGAGATAACATGGAGGTATTGAAATTCATCTGCGCTGCCATGGTTGACGGGTGACTGGGTATAGAGAACACCTGAGACAACCGAGTCGACCATCTTCAATACAAGGACCGACATTGGGGTTTCTTCGTCGAATAGCCCATGGCTGACCCGGTAAAAAAGAGCTTCAGGACTGTATTTCGAAGCAAGAACCTGCTGATAGCTGTCGACCAGGTCGCTTTTATCCACATTGATACGGGTCAGATATTGGCCGGCAAAGGAGAAATCTCCATCCTCACAGGCGGCGCTGGAACGCACAGCGACTCGTAACGATTCACCGCTTTGTTCTTGCAGATTTTCAAATGATTTGAGTATTTCTGTTTGGATGGGTTCGGGAACTTCGCCACTCATGATCCGTCTTTTTATTCTGTTAGATGTTCGGCGAAGAGAATTGGGAACCTCAATATCAAGACCGGTCAGCAATTCCCTGATCGGTTTCCGCAGATCGTTATATTCGATAAAATAGTGATAGCTGTTGGTCGTGATAATAAAACCGGATGGAACGGGACCACCCAGTCGGTTTACAATCAGTCCAAGATTTTTACCTTTATTGCCGATGGTATCGGTTTCAGTTTGGACCTGATCGAGTTGGAGTGTAAAAGGGGGAGAGGTATCGAAAGGGGGAGGAGCCAGTAAAAAACGGATGTAAAAGTTGAATTTGCGATGATAATCTCCCAGGGTCACATAATCACCGGGAGCCAACCGGTTGAGGCATTCGATCATCAAAGCCACTTTCTGTGAAAAGATTTCACAAAGATGGGCCACACCGGCCAGATCCATTTTGGATGGGCCATGATAAGCGTCCTGAATCCAGGCCATCAGTTCATGACAACTGGAGTCGTGAGTAAGCAACTCCTTAAAAGCCTCGTATTTGTTCCGAAGAACAAAACCGGGAGCAAAAACCTTGTAAGAGAGTTGTTGGAAGAGCTTTTTAATCAACCCACACTCCGCTACCCCGTTTTACGCCATGTTTGCGGCCCCGTTTTATGGATTGCCGAACCATTTGAGTCAACAGCAACGGTAACCGGCATATCATTCACCTCAAATTCATAGATGGCTTCCATACCCAAATCTTCAAAGGCAACAATCCGTGATTGTTTTATTGCCTGGGATACCAGACAGGCGGCCCCACCGACGGCCATCAGGTAAACTGCTCGATGTTTTTTGATCAGCCCGATTGTCTCATCTCCCCGTTCGGCTTTACCGATCATTCCAAGTAGACCGCAAGTGGTTAACATCATTTCGGTATATTTATCCATCCGAGTTGCCGTTGTCGGCCCGGCCGGACCGACAACTTCTTTGCCGACAGGATCGACGGGGCCGACGTAATAGATAAAGCGGTTGTTGAAATCGACACCCTCGGGCAATGATCTGCCTTGTTCGATATACTCCTGAATACGGCGGTGGGCTGCGTCCCGGCCGGTGAGGATTTTTCCGTTTAACAGAAGCGTTTCACCTGCCTGCCAACTATTGATCTCTTCACGGCTGATATCATCCAAATGAACACGTTTGGATTCTGAACCACTTTGCAGTTTAATTTTCGGCCACCGGTCGATGTCCGGTTTTGGAAATTCCGCAGGACCATTTCCATCAAGACGGAAGTGTGTATGACGGGTTGCGGCACAATTGGGAATCATGGCCACAGGAAGGGAAACAGCGTGGGTTGGATACGTTTTTATCTTTACATCAAGCACTGTTGTGAGTCCGCCGACTCCCTGGGCTCCGATGCCAAGGTCATTCACACTGTTGAATATCTCTAAACGCAGTTGTTCTATTTCGTTATTTGGACCGTTCTCAATGATTGTTTCGATATTCAACGGTTCCATGAGAGACTCTTTCGCCATCAAAGCGGCCTTATCGAGCGTTCCGCCAATACCGATACCAAGTATTCCCGGAGGACACCAGCCGCCTCCCATCGTAGGCACGGTAGTTGTGACCCAGTCGACCACGGAATCGCTAGGATTAAGCAT
>CAZUUJ010000039.1:0-35407 GCA_964623625.1 uncultured Desulfocapsaceae bacterium
CGGCATAGCCGGCGGTTTTTACGGCTTATGGTAAAACCGCTGCGCAATAATAAATACCCTTTCTCAGCCCGATCAGATGCAGTGAAAAATGAATAGAACAGTATTTTAAAGGAGAAAATGAAGATGAACACATTGGCCTATCTGGGGCGATTGCTGATAACAGTAATAGTGATTACAGGATTTGCGGCTGTACCGGGTATCGGTTCTGATACTGCCACCTTGGAAAAACAGATCTATAAAGAAATAAAGCAGGCTGAGCGCATGATGTTCAGCGGAAAGAAAGCACAGGCCGATGTTCTGCTCAAACAGGTCGCTGAGAAATTGACCTCCCTGGAAAACAGTACACCAGCAAGCAAAAAGCTAACCACACTCAACAACCAGTACAATCGTACAAGAAAAAACCTTGATAAACGCATGGGGAAAAGCAGCTCAACCTCTCCTTCCAAGGTGTCAAAAACTGGTCAAACCTCACCGCCGAAACGAACATCTTCCTCTAAGACCGGCTCTAAACGACCTGATTATAAGACGCAGATGATGGTGAAAAATGTCAAGAAGGTGATCAAGGATGTCGATTACGAACTGGGCCGTGCCAGGCAGAGTATCGAACCTGAGACAGCATCCCATTCTCTGCCCCGAAGCGCTGCAGAAAAGACCAAAGAAGCTGAGTCGTATATTACCCGGGCAGAAGGTCATATACAAAAAGCGGAGCAGAAATACAACAACATCCCAACTGATCTGCAAACTCAATTAGCAGAAGCAAAAACCAAAATTGCTCAGGTTCGCAACGAAGTAAAAACCTGGGAGACGGGTGCTGAAGCCAAAGAGGCCGCCGAGGCCAAAGCCGGACAGGCAACCGCAGCCCAAAAAGCAAAGAGTATTGAAATGCTGGAACAGGATGCAGCCAGAATGCTTGCCCTTTATCAACAGTATTTCAAAAAATTCGAATCGATCCATGGCCGCTCCCTCGTTTACTCGATGAAATTGGAGGATGCCGAAAAGGCTTTGACCATTATCAGAGAAGCGGAAAAGACAATCCCCCAATTTGCAGCTGAACTGGGTAAACTCGCTGACAAATACGGCAGCAAATCAATGAATATCTATAATAATTTTCACAAGCAGGGATACAAGCTGCAGAATAGTGAAGATAACAAAATAGTACAGCTCATTGAAGCGCTGAGCAAAGTGGCGAGCAGCAGAAAGGCCTCAGCCGACACGCTTGCAAATTATGCCCAGACACTTCTGGAAGCTTTTACAAATCAATTCAACGATGCTCGCCTTGCCCGTATGGATGAGGCCAAAAAACTGCTGAAAGTCGGCTATCAGTTTGATCCTCAAAATGACAAAATTCAGCAAATGCTCGCAGACATCGACAAACAGATTACTGCGGCGGCCGATAAAATGAAGGCCCAGATCGATGCGGCAACCTGGGCCGGCAATATAAAATCGTTCTCCGGGCCGGGAAGCGTTAAAAAGTTGGCCGCAGAGGCAAAAAAGTACTTTGAAAATGACCGTGCCTGGGGCAAAAAGCCGGGAAGTCAAGTCAAGATTCTGGCTGTGTCCATACGTGGCCCCTGGAAAGTGGCCGAAGCAGATATTTTTGGCAGGGTAATCAGGTGGAGACTGCCGATTCACGTCGCGGTAACCGATGAAAAACTCAAACCTCGTAATATCGCCAGGGTGTATGACTTATCAATCGTCGCCATGCAGGGAGCCCCTGCCAAATCACCGCAAAACCCCCCGTTTGACGGCTTCTGGGTTGGAGCAAGCTGGATGATGCGGCTTGATAAGTTTAGAGAGTTGTAACCGTTTTAATATACGGCTTCATACGCCGAAAAAACTAGCAGTTTTACAGATCGCTGTAAACTGTTGCGCAATGATACATTTTTGAATATCGGGGTCAGAACGAGTTTGCAGCATTCTTACAACAGTTTGTTTTTGTAAGCTTTGTTTGACCCCGTTTTTATAAAAAGTTACTTAAAACGGTATTTTGTCCCTGCATTTTCTAACTGCAATTTCGTTGCTGATATAATAGCACGAACCCGGATTATCTCCTGCTGTAAGGCCGCTTTTTAGGACGGTTCTTCATACTCCCTTTTGGTGGTTTGGCCAGCAGTTCCTCGGTTGGTGTGACACAATTGAGTTGTTTATTGATATATTCTTCAATATCCGGCAAATAAAAGCCCCCTTCTTCACAGGCAAAGCTGATTGATATGCCTGTTGCTCCTGCCCGCCCTGTCCGGCCGATACGGTGCACATAATTTTCCGGTTCATAGGGAAGAGTATAATTTACCACATGGCTTATCCCATCTATATGGATACCTCGGCCCGCCACATCAGTGGCAATCATCACCTTCACCTTGCCGTCACGAAAACTCTCTAACCGGGCCATACGTTTTTTCTGGGGGACATCACCGGTCAGCAGAGTACATTTGATGTTATTTCGTATCAATCTGTCATTGAGCTTTCTGGCCTCATTCTTCATATTGGTAAACACCAGAATACGCTTATGTTCCTGTGTTGTAATCAGGTTGTAGAGCACGTTATATTTCTCTTCACTGGTCGTCATATAGACAATCTGCTCCACCGTCTCTACCGCAACCTGCTCCGGTTCGCTCTCGATGAAGACCGGCTTAATACACCACTGAGAGGCCAACCGTTTGACATCCTGGGTTACTGTTGCCGAAAACATCATAGTCTGGCGTTGTTCTTTCGGTCGAGTCTTATAAATGATCCTTTGCACATCCGGGATAAACCCCATATCCAGCATTCGATCCGCCTCATCAATAACCATGATGCCAATTTTTTTGAGATGGACAACTTGTTTAAAAACATAATCCAGCAATCGTCCCGGGGTTGCCACCAGAACATCCACGGGACGTTCCTTAAGCATTTCCCGCTGTTTCTGATAATCTGTGCCGCCATAGACAGCACCAATGCGAACAGGTGTATATTTGGCCAGCTTCTTGCCATCCTTGGCAATCTGCATCACCAGCTCTCTGGTTGGAGCAATAATCAGTGCCCTTGGCAAACCCGGTTTACGTGATGGTTTTTTCTCACGGTTTTCTTTGAGAAGCCGTGCAAAAACTGCAATGAGAAAAACCGCACTTTTACCCGTTCCTGTACTGGCCCTGCCAATGATGTCCTTCCCTGCCATGGCGTCGGGTAAAGCCTTTTCCTGGATGGGCGTGCAATATTTAAAATCAAGATCAGCTATAGCATGCATCAGGCCCAAAGGAAGATGAAAGTCATGGAATCGACTCATACCAGGCACCGGATCAACTGGAAATCTCTCCAGAGTCCATCGTGGCTTCCTCTTTCGCGGTTTGGATCGACGGTACTTACCAGTTTTCCCGGACTGTTTCTTATTGGTTTGAGCTGTTTTTTTGCGGTGTCCTCCTCTTTTATCAGATGAGCTTGAATGCTGTTGTTTTTCTTGTATGTCCCCACCGGATTTTAAAACAGATTTCTCCTGCCTCTTACTAGGGCCGGTCAACTGTTTGAGCTTCTTGCCTGCCTTTATGAGAAAATTTTTAATCATAGATCTTATATTACCAAGCTATTGGATTCGGGCAGCACTCTTTGAACATATTGTTTTCTAAATTTTGACAAACTCATAAAAATCCGGAAAGCTACATCATTGTCATTGCTAGCGAAGTGCGGCAGGTAAGCGTAGACTCCATTCTCCATGCAGCTAATTAACAGGAGATTGCTCCGTCGCCTCAGTTATCGGAATGACGACAAGAAGTGATTCTTTAGTTTTTCCGAGACTATCAATTTTGGAAACTCGGTGAAAATCCAGGGATACCTTACTACTTTTGGTATATGTCTACCAGAAGATCGACATAATTCGTCATGAGACAGTAAGAGAGCAAACCGATGTAAAACGAGCCCTTTACTCCAGTAGTAGTCTGAACTAATGTACAAGTGGTTGTATTTAACACCTGTACGAAAACGGTATCGCTTCTCATTGTTTATCTCTTTTATATGACCAAGAAATATTTACCACACCTGCCTGTCCATAAAATCCTTCCAGAACTGAAAACAACACTGAAAAACGGACATGCCATACTGGTTGGTCCACCGGGATCGGGTAAGACCACTGTGGTTCCACTTCAGCTCCTGAAAGAGAGCTGGCTTGTTGATCAAAAGATTCTCCTGCTTGAACCTCGGCGCATTGCTGCCAAAGCCGCTGCCGGTTATATGAGCCGGTTACTTGATGAATCGGTGGGTACAACGGTCGGATACCGGATTCGTTTCGAACACAAGATCAGCAAAGCTACCAGAATTGAGGTGGTCACCGAGGGAATTCTTACCCGGCAAATCCAAAATGATCCGGAACTAACCGGTGTCGGTCTTGTTATTTTTGACGAGTTCCATGAACGAAGCCTGCAAGCAGACCTTGGGCTGGCCCTCTGTCTCGACCTTCTTGAAATACGAGATGATTTACGCCTTCTTGTCATGTCTGCAACCCTTGATGTAACACCCCTGACAACACTTATAAACAAAACACAGGTGATCAGGGCAGAGGGAAAAAGCTACCCTGTTAGCCTCAACTACCTCCAGCGGGAAGATAACCGTTCCATCGCCATGGTCACTGCTGCAGGTATTCGCCGGGCCTGGCAGGAGCAGCCGGGAGATATTCTTGCTTTTCTGCCAGGAGCAGGAGAAATCAGGGCAACTGCAAATCTTGTTGATGAGTCATTGCCGGATACCACCGTACTGCCGCTTTTTGGTCAACTGCCACCGCGTCAGCAGCAGCTTATTTTCCACCCCGACCCCAACGGCAACCGGCGGGTAATTCTGGCCACTTCAATTGCCGAGACCTCACTCACCATAGAAGGAATCTCTTCGGTAGTTGATAGCGGTTGGTCCCGTCTTCCAGCCTTTGATCCCGGATCAGGTCTGAGCCGCCTGAAAACTGTTCGAGTTTCACAGGCGACCATGAGACAGCGGCAAGGCAGAGCAGGCCGTCTTGGACCCGGGGTCTGTTATCGGTTATGGACCAAAGCCATCGAACACAACTTTATCGATTTTCATCCACCGGAGATCCGCAGTGCTGATCTGAGCCAGCTTGTTCTGGAGCTGGCCCTGTGGGGAGTAAAAAGCCCCGATGACCTTCAATGGCTTGATCCTCCAGCAGCCGGCCATTGGAGTACGGCCAAAGAATTGTTGCTCTCCCTTGGCGCCATCGACCACACAGGCAAGATCACACCAAGGGGTAAAAAACTTGTCGCCCTTCCCGTTCATCCCCGCCTGGCTCATATGATTATGGAGGCTCAAAAGCTGGGACTGGGAAGCCAGGCTTGCGACCTTGCCGCCCTGCTCTCGGAACGAGATATTTTGCGCACTGAACAACAAAATGTTGATATCAGGGAACGATTGCTGCTTGTTATGCAAGGCCGCAGCAGAAGTCGGAAGCCCTCAGGAGCTGTGGCCAGTTTTTTGCCCCATTGTGACCCCATTCCCAAAACGTGTATAATCAAGCATGAAAAAAAGACGTCCGACAATAGTGGTCTCATTCTTTCTTTTGGTTATCCTGACAGGATTTGCAAGTTGCGGGCCGACACAAGAAATCGATATCTTCTTGCAGGTGGACGTGGGGCAACCCTGCCGCTAACCGATTTACTCTGCGGTGAGCAGTATCTTGTTACTCCGATCCTCCACGCCGACCAGGCAGAGGCCAGAATTCACCTGGCCGCTCCCGTGTCCATGGATGATCTTATGACCCATCATATCCATGCGATCAGTACAACAGATGAGATCTTCTGGGATAGTACTAGGAAGAAGGTCTCTGCCTACAAGCGGACAAGGCTTGGAAGTATCATACTGTCACAATCGCAAATACAAAACGCCTCAGCGAAAAAGGTAGAAGAAGCATTATGCCAGGGCATAAAAGCTCTTGGCCTCTCATGTCTTGGCTGGAAAAAGAAAGACAGAATCCTGCAAAATCGTCTGCTTCTTCTGCACAGGGAGCTGGGGAGTCCCTGGCCGGATGTTTGTGATGAAACACTTCTCTTGGATCTGAGCTGGCTTGTTCCTTACTTAACCAATAAAACAAAGATTGAACAGGTGGCAGGGCTCGATTTACATTCCATGCTCTTGAGCACTCTGCCCTGGAAGCAGCAACGGGAGCTTGATCTGTTGGCACCCACCCATATACCGGTACCAAGCGGTTCAAAAATCAGATTAGTATACGAAGCCGATGGATCTGTTATTCTGCCGGTTCGATTACAGGAGATGTTTGGCCAACAGGAGACACCTACTCTCTGTCGTGGCAAGGTGGTCATCACGGTTCACCTCCTGTCCCCGGCCCGGAGGCCCCTGCAGGTGACAAAAGATTTGGTCTCGTTCTGGAAAAACGGTTACCCGCTGGTAAAAAAAGAGATAGCCGGTCGCTATCCTAAACATTACTGGCCTGACGATCCCATCAAGGCAACGGCAACATCCGGCACCAAGAAATCAATGATGTCCAGGAAAGAAACTGCAGGTGTAAGGAAATAAGGGAGCGGCAAACACAATGCCGCTCCCTTTGTTTAGTTGTCAGTTAGCCGGTTAATCCCAGGGCTGTTCTTTTAGCAGTTATCCTTTTGTCGATAAGTTCTGCAGCCTTAAATGGGTCCGGTTCGATTAAAAAGCAGGCGCCAACCAAATCGTCAAGGCCGGAGAGAGCCAGGTTGGCAACAACTTCGGAACCTGTGATGTTCGGCGGGTGTCCAAGATGAGTGTAAATTCCTGAAGCAACAGCATACGTACCAATTGCGGCGGCTTTTTCAGAGTACCATTCCGGTGAGGATGCAGCCACCGGCAGATCGGAAATATCAACACCGAGTTCATTTGCAAGAAGTGCGCATAATTGCAGTATACGGGCATTATCTACGCAGCTGCCCATGTGGATGACAGGCGGGATACCCAAGGCCCCGCATATTTCCTGAAGACCCGGTCCGGCCTGATCTTTGGCCTCGGGCACAAGGAGTCCCGCTTTTCCTGTCGCTGTTGTTACACAACCGGTGACAATAACAAGAATGTCTTTTTTAATCAGTTCTCTGGCAAGATTCACGTTGCAATGGTCTTGCTTGAATTTTGGGTTGTTGCAGCCGACAATACCCACGGCACCTCGTATCTTGCCGGCCTTAATGGCCTCGATTAACGGTTCGGGCGATCCGCCCAGGGCCTGAAGGATGGCCTCGTTGGAGAATCCGGTTACAATATCTACCGGCTCACAGGGGATTTCTACCCGTGCTTGATCACGTAAACCGTATCGTTCAATGGCCAAACGAACGACCTCTCTTGCCTTTTCCATACCATTGTGCATCTCAAATCTAACGTGGTCGGCACCGGTGAAACGAGCCTTATCGGCTGTTGTTATCATCCTGGTATGATAGCAGGAACCAACCTGAACCAGGCTGGGCATGATGCACTGGTAATCGACGACAATCAGCTCAACGGCTCCGGTAACAATTGCCAGTTCGGTCATCAGATGATTGCCGGCCATTGGTATACCCTGGCGCATCATTAATTCGTTCCCGGTACAGCAGAGACCGGCAAGATTAATCCCTGCAGCGCCTTTTTCCTTGGCAAGGGCCACAAGCTCAGGTTCTTCAACGGCTTCGGCTATCTTCTCCGACACGATGGGGTTATGGCCATGGACCAGAATATTTACCTGATCTTCCTTAATGACACCCAGATTCACCTGAGCTTTTTGAGGGCTTGGTGTGCCGAACAGAATATCGGAAATCTCTGTAGCGATCATTGAACCGGCCCAACCGTCCGCCAGACAGGTACGAGCAGCATGCAGCATGGTGTTGGCCGCGTCATTATCACAACCCATATGGGTACGATGCATCATCTCGGCAATTTCGCGATCAACACCTCGAGGGGTTATCCCCAGCTCGGCCCAGAGTTTTTGCCGTTTTTCAGGAACTCGACCGATAAACGACAACTCCCCTTTGGTTGTGCCATAGTTTTCAAAAAAATCAGCTGCTAAATCTTTTGCAATATCCAACAGCTCACGCCCCCCCGTATTAATGCCGACTTCTTCGGCTATACGTAAGAGTTTTTCCTGGTCCTTGATTGTGTAATCATCAGTTTCCCCATGGGCGACTGCGTGCAAAGCCTCAATACAGTCACGGCCATGGTCCGAATGGCCGGCTGAACCACCGGCAATAAATCTGCCAAAATTACGGGCAACAATTACGTCCGCATCGGCTCCACATACACCTAATGGCGCTTTCTTACTTATTCGACATGGTCCCATGGTGCAGAGACGACAACAGACACCGCTTACACCGAACTTGCATTGAGGTGTCTGGTGCTGCAACCGATCCCAGGCTGTCTCAATACCGTCTTTTTCGGCTTTACGTAACATTTGTTTGGCATCGTCCCAGATTGTTAAATCATCAATATTCAGTTTCTTTTCTGCCATGACATTCCTCCTAATGCTCCTGATAAGAGATGGGTAAAGGTTGAAGACCCTCTTTTGCCTTAGAATTAATATAGCACTACTTTTAATTAAAAACTGTCAACTGGATGACAGAAAGTAATTTCTGAGGAAAAAGAATGGAAAAATCAGATTGTCGGAAAATTCTTGAGCAATTCCAGATTGGGGATCAGAAAGAGGCCGCGATCTACTTTTTGCAAAATATCAGCACGTATCATGGCATTCATTATGGTCGAAACAGTCTGGCGGGATGAGCCGATTACGGCGGCAAGCTGATCCATAGTCAGATTAATATTAAGGAGTGTACCTTCATCTGTTTGGTGTCCATTGTGCTGAGCTTCATGGAGAATAAAAGCAGTTAACCGGCCTGATATATCTTTGAAAACCAGATTGTCAATAATAGAAAATGATTGTTTCAGCAGCTCGCCTAAGATTCTTATGATAATCCGTGAAAAAGCCGGATGAGTCATCATGTATTGATGAAACTCCTTTGTCGGCATAGTCAGGAGTGTCACATTTTCAACCGCCGTCACATGAGCTCTGGTATGTGTGGCATAGAGGTCACCGGGTTCTAGAAGAGCAAGGGAAAACTCTTTATCCTCCATGGCAAGATAGATTCTGATTTTCCCTTGTTTGATGATAAAGACAAGATCTTGGTCATGTGCAGGAGCATAGATCAGCTGTCCTTTACTATATGTGACCTGGTTGAAATTAGAACAAAGCTTGTCATACTCTTGACTCTGCAGCTCGTCAAGCAGGTTGATAGAAGAGAATTTTGTTTTCATAACAAACAATGCAGGAAAATATTGGAAATTATATTTTTCCTGTCCTGCTGACCTTCATATCCACAAGTGGAAACAACAAAGCATGAAGCGACAGTTAAAATTTAAGGCTCCTCAACAATAGCATCATCAATACAACACAACCCTCAAATATAAATCAACCAGGATTTATCTAAGAATACGGTGCCGCCCCTTTTCAAAAATTCCATTCTACTGGTAACAATTGATAATAAAACTAAAGAGAATCGTTTTGATTTCATTCTGATCGAATTTATTTTAAAGTTAACCTGAATCCATGAGCGCCCTTAAGGAAGTGCTCTTGGAGTGTAATCACGGTTTCTGTCAGGGATTCAGGGTTAGTTGAATATGAGATTAAAAAAAGGAGCAGAAAATGATCGTCTATTTTGATCAGGATTTTTATGAAGAATACACCAGCGACCCGGCTGCCGAAAAAGGCAGGATGGAGTCGATCATCGAAGAAATCGACTCCTTTGCCTACATCGAACCCTGCCTGCCCGCCACTGAAGAAGAAATCCTGGCAGCCCACACTAGAGGTCATCTGAACCATGTTTTCGCGCAAGGCCTCTACCCCATCGCCTCCCTGGCCGCCGGCGGTGCCATTCAGGCTGCTGAAACAGGCATGAAAGAGCCAAGTTTCGGCCTCATTCGCCCGCCCGGCCACCACGCCTCTGCAGGAAGCTGCTGGGGTTTTTGCTATTTCAACAACATGGCCATTTCCCTCTATGCCCTGAAGGCAAAAAACTTAATCAAAACAGCCTTTGTCCTCGATTTTGATCTTCATTTTGGGGATGGTAACGTCAACATCCTCGACAAAGAAAGCTGGGTAGAAATCCTCAATCCAGCCCACACCGACCGGGAAGACTATCTTGACGAAGTCAAAGAAGCCTTAGATGACACCAATGCCGATGTCATAGCCGTCTCAGCAGGCTTCGACTACCACATCGACGACTGGGGCGACCTGCTACATACCGAAGATTACAAAACCATGGGCAGTTGGGTCCGCAAAACCGCGCAACGTAACAACGGAGGCTGCTATGGCCTGCTTGAAGGTGGTTATAATCACCAGGTGCTTGGTGGAAATGTTCTGGCTTTCTTGGAGGGATTGGAGGGGGAAGGATAGCTTTCCCTTACAGGAGCACTGCCTCAGTCTCCTGAATCCGTGACGAAAAAGGTTACTTTGTCTGACAACCCTTCAATATATGACAAAATTGCTGGATTATACATTTTAACCCAAGAGATGCAGTGCTGGCGAATGCACTCCAAGAGCACTTCCTTAAGGGCGCTCACGGATTCAGGTGTTCTTTATTTTGCCTGGTAAATCTGACCGTGTTGACAGTTCATGGTGATGAGTTGGCCGTTTGACAATTTTTGGGTAGCGTCTTTAACACCGACAATAACCGGAATATCCTTTTCCCGACCAACAATGGCACTGTGCGAGGTAATACCAGGTCGCTCTGTGATAATACCAGCTGCCCTGCTTATGGTCTCCAGCATTGAGTTGTCTGTGCCAGCTATTACCAGTATATTGCCGGCCACAAACTCTTCCAGTTCTTCAAACTCTTTAACCACTGTCACTTTGGCTGTAACCGACTCTTTCCCGATCCCCTGGCCATGGATATGAATATCTCCAACCTCGTGTATTTTCAGCATATTTGTCGTACCGGCAACCTTATATGGAAGGCCGGCTAACAGAACTGCCAGATCACCGGCCTTCAGCAGATAGTTTGCCTCTGCCTGCCTGAGACCGTTCTCAAACAACCTGTTGATGGTATCCGAATCCTCCACCTTTAACGCAGTAACACCCCAGGCTAATTGCATTTGCCTTCTTGCAGCCGAATACGGGCTCATGGCGATAATTGTCGTGTACGGCCGATGTCTGGCAACCATACGGGCGGTGTTACCGGTCTCTGTTGCGACCAGAATTCCATTTGCCTTCAGGTCATTGGCAATGGCACAGGCGGCATAACAGATAGAATTTGGAACAGTCTTGGTGGAATAGCGGGCTCCTGTTATAAAGAGGGTGTCAAACGGCAGAGCTGCTTCAGAAATCTCAGCTGTCTTTGCAAGAAATCGAACCGCCTCCAAAGGATAGCTGCCGATAGCAGTCTCACCAGACAACATGACACCATCGGTCCCATCGAAAATGGCATTGGACACATCGCTGGCCTCGGCTCTGGTGGGACGGGGATTATTAATCATTGATTCCAGCATCTGAGTTGCAGTGATCACCGGTTTTCCACTCCGATTGGCTCTCTGGATAATCTCTTTCTGGACAACCGGTACCTTTTCCGGCTCAATTTCTACTCCAAGATCTCCCCTGGCAATCATCAATCCATCTGAAAATTCAAGGATATCACCGAGGTTATCCAATGCTTCCTGGTTCTCGATTTTAGAGATGATGTGCTGCTTTCCGCCCTCCTCCTCTATAACTCGACGGACGGCCAGTACATCCGATGCCCTTCGAACAAATGAGGCCGCTATAAAATCAACTTCTCTCTGGCAGCCGAACCGGATGTCAGAGATATCCTTGTCCGTCAATGGTGGCAGATTGATCTTCACACCCGGTAAGCTGACCCGTTTATTCTCATGTAAACGACCTCCGTTCTGCACCTCTGTCAGGATCTTGGTTTCATCTACATCTATGACACCAAGTGAGAGCTTGCCGTCATCCAATAAAATGGTGTCACCAACTTCAACATCATCTGTCAGCCCGTCATAATTTATACGGATTCTTGCCCCAGTGGTCGGACCCGGCTCAGTGGTCAACGTGAATGTCTGTCCCTCTTCAAGATCTATATATCCATCACCGATCCCTCTCACCCTGATCTCCGGACCTCGGGTATCAAGTAAAATTGCAGTTTCTCGATTCGCCTTCTTCCGCGCTTCTTTAACCACTTCAATGAGAGCCGCCTGCGAATCATGCTCACCATGGGAAAGATTGATGCGAAAGATATCAACTCCGGACAGAATCAGGTCAAAGACCTGCCTGACCTCACTGGTTGCAGGGCCCAGGGTCGCTATTATTTTTGTTCTTATCATTGTCCCTATTTGTAACCTGAATCCGTGAGTATTCGATAGTGCTGCAGGTTTGTTTGACTTAACAGTTCGATAATAGTGAACTATATCGAATTGTTAAGTCAAGCAAAGATGCAGTGCTAGCGGATGCCCCGAAGGGCGATTAATTCATTTGGGTTAAATTGTATAATCCAATAATTTGCCTACATATCAAAGTGATATCAAATAAAACAACAATCTTCGTCACGGATTCAGGTGTAATTTAAACTGTTCAAAAATCGGACCTGTTTATTGCTACAAAGCCTATCATAACCCATCATTGGACTGATTACCCACATTACCCCTTACAAACACAGCATCCTCCTGTACAATTTCAAACAGGCAGCCATGGGTCGTCTTCTGCAGCAGGACAGTAACCTTGCCAATTGACAGCGGAATTTCTTTCATAAATATCAGTTGAATCTTATTCACCCGCACTTCACCAGCACAAAACCGAACAAGAGCCGTTTCGATATACTGAAGAAGTGCGGTGTTGTTGACATGGCCGTTGATGTCGTAATCGGCTATCCTGGTTGCAATGTTTAATGAGAAATCCGGTTTGGTAATCGATTCGAACTGGAGTTTTTCGACATCGGCAGTGGTCGCCTGTTGCTCAACAATTCCATAACGGTCTTCATAGTCGGCAGGAACTCGGGTTGGTCTGCCTTTTTTTATATCCACAAAAACCCACATCGATGAAGCCTGAATAATGGGATAGCCCTGGATAAAAATTTCAAATTCACGCACCCCTTTAAAGCGATGCAATTTTCTCGACCAGGTGGAGAGCTCGATCGATTCTTCCAAACGCGGCAGTTGTGAAATCTCGGCCACAACCCGATTGAGGACCCATGTTTTACCTGAACCGATAAGATCCTTGAGTTCAATTCCCACTTCATGGGTATGAAAGACCGCCATTTCCTGAAAGAAATTAAACAGGGCATCAAGACGTAGGATACCATCGGTGGAGACGTCTCTTATGTGAACCGTTTCAGTTGTTGTTACTTTCATTCGGATACCTTTTCCTTAAACATCACGCAGCGACAATGAAATCCGGCCTCGTTTCTCATCCACTTCGATGACCCGAACCTTTACCTGCTGTCTGACCTTTACCACCTCGGCCGGATCTTTAACAAATCGATCTGCCAACTGACTGATGTGAATAAGGCCATCCTGGTGCACCCCGATATCTACAAAGGCCCCGAACTTTGTGACATTGGTGACAATCCCGGGCAAACGCATTTCAGGAACAAGATCACCGATAGTGTGTACCCCTTCATCAAAGGCAAAAACTGAAAACGTCTGCCGAGGATCGCGGCCTGGCTTGGCAAGCTCCGCCATAATATCTAACAGAGTGGGCAACCCCAGAGAATCGCACACATAATTCTTGATATTCACCTTCTTTCTGATCTCTGCCCTTCGTACCAGATCGGCAACTGTACATCCGACATCTGCTGCCATTTGGGCAACAGCAGCATATCGTTCAGGATGAACAGCAGAACCATCCAGAGGATTCTCCGCCCCATGAATACGAAGAAAAGCGGCACATTGTTCGTAGGCTTTACTGCCAAGACGAGGGACCTTTTTCAGCTCGCTGCGGCTTGTAAACGGACCGTTTTCATCACGATGCCGGATAATCGATGCAGCAAGGGCAGGACCAAGACCAGAAACATAGGTGAGCAACTCAGGAGAAGCGCTGTTCACCTCCACGCCTACCGAGTTCACACAACTGATGACCACATCCTCCAGACTCTTTTTCAGCTGCGATTGATTGACATCATGTTGATATTGCCCGACACCAATGGATTTTGGGTCCAGCTTCACCAGCTCGGCCAGCGGATCCTGGAGCCTTCTGCCGATTGAGACAGCTCCGCGCACCGTCACATCCTGGTTGGGAAATTCACGGCGGGCCACCTCGGAAGCGGAATAGATCGATGCTCCATCTTCATTGACCAAGGTTACCACCATATCCTCCCCCAATCCAAGACTACGGATAAAAGCCTCAGTCTCTCTGCCGGCAGTCCCATTGCCGATACCGATTGCCTCTATTTTAAACTCCTTGCAGAGTCTTCTGACTGTCCTGGCCGCCTCTTCATCCCTGCTCCTCATTGTCGGGTAAATCGTGGTCGAATGCACAAGATTACCCTGTTCATCAAGGCAGACCAGCTTGGCACCTGTGCGGAAACCGGGATCCAGAGCAATAAGGCGCTTCTGTCCCAGTGGCGGGGCAAGCAGTAGCTCTCTGAGGTTTTCAGCAAAGACCTTGATCGCCTCCCTGTCGGCCCCCTCTTTCAGACTGTTCCGAAGCTCTTTTTCAAGGGACGGACCAAGCAGCCGTTTAAAGCTGTCTTTTACAGCCATCTCAACCTGATTGCCGACCCCGCCTTTTTTAACAAAACGGTTGATCAGAAGAGGTAGGACCAATTCATCTGACGGGCGGACAGACAGGGAAAGGACCTTTTCTTTCTCACCGCGAAACATGGCCAGTAGACGATGGCTCGGTGCCTTGGCCACACCTTCGCGCCAGTCGAAATAGTCGCGATATTTAATGCCGCTCTCCTGGTTCTTTTTAACAACCGTTGATACAATCTCAGCTTTTTCGGCAAACAGTCTTCGCAAGCGTTTGCGAACATCCTGGGTCTCACTGACCCATTCGGCTATGATATCTCTTGCCCCTGCACAAGCATCTTCAGCAGATTCCACTCCCCTCTGAGCATTGATATATCGAGCCGAATCGACAGTATGACCATCTTGTCGGAAAAGTACTTCAGCCAAAGGTTCCAGCCCCTTTTCTCGGGCGATCATCGCTCGTGTTCTTCGTTTTGGTTTATGGGGAAGATAAATATCTTCAAGGGTTGTCAGGTTCTCCGCCTTTTCGAGGCTGATCTTAAGCTCATCGGTTAACAGGTCTCTTTTAACAAGTGACTCGACAATAGCATGCCGCCTCTTGTCCAACTCTGCCAGCGCACCAAGCCGGTCCCTGATAACAGCAATCTGCGTTTCATCAAGAGATCCGGTCGACTCCTTTCTGTATCTGGCAATAAACGGAACAGTGGCTCCATCAGCTAAAAGGCCGGCGGTTGCCGTTACCTTGTTGAGGTGAATTCGGAGTTCTCCGGCAACAATATTTTGATGGTGTTGATTATGATCCATGGAATATTGATAGCTTTTTAAAGATAAAAAGAAGTATCGAGATGTTTTAGCAAAAGCCTTTCACCTATTCAACACTCACTTGCAATAGTTTGGGAATGCAAACCTGCCTTGTGAAAATTTATTTCCCAGCAACGGGCTCCAAATACAGGATAGTACAAAACTCCGACATACAATGACAAACGACCCCGCATAAAGCCTTTGCCCTGAAATGATACAATTTCCTCTGATTTTGCTATTACTCTATGAGCGGAATAGTAAGCAAAAAAGTCGTTCCTTCGCCAACACAACTTTCCACCTCAATCTTACCCCCATGGGATTCAACTATTGTTTTACAGAGGCTTAATCCAAGTCCAAAACCGCCGGTGCGGCGGGATCTTGATTTATCAACACGGTAAAACGGCTCAAATATAAAAGAAAGTTCACTCTCTTCTATTCCTTCTCCATAGTCTCTCACAGTGACCAGTCCGCTACTCTTAACTCTCTTGAGTTGGACTTCTACAGCTCTACCCTGACCGGTTGAGAATTTTATACTGTTGTCGATGATATTGGAAAAAACCGTACTCAGAGATCTCTCATCTGCCAGGCAATCAAATGTTGTGTTATCCGAAGTATAGCGAACGCCTGGAACCAGGTTGCCATACTTTTCTACTACTCTTTTGAGTATCCGATCAAGATCACATTGAACGAGATTCTGTTTGCGCGAATCATGATGATCTCTTGCTGATTCGAGTATGGCTGTGATCATTTCTTCCATTTCAATGATATCCTGCTTTATCCCAACCTTGGCCTCACTCTCATCCATCAACTCAAGCGCCACCTTCATGCGGGTTAAAGGAGAACGCAGCTCATGGCTGATATCCCGCAGCAGATGCTCTTTGGTTTGCATCATTTTTTTGAGCTTCAAGGTCATGTCATTAAAGCTGTGTGCCAGCTCAGAGAGCTCGTCATTTCTCTGTACAACCACTTGGTGGGAAAGGTTGCCGCCGGCCACCTCAGCCACTCCGACCCCAAGTGATTTGATGGGAAAAAGGAGTTTTTTCAAGGCAAGGTAACAGCCGAATAAAATGATAGAGAGGAATAGGAGAAGGAGCAGATGCCCCACCTTTTGACGAGACTCCTCTTCAGCGCTTCCTGCAAATTCAAAGAAATAGGTTCCATCGCCCACCTGGACCCGGAGGCCGTGATGACCGAGTTTCCCACTAACCCGGACATTGTCATTGTCACTGATATAGACCCTGCGAAACTGCACTTTGGTGGTATCCGGAAAATGGTCGCGAGTTGTCCACCTGCCGTTCTCGCCTGAATAGGAAATGTGCAGCCCGGTTTTTTTATGGATCTTTAATCCGTTCTGTTTCTGAGGAGGAGTGCCAAGATCATCAATAATATATTGAATGTATTGACTTACATTTTTATGAAAGGGACCATCTTCACCACTTCTTGAGAAGAAAAAAGTAAAAATAACGGCCAGCAGGATGAGGAACCAGGCCGCCAGATTGATGAAGATAAGCTTGGTGAAAATAGAGCGAAAGAATCGTCGCAACCCGACCAACTTAATTTGAGCCATCTTCTCTCCCTATGAAAACGTACCCTGAACCCCAGACCGTTTTGATATAACGGGGCTCCTTAGGGTCATCACCGAGCTTTTGGCGAAGCCGGCTGACAGCGATATCGACAGTCCTGTTAAAGGCATCACTATCCATTCCCCGTAACTCCTGGAGAATCTCATCCCTGTCAAACACCCTTCCGGGACTGCCGGTAAGAAGAGTAAGAACGGTAAATTCACCGGTTGTCAGATTAAGATCTCTGTCTTTGAGCAAAGCCTTTCTCTGGTCAAAATCAACAGCGAGTTCCCCAAAAGAATGGCGCCTCTTATGGTGACTTGTGCTGCGTCTCAGTACTGTATTTATTCTGGCTACCAATTCCCTTGGTTCAAATGGTTTTGCCAGATAATCATCGCTGCCCAGCTCAAGGCCGACAACCTTATCGGTCAACTCTCCTCGAGCTGTCAGCATAATTATTGGAATTTCGCTCTTCTGCCTGATGCGCTTGCACACTTCAAAGCCATCCATTTCAGGCAGCATAATATCGAGAACGATCAGATCCGGTGCAAAATCATGCAACAGCTTAAATCCTTTGGACGGTGTGTGAGCAGAAGCGATCCGAAAACCGAAATCACATAAGAAACGAGTCAGCAATCCGGTTAGTTTCTCATCATCATCTATTATCAGGATTTTTGATTTCATGTTAGCGTGTCAGTTTATTCACGGAAAATATATACTGTCGGTGCCAGTGAAACGAAGCAATCTGAGACCTGCTCAACAGTACGCCCTGGAAGGGAATGTTGATCGACTCTACCCGTGTTCTTACACCTGAATCTGTGAGCATCTGATAGTGCTGTAGCTTTGCTTGATTGAACCGCTCAATAATAGTGAACTATATCGGGCGGTTCAAACAAGCAAAGATGCCGTGCTAGCGGATGCACACGGATTCAGGTTACAACTCTGCCAGCCCACTGTCAAACAGATAGCGGTCCTGCAGAGAGGTATCTGCAGAACCGCTAAAATACAATTACCGGCGAAAACAACGGCCTCGTTTTTTCTCGAATTTCTCAAGCTTTGCCACAAGTTTGGCACGCTGGTCCGGAGTCAGCTCACTATGGAAGTCGGTTAGTTTATCAATGGCCAGTTCAATCACAGAATCCATTTGAGCACGGTGCTCTTTAACCAGCCCCCGAATCACTTCTTTGTCAATGCGTTCTGAGTTGATCTGCTCTTTTAAGGTATCATGCATCTTCTCTTTATCTTTATGCATGAGCTCAACTTTGGCAAAAATCTCTTCATGTATCGAGTCGAGCTTCTTTTCCTGTGCTTCTGTCAAATCAAGAACTTCAACGACATAGTCGAGAGCAAAGGCGCCATGGTGATGGTTTCTTTTACAACCGACAAAGATGAGCAGCGAGCAAAGACCCACAACTGTTAATGCGGCAATACTTTTCTTCTTTTTCATGTTCGATCTCCTTGTGTCATTTATGTTGTTGGAAGGACGTTTTGTCCGAGACCAGGATTTCCTACGAGGTGAGACGGCTGCTCATGCGAGGAACATGCGTGCAAGCTATAGCTACCTATGCCTGCACGCATAAGGACGAAGCAGGAGTGGCCGTATCGCCTCGTGAGGAATATTGGTCAGTTGTCAACACCTTAATTCCAAGGAAAAAAGAAAGCCTTTCAACGGAGTAACAAGTTGTAACAAATTGTAGAACCACAAGAAGAAAACGGGTTACACACCGGACAATGAAGAAACCAGGCTGTATTTATCATCCTGAATACATTGAAAGGTTTGAAGAGCCTTACTGAAATGAGCAAGGAGAAAAAAGAGTTAGTTCTTCCAGAAAAAGAACCGGTTTAAGTACTGGAATATGAGCAGGCCGAGTTGGAAAAGGCAAAGCTGTTTATCCCATTGCTTGCTGTCCTGGAAATGGCACGGGTCCTTGAGTCCGCCTATTAGATAAAACGGAATATGATCCTGGATTCCATTGGTGATCTCTTGCTTATGCCGATTCTACAATTTGTGCAACAATCAGCATTGCAGCAATTTTTGTTATCTTCCCACCATAATAGTCAAGAGCTTTTTGATCTTCTTGTTGGACTCTCTGCTCTACATAATGGTTGCCAATCTGATTTTATTTTTTTAAAAAAAGGTGCAAAGTCTCAACAGTTCACGCTTATCAAGTAAACAAACGATCACGAAAACGAGAAAGGAGTAGAATCATGGAACTAAAGGGAAAGAGAGTGATCATTCTCATTGAAAATATGTATAACGAACACGAGTTCTGGTACCCATTTTACCGACTGAAAGAAGTGGGAGCTGAAGTCGTGGTTGTTGGGACTGGTGGTCTTCAATATACAAGCAAAATCGGTCTTCCGGCTAAGGCGGATGAAAGTGCTAAAAATATTTCAGGTGCAGATTTTGACGGGATCATAATTCCAGGCGGTTATGCACCTGATTTCATGCGTCGTGATCCCGATATGATCCGCCTGGTTAAAGAATGTTTTGATCAAGGAAAAATCGTAGCTGCAATCTGCCATGCCGGATGGATGCTTGTCTCTGCAGAAATTGTTGCCAACAAGCGTGCCACATCATATTTTTCAATCAAGGATGATATGGTAAATGGTGGTGCAAACTGGGTGGATGAAGAGGTCGTGATCGACGGAAATCTCATCACATCCAGAACACCTGCCGATTTACCAGCTTTTATGAGAGCGGTTGTAGAGGCGTTGTCGTAGAAAAATGGCAGGGTAATGGGCGTTACACTATCCATGACCTTAACCTGAATGATATTATAACCATCAGCAATGACGTTTCCGCAAACACCGATATCAGTTATGCATTGATACGAACCAGTACACATTCAAGTATGGCAATTGGTAATAATCGATTTATAGAAGAGTTGCAGCACTCATGGGCGGAAGGATTGCTTTAAAATTCTTGGTTTTTACCAACATTTCAAGCTGACCATCCAGCACCAAAGGCGATCGTGGTTTCACCTCGATCGCCTTTGGTTGTTTTTCTTTATGAGTGCGTGGGACACCGACATTGCTTACGGATTTGGAAAGAACTTTGCGAGTTCAGCATACCCTTCCTTGGCGAGGTCCGGCACAGGGATAAACCGTAGGGCAGCGGAGTTGATACAATACCTGAGTCCCGTAGGTTGTGGCCCATCGTTAAAAACATGACCAAGGTGTGAATCGCCCTTTTTACTCCTTACCTCGGTTCGCACTGTGAAAAACTTGCGATCTGTGCGCTCAACAATGTTTTCCTGTACCAATGGTTTTGAAAAACTCGGCCAGCCGGTACCGGAGTCATATTTGTCCACAGAGCTGAACAAAGGTTCACCGGAGACGATATCAACATAGATACCTGGTTTCTTGTTATTCCAATATTCGTTATTAAATGGCGGTTCGGTCCCTTCTTTCTGGGTCACCTCATATTGGAGAGGAGTTAATCGTTTTTTCAGGTCAGTCTTGTTCAACTTTGCTGTCTTTTCTTTATCTCGCCATATTTTTTTTAAAAAGTTGTCCCTGCCGGAGCCGGAACGGTAGTATTTATAACGAATGGGATTTTTCTTGTAATAATCCTGGTGATACTCCTCGGCAGGATAAAACGTAACAGTTGGAATAACCGGTGTAATTACCGGCTTACTGAACAGTCCTTTCATGTCCAATGCTTTTTTGGATTCCTCGGCCAACCGTTTCTGTTCTTCGTCGTAATAGAAAATTGCCGTACTGTATCCATGTCCACGGTCCACAAACTGACCACCGGGATCGGTCGGATTGACCTGGCGCCAGAACGTATCCAGTAAGGTTTCGTAGTTCACTTTGCCGGGCTCGTAGACAACCTCAATCACCTCAATGTGATTACCAGCCGAATAATTTTTGTAGGTCGGATTTTTTGTCGTTCCGCCCGCATATCCCGATGTAACCGAAACGACACCTTCCAGTTTCTCAAACGGTGGTTCCATGCACCAGAAGCAGCCACCTGCAAACATTGCCCTGGCCAACCCGTTATCCATGGTTGTTTTCGTTTGGTTGTCTCCGCTTGACGATACTGTGTCTTTGCCCGCGATTCCCAGGTTTACAACCCCAAGAATCGCCAGTCCTATAAATACAATCCATAACGTTTTCATTTTAGGTCCTCTCTGGTTTAGGTGAGCGCCTGTTACTCTTTTGATTCTGAAACAGTCTCCACATAGGTCCCGGATTTCCTGAGAAGGGTTTCCATTTTTTGCAAAGATATTTGATCTGGATCATAGACAACATGATTGACTTCGCGAAAACCAAGCCAGCCTTTTTTCACCGATGCAACTCCAGGCTGCCCTTCCAGGGCAGCTACACCAACGTCATATCAGGCGACAACAAAAGTGGCTGTGGACTTTGCGTCGGCTTGCTCTTGCGATAATGCCGGATTCATAAGAAAAAGACTGATTAAAACAGATCCTGATATCAACATTAGCCATTTCATATTGATTCTCCTGAAAAGAGTATTCTATTGTTAGCCGTGGAACCGTGGCTACTTCATCATCTTCTCTTTCTTGTCACCCATGTCTTTCATTTCCATTTTATCCATCTTCTTTTTGGCGTCCATCATCTTCTCTTTCTTCTCATCCATGTCTTTCATTTCCATGGAATCCATCTTCTTTTTAGCATCCATCATCGGTTCTTTTTTCATGGTGTCCATGGAGCTTTTCATTTCCATGGTGTCTTTCTTCATCGGTTTTGCCATTTTTGAATGATCATCTTGATTCATGGCTGACTGAGTACAGCCTGAGAGGAAAATCATTAATGCAATTGCTGAGTAAGCTGTCATTTTTAATACGTTTGTTTTGGTCATGATATTTCTCCATTTTGATTTTTATTGCTTCTGTAACGTTTGCTTTTCCTGCACAGTAACCAATGGCTGTAAAGTAAAAATAAAGCAGATGTAAAGATTTGATGAAGAAATCAATGGAAAGTGCAGTCCCTTTTATCTTTTAGGTCCTGTTGTTTGCTTGCAGAGAGGGTGAATGACGATGATTACAATGAACTTCCTGACTTTACACGTTCATTGTAATCAGATGGGAAGAGTAAACCAGATAGTGGTCTCCTGAGAACTGCTTGAAGCCCCGACTCGACCACCATGTGCCTCGATAAGTTCCTTGACGATCGCAAGCCCCAGACCGGCGCCCCCGGCTTCACGAGACCTGGATCGGTCGGTCCTGAAGAATCGCTCGAAAATAAAGGGCAGATCCTCTTGGGATATTCCGGAACCGGTATTGGTAAGAGAAATTTCTACACAATCATCCAGCCGTTTTGTGGCAATACGAACTTCGCCGTTGGCGGGAGTGTATTTCCAGGCATTTTCCAGTAGATTCCGTATGGCTTGGAGTAATTTGTCACGATCAGCAAAAACCTGGAGGGAATCATCGTGAAAACGGCATTTCACCTGAATATTTTTTTCCTGGAAATTTAACTGATACAATTCCAGCATTTGCTCAATTGCCTGCACCAGCAGAATGTTTTCTCTGTTGAGATATGCCTTGGCGGCATCGGCACGGGCAAGCTGCTGCAACCCCTCTACCAGATGGACCAGGCGCAGTACTTCGTCCTGGAGCATGTGAAATGTTTCCGCTGACGGAGAAACGACATCGTCATTCAGGCCCTCAAGGTAGCCACGCAGGTTGGTGAGCGGAGTTCGAAGTTCATGTGCCAGGTCGGCAACCATGGTTCTACGTAACTGTTCAACCTGGGTCAAACTGTCCGCCATGTGGTTAAAGGCCACTGCCAGTTCACCTACTTCGTCTTTGGTGGTAATGTCCACCCGACCGGAGAAATGGCCGTTGGCCACTTCTCTGGTGATGTCGGACATCTGGGATAATGGCCGCAGGACCCGCCGGATCAGTAAAAAACTCAGGATGAATGCGAGGACTAAGGCTGCCAGACTGGCCCAGAGAAGATACCGGTGAATTGCCGTGATGAACATCTGATGGCTGTCCGTAGGGGAGACATCGTATTTGTCCATCAACTCCATAAAGTATTGTGCCGCCAGTTGGTCAATAGCAAACCAGACAACGAGAATAATGATGCCGATGACCGGTACAATATTTACCAGAAGCAGTTTCCAAAGTAGACGATGTTTCATGTTTTCCGGGTGACCCGTGTCTCTCAATCAGTGAAACGGTAACCAAAGCCGCGCACTGTGATAATAAAGCGTGGCGCCGAAGGGTCTTCTTCAAGTTTTTTTCTGAGTTTGCCGATATGGACATCAATGACCCGGTCGACAACTATTTCACCGTCCGGATAGAACTTGTCCAGCAGTTCATCTCGCGAAAAAGCGCGTCCCGGCGATGCCATAAGTATCCGCAACAGCTTATATTCGGACCAAGTCAAATCAACCGGGTGTCCGTGCAGGGTCACCTTGTGTTTCACCTGGTCCAACAGAAGACCTTGGTGGGAAAGAATCTTGATTTCTGTTTCCTGAAGGGGTCTTGCCCGGCGCAGAATGGCCTTAACTCTTTCTACGACTTCCCGGGGGCTGAAAGGCTTGACAACATAGTCATCCGCGCCTATGGAAAGGCCCATGACCCGATCGATCTCTTCCTCACGGGCTGTGAGCATCAAAATCGGCACATCAGAAAAAGAACGGAGCTGTCTGCAAACCTCCCAACCATCAATTTTTGGCAGCATCAAATCGAGAATCACGAAGATCGGCTGGTTCCGCCTGGCAAGATCAAGGGCCTCTTGACCATCAAAAGCAGCCATGGTCGAAAATCCTTCCCGTTCAAGATAGGAGCTCATCAGGGAAGAGGTGTTCCTGTCATCTTCAACGACCAGAATCGTTCCTTTGTCTTGCTGGGTCTGTGTCAAATATTAATCCCTTAAATTATCCTGGTAAATTGTAATTCTGGATAACGTATACTCTTTTTTTAAAGCACATTTTGAAAGATGCGTGGTGGCCTAGTTTATGGGTAATTGGCAATTGTCTAAAAGACCAGACACCACAATAAACAAGACCGCCATCAAAAAGCAGTATACCTCGAAACATGACAAAATCATCCAAATTGACGAAATCCAGCTAAAAGATCACTAAGAGGACATATCAGATCCAAAAAGCAGGGGTCACTCATCAAAAGGCCCCTTTTCCCTTTAAGCCTAGAACAACTTTAAATACAATCTTTGATTCATATTCGTAGTGTAAGAGCTAATCCCCATGTACTGAAAGGCAAGTCAGGTCATAAAGTTTGTCAACAATTATATGTTGTATTGCCCTTATAAAACAGCAGACCGTTTAAATTGCTTACCTGGACAAACAACCAGATTTCGTACCTCTTTTGGGGCAAGGTGATCTTAAAATGACCTTTATCCTGCGAGAAAGAGGCTTTTAAGGGCAGAGACAGCTGGCTTTTCGGGAATTTTTATAGAGAATACCATTGCTTAGTTCGGTCCGACCCCGAATTCCGCCGCCGAATTCCGCCGAATTCCGAATTCCCGACAAATTTAGATGGCTCTCTTTATTTATTTATCACTATCGTTGTCTTGATCCAACGCTGAACGTACGGACATGGCCACTGCATCAATTGAATAGGGTTTTTGCAGGTAGCAAAACGCACCCAGTTCCATGGCTTTGTGCACCCGTTCGGTCTCCGCATAGCCTGATGCAAGAATCACTTTTTGTTGAGGGTTGATTTTCAATATCTTCTCAAAGGTCTCCAAACCATCCATGCCTGGATCCATGATCATGTCCAGCAAAAGCAGATCTGCGGACTCCTTTTGCATAAGGGCTACGGCTTCTTCTCCACTGGCGACAACCTTTACCGTATAGCCTAGTGCGGTGAGTATGTCCGCTGCAATCTGGCGCTGTTCGGCTACATCGTCTACCACCAGGATACGCTCATTCCCACCCTTATACATGGTCACCGGCACAGGGCCTTTCTTTTTCGGCAGGGCCTTGTCACATTTTGGGAAGTACAGGTCAATATGCGTTCCATTTCCCGGTTTGCTATGTACATCGAGAAAGCCCTTGTGGTCGTGTACCGTGCCCCACACCACAGCCATGCCTAGCCCCGTGCCACTGCGGCCCATTACTTTTTTGGTATAAAAGGGCTCGAAAATGTGATCCAGATCTTCAGCGGCAATGCCCATGCCGTTGTCCTGAACGCGGATCTGCACATACGCACCAGCCTGAACACTGAATTCTTCGGCTCTCTTTTCGTCGATTTCCCGATTGGAAGTGCGGATTAAAATGCGACCGTTCTCTTCTAAGGCTTCAAAGGCATTGGAGAGCAAATTAATCACTGACTTGGTAAGGTGGACCACCGACCCTTCCATGTTGTGCAGGTTCGAGGACAGCTCCACTTTCACCGACGCTTCTGGGTAATATGAGCTTAGTTTCTTATATTCGGGACTCTCTAATAGGAGCTTGATCATCTGGTTGATGTTGAGCACTTCCGAATTGGCCACACCACGGCGGGCCAGGGTGAGCAAATCCTGAACAATGGTAGCCGCCCTGATGCCCGAACCCCTGATTACCTCCAGGGGCTGGCGCAAATCGCTTTCCCTGGGCAGGTCCATCAACAGGAGGTCCGGATAGCTGGTAATGCCACTGAGGATATTGTTGAGGTCGTGGGCCACACCACCGGCCAGAGTGCCAATAGCCTCCATTTTTTGTGCGCGGTTGAGCTTGGCCTCCAACTCCAGCTTTTCATCCATGGTTTTCATCAGCCGAGAAATGTCTGCCAGTACCCCCAGCATACCGGTAGAGCGGCCCTTTCTAAAGATGGGGCGGCCTGATACCCGGACCCATGTCAGGGTTCCGTCTTTTTTAATCATTCGGTAGTTGGTGGGACCGGTCTCTCTTTTCAAAGCTATTGCCATGCGTTCCATTAACTTAGGATGTTCCTCTACCGGCACAAAACCTTTAATATGTCTGCCCATAAGCTCTTGGGGGGTATAGCCGGCCAATGCCTTGATGCGAGGACTCACGTAGGTCACGATGCCATTCGGATCAATGGTGAATATCACATCATTAATGTTTTCCACCAGCTCGCGGTGGCGCTTTTCACTGGCCCGCAAGGATCTTTCCGCTTGTTGGAGAGCCGATATATCCTTAGCCACGGTGACCGTGCCGGCCAACTCTCCCTTGTCATCGGTCAGCAGCGAACTCGAAAGCATGACAGGCACCTTAAAACCTTTGCTTGTTTTAAGATTCATCCGCGCGCTTTCAACGGCTTTGTGGCCAAAAGCGCTGTGAAATGATCCGGCATCATCGGCATTGGGATCTTGGATAAATTGGAGCAGAGATTGTCCCTTCAAATCCTTTGGGGCGTGGCCCAGTATGACGGACGCCGCCCGGTTGGCCGTGACGATCTTGCCATGGGGATCGCACAAAACCAGCATGTCACTGATCGTGGCCAATATATTATCCGCCGCAGTCGCTGGAGTGATGGTTAAAAAATTGTATTTGACCAGCGCGTAGACCAAGCCGCAGGCCCATATTAAAATCACCAGCGGCCCCATGGACGGTACCCATCTGATCTCTAGCAATGGCAGGACGGTATCGGTAATGGATGCAAGCACAAGACAGATCAAGATAATGCCGGACAACATGCGCGCAAGGGATTTTAATGTGCGCCGTTGCGTTTGGCGCTGGAAGCGTACCAGTAAGGTCAGCGACCATACATACATTGATACATAGAAGATGATAAATAGCGGTGTCCAAAAGGTGGGAGCCCAGGTGTGGGTCCAACCATAGGGTTGGCGGACCAGTTCATCGACTATCAGCCAGTTGAGCTGGGCCCAAAAAAAGACAATAAACGGTAGCGTGGTAAGGCCATGATACCACCATTTTTTTAGCTTATCGCCATGGCCTGTGAACATGTGCGTGAAAGCCAACATTGCAGGCCCCAACCCGATCCAGCCCAAAGATCCAATATTAACCCATATGCGGGAGGTATCATAGGATGTGAAAGGATGATGGATTACCGCGTAATCCAAATTCCAGATCGACATGCAAACCATGACGGCTGCACAGGTATGGTTGATTCGTTCACGGGGATTAATGGCCAGAATATAAATGGTCAAATAGAGATACGTTGTAACTGCAAAAACATGAAGGCTGGACCAGATAAACATTGATGACCTTATAAGTAGCCGAAAAGAGTATTTGCCCTTCCAATGGGTGAGGTGATAGAAAATGGCTTTTCATTCCTTGATCCCACATGAGTGGGATTAAGATCTGAAAACTGGTAATCTACTCCTGTTGAATCAAGAACGGGAAAAAACAGATAATACAACCATCCCAACATGCCTCATCCGCCCCAGATGACTCTCCACGCTCATCATCGAGCGCGAAGCGTCTTTTTTCTCCTTCAAGAATAGTACAATCCTGACAATCTACTGTCAACACGGCTCTATGGAATATACGGATACCCTTACATGCAAGGATTTCGACAGCCAGGCAATAGCTACAAATGGAGACCGGACGACTCCATCACAGTTCAGCACAGCTTTTCCGAACAGACATTTCACTCTTCATAACCGGGCCAGCCGTCATCAAAAGGCGCATAGAATAGATCGCTGGATTTTATTGATTTTATGTTTACAATACAGGCACTTAGTTAGGTCCGATCCCAAATTGCCGAATCAGAATTATGCCCCGAATTACGAATTGATGGGAGTTCAAACATCAGGTTAGTATACGAAGCCGATGGATCTGTTATTCTACCGGTTCGCTTACAGGAGATTTTCGGCCAACTGGAGACACCGACTCTCTGTCGGGCAGAGTTCTCATCACGGTTCACCTGCTGTCTCCGGCCCGGCGGCCCCGACAGGTGACAAAAGATCTGGTATCGTTGTGGAAAATCGGTTACCCATTGGTGAAAAAAGAGATGGCCGGTCGCTATCCGAAACATTACTGGCCTGATGATCCCATCAAGGCAACCGCAACATCCGGCACCTGGAAATCAATGATGTCAAAAATAATGGCGGTCAGGCACAAGAAACAATAATGAATCCTATCAACACGCTAAAAAAGCAGCTGAAGAATAAATGGGCCATATCCGCAGCAGGAGTGGTTTTCCTTGTGATCATTCTCCTGCTCCTGCTGCCAATCGCAGGCAAATTTTACTTGACCAAATGGTTGCTGGACAATGGTGCGGATACAGTTGGTATAGAAAAGATGCAAATCAATCCATTTACAGGCAAGGCATCGCTTAAAGGTCTTAAGGTCGAGCAGGGGAACAGCACCGTTCTTTCTGACAGCGATATGCGGGTTGATATCGGCTTGATGTCTTTTTTGAAAAAACAGGTCGATATTGAGGAAACGGTTCTCACAGGGCTTGCCATTGATATCGAGCGCTATGAAGATGGCCGGATTCGTTTCGGCTCTTACAGCATCAACCCAACAACCGGTGAAACCAATACGGAACCGGACGATAATACGATCTCCTGGATCGTCTTAGCCAGGAAGGCCACCATGCACAATTGCAGAGTTCATTTCAAGATGGTGGATCTGGATCTCACTCTGCAGGTGGATGATGCCTCGCTTACCAAGTTTACTACCGCAGCGGGCAAACTATCCGCTGTATTTACACTGAACGGTACAGTAAACGGCGCACCGATAACGTTGGAAGTAAATATACTGCAGATTTCACCTGATATCAGTGTCCGGGGAACAGTCAAGATCGACGGTTTTGCACTGGAGAATCTGGCTGATATCCTCAAACCATATCTTAAGACCTTTACCGGTCAAGCCTCCGCGAACGGAACCGCTTCATTTAAGCTGGCTGAAAGCGGTGATCTATCTGCAGACTATGATGGCCTGATCAGCCTGGAAAACGGACATATCGCAGGAGAATCTTTTTCCGTGCAAGGCGCATTGGTTCGTTGGCAAAAGGGGCAAATGCACTATGAAGATACTGCTAAAAGGCAGATTGTTATAACCAGTAATGGTCTTTTGACCGGTAACACCCTGGCCCTGACCCTTCCTGATCTGGCGGAGTTCAAACAGGACGCCTTTACATCACAGGGTACGAGCAAGGTGCGCCTGGAATCACAGCTCAATGTCAACTATGATGGTCTGCTTGATTTCAAAAACACAAGTTTACAGATGGCAGCGGTAAGCAGTACTGTCAACGATCTGAACTGGCAAGGGAGCAGTGGACTCACTATCGCCACTGATAACAGCATAAACCTGGTGCTGAACGGTGGTGTTAAAAGTCGTTTAATACAAGCAAAACTGGTTGAATCCGGATTGTTGTTTGGCCAACAATCACTTGAGATCAAAACAAATGTCTCCGTTGATATCGGACAAAACAGTGGTATCAAAGGAACCGGATCGCTTAGATCTGCCGGTTTTTCTCTGGCAGATAGAAGTACCGGGATGTCCTTGCTTTCACTGGACAGTTTTACCATTGATGAAATGAAAGCGGCCGGCAACAAAACAATCGCCATAACAGAGGCTGAGGCAAAAGGTATGGATGTCAATATAGAGGGTTATATGCCGTTGAGACTATCGGTTCCCTCTATTGTACTGACTGACAGCCGGACAGAAGATCTTGCCACTTTCAATACTGCCAAAGTCACAGTATTATCGCCGATGGCAGTTGCTGCAAAAAACAACAAAAAACTGGCCGGACTTGGCACACTGGAGATGCGCAATGTCAGGATCGGCCTTGATCAGCATGTTACAGTTGCTCGGGTTAACTCTCACGATTTATTCTTTCTCGGAAGTTCAATAGAAAAAAAGGATACTATCTGCCGTTTAGGAATTGCCGGCATCTCAAAAATTGGCTGGAGTCCGGAACAAGGCACCCAGGGAGAATCACTTTCTCTGACCGATCTGTACTGCACGTTTATCCGGGAAAAATCCGGCTCCTTGACCTTAAGCAGAGAGCTTGCAGCCATGATCAGGCCCGATCCGGACAAAGAACAGTCAACCAAAAAAATAAAGGAGAAAGACCCGGGTGCAACATTTCGTATAGGACAAGTCACCCTGAGCGGGGAAAGCGGCCTCCATTTTGAAGACCACACCCTGGAGATTCCTGCTGTCAGTGATCTGGCAATAACGACCCTGCAGATACAAGATATAAACTCCGCCCAACCTTCCCAACCGGCTTCGGTACGATTGACCGGTATGCTGGATAAACGGGCTCCCTTAACTATTCATGGCACAATAGCTCCCTTTGCAGAGAAGTTTTCCACGACCATGAATATCAATCTGAAGAATCTTCCCCTGACCAGTCTTTCCGCCTATACAGTGCAGGCTGTAGGTGTTGCTCTGGCAAGCGGCCAGCTGAAGATGAAAAGTACTCTTCAGCTCAATGATCAGCAGTTGGACATGGAAAATGAGATCGTGCTTCAACAACTCAAAACAAGCACCATTTCCAAAGAACTTGCGGATAAACTTGATAACCAGTTGCCTGTCCCCCTGGACTCAGCCCTTTCCTTGCTGCGGGACAAGGATGATAAAATCAGCTTAAACGTACCGATAAGCGGGCCGCTCGAAAAACTTGACGTAGGTATTTCGGATATTCTGATTACCGCCATGGGTAAGGCTGTCGTTCCGGCAGCCTCCAGCTACCTGATGTATACCCTTGGGCCATACGGGGCTCTTCTCTGGGTGGGCAAAGTGGTCGGCGAAGAGATGCTGCAAATACGACTTCCCCCTGTTGAGTTTGCGCCGAAACAGAGCAAACTGCCGGATAACCTCCAAGACTATTTTGAGCGACTGGCAAAAATTCTCAAGGACAAACCGGACTCTGAGTTTCAGCTCTATCCGAAATCCTCGGCATGGGAGTTTATGAAAGCATCCAAGCGGGAAAAACTCGATGAAAAAAAACTGGCGTTAAGCAACAGACATAGGAAAAAGTTGATGGAGCTTGGTCAAAAAAGGGCGCAGTCAATTAAAGATTATCTGATCAAAAACTACAATATCGACCAGGACAGGCTCCTGATCGGTACAACCCAGATTGAAACGGAACAATCTGTCAAACCGCGGGTAGAAATCCAGATGTAAAAAGCGAATTTTTCCGGCTGAAGCGGACTTTATGTAGACTTTCCGATCCTGCCCCATTTATCTTGAATCAAAACTGCGTTGATTCACCGGTTACCTACCGCTGTATGGACCCTGTTTCAACCATAATCATTAAATCGATCTTTTCCGCATGAAAAAGTGGCTTTTAAGGGTAAAAACAGCTGGCTTTACGGGAGTTTTTATAGAGAATACCATTGCTTAGTTCGGCCCGACCCCGAAATAAGAAATAATTCCGATAACGAAATAGAAATTTAAATAGGCACTCGAATAATCTGGAATTTTTTTTTGAATGAACTACATTGATCGCCATCTAAAATATAAGCACTGAGACATAGATTGAATATCGCATGGTTGCAGATTTAACGAAAACTCATACTGTAATTTTGATCAATGAGCATTAAAACAAAAATAAAGAGGTTAAAATGAAAAAGATATTTCTAGCGTTGTTTTGTTCCTTTTTTATAATCGGGTGCGGACAACATATCAGCAATATCAATATACCTGAAATCAACCAATCAGAATCTGTTTTATTAAAAGATCTTCGACCTGAGAGTGAAGACTCAGATAAAATTTTCAGCTATTTAATCACCAGTGAAGCCTATGGCATTAATAGAGTAAAGACGAATTTTGTTCCTTCTATGACTCGTCTTCTTCAACATCGGGTCTACGAAAAACTGGGATCCACTCATTCTCATCCTGAAATTATAGTACACCACATGGTTGTGTATTCAAATGTACAGGCAAACACGAGAAGGAGCCTTTTTGCAGCCTCATTTGGTGGGCTGGCCGGGTTGATTGCCGCAGGACCGGACAACAATTATGTGGCACTTCATTCGACGACTATTGATCCCGGTTTTTTTGAAGTAACGGCTAAAGATGAGTATAAGCGTGGATGGTATTCAAACAAAGAAAATCCTAACAACGCCAATGTTATTATTACCTACATTGATGCCGAGATTAGTGGCAAAAGGATTTCTGTCAAAACCATATCGCCAACTGTCCTTCCAAAAAATCAAGAGAACCAGGACATCTTTATAAATGCAGTGGAGTCAGCCATTCATTATTATCTGGAACAGTATTCGATTGAATGAAAAATCCAAAATGAAATAGAGTATTTGCAAGTCTGGTCCGATCCTAAATCAGATATGTTCTTTGAATTCAGTTATCAATTCCAAGCTCTTTTCCCCTTTTAAGAATTGCCTCAAGAACATATGGATATACCGTTTCTGCTATGATTTTATACCCCTCTTCATTGGGATGAATCATGTCTGCCTGATTCAGGGAACGCTCGCCTGCCACTCCTTCCAGGAAAAAAGGAATAAGTAGACAATCCTGTTCACGAGCGACTGACGGGTAGATATCGGCAAACTCTTTGGTGTATCTAACACCGAGATTCTGAACAATCTGCATGCCGGCAAGCACCACTGTAACATTATCCTGCTGAAACGTTTGGACAGCTTTTGTGATGTTTTTCTGTATAACCGCAGGAGAAATCCCTCGAAAGCCGTCATTGGCGCCTGTTTCCAAAATAACAATATCAGGATTCTGAGCCAGTATCCATTTAACCCGTGAAACGACTCCGATGCTAGTCTCACCACTTATGCCTGCATTAATGACCTGCCACTGATGTCCTGTTTCCTGGAGTTTCTTCTCCATTAAGGCCGGCCAGGCTTTGTTCTCCATTACACCCAATCCTGCGGTCAAACTGTCGCCAACAGCAATAATGGTTCCCCTGTATCCGGGATTGGCAACTATCTTCTCCGTTGTTGATATCGTCGACTGCTGTTCACAATTCAGAAGAAAAATAGTGCCCAACAACAAAAATAAAATCGCAATATTTTTTTTAATCATGTTCTGTTTTCCTGGTATCAGACTATTTCAATCCTGTTGTTCATCGCGAAGATAGGAAACAGGTTTCTGCTGCAAAATCGAAACTGACGCCCCAAGCCCCACTCCAATAACCAGTACAATGGTTGCTGTTATCATACTCATTGTACTGCCGTAAAAAACCTTATACGAAATATTAAGCACTTGACTGCAGATAATCCAGCTGCCAACCTGGGAAATACAGGTTGCCAGCAAGGCGCTTAAAAGACCAATGATCAGGTTTTCATAGGTGAAAACCTTTACTACGAAAAAACTTTTTGCGCCAAGTATCTTAAAATAGACGGCTTCACGGATTCTTGTCAGGCGGGTTGCAAAGATGGAACTGATAATGATCAGCACCCCGGCAATGATTGAAAACGAGGTGAAAAACTGAATAATGGATGACATCTTGTTCATTATTCGGCCGATGATCTTAACCGTGGCACCAATATCAATAACCGTGACATTGGGCAATGTCGCCGTAAGTGTGTTCTGTATTGTTGTCAGTCGTGCCCGATCTACCCTGACAGCACTGAACAGAGTCTGGGGAGCATCTTTGAGTGAATCCTCTGGAAAAACAAAATAGAAGAATGGCCGCACCTTTGATTCCGTTCTGGTTCGTATGCTTGTCACCCTCGCTTTTACCGGGATTCCCTGTAGTTTAAAAACAAGCAGATCGCCCATCCTGATATTGCCGATTTCCGCCACTGTGTCCAGCACCGAAACAGGCAATTCTTTACGCGACCATAATTCTTGAACCCTGTTGCCAAAAAGAGTCTCCCCCACTGACAGCTGCTCGTCATGCAGAAGAACATCACGGTAGGTCAGATTAAATTCACGGGCCATATTATCCCGTCTTCTTTTTTTCTCCTTCTCCCGGTTTATGGGCGTATTATTAATTGAAGCTAGCCTTGCCCTGATAATCGGAAAATACTCCGCCTGTTCACCGATAATCCGGGCAAACTCTTTTTTCTGCTCTTTCTGGATATCCAGGAAATAGGCATTGGGTAAATCAGGAGGATACGATTCTATAAAAGTAGTACGGAGATTTTGACTGATAAGAAAGATGGAAAAAATCACCGCCAGCGACACACTTAGAGTAACGATGATTGGCAGGGTTGCATTATTGGGTCTGAATAAGCCTCGAAAAGCCTGTCGAAGCGCCAGAGACCCGGGCGCCTGTTTCTTCATAACAAAGAGCAACCCCTGTGCAACAAGTGCTGCCAGACCAATAAGTCCACAGAGTCCAAGTATAAAATAAAGACCGATCTTAATATCCTCCAGCTGCCAGATAACCAGGCCGATAAAAAATAGGGTAATAATGGAAATGGCGCCGTAGAGAACAGGGCCCCGCGGTACCCGGCTAATCTCTTTGCGAAAAATAGAAGCCGGTTTAAGATTCCTGATGCGATGCAGAGGAAGAAATGAAAACAGCCCCACTACAATTGTTCCTAGAATGATCCCTTCAAAAACAGCGCTCCAGCTAATGACCAGGCTGAGCTTGGCTGGCAGAATATCAGTAAAAAGAATGGGAAAATAGAATTGCAGAAAGGAGCTCAGCACCAGCCCCAGAACTATTCCAGCACTGCCGAGCAACAGGACCAAAAGAGTAAAATGAAGGGAAATAAACCGGCCTGTTGCCCCAACTGCCTTCATGATACCAATGGTATACTCGCTTTCACGTAATACAGCGTACAGCGATGTCTGAATGCCGATACCCGCCAGGACCAGCGTAAACAGTCCGATAAGGTTCAGGAAAAAGAGCAGATTGCCAAAAAAACGATTGATGCGGGTGTTGCCGTCTCTAAATGTTCGAACACGTTCCTGAGAGGGATCTGTTTGCGTCGACAACTCTTCGGCAAGTTGGTCAACAAAGGCAGGATCAAACACTTTAAGCAAATATTCAAATCGGATACGACTGCCCTTTTTAATAAGATCAAGTTTTTCCAGATCAGAAGCTGCTATAAAAATTCTCGGACCAAAGGAAAAAAATGAGACCGGACGATCCGGTTCCATACTGACGACATCAGCAATCCTCAACAGGGTAGATCCTATCTGCAACCTATCCCCGACTTTTGCCTGCAGACGATCAAGCAGTGTCTGACCGACTATAATGGACCCTTCCTGGAGTACATGGGAAAATTCCCGGCCGGAGCCAATCTCTACAGTGCCATAGAAAGGATAGCCCCTTTCAACTACCTTCAAATCACTGAGAATTGATTTTTCCGTCAGGGGGTTTCTAGCCATAGAGTAAAACTTGATCACCAGTGCTCCCTGAACCTGCCCGTTTTTTTCATAGCCATGAACAGTCTTGAGTACGGGATCAGAAAAGGGATAATGGGAGTGAATCGTAATGTCTGCCCCGTGGAGCGATCTTGCGTCCTGGAGCATTACAGAACGCACATTGCGGCTCAGACCGCCAAGCGAGGTTAAAATCAACAGAGACAGAGCAACACAGAGCAGAAAAATAATTGCCTGTTTACGGGAACCGGCTATTTGTCTGAAGATAAAACGAAAATGCAGCATTTAGTGA
>CAZUUJ010000040.1:0-33015 GCA_964623625.1 uncultured Desulfocapsaceae bacterium
GCCGTTCCCCATAAAACGGCTATGGATATCGTGCCGACTCTTCTGGAAGCCGGGAAGAAAGTTGTGGACCTCTCGGCCGACTTTCGAATCAGAGATGTAGCTACCTACGAGAAATGGTACCAGCCCCACAGTTCTGCTGAGTTCAATAATGAGGCCGTCTACGGATTACCCGAACTTTATCGTGAGGACATCAAAAACTGCCGGTTGACTGCCAATCCAGGCTGCTATCCAACCTCAATTATCCTTGGGCTGGCACCACTGTTAAAGGCCGGTGTCATTGATCCGAAGACTCTGGTGATCGATTCAAAATCAGGAACTTCCGGGGCCGGCAGAGGTGCCAATGTGGGTACTCTGTTCTGTGAAGTAACCGACGGTTTCAGACCTTACGGGGTTGGTGGAACCCACCGGCATATTCCCGAGATCGAACAGGAGATCAACGCTTTTCTGGAGCAGCCGGTCAACATCTCGTTTACACCGCACCTGCTGCCAATTTCCAGGGGGATCATGTCAACCATCTATGCCACCGTCAATGAGGGTATCACGGTCGAGGCTGTTCAGAAACTCTATAACGAAATGTATGATTCCGAATATTTTGTTCGGGTTTTAAACCCGGGAACCTTTCCGGCCACCCAGCATGTCCGGGGATCAAACTACTGCGATATCGGTTTTATGATCGACAAGCGAACAGGACGAATTATTGTCATGTCCACAATTGACAACATAGTCAAAGGCGCTTCCGGTCAGGCTGTTCAGAATATGAACCTGATGCTCGGATTTGAAGAGCAGGCGGGACTTGAAGGAGCACCTTTCTTCCCATAAATCCTGAACCCGTGGCCGTTCAGGATTTTAAAAACACAAAGTACGAACTATTTTCTCTTGAATATATCCGCATATCCGGATATAAGGATTTTTATGGAAAACATTACACAGTTTTTTAAAGCACTGGGCGATATCACCCGGCTTCGCATTCTTGCCCTGCTCTTCTATGGGGAGCTTTGTGTCTGTGACATTACCGAGACACTGAATCTGCCTCAATCAACCGTGTCACGGCATTTGGCATATCTACGTAATGCCGGCCTGGTCAACTGCCGCCGGATGCAGAAGTGGATGCATTACCGTTTAAATACCAAATCCAATTCGTTTATGCAGGATGCTATTGAATTACTGAAAAAACAGCTGCCTGATCTAACAACTATTCAGGAAGATCAGGCAAACCTGAAAATCTATCTCCGGGAGAAAGGTGAGGGCAGCTGTAAGTGAATATGCCTCTCTTATCCTAAGAGGAACCTTATGAACACAACGCCCAAAAACCTCTCTTTTCTTGATCGATTTCTCACCCTCTGGATATTTCTGGCCATGCTGGTCGGTGTTGGGGGCGGTTATCTCCTGCCCGGCATCAAGGATGTAATCAACTCTTTTCAGGTTGGTACTACCAATATACCCATCGCTATTGGCCTTATTCTTATGATGTATCCACCGCTGGCTAAGGTACGCTACGAAAAATTGCATGAGGTGTTCAGAAACGGAAAGGTACTGACTCTCTCTCTGGTTCAGAACTGGGTTATTGGTCCAATCCTGATGTTCGGCCTGGCCATCGCCTTTCTCTCCGGGCACCATGAGTATATGGTGGGCCTTATCCTCATCGGCCTGGCCCGCTGTATCGCCATGGTCATCGTCTGGAACGATCTGGCAGAAGGAGACCGGGAGTATTGTGCCGGACTGGTCGCTTTTAATTCCATCTTTCAGGTGCTCTTTTTTTCTGCTTACGCCTGGCTTTTTATTACCGTACTGCCAAGGGTACTGGGAATAGAAGGGATGGTGGTTGATATTTCCATGGGACAGATTGCCAAGTCGGTCTTCATCTACCTCGGTATTCCATTTATTGCCGGGATGCTGACCCGTTTCATCGGTCTCCGACTGAAGGGCGAAGAGTGGTATCAGAAAAAACTGATACCGCTGATCAGCCCCCTCACCTTGGTTTTTCTCCTGTTCACCATCGTCGTCATGTTTTCTTTGAAAGGGGAGTATATCGTTCAGCTGCCCATGGACGTTGTCCGGATAGCGATCCCCCTGACCATCTATTTTCTTATCATGTTTCTGGTTTCGTTTTTCATGTCCATAAAGGTCGGGGCTACATACGAGCAGTCGGCCACCCTCTCCTTCACGGCTGCTTCCAACAACTTTGAACTTGCGATTGCCGTGGCTATTGCCGTCTTCGGTATCAACTCCGGCCAGGCTTTTGCAGCAGTCATTGGTCCCCTGGTCGAAGTGCCGGTGCTCATTTCCCTTGTCAATGTCGCCTTCTGGTTTAAGAAAAAATACTTTCCCTATGCCAAAGAGACGTTGACCGGTGTCTGTCATGTCAGCAGAGACGGTTAGTTTCCCCTTTTTTGGAGAATAAATAAAAGGTACCTTTAATGTTCTTTTGTTTGTGAATATATCAGCTTCTCGTCACTGATTCAGGATAATAGATGACAGATCGTAACCTCAGATTAACCATAGCGTATGACGGCACCGATTTCTGCGGTTGGCAGAAGCAGAAAAACGGAATTTCCGTACAAGGTGTTCTTGAGGAAAAACTTTCAATCATAACCGACAACCCGGTCACCCTGCATGGCGCCGGCAGAACAGACGCCGGTGTTCATGCCCTGGCCATGACGGCCCATTTCCACACGCGCTCAACAATTGACAGTGCTGCGCTGCAAAACGGTTTGAATTCCATGTTGCCCCAATCTATTCGGATTGCAGGAGTTTCCGAAGTGCCTCTAGCCTTCCATGCCCGTTTTTCAGCCAAAGCTAAAACATATCTTTACCGAATATATACCGGTCCCATCCTGCCACCAACCGAAAGGCTATATACGGTGCATGTTCCCTTTAACCTCGACCTGGAACCAATGAAAAGCTGTCTGACCCTCATCTGCGGCCCACATGATTTCTCGAGTTTTGAAGCCTCCGGCTCCAGGGACAGAGCAAGAACAGGCGGACGGGGCGGTGTCCGGACAATACTGACCACCGGTTTTAAACAATTAAACACTGACATGTATCAGTTCGAATTTACCGGCGACGGTTTTCTTCGCCATATGGTTAGAAACCTGGTCGGAACGATTCTTGAGGTCGGTATGAAAAGACGCTCGGTGGATGAGTTCAAAAGGATACTGGCGGCAAAAGATCGCTCAAAGGCAGGCTCCACAGCCCCAGCCCACGGGCTCTATCTAAAAGAGATATTCTATCACGACTGACGGACTCAACACAGTCCTATGTGAACACCGCTCAATTTCAGCAAACTTGAGAACAGATCAACAAATATAGTAAAGAGTGGGACTACTCATAGAGGGCAGAAGGGACCTGCCGGCAGGCTAACCGACCCCTTCGGCGTATTCCTCTAGTGTTCCCTGTTAAAGATATAACACCTTTTTTGCTAAGAATACTATTGCTACTAGAATTATCACTCCCAGCAATTTATCCATTACTTTAGGCGAGAATTTAAATGATCCCATAAATGAGCCTAAGGTGCCGCCTGCTAAAACTGCAATGATTAATGGGATATAACTTGTCAGATCATTCGAATTGTGCTGAAGGCGGGATATTAAGCCAGAACACGAATTAAGCCAAATAAAAATAGCTCCGCACGCCGCTGCTTCTTTTTCCGTACCTAATCCTAAAATTATTATCAAAGGTACCAGGTAAACACCTCCGCCAATACCGGCAATACCTGCAACCAACCCAAGAACTGAACCGGTTATGAGTGAGAGAATTATTTTTTCTTTTTGTCCAACATCGAGCTTGATGGCCAAATTCTGCCAAAAATATATGCGAACGGCGATAACTACTAACGAGATGAGGAGAACCCAGTAAAATACTTCTTTTTGTACTTTCAGCGCGCCCCCTAAATATGCCATGGGCATTGAAGATATGAGAAATGGGAGAATGAGTCCTATTTTGGCATGGTTATTTCGTATGAAATTAAAACTTCCTACTGATGTAACAAACAGGTTGAGCGACAGCGAGATCATGGGGATTGCCAAGGTGTTAACACCGAAAATCGCCATGAGAGCAGTGTATGATGAACCTCCACCAAGACCTACTGATGAATAGGTAAATGCAACAATAAAAAAAAGAGCCGCAAGCAGGTATGGCGATGTAATTATCATATCCATTGTAATCTCAGAGTTCTTATTTTGTATTTTTTTTTGCCCACCCAGCAAGTTATTATCTGAAAATCAGCTGATATTCAATCAGGTGGTTGCCGAGCTGCCTAAGACGACACAGATATCAATCCGTTTGATACTGTAAAGAGAACTAATTACTGGCACCAGGAGGTCTATACACAACAACATAAGTTCGATACATCCCATCCGTCACTCTCTGCAGTGCCTGCTCACGCACTGCCGTGTACGCTCCGAGGGCTTCTCGCTCGTTCCTCACCCGATGGCCGTCCTAGACTTGTATCGCTACATATGATTATAGCTTATTATTCTTCTTCAGTATCTCTTCCCGCTTTCTCTTATATTGATCATACTCGGGCAGTTTCTCGTTGTCGGTCATCAACTTATCTTCCGACGGCCCCTGCTGCTGATCTTCCAGATCTTTGCTCATTTTAATCCTTCATACACACCTTCATAAACCTGGTCTTTAGACGTACAGGTAGTTAGGCATACAATGGTGACAAACAAGAGCTAGAATTGACAATGTTTCATATCTCCCCTCTATGTTACCGAATGACTAGGTTCATTACCGTGTTTCATTTTCAAATTCTTCTATCTGATTATCCTCAAAATTCAGTTAGTAATTTGAACAGTTGCGCACTTATCAAGTTACTATCAGGGATTCAGGAGCTTGCTGAGCTTTAGGGGTAATCAGTTTATTCTGTTTCCGCTGAGTAGAGAGCACTACTTGATTTTGAGGCGGAGCGTCTCTACAGTGGTTTTACCGCCGAAATTCTTGGCTGTAGCGGTGATGTCCATCAAACCACTCTGGTATTCGTATCGCTTGGGGCAGACGAGTCTACTGAAGTCTAATTTATCGAACAGAATGAGGTTGGAGTCGACCAGCTTTTCGGCATTGGGTATTTGCGTCTGTGGTGTTGGTCTATGATAATATATGGTTAGATGCTTATGATCATTCTCCCTGTCCATTGGCTTGCAGTATTGGTTTGCGACAAGCGGGCTCACGCTGAGTGATTTAACACCAGAGGGCGAATGAGCAAGTACATTGACCTGCACAGGACCCCTGGGCACGGTCACACTGCCCGACCCCCTTATTATTGTACTGACGTTACTAAGGTTGATCACGAACCAACTGATCTCAGGCTTCTTTGATGTTGGACCGTAATTGACCCTGACCAAAGTCTTACCACAAGCCGCAAGCAACAGAGCACTCGCGCATACCAAACACAAAGCGAATTTACGCATGATACCTCCCTCCAAAATGTAAAGATAGTATAATAAAAGGGGACATTGTCATATTTAATTCCAATTAGTTTAATTTTAATATAACCCCTTTTATTCTTCCGATTGAAGGAAACTGTAGTCATAGCAGAGCTACGTCGAGGATTTCGTGATTGAGAAGCGGCTAAAATGGCCTGAAGAAGGAATGCAAAAACGATGTGCTATTTATTGCCAACCCCAAAGTGCTTACTGAGCTATTTGACTGCATTTCTTGAAATCAAACCTCTTGAAAGATGCAATACACTCTTCCAAGGATTTCCCATCCTCCTTTTCTTTTGATTCAGAAAAGTGTTTTAGCAGTTTCTGTATCATCAAAGCCGCTTTCAATGCATCGGAGCTCTTTTCAGGAGTAGTAATGAGAACCCCCTGAGCCCCTTTACCAGCCCAAAGGGGGATTATGGCTACGTTATTCTTTTTATCAATATAAACATTTCTATTGTCCCGATCCAGTCTGAATGTGGCATGTGAAAAATAAGGGGAATCGGGATCGGCATCCATAACTTTTACTGTACCGGAACCCTCAATAACATCCGGATTTACTTTGAGCACCAGTATGCCACTGTCCGGCAGGAGTCGATCATATCCGGTGAGTTGACGATTTTCCACCAGGTAATAGTGGTTGCCGCCGCTGCCACTTCTCTGTTTTAAAACTATTTTTACGGCCAGAGTTTTGCCTTTTTCTGAAAGTGGGGATAGAAAAGCTAATTTGGTGCTGCCGGAATGGACCAGGATTACCTGATCAGGGGAGATCCAACCTAATCTGATTTTTGTAAAGGACGAGATACCTTGCGGGGGCTTTGTTCTTTCTATAAAATGTTGTGACATAATGTCCCACGGCCCCATATATATGGCATGATGCCTGAAGCTGGGAAGCTGGGAAGCGTCAGACTGACGCTCGAAGTCATACAGTCACGGAACAAGCCGTGTATTATTATATATCCCCCCAAGGGCGTGAAAAAAATCATGCGCAAACATTCCCAGATGGGCATTTTCGGCCGCCACACATACGCCGTCATGGAATGTCTGGCCTCCATCTGATTCCATCGGTATATATCTGGGATTTTTTCTTACTCCTGAAAGCATACCCGGATTGGCACAATAGCAGATCATGCCATAACCCTTTCCCGGCGTGGTAAAGGCTCCTACTGTGATAATTATATGCTGATATTGGGAGAAATCCACCTCATTCTCAACAGCCGACATCGAATCCTCGACAAGCTTTTTGACCCTTGTTCTATCAACTTTAAAATTATAAGGGCTTAGCTCATAATCCCGGATTGGGTCAGGAAGCGTTATCCACCCTCTAAAATCAGCCTTGATCCAGGTTAAACCATACGATTGCTCTTTTATGTACTTGTTAAGGCCTCTGACCACTTTTTTCCGAATTCGCTTGAGAGGAAACCTTGGTTCTACATCTGGAAACCGAACGGCAAGTACAAGTACATGCTGTTCACCTAAGGCCTGGTTGGATTGTGGTCCCAGAATATTTTCTTCCTCTGAAGCCATGGCCAGATGTTCCTGCAAAACTGCTAATACAAGAAACAAGATTATTAGGAGTAAAAAATAACTCTTTGACGGTCTCACAGTGTACCTCACTGATTTTCTTCCCTTATTTCTAGAACCCTGGAGTCAGGTATTGCCCAATATTGGTAAGTGTCCAATCTATTGAAATATAGTGCTCATAAAAGATACACCGATAACGGCCACCTTCTTTACATTACTAGCCTCCCTCTAGCTACTGGAGCAATTAGCATGAATGAGGTTTCACCTCAAAGGAGACCGTCTTTTTTCATTCTATCGACCCCTTCCCTGTTTCTTAAATCATTCAGAAGCCTACGGATTAAGTAATACACAATCTTGACCCTTGTTTGACCTATTTTCCCTTTTACGAAGCTGATCACTACTGTCCTCTTTCAGCCATCGTCTTACATCTCTCAGTACAAGTTTCATCATGGTAAGTCATACAAGTTTCTTCATCAACATAATTGGGCTTATTCCCATGTTTAGTTCGCCTCTCTATGTGTGCTTCTATATGAATATCAGTACAATGAGTCAAGAAATAAGCAGTACATTTATTCTTACAAATTTCAATACCTTCTTCATATGATGTATTTACCTCGAGTACTTGATTTTCCGCTTCATCCCCCACAGGGTCAGTCAGCAGATCATCCTCAATAACATCTTCAGCGCACTGCGGCATTGCCCAGTGCTCAGGTTTTTTGCATTCCCTTTCCTTCACCTTCGCACACTCACGCCGGGACCAGTTGTCCGGATTCTCACAGTCGGCTTCTTTCGACAGACCGGCTGTGCCGGAGCCGTCAAAGGAACCGGGACCATCGGGCACAGGATCAATGTTCTGGACCACCGGTTTGCCGCCCAAGGATGGGATTCCCAGCGGATTTTTTCCCGGTTCGTCATCAGGTTCACTGCCGCCGGTCTGGGGATAGCCGGGGATCTTTCCGCCATCCTGCCGAGGGGCCGGATCGGTATCCGGCTTCTTTGGCTTTTTAACAGAGCTCACGCCCAACCGGTTATTGTCTCTTTGGTTTCCACCTCTCCCTTCAGTTTCCGGGGTGGGATCGGGATCGGTCCAGGAGTGCTCCCCACTGAGACTTCCAGCACTGGAACCGCTGCTTGTCGATTCCCGAGAATGCATCTGATCTTCCAGGATCTCCCCTTCAGCCCTCTCGAATTTCCGGCGCTCGATGCCAACATCCTCGTGGGTACGTGGTGTGACCAGACCCGGATCGATTTTTCCGGTATCCTTCGAGTCACCCCTTACCTTTGTTGGCAAGTCCAATTTTTTTTTTGCAATTTTACGTTTCTCTCTGACCAGCGCCATTGTTGCCAGCCCCCTTGTTTTAAAGGACTGGCCACCCAAGACCTGACACTTTTTTTCACTCATCCGCCGTGTCCTTTTGTTGATATTGCAAAAAATCTTTTTGGAGACAAGCACAGGCTTTGGCCTGCAGGACTCTTTCGCCTTGGACCTGGTTGAATACCAGAAGCCCTTGCTGGAATAAGAGCCCGGCTGTCGGAGCTTGGTTGAACCGGGGATACCGCATTGTCGTTGGGCTGTGACACTGAACACCCTGCCATCCTTGCAGCACCAGCCGCAGTTACTCTTGGCGTTGCTTTCACTGGAATAAAGATCACTTCCACCATCACACTTCCTGTTTGAGCTGCTGTCAGTGACCAGCAAGCTTTTGCCGTCTTTACAACACCAGCCGCAGGTACTCGATATTGTCTTTTTGGATGTGGAGCAGTTCCTGTTTTGGGCAATATCCAATTTCCTCATCTTTTTCCTAATGATTTTACCCTTTTCACAACAGTACACATTCACCTCTTGTATCAGCTTCTCTTTCGCTTTCTCGGAAACTGGCGATTTTGTCGGAGGTTTACCACCTCCCCCTGGAGGCTTGTATCCGGTAGTGCCTGACAAAGTTAGTTTCGGTGAACCGATGACAAATGCAGCAATGACGGGAATGATATAAAAAACAGTTTTTAGTGTTTTCATGTTCCTTTTTTCCTTAGCCCGCTTATTCATAAAGAGTATCTGAAATTTTCTTTTTCTAAACTGCCTCCCATTCTGGCGCATTGTCTGGCAGAGGACTTCCCGAAACTCCCTGATCACTTCTGCGGCAGCACCAGCCAAACTCCTTATCTTCCTGAACTTTAAATGGATAAAAATGCCCACCTCAATCACATGAGGCTTTTACCCTACTACTCATGGGAAAGATATTCTTCCGCTTGCTTATGTTCGGTGATGTCCCTGGTCGACCCATAAATAGCTATTACATGACCTTTTTCATCACAATATCGGGTGGCTAATAATTCACCCCATTTGGTACTGTCGTTTTCACAGTTCTATTCTAATTCAACTACCACACGAATGGTGTCAGGGTCTCCGGGATTTTCCTGAAACTTAAAACTACTTATTTTTCTTCAATATCTCTTTTCGCCTATTCTTATACTGATCATATTCCGGCAGTTTCTCGTCATCGGTCATCAGCTTATCTTCCGACGGTCCCTGTTGCTGATCTTCCAGGCCTTTGCTCATTTTTAATCCTTCATACACACCTTCATAAACCTGGTCTTTCGATGTACAGGTCGTTAGGCATACGATCATGACAATTAAAAGTAAGAATTGACAATGTTTCATATCTACCCTCTTTCTAACCGAATAACTTGATTCATTCCTGTGTTTCTTTTTTTTATTCTTTGATCTGATTATCCTCGAAATTCAGCCAGTAAATTGAACAGTTACACACTTATCCAGTTTCTATCAGGGATTCAGGATGCTGAGCTTCGGGAGTAATAAGTTTATTCTGTTTCCTTAAATGACACAACTAATTGATCCACTAACACTCTCAGCTGGCATCCAACCTGGAACAATGATATTTTAAGATCGTTTGGTCGATCAGATGATTGCTATAAAGGGCCTCTGCAGCTCTCTAGCCCAAATGGCTAAGAAGACAGAAGAACAAAGAAAAGTACAGAGTGTTTTCGACAACTATAACCCATGGTACAGTTCGATGAAACTTCCTCTCTATCAAATTGACACGTTTACTGAACAGGTTTTTAAAGGAAATCCTGCCGCTGTCTGTCCATTAGAGGCATGGCTTCCCGACCAAGTGCTCCAGAACATCGCCGCAGAAAACAACCTCTCGGAGACCGCATTTTTTATTGACGACACAGACGGTTTTCACATCCGCTGGTTCACGCCGACCGTTGAAGTTGAACTCTGCGGTCATGCCACTCTGGCAAGCGGCCATGTTCTTTTTAACATCATGGGAGAACATGCGGACGAGATTGTTTTCCACTCCATGAGCGGTGATTTACTGGTTACCAGAAAAGAGAGTTTCATAGAACTCAATTTTCCCAGGTATCAACTTTCAGAATGCCCAACACCCGATGAACTTATTGACGCTTTTGGAGTGGAGCCAGTTCAGGTCCTGAAAAGCGATGATTATCTGGCTGTCTATGAAAGCGAGCAGGATATCCGGAAACTCTCTCCAAATTTTGATATACTCAGGCGACTCAACTGTCGAGGGGTTATTGTCACTTCACAGGGTAGCAGGACTGATTTTGTCAGCCGCTTTTTCGCACCGCGCTACGGTATCAACGAAGACCCGGTCACCGGTTCGGCGCATTGCGCCCTGGTTCCATATTGGGTAGGTGTTTTAGGTAAGACACAATTCACAGCCGCTCAGCTCTCGGAGAGAGGTGGGTTCTTGAAATGTGAATCGATTGGTGACCGTGTACTCATAGGCGGCGAGGCCGTGACATATCTAGAAGGTTTCATTACCGTCTAATTTCAAATCGATGTTTGATTTTCTATCTGCTCGTAAATAAGAAACCGACATGATCAAGCAACAGTATATTCCCGATAAGCTCCTCCCTCTGCTAAAAGAGAAACTCCATGGACGAGAAGATAGCATTATCTTTCCCCCGCCTGTATTCATCATTATGAAGGGAGAAGTTATCGACTACGATGGGAAACAGGAACTGCTGATTAACCGGTTCCCTGTTTTACCCGAATATCTCAACCCATATGGAAGTCTTCAGGGCGGCATCATTTCAGCAGCCATCGACAATACCATCGGACCACTCAGTATGATTGTCTCACCACCTAATTTCACCCGATATCTCGACCTCAAGTATGCCAGAGTCATTTATCCTGAACTGGGTTATTTTTATGTTAAGGCACGATATGTCGACAGAAAAAAACGCCAACTTTATTTCGACGCCGTTGTTGAGGATGAAGATGGAACCATCTATGCTTCAGCAGAGGCGACCCATTGGGTAATCTAACGATAACAGGGTGGTTTCGCTTGAAAAAGAATTACAGAAAAAACGATTAGATTAAGTCCTCGAGACTCTTACTTCATAACATCACATTTTTATGGTATATTCAGTCGATGGATGAATACTCTTTGTAACCGTTTGTATCAATTGTCGTCATATTATGGATATCCTCAGCCGCATTGCCGAAAAGAAGATTAAAAAAGCGATGGAAGAAGGTGAGCTCTCACCGATTGAGCACTGGAAGAACAAGCCTCTGGAGTTTGAGCGCGATACCTTTGTTGCCGATGACCTGAAAATCGCCTATAAGATGTTGAAAAACAGCGGATACCTTCCTCCCGAGCTTGAAACCAGAAAGAAAATAGCCAATCTGCAAGAGTTGATTGCATCAACCGAAGATGAGCACACCCGCCTTAAACAGATGCAGAAGCTGAATGTGCTGCTGAGAAGACTTGAGGATCAGCGGAATTGCACATCTACCATCCAGGCCCAGGACGATTATTATCAAAAAATCGTAGAAAAGGTCTCTGTCAGAGAAGATCCGAAGTGATTTGCGCAAGTCCTTTCAATTGATTATTTCTTAAAAGCATACGACCTTTACCCAACCTAATTTCAATCACATTTGATTGCCAAACATCCAAATTTGTTGTAAATTTTAGCTTTCCACTACACTTATCTACAAGAAAGGATGTCCATGCGATCAACATTGGGTTCCCCCCGAGAATTAACCGTTCCTCATCGAAAGATACCACTTGAAATTCCTGACGGGGTAACACCGACAGAGTTCTTCAACAGTCCCTGTAATCTCCGCCATCTGGCCCGGGAGAATGGTCTCTTAAGAACAACAGAGGGATTCCTGCTCTACAGAAAAGCCATTGGCCATTCCAATCTATTTGACACCTCGATCATCCTTGACTCATCCCAACGAATTCTCGACCCATTGGGCCGGCCGGTCAGGCGGGATCAGTTATCGAAAAGAGAAGCTATCGTTTTCAGCCGTATGACCCAGGTTGTGTTCCAATATATGCAGGAAAAATTCCCTGACCCTGAAAAGCATCTGATTTTTTGCGGTGAGGCCAGCCTGGATGCCACCTGGCCGCTCTCAAAGCCGGGGGTCCCCTCTATACGCATGATCCACAATCATTTTCTGGCCTTTGAAAATGAAGACATTGTTAATTCGCCTGAAGCCTCCCATGACAATCCAAACCTCACCGATTCCGGTCATCACGGTCTCTTTCTCAATTACCTCAGTGATGTCTATATGCGTTTTCTCGATGTCCTGGACCTGGAAGTTCTCCAACCGCTTTCTGCCGAAGAGACAAAATTAGGGCTGACCGGTTATCCGCAGGGATTACCAAGTTGGGAAATCAAAGGTGGTGAAGAGGCCTTGAATCATGGCCGCTTTTGGAAGGAGTACGACATGGTTCTCAAAGGCTTTCTCGACTTCTACCGATGTTTGTTCTCTCTTGTCTCAGCAAATGACACCAGGGTTCCCGAGCATGCCTTTTTCCCCGATCAGATAGAAGACGTGCTGCTGTTCTCCAACGAATTCCATAAGGCCGCCCGCATTTTACGGCTTCAGGTCATGGATGACCCGCTGTTTGCCAATGAGATCCGGTGGCGGCCGGCCTATAAACAGCTGCTCTACCGGGACGAGCGTGGGCGGCTCATTGTCACCATCAGCCAGAATTCAGTGGGTAATGCCATTACCGAACTCCTCGGCATTGTCGTGAAGCGGGTTGTCGATGAACAGGCGTATGCCAAAGTTGAAGGTAAGCTGGTATCCAGGCTGCTCGAACTGAGAAACCGTCTGATTGTCAACGACCTTGGTGAACAAATCTCTACCCGCTCATGGCCGTATGGCATATTTGTGCCACCCGAACCAACTGAACAGACAGAGACGACTCCTTCCTGTTTACCGGAAAATTCAGATGACGATGTTGATTAACCTGCATTTCTCATCAGTTCAGGTGGTGTCAGGTTCTAAGTTTTTAGCAATAAATTATAGTTGGCTATGTTTATTGCCAAAATACTGTAGAAGATGACACCGCATGGACTGACCTTGGGTGAACATTGTGTAAATTTGTAACTCTTACACATAACATTGAATATGTTGTATATTCAGAGCATTCCAACAAATTGACACAATGTTCATGAGCAATGCAGGTTAGCCCTGATTTCTCATAAAAAGGCGGTCGATTAGTTCTGCCACACCACGACATTCAAGGCCAAAGGGCAAATATCCCAGGTAGCCGAGCAGCGGCATCTCAAAGATATAAAACCGTTCGACAAATGGGATCGAATAGACCCAGTGAGCGTAACTCTTCACATTCCACATCTCCCAGAAAAATCCGCAGCATAAAGCCGCCAGCGCCGGCAACCATACCGGCCGCCAGTCTCCACTGCCAATTGAATGAAAAAACGTTTTCTGTCCAAGGCAGTGTTGCGCTGTCACCACCAGCGCGACCGGTGAAAGCCAGAGGGCCGCAAAAAGATAATCGGGCCAGATCCCGATCCCGGCCAGTCCCAGACAGAATAACAACGCTATGGCAGCGATCCATATCGGCCTGGTTATTCTCAGGAAAAATGACGAACGCAGCGGAGTTGTCAGCCGTGGAAAAGTAGCCAGCAGCTCTTCGGTGCTAAGTACAGCCGGCAGAACTGTTGAAAAGGCCAGAGAAGCATGGATGAGATAGGCTGTGGTACTGAAGTCCTCCACACCGACATAGTACCAGTTCTGGACAAAGCGATTCAGATACTCAAAAAACCACCAGAAGAGGGTACTAAAGACAAAGAGCAGGAGGAAAAATTGGAATCTTCTGGTCAAGAGACAACGGCCGGTTCGATAAAAGGTGAGGCCGTTGACAACCAGGATATACCCGAACCAGAGAGGCAGAAAGGTGTGGGCCTGAAACGGCTGAAACCATGGAAACCTGTTCCAGGCCACAATCCAGCCAGCGCCAACCAGCAACAGACCTAAAATGGTCCACCAGGGGAAACCAAAGCGCTGCACTCTTTTGTGTGCAGCCTCCACTGACCCTCTTTTTCTCCACAGTTGAACACCGAACAGCAGACCGGTTCCAAGTCCCAGCAACAATAGCAGGACAAAGACGATCCATGAGAATGGGGCATGAGATACATACCGGGTTAATGGCGGAAACTCCCAGTACATATGAACCGGCAGACCGGCAGCCAAAGCACCGGCAAGCGGCAGCCCTACCAGCAGCACAGGTAGAAACGGCAGAAAGTATCGTTTGTCGATTTTCATGTGCCCCTTTCGAACAGTCTCCTATATTTTCTGTTCGACTTGTTTGTAGCACGGTATGCACAGCGTTTTACCGTCAAAAAGGCGAGTCCGTGACTCCATGGTTTGCTCATTACAGTCTGCGCAGACCAGGGATTGCAGTATGCGTGCAGGGCGAGGTGGTATGGTTTGCAGTTCTTCAATTGAAAATATCTCTTCAAGCGGCAGAGTCATAAGCCTGTTTTCCATCGTGGATCGGAGTTCAGTCAGCTTCAGGTTCTCTTCTTCCGTCAGAATTCCAGCACCTTTTTTGGCCATCATTTCCGCCATTTCCTCATCATTCTCTCCCCGGCTATCCGGTCTCAACAGCAACCGAATACCCCTATTTTGTTCCCTGTCATAAAAAGAAAAAGCTATTTTGCCATAATCACGGTGAATCAGATTGCCTTTGCCGAAGGTGCAGCCGGTAAGATACTGGATCGCATCCACGCCGCACATATCCGTTTCAGTAACACAAACAAGGGCTGCCGGTGGAGTATCTGGGAATTCTTTTTTGGCATATTCCGATACCCGAATACCGATGGTAAGTCCTGGGCAATTATGACCGTGAAATGCTATTGTCTCTTCGATTGTCTGCTGTAGATAAGTACACGTCATTTTCAGCTCCTTTCAATTGGTACTCCCATCCGGGACTATAACGGGACAGTTATCTATATGATGAATTGATACAGGAAGTCCATACACATCTTCAATAATATCAGACGATATTGTAGAGCGGTCACATGCCGCATGAATACGGCCACCCTTGAGAAAGCAGTAACGATCGGCATATCGCAGAGCACTGTTGAGATCGTGCATGGTCATTACAGCTGCTATCCTGTGGTTTTCAACTATTTTTCTTATTACGGATAATATGTTGATCTGGTTTCGCAAATCGAGTGAACTGGTTGGTTCATCAAGCAGCAGCAACTGAGGCTCCTGGACAAGTGCACGGGCAATAGCCACCTTTTGCAACTCACCTCCACTCAATTCATCGATATAACGCAAAGAGAGCCGAGCGAGATCGAGTTGGTGCAGCGCAGCATCTACAACTTTAATATCCCGATCGGCAACACGCCACCTGATATGCGGCTTTCTCCCCATAAGGACCGCGTCGAAAACGGTCAACCTGCTGGTCTCGCTCCGTTGAGCAACATAGCCAATACCGAGAGCAATCTCGTCAGGGCTCATTTCCAGGATATTTCGCTTTTCTATCAATATAGTTCCTGCAGACGGACGATGTATAGTATTGATGCACTTTAAAAGAGTTGTCTTGCCGACACCGTTTGGTCCCAGTATTGCCAGAAGTTGTCCAGGTTCCACATTGAGGTCAATATCACCGAGGATACGGTTACCGTTATAGCTAAATGCAAGCTGCTTGATCGTCAGAATCATCGAGATCTCCCCCGTATAATCAACCAGAAGAATGCCGGAGCGCCAAGAAAAGCTGTTAGCACGGACACCGGCAAAACATGGGGCGCCAATATCAATCTGGCAACTGTGTCTGATACCAGAAGCAACAGGGCTCCAACTAACAGACATGCCGGCAGCAGGAATCTATGATCTGATCCGATAATCCTGCGAACCATGTGTGGCACAACCAGCCCAACAAATCCGATAATGCCAAGAAATGCGATTATAACCGCTGTCAAGATCGATGAGAGCAACATGCTTGTCAGCCGTACACGACCCACCCGAACACCAAGTCCCTTGGCGGTCTCATCACCTGCGTCTATGGCGTTATAATTCCAGCTATTGCCGAAAAAATAGAGTACACACAGAAGAGTAACTGTCGAAATAAACCCCAACTCGGTCCAGGTTGCCCTGGCAGTATCACCAAAGGTCCAGAAGACCATCGCCGCAAGCTGCATATCATCGGCGAAGAACTGCAGAAACATTGTTCCAGCCGTAAAAAATGCTCCCAGAGCCACACCGGTGAGTATCATGACTTCTGGCGTGGCACCACGGGTTCGTGTTACTCCAATGATCAACAAAGAAGCGCTGATGCTGAAAAGAAAAGCCGATACGGTAGTAACATATGGGTTGGCAATGGAGACGGCACCTACATTGCTGGAGGTCATGATCCCTCCTCCCAGCACCATAACCGAAAGGGCCGCGCCAAAGGCAGCGGCATGTGAAATTCCGAGGGTAAATGGTGAACCGAGCGGATTGCGCAGTATCGATTGCATAACGGCGCCGGCAACAGCCAGCCCAGCCCCGGCTACGAGAGAAGCTAAGGCCTGGGGCAGCCTGATATTCCAGACAATTATTTCAACTTGTTTGGCAGAGACCATACCCAGCAAGCTTTTGGTCACTGAAGAGATTGATATATCAGCCGCACCAAGAGAGATAGCCACAACCAGTACTGCCGCTAGACTGCAGGTCATAACCAAAATTAGCAGTATTTTCTTGCCGATATATTGCCTGTATTCAGCCGGAACCTGACCGTGATCGAAATGCATTATTTCAGGGGTACCTGTTTGAATGCCAGGTTATTAAAGAATCCGTTCATTTTGGCAAAAACCGGCTTGCCTACTAAAAATTGATAAATCTCATCAGCCTTCTGATTGGGCTCAACATCGGTGAACTGCCCAGGATAAAGGAGTTTACCGATGTAATAACCATTTGCCAGAATTGATCCGTAGTTCTTTGTGTACAAGTTATAGGGAAGTAAACCAAATATCCGTCTCTTTTTTACCGAGGTAAGAGACTGATACGCCGGATCCGTTTTCAATTCATACAGACCACCAGCTTTATCACCCAACTGGAGAGTAGACAAGTCGAGGAAAAGGTAGTCCGGGTCCCAGACAACAATTTTTTCCTTGGCAATGTTGGAGTTGCTCAATTCCTTTTTGGTCATCTTTTTATCATAGGCAAGGTTACGGGCATGGAGGAATTTGAACGGAGGGTATGCGGGTTCTGTCGACTGAAATCCGTGAGGTCCCTTGAAGGCTACCCCCCAAGAAACACTGTAGGCTGTTGTTCAGCTGGAATATTTGCAGTCCGTTTATCAAGGTCCGCAATAGTCTCTTCGAAAAAGGAAATCAGCTGCTCTGCTCGCTCCTCCTTACCCAGGACCATGCCCATGATACGCAAGGATTTATACAATTCGGGACGAAGTTCAGTAAAATTCCCGTAGTTGAGCACAACAACCGGAATACCTGTTTTCAGCTGAAGTTCCACAGGATCGTAGCCCATCTGCGATGAATAGGTTTTGAAAATAACCTGCGGTTGAGGTGTTAAAGTCAATATCCGCTCCGGATTATCGTGTCCTCGGAATTCCCCGAATACAGGCATCTTCTTAAACTGTGGATTAGCAAGAGCATATGGTCTGGCATCAAGTTTCCTGTGCCTGGTTTCGATACTGTCAACGCCGACAATCCTGTCCTGGGCCTGGAGATAGGTAAGCAACCGAAGACACCCCGAACCTGAACAGATCACATGCTCAATGGAATCGGCAAGTTCAAGCGTTTTACCGTTGGAATCCGTTACCGTTTTGGCGGATATCCCATTACAGAGAAAGAAATAGAAACATACAACAAGAAATAATCGTGCAGGCATGGAGACCTCATTTATATACCCAGTATGAAGAATAGTATTTTCGTGTTACGGGCATACGCACCTTAACAAAAGTAGGCTGCCAGATCAAGAAAAATAACACATTAATGAAATTAGTGTTACTAACTGCTTGTGACGCGGTGCTGAAACAGTTCAGGCTAAAACGCGCATAAAAATAAATAGTGAGAGTAAAGATACACTGCTGGAGGATACTTCAAAGAAAGGATGTTCTTATAGGTTAAGATATTTAATCTGGTAATTATATGACATATTGAAGTGTTATTAAGTACAGCAATATTCTGGATCACAGACTCAGGAATCAGCCGAATGGTCTCAGTACAATTAATAAAATGCCTAGAAACATAAGCAGAGCCCCAGACCCTCTGGCAATAATTTTTTCCTCTTTTAAAAACAACCAGCTTAACAGAACGGTGAGAAGAATCGATGAGCGTTTCACCGATACCATATAGGCGGCGGCTGTCATCATGATTGCCAGTCCATGAAAGGCAACGTGCACGGTTAACAGAGTCCCGAGCTGAAAACCGACATATTTGCACTGTATCAGCTTTGCAGGTTTCAGGCGTCCAAGAATAAAAAGAAGAAACAGCATAACCACACAGAAAATGACAAAAAAGAGGAAGGTGAAAAACAGCGGTGACGAAAGCTGCATCCCCTTCTTGCCAAGGACTGCGCCAAAGGAAAAAATAAAGGCAACAAACAGCATCACCCATGGTCCTTTCTCCTCTTTTAAGCTTAAGATCGGTTGGAGCAGACCATCTTTAACACGGTCAATATTCAGCACATAGCTTCCCAGACCGATACAAATAATACCAACACCACCCCAGAATGAAACAGCCTCACCGAGAACAACCCAGCCGACTATGATCAAAAAGGCAGGGGTAAAAGAAAGAAACGGTACTGTTAGCGAGACCGGCGAGATGGTTATGGCATAATTATATAAGAAATAGGCTAAACCGTTGACAGGAATGGCAATCAGCAAAATCCACCAAAATCCAGGATCAAGCTGTGGGACCGGTGTGAACAGCAGACAGAGAGTCAACGGCGGAACAGACCAGAACAGCTCAATGGAGGACAGTTCGAGAACGCTTAGCTCATTGGCATAGCGCTTAAAGAGGATATCCCTGGTTGCCACACAGACTGCGACAATGAAGGTTAATACGAACCAGAGCATTTGCTGTAGATTGTAAAGAAAAACACCTTGCTCCATTTCCTTTCAAAGAGGAAGCAAGGTGAGTGAACTGCATTTTATTTGGCGGAAGTCTGTCCGATACAATAATTATTTCACCAGATTATCGTACATATCTGCCTGAAAACCGACATAACCGATATCACCGACCTGAACAGTGGGCGCGCGAAGTTTACCGCTTCGGCCGATGGACTCTTTCAGAATTACTTCCTTGCTGGCCTCATCCGGAACAAATTCGAGAACTTTCTTTCCCTTGGCAATAAACAGTTTTTTCGATTTTGATAAAATATCCCAGGCCTGTTCCGATTCAATCGGCACCTTGCGGGCATTTACTTCCTCATCAACAGTTACACTTTTTGCATCAAGAACCTCTTGAGCTTTCTTGCATGAAGCTCAGCCTTTTCGGAAATAGGCCCAATCAATTTTCATTCTCATTCTCCTTTTGGGATACATAGAAAAACAGTGCTCTTTCGGAAGATCCTTTAAACAGTCAAATCTGCTTTATAGTACTCTGAGAAAAGAGAAAGAGAAAGAACAATTGAGTTTGCCTTATTATGAGGTGTCCATGTCTTTCAACCACAGCTACGTTTTACAGAATGACGACAGCAGGGCTCTATGAATGCTACCTGCAAAACTGCTTTTTCCTGAAAGCGACACGAAAACAGACCGACATGGGTTTGTTGCCTATGCACTGATCACTGATTTATATACTCCATAATCATTTGATGATATTTGGGTGCATCCCACTTTCTGGGCCCGATAAACTTCTCCCGGACTATCCCCCGCTTATCAACGATAAACGTTTCCGGCAAACCGGTCAGTCCGTATTTTGGGCCCACTGTACTGGCAGGGTCATTGAGAATGGGCATGGTTATGCCGAGCTTTTGGGCAAACTTTTCCGCCTTGACAAGGTCATCTTTGCTCAGCACAGCCAGCATCTCAAATTTATCCTTTGGTAGATTAGAATAGAGTTTCTGCATCGAGGGCATTTCCTTAATGCAGGGCGCGCACCAAGTTGCCCAGAAGTTTACAAATACAACCCTTCCCTTCAGATCTGAAAGGGTCCATATTTTCCCATTGATATCTGCAAGAGTAAAGTCAGGGGCTTTTCTGTAAATGGCTGCCACTTCGGATTGCTGTTCACAGGCTGACAGCAATGTGGTTACAATACAAATGGTGAGAATGGAAATGAGTTTTTTCATAGCCTTATATGTACTTTTAAACATGTATTGCAGATACCTACGATTAATTCGGATAATTCGCCATTATCGCGGACTGAACCAGTTTAAGCAACTGTCGGTCTCCAAATGTCTGGAGAGGTTTGCCGTTAACAAAGTATCCTGGAGTTTTACGGACATTGAGTGTTTCTGCATCGGCAATATCCTGGGCAATCACCTTTTCAATTGACGGATCATTCATATCTTTTTTGAGTCTTTCGATATCAAGTCCAACCTTGGGAAGAAGCTGCCATAGTTTTTCAGGCTGCGGTTTGTGATGACTGACCCAATAATCCTGCATCCTGAACATGATTTCCAAAGCCTCCCAGTATTTCCCCTGTTTTTTAGTTGCCTCAAGAATCTTGACAATACCTTCACTGCCGTCGTGGAACGGGGCGTATCGGACAACAAGTTTAATCTTACCGGGATATGCTTCCATCATTTTCCTGATAAACGGGGCAAAGGCCGCACAGGTTTCACAGGCAGGATCCATAAATTCAACCAGATAGACTTTGGCGTCATCACTGCCACGGGTCATCGAGTGGTCTCTGACAAAGGTGGAAACATTTTCCTGGGCCATGAACCCGATCTTTTCCGCCTGCTGGTTCTTATAGTATTTACTTCCAACCAGAAAACCAAATAATAGGACACAACATGCTACCCCAAATAGTGCTATCTTTTGCATAAAGAGATCCTTTTTTTCAATAGAATTAACAAAACAATAATGGTTGTGAATGCCAGTAATGACAACATCGGTATAGTTATAAAACCAAAGAGTTTTATATATTCTTCCGTACATGAAACTCCCTGGCTGCAGGGCTGAATATCTTCAGGGATAATCCCGCTATGCAGCAATGTATGATAGAACGCCGTCAGCCAGCCGGCAATCGCCAACGGCAGGGAAAACTTCACCACACCTTTATCAAAAGGAAACAGTCCAACTGCCAGCACTATCACAAGGGGAAACAGAAAAATTCTCTGATACCAGCACAAAACACAGGGAGGAAATTCCATAACATAGCTGAAAAACAGACTGCCTGCTGTGGAAAGAGCAGCAACAAGCCAGCAGCAGAAAAGTATAATCCAGTTGGAGTCAGTCGGTTGGTTGGATTGGTTCATGATTTTTAATCTTCCCCCTTATTTTATGATTGGCTTCAAATATAATATGATCGATCCCCAACTAATCAACTGTCCACATACCAGAAAACCTCTGTTGAAGTTTTATTATATTACTACCTTTTTGTTTTATGAATGGGCCAGATCAAGCTGTACAAGTCGGCTGTAGATACCGTTTTGTCTGAGGAGTTGCTGGTGGCTTCCCTGCTCGACCACCCGTCCTTTCTCTAAAACAATGACCCTGTCGGCCCGCTGAACCGTTGACAACCTGTGGGCAATAATGAGTACGGTTTTATCTTGAAACGAACTGGCCAAAGCCTGTTCTACCAGCTCTTCCGTTCGTGAGTCGATGGCGGAACTGGCCTCGTCCAGAACCAGGCAGGACGGCTCCCGGCACAATACCCGGGCAATGGCCAGCAACTGTTTTTCTCCGCTGGACATGGTTCGTCCCCCTTCACCGATCCGGGTATCAAGCCCTTCCGGCAAACCGGCAACAAACTCACGGAGTTGTGCTTTTTCCAGAAGTTCTTCCACTTCTGATCTGTCTTTGCCACTGTCAAGAACGATATTGACCAACAGGGAATCCTGGAGGATCAAAGATTCCTGCATCACTACACCGACCATTCTGCGCAATCTGTCCCGCGGTATTTCGATAAGTGGTCTTTCTCCCAGCACAATTCTGCCGCTGTCCGGCTCATAAAAGCGCAACAACAGGTTGATCAGGGTGGACTTACCGCTGCCGGTGGGCCCGACAATAGCCACTGTCTCTCCTCGACCAACAGAAAATGAAACATCAAACAGGACCTGCTCCCCCTCTTTATAACTAAAATTAACCCGCTCAAACAGAAGATCTTGAGCCGTTTTTCCTTCTTCCAAGCGGACAGCAGTAGCGCCAAAATCCTCTTTTTCAGCCGATTGGGAATCGATAAGATGAAAAATCCGCTCGGCAGAGGCCAGGGCCGATTGAACGATAGAGTATTTCTGGGATAATTCCCTGAGCGGTTGAAAGAACAATCTCATATATGAAAGAAAAGCCACCAGTTCTCCAAGAGTCAATCGCTGCCGGATGATCTCTCCACCGCCGTACCAGAGGATGATACCGATCGCCAGAGAACTCATTAATTCGGTTAACGGCATAAAGGTACCGAACAGCTTTATCTGCCCAAGCGTCCTGTTAAGATATTCATTGTTAAGACTGCTGAACCTTTTGTTCAGATCCTTTGCCCGGCCGAAAAGCTGCACCAGCAAAACACCGGAGACCGTTTCCTGTATAAAGGCGTTGAGTTTAGCCAGCTGTCTGCGAATTCTGCGAAACTGGGTTCGAGCCAGTCGTGAAAACAGGATGGTGATGATGGTTGCAAGGGGCAAAAACAGAGTCATAATCAACCCCAGCCTGTAATTCACATAGATCAGCAGTCCAAGAATACCGGCCATACGCAGCAGATCATTAAACAGGGTCACCATGACCGATGTGAACATCTCATGCATATTCTGGACATCATTGGTCAACCTGGTAACAAGACGGCCCACCGGCTGCCCATGAAAAAAACCAAGATCCATACCCAGCAGATGAGAAAAAAGCTGCAGACGCAGTTTTTGCATGATTGACTGACCGATCCATTCAAGGATCAGAACTTGCGAGAACACGGCAAAAAAATGAATGCAGATCACCCCGCCGTACATGAAAGCAATGGTTGTCAGTCCCTGTGAACGATCAACAAAAGATTTGGTGCTGTCGACAATATACAGATCGATTCCCCGCTGCATCAGCCACGGCAATCCAAGCGTAGCGCCGGTGACCAGAAGGGAGAGGATGACAGCGCCGCTAAAGGCAAGAGAAAATGGCCGCAGATAGGTAACCACCCTCTGCCACAGTCTCTTCTCGGACAATTGCGGTTCATACCCCTCTTCGAAATAACCGAAATTACGCATTGTCCTTCTCCTGGAGCCGTTGGGTTATCTGTTGGCGGCTATGAATTTCCTGAAGAAAGGTGTTGCCTGCTGCCAGCTCCTCAAAGGTTCCAAGTCCGGTTATTTTTGCGCTGTCAAGAACAACAACTCTGTCGGCCCAGGAAAGCTGCTTGACCCGCTGGCTGACCCAGACCACTGATTTTTCCTTTAGAAGCGGCAGAATATTATCGAGTATCCGCTGTTCGGTAACCGTATCAACAGCAGCCAAGGCATCATCGATAATCAGAATCGGCCGGTCGCAGAGAAGCGCTCTGGCTAGAGCGATACGCTGGCGCTGGCCGCCGGAGAGATTTACACCCCGCTCACCGATCCGGCTGTCATACCCATCCTGAAGAGCGGTAATTTCATCGTGGATTGCAGCAGCAATTGCAACCCTTTCGATCTCCTCCCGGCTTGCATCGGGTTTACCGAAACTGATATTTTCAGCCAGGCTGCTGGAAAACAGGATGGCTTCCTGACCGACATAGCTGATCAGCTGCCGCACATTTTCCGGTTGCAAGCGGTTAATTTCATAACCGCCGATAGAGAGAAATCCGTCCTCTACCGGGTGCATTCTGGCAAGAATCTGACATAGGGTTGTTTTTCCTGAGCCGGTGGGCCCGGTAACCCCCAGGATACCGGTTGTTATCTTCAGGTCAACTTGGTCAAGGGCCTTAGAAGCAGCATCCCGGTAACGAAAGGTCAAGCCTTTTAAATGAATCTTATGTGATTGCGGCCTCAATCCGGGTTCACCCGACGGCAACTCTGTGCGGGAAGAGATGAGCGTCTGGATACGTTCCAGCGAGGTCAAACCCCGCTGGGTGAGATTTGTGACCCAGCCGACAGCCATCATCGGCCAGACCAGCATATAGAGATAGGTGATGAAAGCTACGAAATCACCCAAAGTGATGGTTTCTTTCATTACAAGGGTGCCGCCGAAAAAGAGAACCAGCAACATGCCGATGCTGCCCACCAGGGTTGCCACAGGAAACAGCAACCCTTGAATAAATGCCACCTGGATACTCGAACGGACATACTCCTTGCCCAGCCGGTTGAAGCGACCGGTCTGTGAACTCTCCAGAGTATACCCCTTGATAAGCCGAATGGCTGATATTGAAGACCTGGCAAATTCCGTGATCAGAGAAAACTGTTCCTGTACTTTGGCAAAACGATGATGCAAACGCCCGGAAAGAACCCGTGTTGATAGAGCGAGCACCGGCATTGGCAACAGGGCGATAAGCGTCAGGCCGGGATGGATATGGAGCATAAAACCGATGGCAGCAACCGACATCACCAGAGCATCCACGGCAGCCACCATCCCCATGCCACAGGCCAACTGTACTGCTGCCAGGTCATTGGAGCTGTGGGCCATGATCGAGCCGGTCGAATGACGGTTGAAAAAAACACTGTCCATGGTCATAACATGGCCAATGATTTTTTTACGGATATCGCGTTCGAGAAATCGGGAGAAGCCGATAATCAGGTATCGCCAGCAGAAACGTAAACAGGCCGCACAGACAGCAACAGCAAAAATCAGCAATCCCAGAATAATCAGTCTCTGCTGGTTGGCTTGGCCGTAGGCCAGATCATCCACTCCCATCTTCAGGATTCTTGGGATAATGAGTTGGAGAAAATCCACACCCAGAAGGGCCAGGAAGCCGAAAAGCAGTCTGGATCGATGCTGCCGGTAAATAGGCCGCAAAACACCAAGCAACTCACGTAAGCTGATAACGTTCTTTTTGGAAGCGTTGGAATTCAGGATGACGTACTATGTGAAAACAGATAATGTTGATAAATTTAGTAAACACCCAGGAACTACCATTCAGCCAGTCTATCTGTCAATCTTTTTTGTTTTTGTTATGCTCCTGCATGCGCGAACATAGCAGGTCAGTTTTAATACCGGGAGGAAAAATGAAAATCGGTCTTGTACAAATGAACTCAAAGGATGACAGGCTCCATAACATGATTGTTGTGGAACGATTGGTCAAACATCTGGCCGACAACGGAGCTGAATTGATCGTGTTGCCCGAACATGCCGATTTCATAGGTCCGGATCGGTTAAAACGGGACAATGCCGAACCGTTGTACAATTCCGCCTACATCGACAAGATGTGTTCCCTTGCCGCCTCCCAAGATATTCACCTCCACATCGGCAGTTACCTCGAGCTGGATGGCGAAAATGTTTACAACACCGGTGTGGTAGTTGATCCAGATGGACAGATTATAGCCACATACAGGAAAATCCACCTCTTTGATGTTGAAGTTCCCGGCGGCAGAACATATCTTGAATCGTCGACAATTACCGGCGGCTGTGACACTGTCACCTTCGCAATCGGTAAATTCAACTTTGGTATGACAACCTGTTATGATCTACGTTTTCCCGAATTGTACAGAAGACTCGTACAGCAGGGGGCCAATGTCCTGCTGGTACCGGCCGCCTTTACCATGGAGACCGGCAGAGACCACTGGGAATTATTGCTCCGTGCTCGGGCCGTCGAAAACTTGAGCTGGGTCATCGGTATCAATCAATGGGGAACCAGCCCGCCGAACCATAACTCATATGGCAGAAGTATGGTGGTTGATCCCTGGGGAACGGTAGTTGCCAAGGCCCCTGATGGTGAGACTCACCTGCTTGTAGATATTGAGCAGGAACCCCTCCAGGAAACCAGAACGCGATTCCCTGCTCTCAGCCATATCCGGAACGACCTTTTTTCTATTTAGTGTCAAACCAGAAACGAGATTTTTTCTCATTTGAGGTGTAGAGAACAATTCGCAACGACCATATAGTCAGTGTTCCAGGCCGAATTTTCTCTACAGCAAAGAGTTAAAAGAAAGGTGTTTCTGGATGGGCACTATTTAACGATATCAGTGGGTTATCCTTTTACCCGCTTGATAGTACCGTTGCTGATCATAGACTGAAACTGTGACAGCAATGTCTTTTCTTCCGAATCAAGTTTAAAATCCTCCTGGGCGCAGTCCATGATCGCCTGATATTCGGCAGGAGTTATTTCTAGATCGCTGATCGCATGTTTAATGAGCTTTTTTAGATCTGTAGCCGAGTCGCTGGGTTTCTTCATTTTCCGTCTCCCTTGTAAGGGTCTGATATTGATATAATTTAGACTCAATGACCATTTAAGTAGATTTCTACTTCAAGCGTACGGTGCATATATTATGAGATTATAAATAGCACGTAAAGATGTTTTATACTCTTTATGTGCAGTGGCCAATTTTTCTATCTGAAAGCATTGTATGCATAGCAGCATTAACTAATCTGGTTGATTCTTGGTAATAGTAAACGATGAGGAGGGAAAATGAGAAATATCCCAGCTCTATTAATTCTTTTCTTTGTTGTTCTTTTGCGGAGTTGTTGCCTTATGGGCCGTTGTTAAAGGTAGCCCCCAGTGTTATCGGTAACAAAGCCCGATCCAACAACCAGCTCTGCCTTTGTCGTCACACACCTTATAGCACAGTGGATAACCCGAACATGCCACTTTAGAATCATGAGATGACTACAGCGACGTATATACTCTCTTGTTACTAAAACAGTCTTAAGCTCCTTGGCTAATCATTGAAAATTAAAAAACTCTCGTTAAAAGAATATCTTTTAAAAGTGCCATCATGGTGTTCAACCTAAAAAAAATATACAGGAGCATAACGCCAAACCGAAATTCCAGCAAACTTGTTTTTTTCTCTTTTTTTATTTTAATTTTAGATTGAGTCTACCAGACAAATTATTTCTCTATCCTGGTTCACCTTCACGACCTATCACGATCTTTTTCAACTGTCCTGAGTCCAGAAATTCTGCTGGATACTCGCAACCCATTAAAATATCGGATGAAATGATATTTCAGGGTATAAGTCTGTTATTGATAAACAAACGTTTGATTACAAACCTCTTGACAGAACTCCCGGGCAATTATAGAATTGACCTTAAACGATCGTTTAATATTTTGTGGGGAAAATGGATAAAAAAAGTCCCGATTCAAAAGAACGCATCATGGCCAGCGCCGTGAAACTGTTTGCCAGAAAAGGTTTTGCCAGTGTCGGTATCCGGGAGTTAGCAGAAGATGCCGGGGTGAACCTGGCCATGATCAACTATTTTTTCGGCAGTAAAAAAGAGCTGCTTAAAGTCATCCTGCACTCCTTTTACACCAGCTACCTTGAAGTCCTGGAAAAGGCGCTAACTCCACCCGGCACACTTGATGAGAAGCTTAAGCGTCTTATTGGCAACGGCACCCAATTCATCGAATACAACCGCGACCTGGTCTTGGTGGTTCTGACCGAGTTGCCTCATGATGATCCTGAAATCATCGAATACAAGGCCAGGTGGGCACGGCAGGCCATGCAGATCATTCAAAAGGAGATCTGTGTTCCGCTTTCCAACAGGTGCGGGCGAACCATTGCTCCCTTTGCCATCGGCCCGCTGATCATCAGCATGATTTCATCACGGTTTCTCTTCGCCCCGGTGCTGGAACAGGCCCGACCTCCCGGCTACGGTGAACAGTATTTCAAAGAGTACCCCGAAATTATCACCACCATCTTTTTACACGGTATAAACGGATTCATTGGACCAGACAGTGAGGAAAGCCATGAATGAAACCAAAAAGAAGGCTGAGCATTTTTTTCAGCTCCTTTCAGAGACCATTATTCGATTTCGATGGCTGACACTTGCCGTTGCACTATTGATATGTGGACTGCTGGCATCACAAGTCCGGCATCTCACCATCGACACCTCCAATGAGGGCTTTCTGCATGAAAATGATCCCATTCTGATCACATACAACGAATTCCGGGATCAATTCGGCAGGGATGATATGCTGGCCATCGCCATCCATAGTGACGAAATATTTACCAAAGCGTTCTTGAGCAAACTCAAAAAACTGCATGAAGAGATCGTTGATACCGTCCCCCATGTAAATGATATCACCTCCATGGTGAATGGCAGAAATACAACAGGTCAAGGCGACACCTTGCTGGTCGATGACCTTCTTGCCAATTTCCCGAAAACTGATGAAGAACTGGCCAGATTAAAGCAGCGGGTCATGACCAACCCGCTCTATAAAAATCAACTCATTTCAGAAGACGGTACATTCACTTCCATTGTTATTGAAAGTGATGTTTACACAGGCAGTATGGATGATGATCTGCTGAGCGGTTTCGATGAACAGCTACCGGCTGCAGAATCGAACAGTGATGCTTCCGGTCAATATCTCAGTGACCGGGAAAACAGTGAATTTGTCGATGCTGTTCGGCAGGTGGTTAAAAAATATGATGGTGATGATTTTCATATCTATATGGCCGGTTCACCGGTTGTCATGCATACCATCAAACAATTCATGATGAAGGATATGCAGCGATTCATGCGATTGGCGCTGCTCACCATCGGCATCTGTCTTTTTATCATGTTTCGTCGAATCAGCGGTATATTCCTTCCCCTGCTTGTGGTTGCTCTGTCGCTGATATCCACTCTTGGGATTATGGCAATAACGGGGACATCGTTTAAAATTCCAATTACAATTCTTCCCTCCTTTCTGCTTGCTGTAGGTGTCGGGGCCAGTGTTCATGTGCTGTCCCTGACCTACCAGAAAATGAGGGAAAAACAGGCAAAAAATCAGGCAATCATCTGGGCCTTCTCCCACTCCGGACTGGCCATTGTTATGACTTCACTAACAACGGCTGCCGGACTGGCTTCCTTTTCAATGGCAAAAGTGGCGCCTATTGCCGATCTTGGTTTCTTTTCCGCCGTAGGTGTTGTGCTCGCTCTTTTCTACACACTGACCATTCTTCCCTCCCTGCTCTCCATTCTGCCGATAAAACACAAAGAAAAGCAACATGAAACCAGGGCAAACCGTATGGACCGGCTTCTGGACAGACTGACCGATTTCAGTGTCGATCGCTACAAGGTTGTGCTTTCAGTTGCTGCCTGCGTCATCATTCTTGGTTTAATTGGGGTATCCCGGGTCTATTTCTCACACAATCCCTTGAAATGGCTGCCGGAAGATCTCGATGTCCGCAGGTCTACCGAGATGATCGACAGCAAGCTCAAAGGAAGCGTCGTTTTGGAGATCATCCTGGACACAGGTCGTGAAAATGGCCTCTATGACCGCCAAACTTTGCAGACCATGGATCGGGTGATTACCGAACTTGAAAACGACTACCTCAACGACAAACTCTTTATCGGCAAAACCATTTCCGTTATTACTATCCTTAAGGAGATACACCAGGCGCTTCATGCAAACGATGATAAATTTTACCGGATACCGGAAAATGAAAAGCTGATCCCCCAGGAGTTTCTTCTCTTTGAGAATTCCGGCTCGGATGATCTGCAAAACAGTGTAGACTCGTTATTTCGCATGGCTCGAATAACCGTTAAAGTTCCCTGGCTTGACGCCCTGCTCTATGTGCCCTTTATCCGAGACGTTCAAAAACGGTTCAACAATGGTTTTGTCACAAAAAAGCCAAAAGACACTCAAGAGATGCGGGTAACGGTAACCGGCATCATGTCGCTGTTTGGCCGGATCATCCATGCCGCCATCTATTCGGCCGCCCAGAGCTACGGTATTGCCTTAGTTATTATCACGTTCATGATGATTCTACTCATTGGTGAATGGCGCCTTGGGCTGATCAGCATGATCCCCAACCTGGGGCCGATCTTTATTGTTCTGGGGTTTATGGGCTGGATCGGACTGCCGCTGGACATGTTCACAATGCTGATTGCCTCCATTGCCATCGGCATTGCCGTTGACGATACCATCCATTTCATGTACCACTTCAAACGGTATTACAAACAATTCGGTGATGTAAAAGAAGCTGTCAATCGTACCCTGCATACAGCGGGAAGGGCCATGCTGACAACCAGTATTGTGCTGACCATTGGTTTTTTTATTTTTATGTTTGCCTCAATGAACAACCTGTTCTATTTCGGGCTGCTGGTGGGCATAGCCATAATTCTGGCATTAGGAGCTGATCTACTTCTGGCCCCGGCTTTGATGGCATTGATGCTGCAAAAACAACAGGCAACAACTCAAACATTCAAGCAGGAATGAAACGACCAAAACCCATAAATGTGATTTTTTTGGAGATTATCATGAAGATGACGACCCAACTCTTACTGGCTGCTGTTGTATTGGCCGGATCGGTGTTACTGCCTTACTCTGCCGTGGCGGCATCTGTGGATGCCAGGGCTATCATGGGGATGGTAGATGAGCGCGATGACGGTGACAACATGACCGGTGATGTGACCATGACCTTGATTGACCAGGGTGGTCGGGAACGTAAACGGGAGATCAAGATTTTCAGTAAAGACGAAGGCCGCGACAGCCATCGGTTGCAGTTTTTCCTATCACCTGCCGATGTCAGAGGAACCGGATTTCTCACCTATGATTATTATTCGGGAGACAAGGACGACGACCAGTGGCTCTATCTTCCTGATCTGAAAAAAACCAAACGAATCGCCACCTCAGATAAAAGTTCATCCTTCATGGGGTCCGATTTTTCCTATGCCGATATGACCAGGCGGGTGCTGGATGAATGGAATTATAAATATCTCAAAGAGCAGGATGTGGGCGGCCATCCGTGCTGGCTGATTGAAGCGGTTCCAGTCTCTAAAACAGTTGAGAGAAGATACGGGTATAAAAAATCGATTGTCTTTGTCCGTCAGGACAACTATGTGGTTGTCCGCGCCATTCATCTTTTAAGTGTGGGTGGCAAAGTCAAGTACATGGAGACCAGAGAACTGGAGAAGATCGATAATATCTGGGTCGCCACTGAAATATGGATGAAAACCACACGAAAGAAAAGGACACTGCATCGAACCGTCTTGAAATGGAATCATGTTCAATTTAACCAGGATCTTTCCCGGTCCTTTTTTTCCATCCGACAACTTGAAAAAGGTTTATAAATTCCCAGAAACGGTAGTGCCCGGCAAAACTCATGAACAAACCTGAAACCCTGAAAATATTCACTGTTCTCCTGCTTTTTTCCCTGATACTCTGTATCCCCAGCCGTGCCGATGAACTTGATCAGTTGCTGCAAGGCTTTGAAACGGAAAACAGTAATAAAAAACAACAGAACAGTGAACTGGATCATCTGCTGAAAGGTTTTGACAACAGCCAAACATCCAATACTGACCGTCCGGATAACAAGCAACCCGATTCAAGTCAATCTCAATACCTTGAGATCCATGGCAGCCTGTCGCTACGTTCCACGTATAACTTTGCCCATGACCGGCCGGATACGGGGGAAATCGACAATCGGGGCCTCTCCCAGTTCGGCTTGCGGGCAGAGCTGTCAGGCGAGCTCTCTTTGAATAACCTGAAAGGAAAGTTCGGAGCAAGAACCTTCTATGATCTCAGCTATCAAATACACTCCAATCGGGACGACTATCCCCAGGACTATCTAGATATTTATGAAAAGGAATTTGAGTTGACAGAGACGTTTTTGCAGACCGAATTAACGGATGGGCTGGATATTAAGATTGGCCGGCAGATCGTTGTATGGGGCAAGTCGGACAACATCAGAGTAACGGATGTATTGAATCCGCTCGATTACAGACAACCGGGGCTGGTCGATATTCGTGATCTCAGGTTACCTGTAACCATGACCAGGCTCGATTATTACTGGGATAACTGGAACCTGAGCGGACTGATCATCCATGAGCCACGCTTTGATAAAACACCTGTTTTCGGCAGTGATTTCTTTCCTGGAGCAACACCTCTTCCCGAAACTGAAAAGCCCGGCTGGAGCCTTGACAACCAGCAGTACGGCCTCGCTTTAAACGGTGTATTCAGCGGCTGGGACATCGCCCTGTACACCGCCTCAATCTTTGATCAACGAACGCATTTAGAAGCTACCGGGGGAACAGCTCCAGTTCGAAAACATGGTCGTATTTCCATGGCCGGTATCGCAGCCAATATTGCTCTTGGCAACTGGCTGGTGAAGGCGGAGATGGCCTGGCTCGATGGTCTTCAATTTACCAATCTTCCTGGTGAACAGAAATCTCGGTTTGATACCCTGATCGGTGTCGAATACAGCGGTTTTTCCGAGACAACCATCTCCCTTGAAATGGCCAATCGCCACCTTGTCGATTTCGACCCCCGACTGGAAGCCTTACCGGATGTCCAGAAGGAAAATACCGTACAGTATGCACTTAGATATACACGGGAATTTCTAAACGACACCCTTCGTTTCACAATGCTGATCTCTGCCTACGGGTCTTCTTTTGACGGTGGTGGATTTGAACGTTTTGAGCTGGGTTATGACATCACTGACAATCTCAGTATCACGGGAGCCCTCATCTTCTACGAGTCGGGAGACCACTATCCATTACGGACAATGGGCGATAATGATCGTTTTCTTCTTGAACTAGAGTATCGCTTCTAGACATAATGTTTGACAGAAAGAGACCTGCCTACCTTGCAAACGTGGGTTAGA
>CAZUUJ010000041.1:0-32988 GCA_964623625.1 uncultured Desulfocapsaceae bacterium
GCAATCAATGTGGAATGACTATTTAACCCAAAGGTTATCCAGCGTCAAGCAAAAACCTTCATAATTGGCGAATACATGGGTTTAAAATTAATGGGGAACATTATGGGTCGACACAGTAATGTCACCATAAACAGACCCCAATGGCACATCTTTGAACACCGATTCGTTCTCTTTGACAATAAGTGCTTTTTCAAGCACTTCATCCATGTGACTTACCAATTCGATGTTCAAACTCTTGCGAACTTTTACAGGAACATCATCGAGATTCCGCTCATTATCTTTTGGAATCAGCACACGGGTAATATTGCCGCGCTTGGCAGCCAGGAGCTTCTCGGTCAGGCCACCAATGGGCAGAACTCTGCCCCGCAAAGTAATTTCACCGGTCATTGCCAACTCATGCTTCACCGGAACTTTCAACAGGGCTGAAACAAGAGCCGTGGTAATGGTGATCCCGGCGGATGGGCCGTCCTTGGGGATGGCGCCTTCCGGTACATGAACATGGATATCCAGCTTTTTATAAAAATCGGATTCAAACCCGAAGCGCATCGACCGTGAACGCACATAGCTGAGCGCTGCCTGGGCCGACTCTTGCATCACATCACCGAGCTTACCGGTAATGGTCAGTTTACCGGTGCCGGGCATGATGGTCGCTTCGATCTGCAGCAGTTCGCCACCGACCTCCGTCCAGGCCAGACCGGTTGCCAAACCGACCTGAGCTGTTTCTTCTGCCAGACCATAGCGATATTTCGGAGTACCCAGAAGTTTGATAACCGATTTGGCCGTAATTCGGGTGGTTTTCTTTTTAACCTTCTTCTTTAAACGCTCCCTGGCGACTTTCCGGCAAACAGAAGCAATGCTGCGCTCCAGATTTCTGACACCAGCTTCCCGGGTATATCGGCGAATGATCTCCAGGATAGCCCCTTCGGACAGATGGACTGATTCTTCTTTAAAACCATTTGCCTTCAGCTGTTTGGGAATTAAAAATCCTTGGGCGATCTTTTTCTTCTCCTCTTCTGTGTAGCCGGACAGCTGAATGATCTCCATCCTGTCCTGAAGGGGAACAGGGATACCGTGAAGGTAGTTGGCTGTTGTAATAAAAAAGACCTCGGAGAGATCATAATCTATATCCAGATAATGGTCGTTGAAGGCAAAGTTCTGTTCAGGATCGAGAACCTCGAGCAGTGCCGATGACGGATCACCGCGAAAGTCCATGGACATCTTGTCGACCTCATCGAGGCAGAAAACAGGATTATTGACCTTGGCCCGCTGCATGGACTGAATGATCTTGCCCGGCATGGCGCCGATATAAGTCCGTCTGTGACCCCGAATCTCAGCCTCGTCCCGTACGCCGCCAAGGGACAAGCGGACGAACCTCCTGTTCATGGCTCTGGCAATGGATTTACATATGGAGGTTTTACCCACACCGGGAGGACCGACAAAACAGATAATGGGTCCCTTGATCTTCTTGACCTGGGATTGAACGGCGAGATATTCCAGAATCCTCTCTTTGGGCACTTTCAGACCATAATGGTCTTCATCCAGAATCCGCTCCGCCTTATTGATATCGATAAATGCCTTTGATTTTTTCAGCCAGGGCAGGTTGAGAATACAGTCGATGTAGTTTCGCACAACAGTGGTCTCTGCCGACATAGGGGGCATGGATTTCAGTTTATTGAATTCCTTGGTCACCTTTTCCTTGACCTTTTTAGGCATCTTTTTCTTTTTGATGGACTGCTCGATTTCACCAAGCTCGTCCAAGCCGTCTTCACCCTCGCCGATCTCTTTCTGAATGACCTTCATTTTCTCATTCAGGTAGTACTGGCGTTGGGTTTTGTTCATGTTCTTTTTCACCTGGGCGGAAATCTTCTGCTCCAACTGGCTCAATTGAATTTCCCGATGAATGAATTCGAGCAGTTTGACGATGCGATCAGGAACGTAATCAAGCTCGAGAACTTCCTGTTTTTCCTCCGTAGTCATGGACAGATGGGGGGTCAGAATATCGACAAGTCTTGCGGTATTTTCGATATTTTCAACTGACTTTAAAACTTCTTTACCGAGCTTTTTGTTGACGCGTGAGTATTCGCCGAACAGAGTTCGTAGCTCGCGGTCATAGGCGACTGTCTCACCAAGAACATCCTCTTTATCAATAAGCTCATCCACCTCGACCTGGAAAAAATCGTCATGATGGACATAGGAGATGATTTTTCCCCTGCGCTTGCCTTCCACCAGAGCCTTGATGTTACCGTCCGGCAGTCGTAGCAGCTGCATCACCTTGGCCAGGGTGCCGACAACATAGATATCTTTCTCCGACGGATCGTCCACATCGGATGCCATCTGGGTTGCCATAAAGATCTCAGTTCCTTTGGTCATGGCGTCTTCAAGAGCTTCAATCGATTTAGGCCGCCCAACCATCAATGGTGCCACCATGTGAGGAAACACGACAATGTCGCGTAGCGGCATCAACGGGTAGAGTTTTGTTTTTATTTCATCCATATCCTTATCTCTATTACTGTTAAGCACTTCTTTTCAGTTCGTTCTCCTGTGAATTCTCATACAGGACAACTGGGTAGTCACCATTGGTGACTACCTGTTCACTGATCACACATTCCTGGACATTTTCCCTGGAAGGCAGATCATACATGACGTCGAGCATGGCCTTTTCCATTACCGACCGCAAACCTCGAGCACCGGATTTTCTTTTAAGCGCCTTTTTAGCAATGGCTGTCAAGGCACCTTCGGTAAACCGTAAGGTTATATCGTCAAATTGAAACAGCCGTTGGTACTGTTTGGTCAGTGCGTTCTTTGGTTCCTTCAATATTCGAACAAGATCATCCTCGGTCAACTCCAGCATGGTGGCAATAACCGGAAGACGTCCAACGAACTCCGGGATCAGTCCGAACTTCAGCAGATCTTCGGGCTGAACACCGGCTAAGATATCACCCAGCTTTTTTTTCTCAGTCATCACTTTTGCCCCGAATCCCATGGACTTTGAACCGGTTCGATTTTTTATGACCCGCTCCAGCCCGACAAAAGCGCCGCCGCAGATAAACAGAATATTGGTGGTATCAATCTTGGTCAGTTCCTGTTGAGGATGTTTACGTCCGCCTTTGGGCGGGATCTGGGCAATGGTTCCCTCGATAATTTTCAACAACGCCTGTTGAACACCTTCACCGGAGACATCTCTGGTAATAGACGGGGTGTCCGATTTCCTGGCGATTTTGTCGATTTCATCGATGTAGATAATGCCCCGTTCAGCTAACTCGATATTGTGATCGGCCGCCTGAACAAGGTTGACAAGAATGTTCTCCACATCATCACCCACATAACCGGCCTCGGTTAAGGTGGTGGCGTCGGCTATGGTGAACGGCACATTCAAAATTCTGGCCAGTGTCTGAGCGACCAGTGTTTTGCCCGAACCGGTCGGCCCGATCAGGATAATATTGGATTTTTGCAGCTCGACCGTTTCCTCATCCTCGGTATCGGGAGAATCGATCCGTTTATAGTGGTTATGAACGGCAACGGAGAGAACTTTCTTGGCAAATTCCTGGCCGATGACATATCCGTCCAGGTGATCCTTTATCTCCCTGGGAGTCAGAATAACGGGAGGTGCCAGCTCCAGTTCATTAAGTTCGCCATCCTCCTCCTGTACAATCTCATTACACAACTCGATACATTCATCGCAGATGAACACATCGGGGCCTGAAACCAGCTTGGAAACCTCATCCTGATGCTTACCGCAGAATGAGCAACTTGTGTTATATTCCGTATCATCAATATCGGACATGAAGCGTTCTCTCTTTTTCCTTACTACTACTCGAAAATCAGCACAGCTCAGTAAAAGACGGAGGTGAACTGTCGTCAACCGTCCTGTCTCTCAACAAGCACTTTATCAATTATACCATATTTTAATGCTTCCTGGGCAGACATAAAGTTATCCCGATCGGTATCGTTTTGTATTTTCTTCACCGTTCGACCGGTATGCTTGGCCAGAATCGAATTAAGATCTTTCCTCATTCTCAGGATCTCTTTTGCGTGGATATCGATGTCCGTTGCCTGACCCTGATAGCCGCCCATGGGCTGATGGATCATGATCCTGGAATTGGGCAACGCGTAGCGTTTTCCCTTGGTACCCGCGGCAAGCAGCAGCGCTCCCATTGAGGCAGCCTGTCCCATGCAGAGGGTCGCGATTTCACTCTTCACATACTGCATGGTATCGTATATTGCCAGGCCGGCAGTAACGGAGCCGCCAGGCGAATTGATATAAAAAGTGATGTCCTTTTCCGGATCGTCAGCTTCAAGAAAGAGAAGCTGGGCAATGATCACATTGGATACATCATCGGTAACCGCACTGCCAAGAAAGATAATACGCTCTTTTAACAGCCGGGAATAAATATCAAAGGCCCGCTCGCCTCTCGGGCTCTGTTCCACTACCATCGGAACGAGATTCATTTTAAACTCCTTAAATGTAATAAGGGCATTCCTATAGGGATTTGCTTACACAACAGAATCAAAAAGCAATTCTTACGATTTCTGCTCCTGCTCTTTGTCCTTATCTGCCTCATTTTCCGCCGATTCCACCAGAACGGCTTCCTCTTCCAGGAATGCCAGGATCTTCTCGTTGAGCAGTTCATTCATGAACGGCATCAGGTCGTCGCGTGACTGGAAGAACTCTTTAACCTTGGCAACTTCCATGTTGTACTGGGCACCGACCCGTTTGAAACCACGATCCAGGTCTTCATCGTTGACTTTAATCTCTTCAACCTCTGCGATCTTTTTGAGGATAAAATCTCCACGAACCCGTTTTTCAGCAACCTCCCTGTTACCCTGGGCAAGTTCTTCACGATTAAGCCCGGCTGATTCCAGAGTCAAACCGTTCTGTTCAAGACTTTTCTCCGTCTGCTTGATCATCTCTTCGACTTCAAAATGAACCAACCGTTCAGGAACAGCAAACTCATTGACTTTGAGCAGCTCTTCCATCAAACCGTCGGTGATCTTGCTCTTGGATGCTTCTTCCTTTTGCTGTTTCATGGTTGTACTGATGGAGTCTTTGAGTTCATCCAAAGAACCAAACTCATTTGACACATCTTTGGCAAACTCGTCATCCAGATCGGCCAGCACCTTCTCCTTAACATCCTTGACCTGAATTCTAAATTCAACGGTCTTACCGGCAAGAATCGGATTCGGGTGGGTATCCGGAAATTCAACATCATGAGCCCCTTCTTCTCCGGTTTTCATGCCGATCAGCTTTTCCTCAAGCTCAGCTCCCATTCTGCCGGAACCCACATCGACCGAATAATTGTCATTTTTAACCTGCTTCATCGGATGACCTTTATGAAAGCCCTGGAAGTCGACAACAACGACATCACCTTCTACTATCTCCCTGTCCGTAACGGACTGAAGAGCTGCCATTTCCTTACGCATCTCTTCCAGCTCGTTATCAATTTCTTCATCACTCACAGAAATGTCCGGCTGGGTAACAGTCAAACCCTTATAATCGGCTACCTCAAACTCAGGCTTAATGTCCACCATGGCAACATAGGTAAACGAACCGTTATCATCGTAGTTGACCTCATGAATCTCAGGATGGACAACAGGCTCCACCTTTTCCTGCTCAATGGCATCAAAGTAGGTGTCCTGAACAAGTTTTTCACCAACTTCGGCCTGGACCTGCTGTTTGTAGCTTTTTTCAATAATCGAGCGAGGCACCTTCCCTCGCCTGAAGCCCTTCATTTTGACTTCTTTTCTCAATTTATCGTAGGCTTTGTTCAGCTTCTTCTGAACGTCTTCAATGGGAAGTGTAATCGTTACCTTCCGTGTTAATTCATTAATCTCCTCAACTACTACCTGCATCTTCAATACCATCCTTTGTAAAATTGACCCGAAGTTCGTCCAGGCCACCTTGAAAAATTGCTGTTTTAACCGATTACTGCGTCACAAAAGAAAATAAATACTCACATATGCCTAATATGCTGAGTTTATTCCCTGGGGGTGTTTTTTTTCTTTTGTTCCTTGTCCTCGAATAAAATATCTAATTTTTCAAGGTACCCTCTAGTCACTTCGAAAAATAATCCAATCCTGCCAACCGGTTTCCGGCAAAGCCGGCGGTATCGGTTCTCCGACTATGGTAGAATAAGCTCCTGTTTAGAGGTGGTGCGAGAGGGGGGAGTCGAACCCCCACGCCAAAAGCGCTGGATCCTAAGTCCAGTGCGTCTACCAGTTCCGCCACCCTCGCAGCACTTCTTCCTATATACTTTCATCGAGCTGTTGTTATTCTTTTGCTCGACCAAGTTTAATCTGAATTGAGCGATTTTATGGCAAAAATATGTACTGATACCTTGTAGGCCAAGGCTTTACAAAAACCGCAACCATACCCTGAGGTCTATTAAGGATATTCGCAAAGCCCTGGCTTACAAGAGATGAGTACAGATCGGGTTAGAAAATCGCTCAACTCAGGTTTAGATTAAATAATTCACATCATTGGCTGAGTCAAGGTCACAATAGCGGGAAACACAAATGAATTCCTTTGATTTTCCGCTCACAGTGGTAGTTGCCGATGCTGTTTCATAGCTTGATAAATTAATTTGCAGCGGCTATTATCCTGATGCCTGTCAACGAGGAACACTTCTTGAACAGGATTGATAATGCGATGACTGATCGTTTAATGAAACCTTCACCGTAGAGAATATTTATGAACCTCAAGACAAGAATAATCGGGCTTACGGGCGCGATGCTTTATCTTCTCCTTGGCATGCAGCCGCTCTGGGCCGCCAAGGCGCCGTCCGGGCTCGAATGGTCGGTTGTTCAGCAACTGGAACTGCCTGTGGCGCCAAAGAGTGTGCTCCACTCACTTGATGGCAAGATGACCTTTTTTCTCACCGACCACAGCGTACTGGTCTATGATCAACTCGGGAAGCATAAAGGAACGATCCCCATCGAAGACGGCGTATCGGCAATCGACATTGCACCGAGAGGTGAACTTCTTTTTCTTGTGAATGAAAAGAACAAGACCTATACGGCAATTTCCATTAATTTCATCCGGGAGATCAACGTAGCAGGTTCTCCCTATGTCGGTCTGGAAAACGCCGCGGTCACACTGGTGGTGTTCACCGACTTTCAGTGACCGTACTGCTCTAAAGTCGTTCCGCTACTCGAGCAGGTGCTCGAGCACAATCCCGATACAGTAAAAATCGTTTTAAAAAACCTGCCCCTTACTTCGATCCATGATTACGCCGAGCAGGCTGCCCTTGCAGCGCTTGCAGCCGGAGAACAGGGGAAATTCTGGCCCTTTCATGATGAGCTGTTCGACAGCAAGGAGCTCAATGACAAGGTGATCGAATCTATTGCTAAAAAACTTGGACTCGATCTCGAACAATTCAAGAAGGATATGGATTCCGAAAAGGTTAAGAAACAGCTGAATACCGATATCAATGACGCCAATAAGGCCGACGTCGGAGGAACTCCGACTCTGTTTGTCAACGGCCGGCAGGTGAAAAACAGGGGACTTCAGCCCATCCAGGAAATGATTGACCAGGAGCTGCAAAGAATACAGCGTGGTAAATAGAAAGACAGGCAAGACCGATATGATTAGCAGGGACCTTGAGTTCCTGGATAATTCGCGCACAGTCAGTCTCTATGGCGACTTGAATAAAAACCTGCTGACCATTGAGAACAGTCTCGGGGTAAAAATCAATGTCAGAGGAACGACATTGAACATCAAGGGTGACGAACACAGCGTCGTCATCGGTTCTGAGTTGCTGCAGCAGCTCTATGACCTGATAGGTAAAGGATATCCGGTTTATACCAGCGATATCGCCTTTGGCTTGAAAATCCTGGAGTCTACCCCCAACGGACGACTCGACAAGATATTTCTGGACAAAGTCTATGTGACCACCCACAACCGGGTCATCTCTCCCAAGTCTCAGAACCAGAAAATCTATATCGATACTATTCGAAACTATGATATCGTCTTCTCAATCGGACCTGCCGGTACCGGAAAAACCTACCTGGCAGTGGCCATGGCGGTTTCCGCCCTGGTCAATAATCAGGTCGACTCGATCATTCTCACCCGTCCGGCGGTGGAGGCCGGAGAAAAGCTGGGCTTTCTTCCGGGCGATCTGGCCCAGAAAGTAAATCCCTATCTCAGACCCTTGCATGATGCTCTTGATGATATGCTTGGTATAGAGAAGACAAATGATCTTCTGGAAAGGGGTATTATTGAGATCGCTCCACTGGCGTTCATGCGGGGCCGGACGTTGAGCAATTCGTTTATCATTCTTGACGAAGCCCAGAATACGACCCGTGAACAGATGAAAATGTTCCTCACCAGAATCGGTTTCGATTCCTCCGCTGTCGTCACAGGCGACGTCACCCAGGTAGATCTACCTGCACCCAAAAAATCGGGACTGCTCGATGCCCGTAAACGACTTTGGGGGATTAAAGGGATCGGCTTCTGTGAGTTTTCAAGCAGAGATGTAGTCCGACACCCTCTTGTCCAGAAGGTTATCGAGGCATATGACAAGAAAAAGAAACGAAAATGAGCGTCAATTTTTCCATTCATTATCAGCCTGATAATCAACGCATCAACGAGCGTCTTATCACTCGGCAATGCAACCGGCTCCTGCGAATACTGGACATTGATGACAGGGATCTTTCTATTCTGCTGACCGACGATGAAGAAATAAGCTGGTTTAACAGTCAATACAGAAACAAATTCGGCCCCACCAATGTTCTGTCCTTTCCGGCCGCCGAGGGTGATCAACCCCACATCGCTTCAGCGGCCTACAGGGAACTCGGAGATATTATTATCTCATTGGATCGAGCTGCTATTGAAGCCGACGAACTTGACACAACCCTCCATTCCCGCCTGGTACAGTTAATTGTTCACGGTTTACTGCATCTGCTGGGATACGATCACGAGCGTTCGAAAAAAGAAGCGCAAAAGATGAAAAAAAAGGAAGACCAACTTATTAGTCGACTTAAACAATACAGGAGTGAAGGAATGACTCATTTAGCCATTAACGTCGATCACATAGCCACTATTCGCCAGGCAAGGGGAATTACCGAACCGGACCCGGTTGCCGGAGCCGCCATCTGTGAACTGGCAGGAGCAGAAGGTATTGTCGTCCATCTACGTGAAGACAGAAGGCATATCCAGGATCGGGATGTGTATCTGCTTAGGGAAACTGTCAAAACAAAACTCAACCTGGAAATGGGTGCCAGCAAGGAAATCATCGGTATCGCGCTCGACTTGAAACCGGATATGATCACCCTCGTTCCTGAAAAACGCCAGGAATTGACTACCGAAGGCGGTTTGAATGTTGCCGGTCAGAAGAAAAAACTGGCCAAGGTTGTCGATAAGATGGAGAAGGCTGGGATTCCCGTTTCAATGTTTATTGATCCGGAGAAAAAACAGATCAAGGCATCCCGGGATATCGGCGCTACCTTTGTTGAGATCCATACAGGCCGATATTGTGACGCTGTCAGTGAAAAGGAACGTGAGCTCGAGTTCCAGCTTATCAGCGATGCAGCCGATATCGCTTTTCAGATGGCGCTCAGGGTCAATGCCGGGCATGGCCTTGATTATCTGACGACCGGCCGGGTCGCCGCCCTTGACACAATCGAAGAGCTATCAATCGGACATGCCATTATCACCCGATCGGTATTTGTCGGCCTCGATCAGGCCGTACGGGAGATGAAAGAGATCATCCGGGAAGCCAACCGAATCGGATGAAAGTAACCGGTTACAAACCCTGTAACTGCCCATCAACATATAAGCTGCTCCGGGACGAACAACCCATTGTAAGGAATCAATTTATCCACCGGACCGCACTGAGTTGATTGACAAAATCGCTAGCGCCGTGTTAAAAGCATTCATCCCGCCTGGGTGGTGGAACTGGTAGACACCCGGGACTTAAAATCCCGTGGGCTTTGGCCCGTGTCGGTTCGACTCCGACTCCAGGCACCAGACAACGAAGGGGCTGACTCAAAAGCAAGAGTCAGCCCCTTTTTTACTGCGCAATTCTTCTTTGGTCATGAGGACTCATTGCCAAAGGTCAATCGGCTTCCCAGAAATCCTCTTTTTCCGCACCACATTTTGGGCAAACCCATTCATCCGGAACCTTCTCCCATGGAGTATCAGGATCGACTCCGTTTTCATAATCACCTTCAGCCGGATCGTAAATATAACCGCAGGGACATTCCCATTTCTGCATCGTCAAACCTCCTTATTGAGCTTTTAAAAACGTTATTGTCAACCAAAGACTTGATCGGTCAACATCTTGGTAACTAAGGGTATTGCTTCATTTTACTTATCAGCATATCAATGTCAATATAGGATTGTACTTTCCCCATTATTTCTTCTACTGTCCCATGAACATCTACCAATGCTACCAATGAATTTATTGCTTTCAACAACCGGATGAGCTGGTAGCAGATGACAATCTCCATGGTTTTGAAATCCTATCCATGCTACACTGATGGGTAGATTCGGTACCCTTGCCAATTTGCATTATCTTAAGACCATCGAGTGAATGTATGAAAAGACCTTTTTGTTTCTTTCTTCCGTATCTGTTCTCACTTCTGCTGCTTTGCGGATGCAGCTATAATCCTGTTATTCAAAACCCGCAAAACAGTATTATCTATCAGCCACCCTCTCAGACTGAACTGAAAGATTATCTATTTGCTCCCCATTTTCTTGTTTATGACAGACTCTCCAGCCATAATCTTATCGGTAAGGTTAGCGCCAGATTTAACTCCAAGCAGGAAGAAGAGATATTTATCGATATAAACCACCCCACCATCTATCATGGGACAGACTCCTTTACCACCGAAAAGGACAGCTATAAAAATTACATCTACCGTGTCCATTTCCCTGAAATCCCCTTTTCTCTGTTCCCTTTTTATCTGACCACTGGCTCCAATCCGGGTCTCATCATTGTCGTGACTGTCGGATCGGACCTCAAACCGGTTCTGGTGACAGCCGTCCACACGTGTGGATGTTATCTTGCTATTATTCCGACATCCTATTTAGGCAAAGAGAGTTATCCGGATTGTTGGGACAATAAAATATTGGAAGTGTACGGTGAACGGTTGACTCCGCTATTGGATTTCAGCAGTTATTCAAACCCGGCCCTCATTGTTTTTGTACGTCCCGATATTCATCGGATTATGGATATAAGATTGATTGACAAAAATAGTCTCAAGCAATCAACATCTGCTATCAAAAGGATGGCAACTGCCGACCTGGCAAGCCTGGAAGTTATACCTCTTGCTGACACGACAACCAGCTTCTTCCATCATGGCACTATTTTCGGCGGTCATGTCAAAGGCTCGATAAGGCCGTGGGAAACGCTGCTCATGAGCCTGATCAGTCTCGACTTTTTCGTTGGAAGCGACAAAAAATATGACCTCGGTTTTGAAACCACTAATCCTTTCTACACCAGCCTTAAGCCATGGAACAGGACGGCCTCAGACATGAGAAATTTCAAACGTTTTTTACGATTCTGGGGTTGGCGGCTGTAAACATTTTTTTTCGTTGTTTCTGTTCGCGGTTGAAACTTCTACCTTTTATACATGCGGTTTTTTAATTATCAGTTGTCTTTAGCAACAAATATCGAATATCGAACAAGAAATATCGAATGACGAAGTAGTGAGGGAAATAATCGGCCCCAAAAGTTTGCAAAGGCACATCATATTCTTCCGTCCTTCGACATTCATTATTTCTTGTTCGATATTCGATATCCGCTTTACAAACCCTCTATGTCAGCCTGCGGGCAGTTGTTCAGTTGTCAAAACTCAACAAAATTTGACATCAATCTGCCATCTTCTTTATACTGTTTTTACCCGCATCAGTGACATATAAGGACCTTTATCCAATACACGCTTATGGAACAGAAAAAAACAGGAGCCCAGACACGGATATCCTATGCTATCCTTGGTCTCCTCAGCGTTATCGCCATATCTATCCTGGTCATCCACTCAACATTTATTCCAACTCCACAGTCTTCCTTTTTTACACAAAACACCAGCACCCAAGCAGCATCGGTAAGGGGGGATCATCCGGATATTCCAGCACTTGAAAAATTCAACAAACTCGGTCCGCAGGAAAAATACGACAATGAGGGATTGTTTGAGAAAATAAATGGCAAGGCACCGCTCTATATTGACAATGGATTTGTTGGTTTGATCAGCCAGCGTTACGCCCTTCTCAGTGATTCAAGCCGCTGGTTTGAGTTTTATCTCTACAACATGGAAAGCAATAAAAACGCTTTTGCCGTTTTTTCAAGCCAAAGAAGACCCGGCTCCAACACCTTGAAACCATTTAAGGAATTTGACCATTATCAGACCGAGAACGGGCTTTTTTTACGCCTGGGGAAATATTATATTGAGTTGATCGGCTCAGATACCAGCAATGAGATTCAAATGGGTATGGCTGCACTCAGCCTGGCGTTTCTTCAAAAAAACACGATCCAAAATACTCCCATAGAAGAGCTGGTCTTTTTTCCAAAAGAGGGTCTCATTCCCACCAGTTTCAGGCTGTATCAGCAAAATGCCTTCGGCTCAGAGGTGCTGACAAACACCGTTGTTGCCCAATACACAATCAACGGTCAGCCGGTCACAGCCTATATTTCCAGTCAGAAAGACTCACATCTGGCCAATCAGGCCTTTGAAGGCTATTACCGCTTTCTCATCGATTCCGGTGGCGCTCCTCTTAAAGGAGGAGCCAAAGAAGTCATTCGGTATGTTGATCTTTTTGGAACGGTTGAAAGCCTGTTTGTAACCAATAACTTTATCGCCGGCGTTCATGAGGCCGATGACCTGCAACATGCCGAAAAACTGAGTAAAATGCTCCTGAAACGGTTGCAGCCATCAAACCCACAATGAAAGACAACAACGACCAGAGCTATACCAGAAGAGAGTTTATAACAAGAAGCGCCAAAGCCTCTCTATCCATTGCGGCCGTTACCGCAACCGGCTATCTTCTCCACGATTCGGACGGACCCGCACGTCAACAAAACATAGAGGGGATCACCCACCTTCCCGACTACCGTGTATCTCCCATATCCGGGAAAAACCTTTCAATTGTCTCCGGTACTGACAGAATTAAAACTGTTAACCATGGGTTGCAGCTGCTTGGCGGTATCGACCATTTTATCAAAGAAGGCGATATTGTCGGTATAAAACCAAACATCGGATTTGCCTCTCCTTCATTGCTTGGCGCTACTTCCGACCCGGACCTGGTCGGTGAGCTCATCAGGCTCTGTTATCAAGTTGGAAAAGCTTCAAAAGTCCTGGTGTTTGACAATCCGATTAACGATCCGGCCGCCTGTTTTCAACTCAGCGGTATAGAGGCGGTCTGTAGAAAAGCTGGTGCTCAGCCGATTTTACCCCGTGATCACTACTTTGGCCGCCTCACACTCGATAAAGCAAAACTGATTCGCGACTGGCCGGTGTTTCTGCAACCGCTATCCAGGATCAACAAGTTAATCGGTATCGCTCCGGTTAAGCACCATCACCGAAGCGGCGCATCAATGTCCATTAAGAACTGGTATGGTCTTTTGGGAGGACGGAGAAATATCTTCCATCAGGACATTCACACTATTATCGGTGAACTGGCTATGATGGTAAGGCCTACTCTGGTTATTCTTGACGGCACCCGGGTTATGGCAACCAATGGACCGACAGGCGGCGCCCTGTCCGATCTCAGACAGGCAAATACTATGATTGTCGGCTCCGATCCGGTCAGCGTCGACTCGTTTGGCTGCTCTCTGTTGGGATTAAAGCCGGACGATCTGCCATTTCTCGGCAAGGCTGAACGATTGGGTGCAGGCATTCTGGATTTTCAATCTCTTAAGCCCCTGTACGGAAAGGTGAGTTGAATATGCGAATCGTCACCACCCGTCGGATAAGCCAGCTGTTCTTTTTCCTGCTCTTTCTCTGGTTCTGTATCGTTTCAACCCCTGGTAATCGTTTCCACCAGTTTGACGGCTGGGTGGTCAACTGGTTTCTGCAACTCGACCCGCTGGTCGGTATCGCTACCCTTCTCTCTACTCACACACTCTACGGGTGGCTTGGCTGGGGACTTTTCAGCCTTATTGCTACCATCCTGTTCGGCCGTTTTTTTTGCGGCTGGTTATGCCCTTTCGGAACTCTTCACCAGGCTTTCTCCTTTGTCGTTTACCGAAAGGCTACAGTAAAAAAACGGCTGGAACTCAACAGTTATCGTCCCCTGCAGCGAAGCAAATACATTCTGCTTTGCGTGTTTCTCACCCTGGCCGCCTTTCCTGGAGAATCCGGAATTCTTATAACAGGGCTGCTGGATCCCATTCCTCTATTCTCCCGAACTGTCAATCTGGTCCTTTTACCGATTGTCGATTCGGATATCGGATTAACCTCGGTCAACCAGCGATGGTATGAAAGTTCCATGCTAATTGGTGTTGTTTTTCTCATCTTTGTCCTGCTCAATTGTTTGGTACCCCGTTTTTTCTGTCGGTTTCTGTGCCCGACAGGAGCCCTTTTCGGTTTGTTTGCAAGGTTGTCGATTTTTCGTTTCGGCAAAGAGCAGGAGCAGTGTTCGGACTGTAAACGATGCGAACAGTTCTGCGAGGGCGGCTGTTCACCTTCGACATCGATTAAAACCGGTGAATGTCTACTCTGCTGTAATTGTATCGACCCATGCAAAGATGCGATTTTTGATTATCGGGCACAACCCTTTCCAACAATACCGGAAAAACATATCGATCTTTCCAGACGCGGTTTTACCCTCTCACTGGTAACCGGCTTGATAAGCGCACCTGCTCTCAATTTATCGAACCGTTCAGGCCAGAATTTTAACCCGAACCTGATCCGGCCTCCCGGTTCCATTGATGAAACGAGTTTCCTTAAACGGTGTATCCGTTGCGATCAGTGCATCCGTATCTGTCCAACCAACGTTCTGCAGGCCGCTGATCTTTCCTTTGGTCTTACAGAACTATGGACCCCGAGACTGAACAATCGCATCGGTTCCTCCGGTTGCCAATTGAATTGTGTTGCCTGCTCGCAAATCTGCCCGACCGCGGCAATCAGGCCTCTTGGTCTTGCTGAGAAGCTTGGAAAAAACGAATTCAGTCAATATGGCCCCATCCGAATCGGCACCGCTTTTTTCGATAGAGGACGCTGCCTGCCCTGGGCTATGGACACACCCTGCATTGTCTGCGAGGAGAATTGCCCGGTCTCACCCAAGGCCATTCACCTGACCGAACACTACAAGAATGTCAGAAACGGATATCATCAGGTGAAAAGAATCGATAAAAATCACATCCAACTCACAAAAGGCGCTCTGCTCCCCAGTCAATATGGCAGCGGTGATTATTTCTGCCTCATCGGCGATCAACGATATCCGATTTTTACTAATGATCAGGCAACAATCACAATAGACGGCCCGCTTCTCAATGTGAAACAGGCTAGACAGATAACTATCCAGGTACGACTGCAGCAGCCTGCAATGGATATTAAACAGTGTATCGGCTGCGGCATTTGTGAACATGAATGTCCGGTCAGCGGCCTCAAAGCCGTCCGGGTGACGGCTGAGGGTGAGACCAGAAGCGGCGGAAAAAGACTTCTTTTACAGTCATAATCCACACAATCGAAAGGTTTGATTCAAAACAGCAGGATGCAATACTATCTTATCGCATCAAAATAACACCAACCTAAACAACAATCTTGGTCACGGATTCAAGAGGAGGTCAACCAATGAAAAATAAAAACGTAGACAATACCAGACGTAATTTTTTAAAAACCATCACCGCCGTTACCGCTTGCTCGATTCTTGCAGGAACCGGTGAAGGGGGACCGGTTCAAACAGCCCATGCTGTAACGCCATCGGCAAAGACTCCTCCAAAGAGTAAATACCCTCAGGTTCCCCGGCGTATCTTAGGTAAAACAGGTATTTCCGTCTCCGTATTAAATCACGGGCTGATGTATAATATCCTTGATAATCAAGCTGCCCTGAAACGTGGGCTTCTGCGGGGCATTGATTTCTGGGACACTGCCCACATGTATGCTGGCGGCAATTCCGAGTTGGGTGTCGGCAAATTTCTTTCCCGAAATTCCGGTAAACGCAATTCCCTGTTTATCGTTTCAAAGGCATCCTATGCGTCTACCGTAGATGAGATAGAAGAGCGACTGAAAACCTCACTTGAAAGGATGAATACCGACTATATTGACCTCTATTTCGGTATTCACGCGCTGTCCGACCCTGATGATCTCAATAATGAGTTAAAAAGCTGGGCAATGGATGCCAAAAAACGTGGTCTCATTCGTTATTTTGGTTTTTCCACCCATAGAAATATGGGTGATTGTCTGAAAAAAGCGGCCGAACTTGACTGGATCGACGCCATCATGACCCCCTACAATTTCCGGCTGATGCAGGACAACAGGCTCAACACAGCCATCGACCGCTGCCATGATGCCAATATCGGCCTGATTGCCATGAAGTCCCAGGCTAAAACAATTCGAAGCGAGCAGGACAAAAAACTCACCGATCACTTTCTCGCCTCCGGTTATACCGATGGACAGGCAAAGCTCAAAGCCGTTCTTGAAGACAAACGTTTTGCCTCCGTCTGCATTACCATGCAAAGCGGAGCCCTGCTGGTTTCCAACGTGGCAGCGGCTCTTGACAAGGTAAAGCTCTCTTCATCGGACAGAACAAAACTACACGAGCATGCCGTGGCAACAAGTAACGATTTCTGCTCCGGATGCGGTGTTATCTGCGACCGAACAGTAGATGGAGCACCGATCAGCGATGTGATGCGATATCTCATGTACTATCATTCATATGGAGACAAAGAAAAGGCGAGGAGGCTGTTTGCTGAAATTGATCGCCGTGACAGAAAAAAACTGGCTGAAGCCGACTTTACCGCTATCGAGCAGCGTTGTCCTCAGAATCTGCCAATCGGCCATCTTGTGCGGGAGGCTGTTGAACTGCTTGGATAAAGAGGCTTTAGAGGAAGACAACGATGAAGTAAACTCCAGTAAACAACCACGCGTGAAACGCGTGGCTTTGATTCCCGGCAAAGCCGGGGAGCAAATGTGCGCAGCACGTATGTTTTAATGAGCAGCGTTATTCGCCGGCAATGACAAAATTGCACCATTCCGGGCTTTTTGCGAGTTTGTCACTCTTCAGCCAGAATGAAATCCGTTATATACAGATTTTCTTTCATTTCCCAGGCTAGTGTCGAGGTCGGCGTCTCGCCGTAATCATGACCCGGCCAGACTTTTGTTGTTGTCGGCAGCACCAGAATCTTTTCTTTAATCGATTGCAGCAGTGTCTGAAGTGAACCTCCGGTCAGGTCCGTTCTACCGACATCACCGACGAACAGAGTGTCGCCGGTAAACAGGTTGCCTTCCACCTGAAAGCAGACCGAGCCGGGAGTGTGGCCCGGAGTATGCAGGGTTCGGATTACCAGATCACCAACCTCAATTTTGCTGTCATTTTCCAACAGGATATCAGCACCACCCGGAGCGCTGAGCCCCAACTCTTTCTCAGAAATCATCTTAATCTCGCTTCGACTAAAGTGGAGGACATCCTCTTTATGCATGCAGACAGGAATATTCAGCAATTTCTTTAATTCCCTGTTGGCCAGGATATGGTCGGCATGACCGTGGGTATTGAGTATGTATTTGATCTGTAAGTCATTATCCTGCACATGTTGCAATATCCTGTTGCTCTCACCTCCCGGATCGATGATCACGCTCTGTTTTGTCCGGGAACAGGAAACGATATAGCAGTTTACCTGATAGCTTCCAACGACAATTTGTGTAATATCAATAAGTTCGCTCATAGCTATACCTGAATCCGTGTGTATTCAATGAATATTTTTTTTACTACTCATAAAGCTCAGCCTAAGATGAGGGGCTGTCGATTTGTCAGTCTTCCATGAGAAGGCTTGTCAAGAAGAGTTCGGCGTGACGAACCACTTTTAATCCATAACGTCTGGCTTCCATTCGCACTCTTTTTTTAGGCTTGCTACTTTTATCGTAAAAATGACGAAGAAGGATGGGCTGACTTCCATTTCTTCCAGGTGGTATCCTTGAAATCGATACCGGGCAGTACTCTGCCGAAATATTTCCCCTGGATTCCCTTTAACGAGTCTTTTTCCGGATACCAGAGCGTTCCCGTTTCCCTGTCATAGAGGACGAATGTTCGTTTATAGGTCCAGCCTGAAGGGACGAGGGTCAGGGTCTGTCCGTCTATTGTACGGCTGTACACAGCCGTCAGATTCTGGAGTGGTCAGTAGGCGGCCGCGACAGGCTGGTTACCGATTATACTGTTGGCAATCTCGTGACCGCTCAGTTTATTGACGGAATAGGCCTTGGCTTCACCTTCCCCGGAACCGATACCGATCACCCTGGTACTGGATCTGATTTCTTCGTTGCTCTCATCTGACAATTTGACGTCATCAAGCGGGGTAAACGCGTTTCGGCCAAGCCCGAACTCAAAATGTTTTGGTAAAAAACCAAGAGTTACCGCCTGGGAAATATCCCATTTTTCTCCGGTTCGATCGATAATAAATGTCTGCTGATTGTCGCCGACTACTTCGTTCCGGCATCCAATAACAAGTAGAATACACATGACCTGAACCAGCAGGAGCCAAAATTTCCGTTGTCCTTCTTTTATGTGATCATACATCTCTGAATCCCTGATGAAATTTGTTGTTTGTTCTATTAACCTATTGATATGTTAAAAAGTTATTGTGTAATACAACGCTAATTTTATTGGATAACTCTCCCTTTGTCGAATCCATCAGCTCTGCGGGCAAGTTCAAAGCCATGATGGGCAGCACCCAGTAGCGGCGCCCTTCTATTGACAATCACCTTAACCGGCACCTTTTTTAATAGTCCACGATATCGTCCCTTATCGACAAAACTATCGATAAATCGCCCCTCGGTTAACTTTTCCAGAATTTGAGGAACAATCCCTCCTCCAAGATAGAGCCCTCCGGTTGCCATACCGGCAAGCGTAAGATTTCCGGCAGCGGCCCCCATAATCGACACAAACAGATCAAGGGCCTTTTCACATTGAACATCACGGGCCGCCATACCGTTTTCACTTATAACCTTCGCCGGATCACTGTTTTCCATTTGCTCCGTCAGCCAATCAGGTTCCCGGGAAAAGCCCGACTCCTTCAACCAGCTGTAAATATTCACCAATCCCATCCCGCTGACCAAACGTTCATAGCTGACATGGCCAAAACGCTTTCGCAGAAATCTGTACAGATGAACCTGTTCATCGTCCTTAGGGCCAAAATCTATATGACCACCTTCAGATGGCTGCGGCCGATACCGGCCGTCGACATAGGGGATCAGGCTCATTCCCAGTCCTGTTCCGGGAGACATCAATGCTCTCGGGTGCCCGATAAGGCTTTTACGGGTGTTCAATGAATAGAGATCGCTCTCGGCAAGAACCGGGATAGACAGGGCCGTTGCCACCAGGTCATTGACCAAAGCAACATCGATCAGACCAAATTGTTTTTTCAGATCGACATCTTTGATCAACCAGGGAAGATTTGTCGTTTTTACCTGCCCATCCAGCACCGGTCCCGCAACTCCGAAACAGCCAAATTCGATCCGACTGTCCTGGCCTGCCAAAAAATCTTCAATCAGCTCTTGCAGCCCCGAATATTCTTTGCTCGCATAGGTGGCAAACCCTTGGAGAACAGGAATGTTTAAATCTTCTGTAAAGAGGCCGAGGTTAGTTTTTGTGCCGCCGATATCTCCGGCCAGAATAATAGTCGTATTATGAGGTGGACCCATGAATCTTTCCTTTTATGATAAACCTACACCAAATAACTTCCCAGAACAGCAGGCCGGTTATTTCATTCCTGAATCCGTGAGCATCACTCAGAAGCGGCTATAGGCAACATTCCAGCGGCATCCCGGTCGACCAGCCAACTCAGTTTGCCATCTTCCGGCTTGACATTCTGGATGGGATAGTTTTTTTCAGGTTGACTGAAAATCTCTTCAAGGGTGACTGCTTTGGCCCGGCCACTGACAGGGATCACGATATGTTTTGCCCGATTGATCAGCGGCAGCGTCATAGTCAGTCGATCAACATTCGGATTGCCGCCGCGAACAGCCAGAATAAGCTTTCCCTTATCCCACAATTCTTCCTGACCCGGAAAAAGCGATGCCGTATGGCCATCTGTTCCAATACCAAGGAATACGCAGTCAAATCGGGGTAGCTCATCTCCCGGTGCGGCAAAAACAGACCGGATTGTCTGCTCATATTCAATGGCTCCCGTTTTCGGCAGGGTTGTCACCGGCATAGGATAGACCTGATCCGGTTGAAGATCGACACGGGAAAGAAAATCATCATCCGCGGCACCGAAATTGGAAGCCGGATCGTCATGGGGAACGCAGCGATCATCCACCCAGAAGATGTTCACCGACTGCCATGGGATCTGCGGCCCAAACGGTTCCATGCAAAGCAGTCTATGGGCCAATCTGGGTGTTGAACCACCGGAAATAGCAACCATGAACCGGCCTCTGTGCTCAACGGACTTTACAGCCTCCCGGACAAACAACTGCGCCACAGCCTCTGCAAGATATTCAGGATTCTCATAGATTTCCACTTCCGGATAGCTGTTCATATCCCTTCCCATAGCCGCAAAGCACCTTAAAATGTCTGTGTCCCGGTTTTCGGCCCCCTATTTCCCGTTCAGTGACCAGTCATAGTCAAGATAATCGATCTTTATCCTGTTTTTTCTCTCTTTAAGTAACGTCTTCAGCTCGTTATCACCGTATTGGAGAAAAAATGAAAGGATATCACTATTAAAATCTTTACTGAACCATTTGAATATTGAACTGACATGGAGAATGTCATTTTTAAAGTAATTCATTTGTCGATCATTGATAAAGCGGTTTGTCACCTCGTTGAGCTGTTGATCGAGTTTATTGGCGGTATACGGTGTGTTCTTAAGAGGCGGGCAGCTCTTGGAAGCGCAGTTTACAGCAAAATGGACTCGGGGATCTTTAAACCGGGGACGAAGAATATCATGTTCGATATGGTCCAGACTGACCAAGTTGCCATCGATACGGCAAATCTTCTTTTTCCATGGACTTTTAAAAAAAGTTCCCAGTTCCTTGATGGAACGAACTCCGGGATAATTATCTAAAATGAGCTTGATCGTCCAGCCGTTATAGGCGTTGATGAAAAAGGCAAATTGTTCTTGCCTGTCCAGTCCAGTGCTATCGATTACTGCCAAAGAATCCAGATATTTCTCAAGGAGCGCTGTTCGCTTTTTCAAAGCTGAGTAATCGACCTCTCCATCTACTACAGCGCCATCAAGAAACTGTTGGAACAGCCCATGGTCGACTACATTGGCAGCCGACACCCTGCCACCAGTCAACAACACCATTACCACAAAAGAGAATGCCCATAAGGCGAAATGTCTGCTTTTCATCATATCGATTCAACCTCTGTTTATTTATACTCTTCCGATAACCTGAATTTTCCAAGCACCCACACAAACATTCTTGGAAATTTCGCCACCGTCTTATGTACAACTTTATATCGATTGATAGTGAAATAAAAATAACGAAACTCTCACATTTAATAAAGAAGTTGCATCAGCGCTCCTCCATTTTTATTATAAAATTTTCTGACTACCACAAAAATTCAGTAATCTGTTAACAATAAGTCGGTTGGTTGGTGTGATATTATCAAATAAGCAGTAATTCTTGACCGGAGGCTAGCCTGGCAAATGGCCGACCTCACCTAATCTGAACTTTATGGGTAATCAAATAGAACTTAAACCAAACGTGGCCTCATTGGCGGACTTTATCATATCGAGGAAGGTTCACTGTCCCCACTTTAAATCTAAAAATGCAAGAATAATCAAAAGAAATTAGTCATGAATAAGAACATCCTGGTGGTTGAAGACGATTCCGATCTTGCACGCTTATTACAAGTCCACTTGACCGACCTCGGTTTCGATGTCGACATCCTCTTTGACGGTCTTTCGGCCTGGAACTCGTTACAGCAGAAATCTTACGACCTTATCATACTGGATATCATGATGCCCGGCATCAACGGACTCGATCTGTGCGGCAAAATTCGCGCACGATCGCCCTATATACCGATTATCATGCTGACTGCACGCTCCAGCGAGCTTGACCGGGTAATGGGTCTGGACCAGGGCGCCGACGACTATCTGACAAAACCGTTTTCAATCAAGGAACTGCTTGCCCGGGTAAAAGCGATTTTCAGAAGGGTTGAGGCTTTACCCACCAAAGAGAAGAGCAATAATAACAAGATCATCCAGGCCAATTCTCTGACAATTGATCCCAAGAAAAGGATGGTCACCGATAATGGCGAAAATCTCAATCTTACTGCCAAGGAATTTGATCTCCTTTACCACTTTGCTTCCAACCCTGGAAGAGTCTATACCAGAGCCGAACTCCTTGAGCAGGTGTGGGGATACAGCCATTCAGGATATGATCACACCGTCAACTCCCATATCAATCGGTTGCGGGCTAAAATTGAACAGAACCCTGCAAAACCGCACTATATCCTCACCGTCTGGGGAGTCGGATACAAGTTTTATGAAGAGGACTAAAAAGGCAATCAGAGAGGACACTTATGCCGCGTGACATACCACTTGGAAATGGAAAACTTCTGATCTGTTTTGACAACGATCATCAATTGCGCGATCTGTATTTTCCACATGTTGGTCAGGAAAACCATCTTGGCGGCTCCCTGTCCCGGTTTGGAGTCTGGTTGAACGGACAATTCAGCTGGGTCAGCCGTGAACACGGTTGGTCAATTACTCAACAATACCAGAATGACACCCTTGTCTCCTCGGTTGTTTTCGAAAACGTCGGACTTCAGGTGCGGATAAGCTACAGCGAGGCGGTTGATTTCAATGAATGTATTTTTTTACGAAAAATCAACGTCTCAAACCTTGCTTCAACCGACAGAGATATCAGACTCTTCTTTCATCATGATTTCAATATTCTGGGCAACAGTGTAGGTGATACTGCTGCGGTTGATCCACAGTCTGGCGGCATTATTCATTACAAACAAAACCGCTATTTCCTCATTAATGGGATGGACGATTCCGGATCAATCCACCAGGTCGCCGTCGGCCGCAAAAACAGTAGCCTGTATGAAGGGACCTATAAAGATGCCGAAGACGGCCGCCTCTCCGGCAACCCCATCTCACAGGGGTCCGTCGACTCGACAATCGCTCTGCGCCTCAATGTTAAAAAGAACGGCGACAACCAGGCAGCATACTGGCTCTGTGCCGGCAAGGACTGGCAGGAGGTTCATCGACTTGACAAGCTGGTGAAATACAAGGGTGTCGATAAACTGTTATCCCGATCAAAACACTACTGGCGTCTGTGGGTAAGAAAAGAAACACCTGTTCTGGATGTATTGTCCGAGGAACTCCAGGATCTGTACCATCGTAGCCTGCTTATTCTCCGCACCCAGATTGACTGGCAAGGTGGCATCCTGGCAGCCAACGACTCCGATGTGGTCGAGTTTAACCGGGACACCTACTCATATATCTGGCCCCGTGACGGCGCTCTGGTCGCCAACGCCCTTGATCGTGCAGGCTACCCGGTACCGGCTCAGAACTTCTTTCGCTTTATCTCCAAAAGACTGACCGATGACGGCTACCTGCTCCATAAATACAATCCGGACGGCAGTCTGGCCTCATCCTGGCATCCCTGGACGGTTGACGGCCAGGAGCAACTGCCCATTCAGGAGGACGAAACAGCCCTTGTCATCTGGGCATTGTGGGAACATTTTGTTCTATACCGGGACATCGAATTCATTAAACCGCTGTATCGGTCCCTGGTCAAACGTGGCGCCGACTTTCTCTGCAGCTATCGCGACAGCCGAACCGGCCTGCCGGATCTCTCTTACGATCTGTGGGAAGAACGCAGGGGAATACTCAGCTTTACCGTAGGCTCGGTATTTGGCGGATTAACAGCCGCCTCCCTCTTCTGTTTTGTATTCGGTGAACTGGATAAAGCGGAAGAGTACCGACAGGCTGCGGCCCAAATACGGGATGGAGCTTCCGAGTACCTCTGGAGACCGGAACTCGATCGGTTCTGCAGAATGATTAACTTCGATGACAACGGTGATATCCAGGTCGATGGTACCCTGGATATGTCTCTGTGGGGATTATTCGCCTTCGGCCTTTTTGAAGCCACCGATCGACGGGTAAAATCAACTATGGAACAGCTCAGGGATAAACTGTGGATTCCGACCTCAATAGGCGGCATGGCCAGATATGAAGACGATTATTATTACAGGATTTCCGATGACCTGCCAGGAAACCCCTGGTTTATCTGCACGCTCTGGTATGGAGATTATTTAATTGAACTTTCTGAGACCAAAGAGCAGCTCGAAGAAGTTATGGATATTCTGCGCTGGGTCGATACCCATAAGTTGGCCTCCGGTGTTCTGGCGGAGCAGGTCCACCCTTTCACCGGCAAGCCGCTTTCCGTCTCACCGCTCACCTGGAGCCACGCCACCTTTGTTTCGACCTGCAGACATCTGCTGTCAAAACTCGACCAGATGCAGACTTGTCCTGAGTGTGGCAATCCTCAAAGCGGCAGGAAAGGTAAAGACGACTGGATTGAGACACTTTATAAGAAGGAATGTGATCTGATCCATGGTATTTGTGAAATAACGTAAGGATACCTTAACAATTGATATGACTCTATGAAGGAGATCAATATGCAGGTTTTAGTTATCGGATTGGGCCGCATGGGAATGAATATGGCCAGAAGGTTGATGCAGGGTGGAATCGAAGTACTGGCTCATAATCGATCTACCGGCAAGATCGATATAATCGTCAAGGAAGGAGCAACCGGCATCTATGACCTTAACGATATTCCCGATCAGCTTTCAACACCTCGCATCGTCTGGCTGATGCTGCCGGCAGGCAAGATTGTTGACGATCATATCGACAAGCTCAGAGAACTGCTCTCACCGGGCGACATTGTTATTGAAGGTGGTAACTCCTATTACAAGGACGATATTCGACGAAGCGAGTTGCTTCAAAAGGACGGCATTCACTATATCGATGTGGGTGTCAGTGGCGGTATCTGGGGTCTTCAAGAGGGATATTGCCTGATGTATGGCGGCAACAAGAGTATCTGTGACCAGCTGACACCGATATTTGAAGCGCTGGCGCCCCAGGAAGGACATCTTTACTGCGGTCCAGCCGGCAGCGGACATTTCGTCAAGATGGTCCATAACGGCATCGAATACGGAATGATGCAAGCCTATGGTGAAGGGTTTGCAATTTTGGAAGCCTCACCTTATGGGAAGCATCTCGATTACGCCAAAGTGTCTCATTTATGGAACCAGGGAAGCGTTATTCGTTCCTGGCTTCTTGAGTTGGCCGAGAACGCCTTTTCAAAAGATCATCGTCTGGAGGAATTAAGCGGCTATGTAAGCGACTCAGGTGAGGGCCGCTGGACCGTTCAGCAGGCGGTTGAAAGCGGCGTTTCAGCGCCCGTTATCGCCCTGTCGCTGTTCAACCGCTTCCAATCAAGAAAAACAGACGCCTTCGAAAACCGGGTCCTGGCCGCCTTAAGAAGGGAATTTGGCGGGCACGCGGTTGTTTCATCCAAGAACAACAAATAATCGGGCAGGACAATATGGGACAATCCAACCAATCCGGCCAGGCTGCTCCATCTCAAGGAGAATTCTGCCTGCTTGAGAAAGAAGTGGACCCTTTCGGCCTGATCATCTTTGGAGCCACCGGGGATCTGGCACACCGAAAGCTGTTTCCCGCTCTGTTTGATCTCTTTGTCTCCCAATCATTACCTGAGAGTTTTTTTGTGATCGGCTGCGGCCGTTCAAATTTCGATGATCCAGCCTATGCGGAAACCATCAAAGAAAGCCTGCTTACTCGATACAATACTAAAAAACAGGAAATCGACCGTTTTCTCCGTCATCTTTCATATATACGAATCGACTATCATGAGCGTGAGTCCTATGAAAGGCTGCGATCCCAAATATCAGAATACTCACAGAACTTCAATACCCTTGGCAACACCCTGTTTTACCTGGCTCTACCACCGTCTCTCTATCCGATTGTCGCCACCTTGATAGGCGAATGCGGACTCAACAAAAAGCAGGATAAAGATGGTGGATGGACCCGTCTGGTCATCGAAAAACCCTTTGGCCATGATCTCGACTCGGCCATCGAACTCAACAACACGCTTCACAGATACTTCAAAGAGCAGCAGCTTTTTCGGATCGACCACTATCTGGCTAAAGAGACGGTGCAGAACATTCTGCTGTTCAGATTTGCCAACGCTATCTTCGAACCAATCTGGAACAGGCAATATATCGATCACGTCAGCATTAACGCCATAGAATCTCTGGGCGTTGAACACCGGGCATCCTATTATGAACAGGCCGGTGTCATTCGAGATATGTTCCAGAATCACATGATGCAGCTGCTCAGCCTGATTGGTATGGAACCGCCTGCCCGTTTTGAAACCGAACAGGTCCGCGACGAGAAATCCAAGCTCTTCAATTCACTGCGGCCGTTCGATCCTGACAAACTTGACGATTTTGTTACTCTTGGTCAATACGGTCCTGGAGAGATCGGCTCCGAGCGATTGCCCGGCTACCGGCAGGAGGCCGGAGTCGACCCGATGTCTCTGACTCCAACTTACGCCTGTTTACAGGTGTTCATCGACAACTGGCGCTGGCATGATGTTCCATTCTATCTCTGTTCCGGTAAACGTCTAAATGAGAAGCGAACCGAGATCATCATCCAGTTCCGTGAAGTTCCCCACTCCATGCTGCGAAATATCATGGGAGATCACATTACTGCCAACAGGCTTATCCTTGGGATAGCTCCCGAAGAGAGTGTTCGTTTGACCTTTCAGACCAAAAGTCCTGGCACAGCCCTCTGTCTGAAATCGGTTACAATGGATTTCCACTACCAAAACCTGTTTCCGCAAACAACGGCTGACGGCTACACCAAGGTCCTGCTCGAATGTCTTCAGGGCGATCATCTACTATTCTGGCGGCAGGACAGTGTGATAAAATCGTGGTCATATCTCTCTCCTATCCTTCAGTGTTGGCAGGATTGTGAAAACCGGGAAGATACTCTTGTTTTTTACCCGGCCGGGTGTAAGCAGGCTGAATTATTAAAACATCGTTAATACACTATGCGTTCACTCTACTCAAAACTTGCTGTTGTCTTCTTTGTGCTGCTCTGCATTACCGGTTTCGGTTATATCGGTATCTCGGCAAAGCTATTCACCATGTACCAGCAGGAGCTGATCCAGCGAATTCATCAGAACCTTGCTGAAAATATTGTGTCGATAAAACAGCTTCTCCACGAAGGCAAAGTCGATCAGAAGAAATTGGAATCCGTTTTTGATGCATTAAGTTCGGTCAACCCCAGTATCGACCTCTACCTGCTTGACTTAAACGGTCAAATCGTCGGTCACAATGGTCCGGAGGGTAAAATTCAACTGGATTCCGTTGATACCCGGCCCATAGAACTGATGCTCAAACAAAAAGCAACACCGACCCTTCTAGGAGATGACCCCAAGGAACCGAACAAACCCAAACTCTTCTCGGTTGCCCCGCTTATTGAGGACGGCTTATGCACCTGCTATCTTTACGTAATTCTTGGGGGACAGAAATTTCAGATGCTCTCCATGCAGCTTAGGGACTCCTATGTGGTCCGGGTTGGGCTGGCTGTTATTTTATTGAAGATCTTTCTTGTTATCATTGCCGGCCTGCTCCTCTTTAAGCTGTTGACCGTCAGGTTACGAAATCTGGATAAGCTGATGAACAGATTCCATGAATCCAGCACCCTGGATAATATCCCTTCAAAGGAGAATACCCGTCTGCAATCCTCTGATGAAATCGACCGTCTGGAAACAACCTTTGTGGAAATGTCTTCACAGATCAACCGGCAGGTTTCAAAATTGCAGAAATCCGACCAGAACAGAAGAGAACTGGTCGCCAGTATCTCACACGATCTTCGAACACCGCTTGCCGCCCTGCAGGGATATATAGAGACCCTGTCATTGAAAAACGATCAATTATCCCCGGAACAACGTCAGGAATATCTCGATATTGCCGCTTCTCACTGTGAGAACCTGGGCAAATTGATTAACGATCTTTTCGAGCTGTCCAGATTGGAAGGTGATGATATCAAGATTAATAAAGAACCTTTTAATCTTGGGGAGCTTATTCAGGATGTACTCATGAACCACAAACTGCGGGTAGAAGAGCAGAAACTTACAACAGAGCTTGAAATCGAACCGGAACTGCCCTTTGCCTTTGGCGACATCGCCATGATCGAACGGGTTTTTGAAAATCTTCTCGACAACGCCTTTCGTTACACCCAACAGGACGGTACGATCAAGATTTCACTTACCAATGAAGCCAATGGCATCAACGTCCAGGTAAAAGACAGTGGCATCGGCATTCCGTCCGAAGAGCTTCCCTTTGTATTCGACCGCTTTTATCGAGTCGATAAAAGCAGGGGTGAAAGACGATCCCATGCGGGGCTCGGACTTGCCATCGCCAAGAAAATCATCGAATTCCATAGTACAGAAATCGGTATCAAATCGGAGGTAGGTGTTGGCACAACTGTTTTCTTCACTCTACCGGTACTAGGCAGCAAGACAGATCAAATCTATTAAGGATATCCAAATAGGTTTTCGAGTTCCGTTAATTCCGTCTCGGGTATTGAGCTCTATTTGAAACGTATAGTTGTTTGTCCAGCTTTCTGCAACAATGGTGCGTTATCCCCAACCTTGACACCAATAGCCTGTTTTCTTTAATCTTCTAATAAAGCCAATAAACCAATTGTATCCATTTTGGTGTTTTGCTTTATTCAGACAACAACCTTCGTTTATTTTCCTGCCGGATTCAGGTCAGGTGAAAGAGTTGCTCCTCCTTATTTCTTCTTAAAATACTCTTCAATTTCCCGTTTATGTGTTTCCACATAATCACAGCTGGGACTGTTACCGCATTTACGGCATGTCCGGTCATATGTTGAGTTGATGGTCCCGCACTGTGGACAAGTGTAATTTTCTCGAATTTCTTTCAGCCACTCTTGGTATCCATCTGACTTGATACGATCAAGATTTTTCCACAACTCTATCCGATGCGGCATCGCCGATTGGAATTCTTTCAGATCAGTACATGGGTACTGTTCACACTCACTGCAAAAATTGATTCCCCTCTGGGTCGCACAATCAAACATTTTACATTTTTTGCAATAAGGCAGCCTGTTGCCAGACCGGCAGCCGTAACACCTGCCCTCCTCCTCTGTGAAGCCCATTTCCGCTGCCATTCTTTTGAGTCTTTGCGGCTCTTCAGTGGTTGCTATATACCAGGAGCATGCCTTGCAGTAGAGGCCGCATACGGCGGCGAATTGTATATTATAATTATTATCTGACATTGTTCGTCCGGTCGTTCTTTATTGTATTATTCTCATTAAAACAATCGGGTTTTCCAGGTCAAAATACTCACTGCTCTTATTTTCAATAAGATCTAAGACAACTTCAGGATCATCAGTTAATTTTACAAATTTTACGCGCTGTTTCCCCGATTTATCCGGATCTGTTTTTTCTATTATCGCATTTATTTTTTTGGCCTCATGCGCTTTTTTAAAAGCATCTACGGATGGCTGCCAAAAAATAATTTTTTGATTCTCTTTTTTGATCTTTCCCCAAAAATAATAGTCCGTTAGCTCTCCATCCGGCATCTCTATCACATTCAAATACAATCCACTTTTGCCTTTCTTGATTTTACAGGTAATGGATTTGAATGTGAGATCATTATCTTTGCTTTCAATCCAAGCCAGTTTTATAATTCCGTTTGGTTCGTCGATCACCTTTATTTTAATTACCTCGTCCTCGCTCAGCCAGGTACCGTTCCATGCGTTTGATGAGGTTTTAAAATTTTCTATACCGATTGGATATTTGGAGACCACATTTGAACAGCCGGACGAGAAAAGAAGGCAACAAGCCGAGATTATAACAATTATTTGTTTCATTTTCTTTTTGGTGGATTGGAAATTTTTAGTTTTTCTAAAATTTTCTGTAAAAGCAACTTCAATGACCCCTCCTTCTCAGGTTCATATCAAATACCTGGGGAAACTTGATATGCCTCTTCACTTTTGAGTGGATCAGTAGTTTCTATCTGGCCACTTTTTTCTTTATCCAGCCAGTACTTATCATATTTATCTGAATTTTCAGGGTCATAAGGGTAGTAACATCCTGACATACAAACTGATATCACTAAAACAAGTATGATTCTTTGAGTCATTGACGAATCCCTTTACTTTAAATTATTTGCTGCAAACGGTACCTGAAAATCGAAACGGTTTTATAGGATGATCTAGAATAAAGGACTTACCGCGGTTTCTCTAGATAACATGATTTGGTTACTGACCCAGGCGAATGACCGGCAGAAAAAAAAAACAGAGCGAGTAACGAGCGACGTTTTTTGACGTACATATAAAATTGCCTTGTTTGCTGATCATTCTTCATATGCAAGCAAATCGATTTCGGCAGCTTCCTGCCTAAGAGGAATAAGTGATTGGTATTGTGGAGAAGAGTGCCAATTGGTCAATGATTGTAAATCGGGAAAACGTATTACCACAGTGTCACTATGCTTATGATTTCCAGAAAGCACGGAAGATAGACCACCTCGAAATACTAATTCACCACCCCAAGGTTCCAATGTGGCAGGAACCTTGCTTCGGTAATCCATCCATTTTTCTTGGTCTATAACAGTGATGTGTCCGATGATGTATGCATTGTTCATAATAATTGCAATATTGTTTTTTTTGCCTAACATTGCCGGTGAGCAGGGGAATTAATTCATGCCAAACTCGCACACCCCTAACGATGAACCGCCATTTATATAGTGCCTGTTCTATTGGTTTACTATACAATATTTTTACGATCTCACTTCAACGAAGAATCATCATACCGTGCATATTTACGAAAGTTGTAGTCCCGCAGATTGAACCAACATGACAGAGCAAATGCCAAGAGACCCAAAATCAAGACTACCGCATCCACTACCAAAGGATCCCATGTATATCCTGTTAGTTTATCAACATAATATTTGATATATGAATTCGGTAAGTCAGTTTCTCCGAGCTTGCGTTTGATATCCCAATGCCAGTCTGTACAGGGGCAGTAGCCCCAGCCGTAAAATATTCCTAAACCAAACCAGGACAAGATGGTGAGGCCAATAGTCATCAAATGAAATCGTCGTGTCCTTCTCCACGCCCAACCGGTCAGATCGAATAGAACCAAACTACTATGAAAAACGATGAAGAAATAATCAAGGAATGTGTACATTCAATTCTTTATGAAATACCTCCACTGACTTTCTGGTTAATTTGCCTTTGCAATTCAAGCAGTTTTTCCGTGTTGTATAACGACCTGTTGCAGTAGACGCAAGATTACGGGTACTGACAGTTTGAAAACCTTTGAACTTCGAGCGGAACGGAAAGAAACGCTATTCGATCGGCCTCTTATTTCCACTAAACACATTTGTTATATCTTCTATTTCTTTATATTTTTTGGATACTTTACGTGAATTATTCGAAATTATATGAGTATGAAAGTTTGATATCTTTTAATATCTCTTTTGCTTTTTGGACATGATCCTTTCTAACCATCACCCGCATTGGTAAAGCATTCAGTAAATATGGTGCGACATTTTCACCTTGTATGAAATAAACTATATTTTCAGCATCTAATATTGATTTTATAAATACTCGGTCGCCAGCATTGTGAGTTTCAAGAATCAGCTCATATTCAGTAAAATCCTTTTTCATTTTCTTGGTATATCGCTGTGAGAACCTGCCACATAGTGCGGAAGATTAAAATTGAATTATTGAATTACTTTATGCGTACCACATAATCTGGTACATCTGCCGATGTTTTGGGTTCAGCGTTTATTGGCTTGTTAAAAAACATAATAATGGGACAAGACTGGATAAAACTATTTTATGTATGTTTTTGCAAAAACCGTTTTGTTGCAGACTGCAATGCTTCCATAGCGTAGTTTTTTCCAGCCAAATAGACACCAAATCCGAAAACTATGTGCACAATTATAAAAATGACAGGACCACCTACTGCAATAATTATCGGTTTACTTCATTTTACTGATAAATAGGTCAAAAAGGCAAAGGCAGGTACACTAATAAAACAACTTACTATTAATAAACCCAGGCCGACATAAACACGCATATCAGGTTGTTGCTTGAAAATTGATTGCATATCCTTTTGGGCCATGGATTTTTTACCAAATGTGGTTTTTGCCAGCTTGTTTGCTAATGTCTTGTGAAAAGACACTTGTAATTATCTCCTCATTTATCATCTTTTGAGAGTATTTTATTTTCTAAACGTCGGAGTTAACTAGCGCTGGTGTTTGGCGCGTCCAAGTTGAACGATTTGTTAGATGCCATATTTTTTACGTAAATCGTGAAACTTCTCAAGGCAGCTTTTCATACTTGTTATGATACTTTCGAATTTATGTAATGTGAATCGGGTGCCAGGATATACATTCTCATATTTATCTTTTACCCAGGGGGCAATACTAAACTCTACACACTGCTCTAAATGAGGGAATAAATACCATTGCCCATGCATATACATATTGCGTTCATGTCTTTTTGCATGGGCGTCTTTACACCAAAAATAAAGATCTTGTTTATTTTTCTCTGAACTTGTGAGTTCTAACAAATATTCGAGTTTCTTCTCAAAACTCATTTTATTTATTTTTCTATATATTTCAACCTGTTCAAGCTGTGATAAATGGCTAATACAAAGTCCGACATTTAATTCAAGCAAATTGAAGGTATTTAAGTATTCAACAAGTAATGAATTAAATCTATTTGTAAATTCTATACTTTTATTCATAATCTAGGAAGTGGTACCCTTTCTTGGACCACTGATCTACTGATTTAAGTTGTACCGCAT
>CAZUUJ010000042.1:0-32946 GCA_964623625.1 uncultured Desulfocapsaceae bacterium
CCACACCGTCTTTGATGTCAAGCTCGTTGGCATAGACATAGTCAAAACCAAATGTCTCTTTGAGATAGTCACCGACAAAGGTGAATCCTCCGGAAAGAATACCCAGCTTGTAACCCAGATTTTTTAATGTTTTGACTACCGTGGATGTCCCCTCTGTTATGGGAAGGTTATCGATAATCTTCGATAGTTGCGATGCCTGTAAGCCTTTGAGAAGAGAAACCCTTCTTCTGAAACTCTCCTTAAAATCGATTTCTCCCCGCATTGTCGACTCAGTTATGGCTGCCACCTGATCACCGACACCTGCAAGTTTTGCCAGTTCATCGATTACCTCTGTCTGAATAAGGGTGGAATCCATATCAAAGACAACCAGTTTTCTGTTTCTGCGGTAAATGTTGTCCACATGGAAAGATATGTCGATATTCATTGTCGCGGAAGTATCCATGAGGTCGGCCCGCACCTGGTGAAGATTCGGAGGAGTACCGGTTACAATCATTTCCACACACGCTTTTGGTTTGATGGCTGGATTCTCCATGGAGATCCGCCCCGAGATCCTTCTGATATCATCAATATTAAGTTGATTCCTGGCAGTAATTGAAGAGATCTTGGTGATTTGCTTTGCAGACAGCTCTCTTCCCAGCAGGGTGATGACTCTTCTCTCCTTTCCCTGATCTCCAACCCATCTTTCGTATCTCTCAACCTTTACAGGCGTAAAATTAACCGATACTCCCATTCCATGGCATTCAAACAGAAGATCTTTAAAGAGCCCGGAGCCCTTCTGCTTGTCCGGTATTCCGATCAGAATTCCCATTGTGAGAAAGTCGTGAATAACGCTCATACCGATATCAAGGATTCTAACATCGTACTCGGCAAGAATACCGACAAGGGAGGAAACAAGCCCTGTTTTGTCTTTGCCCGTAAAGTTGACCAATAAAATTTTGTCCATTTGTTTATACGTCGTAGTTGGATTTGATGAATTGATGAGCAAAACTACTGTCTTTGCCACGAATCCAGAGTTTGATTTTAAACGGTAATATGTTCAAAATCAAACTCATAACTTGATCTATTTTTAAAAGAGACTCATCTGCTTAGCAGTTGATTTCTTTTTTTTCTTTTGGGCAGCTATCGGAGGAGGTTGCACCAGTTCAAGGGGAATATCACCAATAAACCGTGATGGATCAGGTAACAGCTCTTTTCCATAACTCGTTCTTTTTTTCGCGTGCAGAAAAAAGAGAACGCGAGCCGCCCTGGTCAAACCCACAAAAAAGAGGCGCCGTTCTTCCCGGATATGCTCCTGTTGCTGTTCCGGCTCAAGTGATTCGCGGGGTGCCAGCGGAAGCAATCCTTCCTCGCAGCCGGCCAGAAAAACAGCCCTGAATTCTAGCCCCTTGGCGGCGTGCAGGGCACCCAAAAAAACGGCCTCAGCCCGGTCGTCATAAATAACCTGATCCTGATGGCGTCTGAGATGCTGGCCAAATGCCGCAAGAGTAGAAAAAGACTCAGCCATCTGCCTGATCCGGAGTATATCCGGCTGCTCCTGATCAATCGAATATCGTTCCAGGATTATATCAACCGCCGCAACAACTGAATCGGTGTTTACTCCTCGCTGCAAATGGTTGACAACAGTTGTAAATTCCCTGAGCTTTTGCTGCAGCAGGGCGGGCAGCCTGTCCACAGTGGCGTTTAAATCCGAAAAAGGTGATCGACTGTCCACCATAATAATATCATCGGCCTCTGCCAGTGTCTTGGCTCCGATTCCCTCTTCCCGACCCAACAGAGACAGCAGCTCAGCTTTGTCGACCATATCCGCACCAAGCAGGACCCACAGATAGATGATCCTGGCATCACCGGTCTGATAAAACGGTTTCACATCAACCACCTGGAAAGGGATGCCCCTTTCAGCCAGAATTTTTGCAATCGGTTCAGCCTGTTTAGATGTACGGTAGAGAACGGCGATGTCTGACAGCCCCATGTTGTAATGTTTGAGTTCTGTTAGCCGGTCAATCTCCCGATGCGATGTGCCGCCGACTAAAAGTTGTATCTGTTCACCAATAAATCGGGCCTCAGCGACGGAGTCGGCTACCATGTGGTCGTAGATACAGCCGGCCTGCGCTCCCGCACCGGTTGTTACCTGGTTGTCGTCTGCAGGGTGATTCGAGGAGATAACACTGGTTGCTGCCTGCAGAATGGATGCTGAACTTCGATAGTTGATCCTCAGGGTATGGAGTTCCGCCTTCTGCTCTTCAATGAACCGATGGAACCAGGCAGGGCTCGAGCCACGAAATCCATAAATTGCCTGATCCGGGTCACCGATACCGAATACCGGACAACCCTGTGCCAGCAGCCGCACCAGCTCATATTGACCCCCGTTGAGATCCTGGAACTCATCAATCAGCAGGTGACCGGTTTCAGCACTGAGCTCAGCCGCAAAATCATCATCATCTGCTATCATCTCAGCACAGGCCAACACCACCTCATCAAGATCAAGAAGGTTCTGGTCGCGCAGATAGGTGAAATAGGGCTGAAACGAAGCCGGGTAGTTTTCCGGCGGTCGAGAAAGTCCGGAGAGAAACAGGCCGATCTCCCGCTGCAGTTCGGTCCGTTCTCTGATTGTTAAATCGGGGTAGAGCTTGCGAACTATAGTTGTCCGCAACTCCGGCCCGATCAGGTACGTTTCCGGATTCTTTCGGCGGAGCCAGCCAAGGCAATAGGTGTGAAAGGTATTCACCCTGACTCTGGAACCGATTCCTGTTTTTGCAACAAGCCGCTGCCGAACCTCCTCAGCAGCCTTGTTTGTGAAGGTGATCACGGTAATCCGAGTTTTTTTATTCTCCAGCAATCGGAATACCCGTTGGACCAGGGTATGGGTTTTACCTGTTCCCGGCCCCGCCTTGACAATGATATGGTCGGTATCGCTGTCCACAGCAGCCTGTTGCTGTTGGTTGAGTGTCTGTTTCCCTTTGGCTTTCTGTATTGAACGGGAGGCCTTGAAATTGCGCAGCTTTCTCTTCTTTGTTTTGCGAGGTTTGGCAGGTGTGAGACCAAAGAGGTTCAGCTGGCCTCCAAGCCCTTGGCGCTCCTCATCGGTGAATACCCTGATTACACCGAATTCACCGTCAAATCCGGGCTGGCGGATCACCTTCTTTTCCCGTACCCGTTTAACAGCCCTTGCTAGCATTGGTGACACGGATTTTATATCCGATAGAGAAGCGTTGAGCAGAAGATTGAATTCGGAGCCAAATGTATTAATCAACTTCCCGTAAATAGTAGCGACTTTTTTGGTTGCCGGACCGGTATTGAACAACTCTCCCAGCATTTCATGCAACGGGATCAGACTATAAACAGCCGGAGAACCTTCAGGATAAACAGGAGCCTCCCGGTCAGCCAACTCCATCACCCTGTACAGTACCCCAATGGTCAGCGGCTTGCCGCATTGGGGGCAGATCCCTTTCTCCTCCCTGGTTTGGGTGGGCTCAAGCCAGACGCCGCACTTGCGGTGGCCGTCGCAATGGTATTTACCCTCTTCGGGATAAAATTCGATTGTAGCACTGAAATGTTGATTGCCGTCGGCGTCAACAGGCTGACGCAAGGCCTGCTGCATGGAAAAGAAATCAAAACCGGTGGTGAATATATTGGCCTCCCTGCCCAGCTTGGATGGTGAATGGCAGTCGGAGTTGGAGATCAATGAAAATCGGTCCAACGCCGAGATACAGCGGTTCATGTCCGGGTCCGAGGACAGACCGGTTTCAAGGGCAAAGATCTCACCGCTCAGATCCCCGAAACACTCCTCGATGGCATCGAATCCTGACTTGGAGCCAAAAAGGGAAAACCAGGGAGTCCAGATGTGGGCCGGGACAAGAAAGCCCTGTGGTGCCTGTTCCAGCACAATCTCCAGCAGATTCCTGGAATCAAGGCCTAGAATAGGGCGACCGTCCGACTCCAGATTACCTATTCCGGCAAGCGTTGTATTGATCCTGCGAACCGAATCGAAATCAGGTGCAAACAGAATATTATGGACCTTGCGTACCTTATCATCCCGTTTATAGATCGAGCTTATTTCAGAACTGAGGACAAAACGGATATCGGATGTGTCCGGCTGCACCCCGGGTGGTAAAATAGGAGCCAGTTCTTCTAAAGAAGGCTGTCCGCGTAACTTAAACAGACCCGGTTCTGCTTCTTCCAGATGTTCGGTTAGATGGGCAAACCAGCCCGGATGAGTAAAATCGCCGGTCCCCACCACATCGATTCCTTTGATGGCGGCCCAGGCGGCAAGTCCCTGCAGATTGCTGGCCTTGCTGGTTGCCCTGGAATAGCGGGAATGGATATGAAGATCGGCTATGTAGGGAGTTTTTGTCACGCGTATGTCACCATTTGTCGTTTATGATTGCCGGGTATTTTGAAAAATTAGATATTTCGGAGTCTTCTAAACTCGCTTACCTGTTCGAGAACAAGGAACAGGAAAAAATGAAAGCACCCATTCGGGCATAAACTCAGCATATTAGGCATATGTGAGCATTTTATTTTTTTACTGTGACACAGTAATCGGACCAAATAGCAATTTTTCAAGGTGGCCTGATACAAGTTTTTACTACGAATGCCCGATACCTTCCAACTGAATTAAAGGCATAATGAGAAATAAATAAAAAGAGAGTGCCACGGCCTACGGCCTCGCGATCTCTAAGACATGTCTGAAGCCTATTGAATCAGGATTAACCGCATTTCTTCTCTTTTTTTATAATTCCTGGTTGCCTTTCTGGTTGGCAGAATTAGTTTTAATAACGTATTGCTATACAAGATGTAATGAACAAGGTGAAAATAGTTTTTACCGAAAATAAATGACAATAAATAATGGAGGAAAACCCAATGGCAACTTATGAATGTCCGAAATGCAAAATGGCTGTTAACGCGACCTGTGCAAAATGTGATGCACCCCTTGTTAACGATACCGTCAAACTCGATGATGGCACCGAGGTCCAGGTCTCAAAATGTCCCAACGGTCACGGCATGATTAAATCTCCGCTTTGTTGCGGCCAGGACATGACCTGCTCAATCTGATTAAGATTTTCCTGAAAATGCACGATTCCGCTTCAAGCGGTTTTTGTGACAAACCCTTCACCCGGAATCACATCCAGGTGAAGGGTTAGCCTTTAACGCGTTCTCTCCGCCATTCCAGTGAAAGCTGGAATCCAGAAAATTTGCAACAACTAATCCCTTGCTTCCGGCTCCGTAATTTTGAACTTGACCCGGAACCGGCACAATCTTACCAGGGTGCCGAAAAAACCAGCAGGATAGACGGCCACGGGTTGTCTTTTGAACAGATACCGTGATACAACTGTGTTACCGGTGATGTTGAAATTCCCCAACTGGAGTAACTATGGACTCACTTTTTTTCTGGCTGTCAAAACTCACCTGGCTCATTATTTCCCCCGATAGCGCCCTCATCATTCTTTTTGCTGTTGGCCTGCTATGCCTGTTAAGATCAAAGCTCGGCCTGGCAAAAACAATATTCAGCATACTGTTTATCCTCTTTTTGACCATTGGCCTGTTCCCTGTTGGTGAGTGGCTCCTCTATCCGTTAGAAAAGAAATATTCTCATAACCCTCAACTGGAACATGTCGATGGCATTATCGTCCTTGGCGGCGCTGAAGATGCCATCCGCACAGAGCTCTGGAAACAGCCTGTTGTCGGCAATGCGGCGGAGCGTTTTTTTGTCTCTATCCATCTGGCCAGAAAATTCCCCGAAGCCAAATTGATATATACCAGCGGCAGCTCCAGTATGGTTGAACAGGGATTAAAAGGTGCGGACGCCGCTAAACAGCTCTACACCCAACAAGGTCTGGACATATCAAAGATCATATTTGAACGGGAATCCCGTAACACATGGGAAAATGCAATTCTCAGCCATAAACTTGCCCAACCCAAGGAAGGAGAAACCTGGGTATTAATCACAACTGCCTGGCATATGTTCCGATCAATGGGTGTTTTCCGCAAAGTCGGCTGGAGTGTCGTCCCATACCCAGTCGATTTTGTGAGTAGATATGACAAACTGTTCCGCCTTGATTGGAATTTTACAGGCCATTTGAATAACTTGAGATATGGAGTGAAAGAATGGATTGGTATTGCTGCCTATACATTCACTGGGAAAATTTAATAAAAACACATGTGAAAAATACAACGGGTTCTTCTGACTATTTCGGATCGCGGTCCGGAATAGTCTCGTCTGTTTCGGAGTACGCCAGAAAATAATTTTATGGCTCGATTAGACGAATCGTGCCACACCAAATATGGTCCTACTGGAGAAGCCTGCTGACCCAATCAAATGGTTAAACAGTCGCTTTGAAGACAACGCCACCCACGAAGTTCATTGCAATGAAATAACAAAACGATAACAAAATAGAGGGTTGAACAGCATTTCAGATAGAAGTTGGTATTGTATCCTCAGAACATACAATCCCAAAAAAGAGGAACAATATGAAGAACAAACTGATCTTTTTGCTGTTACCGATCCTGCTGCTTGCTGCAACCATGGCCTCTGCTGACAAAGCAACTGAAAAAGCAATACTGGCTGGCGGGTGTTTCTGGTGCATGGAGTCGGATTTTGAAAAACTTGAAGGTGTCATTGATGTTATATCCGGTTTTACCGGTGGAACCTTGAAAAACCCGACTTACAACGGCAACCATAAAGGGCATTATGAAGCTGTTGAAATAACCTATGACCCAAATAAGCTGAGTTACAACCAATTACTTGATCATTTCTGGGTGAACATTGACCCGTTTGATGCCAAAGGACAGTTTTGCGATAAAGGTCATAGCTATTTAAGTGCCATTTTCGTGGCAAACGAAAAAGAAATGATGATTGCCCAACAATCTAAAAAAGAAATTGCCAAGAGATTTCCAAACAAAAAAATAGTAACGCCAATCTTAAAGGCATCAATATTCTACCCGATTAAAGGGAAGGAAAGCTACCACCAGGATTTTTATAAAAAAAGTCCAATTCGTTACAAAACATATCGGTGGAATTGTGGGCGGGACAAGAGACTCAAGGCTATCTGGGGTGATAAAAAAACCAAATAACAGGATTACATGAATCGTTTTTTCATTATTCTAATTAGTATTTTCCTTCTAGCTCTCAATGCAGAAGCAAAAGAGAACCCGGTTGAAATAGGTTCTGTGCAATGGGGTCGCAACCTGGATAAGGCCTTTAAAAAAAGTGCTAAGACAGGTCGGCCTGTCCTTGTTCTTTTTCAGGAGGTGCCTGGTTGTAGCGGATGCCAGGATTTCGGCAAAACAGTGTTGACCTACCCACTGCTTGTCGAGGCAATTGAAGAAGAGTTTCTACCGGTACTCGTCTATAACAACTGGGGTGGAGAGGATAGAAAACTCCTGGATCGATTCAATGAACCGGCGTGGAATTATCAGGTCATTCGATTTTTTAACGCCCAAGGACACGATATCATCCCACGAAAAGATCGTATCTGGGATATTGGCGGGGTTGCTTCCCGTATGATAAAAGCGTTAGAAACTGCAAATCGTCCTGTGCCAAAGTATCTTGAAACAGTCGCAATGGAGAACAATAAACAAAATCATGCTGTTGTCGCTTTTGCTATGTACTGCTTCTGGTCCGGTGAAGTAGCTCTTGGCAAGATTGAAGGTGTAATAGAAACAGAAGCCGGATGGATAGAGGGTCGGGAGGTCACCCGCGTAGTCTATGACAACAAAAAGATCACTCTTCAAACTCTTGTAAAAAAGGCGCAAGAGGCTGATAGCGCACGTAAGGTTTACTTACCAGGAAATGAAGCGAGTCTTCTAAAAGCTCTTCCGACAGGATGGCTTGATGGGAGATACCGCAAAGCCAGAGCATCTGACCAGAAAAAGCAGCTTGAGAAATGGAAAGCGATGCAAAGCTTACCGGGTCTTACCCGAATGCAGAAAACAAAAATCAATGCATATGCACCTTCTTCCAGGTCAAAAGCTCTGGAATGGTTGAGTCCGAGGCAAAGAAACGCTCTTGGGAAAGCTAAATAAATCGATTCATCTATCGGCCTATAATCACACTCTGACCCTTTTAATTTTTATGGTTATTTATAGAACTTCTGTGGGATCAAATGACAAAAAAACGATGAGAGTAAACCCTTAATATCGGTCCTGTTTTTCTCTGAATCTTGAAAATAATTCAGGAATAAAATGGTATTGTGTCCCTGGATTTCCATTAATCGCGCCATAAAAAATATTTTTGTGGCGCGATTTTGGGAATCGTGACATAATAACTAATCATGCCAAAAAACATCCCTGAAAATGAACTATATGCTATAGAGCAACTCGTTGCCGCAACTCCAACCGGTTGCAGCATCAAAGATATCTATCAAAAGTTGCCTTTTCAAATGTCTGGCCGCACACTGCAGCGGCGGCTGGCACTGCTTGAAAAAAGCAAACGGCTGGTTGTCGTAGGAAAAGGACGAGCGAGCCGCTACCGACTTCCTGATGTTTCCGGAGTAGGGCATGTTCAGAAACCTGCTCCAAAAATTCCAGCCCATGGTCAAGTCTATATCCCAATATCCTCGGAAGGGGAGGATTGCAAAAAAGCTATCAGCCAGCCAATACAGTACCGGACGCCTGTCGGCTACAATCGAAAGTTCCTGGAACTTTACAGGCCGAATAAAACATCTTATCTCACACCGGAGATTAGACAGAAACTCCATGAAATCGGGATATCATCAGAACAACAAAATCCTGCCGGCACCCATGCATTAAAGGTTTTTCAACGGCTGTTGATAGATCTTTCCTGGAACTCCAGCAGGCTGGAGGGAAACACATATTCATTACTTGAGACAGAAATGCTGCTTGAATTAGGTGAGGTTGCTGAAGGCAAAGACGCTCGGGAAGCGCAAATGATTCTGAATCATAAGGAAGCTATTGAACTTCTGGTAAATCAGGCCGATGAAACAGGATTGAATAATTATACAATTTTGAACCTGCATGGTTTGCTGTCGGACAATCTTCTTACGGACCCACAGGCCTGCGGTCGTTTGCGATCTATTCCTGTCGGCGTGAGAGGGAGTGTTTATCATCCGCTCGAAGTACCTCAGGTAATCGAAGAGTGTTTTCGTCAGATTCTTGCAACAGCATCCGAAATTGAAGATCCTTTTGAGCAGGCATTTTTTGTTATGGTCCATATTCCTTATTTACAACCGTTTGAGGATGTGAACAAACGTGTATCAAGACTTGCGTCGAATATCCCGCTCATTCGTCATAATCTTTGCCCGCTTTCTTTTGTCGATGTGCCGGAGCAGGCCTATATAGATGGGAACCTGGCAGTATATGAGCTCAATCGAATTGAACTGCTGAGAGATGTGTTTGTCTGGGCATATAATCGTTCATGTGCCCGTTATTCCGCAGTCAGGCAATCACTGGGAGAACCGGACCCTATCCGCTTAAAATATCGAGAGCAAATCAAAGAACTGGTTGCAAAAGTAGTACGTGATTGTGTTGATAAACGAACAGCAGTTGGTTTGATTACCCGGCAGGCCACGGAAAAAGTTCCCGCTGAAATTCACGGTCGGTTTGTCGAAATAGTCGAAACAGAACTAAGCAGTCTCCATGAAGGTAACATTGCCCGCTATAGGCTGCGTATTGAAGAATTTAGAAACTGGTTAAAGATCTGGAAATAGAGTCCTTTATTCGATTTGTAAATGGGTAATTTCGAAAGGTGAACTTATCCAAACGCTGCAAGCCTACTTTGGCTTTAGAAAGACTCATGGAATATCACGTTGTTTTGTGGTTAGATAATACAAATACTTTAAAGAGTTACCTTAGTTTTCCAGTACCGTTTTATTTACGGTAGCTTGTCTATCGGGATTAAAGGAAAAGTGATAATTCAAGAACTAACTCTAATATTGTGGAAAGAGACAAGTTAACCCCAAAGTCAGGAGAAGAGAGATTTCATCTTGACGGGAAGTATCTTGATTTTAACCTATTGTCATTTTGGCAATGGTCGAGTTCGGAAATACTAGGGAATGCCCTTCGTGGTATTCTTGCAGAGTATATCGTTGCTATTGATATCGGGTGTGACTCCCAGGTTCGAGAAGAATGGGATGCCTATGATCTGGTTACTCCAGATGGTGTAACGGTTGAAGTAAAATCGGCAGCCTATCTGCAAAGCTGGAAACAGACAAAACTCTCAGCGCTTACATTTAATATACAACCAACCAAGGCTTGGTATGCCTCGACAAATAGTTGGGGTGATGAGTATAAACGTCAAGCTGATGTATATGTGTTCTGCGTGTTGTCTCATAAGGATAAATCAACTGTTGATCCATTAAATTTGAGCCAGTGGGATTTTTATGTTCTGACAACAAAAGAACTCAATAAACAAAAACCCAATCAGAAAACAATTGCACTCTCATCCCTGTTGAAACTGAACCCGATCACCAGTAGATTTGGTGAGGTAGGTGAATCAATTAAGCATGTTTGTGGATAGTGTGGAGCTCCGAAAATAGTTTTATCTTAGTTGGTAAACTTGAACAGGCATCCTTTTTTTAGGCAGGTCATTATGTGTGGAAAATTAGATTGTTACCTGAAACAATTCGCTAAACTCCGCACTGATAAAAACAGACAGCGCTGGTCCGCCGAAACCTGTCATCGGGCACCCCACAAGCCTCTGTTGCTTCTTTCCATCTTCGATCATATTGCCTCAAAGACCATAACCAGAAATTTCATCGAACCGTCTTTCGGGCTGGCCCAGACCTTTCAGCAATACTGGTGGTTAGTGATGCCAATCGGCAAAATGAGTTCCGTGTCCTTTCCGTTTTATTATACGGAAACTGACGCTTTCTGGAAACTTGTCCTGCAACCGGGACACACTGACCAAAGAGATCTCACTGTCAGTTCTGTAAGGCGTTTGCAAGAGTTGTATCTGGGAACCAGGTTTAATGATGAGCTTGAACCTTTTTAAGAGATGATACAAAAGGAGACTTTATCATGATGAATTTAAAACATATTATGCTGTTTTCAGTATTTGTACTTTTATGGTTTGGTTCTGCCCTTGTTGAAGCGAAAGAGATAAAAGAAATTGGAGTTCAGGATATCACAATAGTGAGTAAGAAAAGATCTATTTCAAATACAGTTGATTATGTTGATGGCAGTGTGGATTTCGCGGTACCTTTCCAGCTCATTGACGCACAACCGGCTGGTATTGTAACGCTTAAAAGAGGAATTGGTTCGGAAAAGGGATTATGGTACGCCACAAGAAATGCCAATATGCCGGACACGGATGTTACACTCGAGTGGAGCTATAAAGGACATACAACTATCTCCAAAATTTATGTGAGAGGAGAGGTCGTCAAATTTGAAGTTAAAAACTACTCTGATAATAAAAAAATCACACGTAATATGAACTATACACCTTATGTGTTGATTGATTATTCATTTGGACCACCATCTATACCCTTGTTTTTACAGGATGTTGATAACGTGTTCAAAGTGAAAATCCTAAAAGGTAAAGATATTGCAGGTTTAAATAGCTTGATACCTCAATCTTTTAGACGTAAGCCAAATGCTAAAGATGGCCTGTTGGAGGTTGAGTTTTCGTATAATGAATACAATACATTCAAAGAAACAGTGAAGATGCCTGTTGTAGGCCAAATTGCTGATATAGAGATAAAACCGGAAAATAAAGTGTTGACTAGAAATCAAACAGCTACCATGGTTTATCGCGCTACCTATACCGATGGAACAGAAAATGCTGGCCCTATGACATCCAGGCATCATCCGGAACTGGTAAGTATCGATCCGCCCAATGGCCTTAAATTCAATAAACCCGGTAATTCTTACTGGTATTTATCTGTTACTCCAGAAACTCCTACAGGACCAGTTAATATGATGTGGCGGGTAGTTGATGGTGAAACGCGCACATTTACTAACCATTTTATCGTTCACAACGAACCTATTGTTGCCAGGATGGATATTGGTTCAGCGCCAGCAGGTTATTGTTCACATATCGATCTGTACCTGGATGTGGCAATCCATTTTAATCAGTCGATGAAAAAAACCGTTATACCAACTATAGAGCTTGAATGGGCTAAGGATCAGTGGAAGACAGTTGAGATAAAGGATCCAAAATGGTCAGACGCTATTGTGAGCCTGAAAGATTCAAAATTTAATTGCAAAATTAAAATACCTCATGTGGATAAACAGAAGATTTTTATGCCCAGGTTCAGGGTCACCAAGGCTGAAGGCCTCAACGACAGTGGAGTAATGGAGCCACATATTCATGACAGGATCCTTCCGTATCTCTATTTGAAACACCCGACAAAGAACTGGATTGTTCTATCAAAAAACACTTTTAAGCCCGGAGGAAAAGTTATTGGCAGGTTTAACAGGGCTTTGAAAGAAGGTACCGTTTTTTTTGCTGTCTATATAAAAGGTGCAGCTAATAAAGATTATCTTGGTTTCCGATATGCCCCTCAATGTTCTTGGACTAACTGGGCAGCAAACAACAAGCCTGGTAAATACGAATATCGCCTTGTTCAGCAAATAAGGAAGGACGATAAAATTATATACAAAAAATTAGCTTCCGCTGAATTTGAAGTGAAAAAATAATCTCAAAGAGCGGTATAATGGTCTGGTGCGGAAATATTGGGAAATGTTCTCTGTGGGATTCGCATTCTCAACCCCGAAGGTCATACGGTAATAGATGCTGCCCGCATTAAACCGTGGAGTGAGTTCCGGAACGATCATCCAAGCAACGGCCTTGCTCTCTCCAAACTCTGCCACTGGTCCTTTGATGAAGGACTTATGGCTGTGGGGAAGAGTTACAATGTTATGGTTTCTTCTGTTGTGAGAAAAGATAAGAACCTTCCAGGGCATATGCTGTCTCTTTCTGACCGTCCTATCTTTCGACCATCAGAAAGTAAGTTCTGGCCGGATCAAGAGTCTTGTCATTGGCATCGGAAGGAGAAGTTTAAACGGTGATTGTATTAGAATTATAAGAGTTCCATTTGTGCCAAAGTAGAAAAAGATCGATAGTACCCTACACTGTTTTGTGGTTAGATGGTTTGGTGAAAAAGGAGATACCACAATCAAATGACCTGTGAAGCTCACGCAAGAGAAGTAATTGACCAACTCCTTACCAAAGCGGGATGGTTGGTGCAGGATGTCAAAAAGACCAACATCTTTTCAGGTCGTGGCGTAGCCATTCGTGAATTTCCTTTGAAAAGTGGTCATGGCTTTGCCGATTATCTTCTCTATGTGGATGGTAAGGCTGTAGGCGTGATTGAGGCTAAAAAAACCGGCACAACCCTTTCCGGGGTTGAAACTCAGTCCGAGAAATACTCTAAAGGGTTACCCGACGGTCTTCCTGCCTGGAGTACACCTCTGCCGTTTTGTTACGAATCTACCGGTGACGAGACTCATTTTACCAACAACCTTGATCCCGATCCCCGCTCCCGCCAAGTTTTTGCCTTTCATAAACCGGATTACATCTTTGAGGAAGCAGAGAACGGAATCAACCAAACTGGTGAAGCCGACTCAAAATATATCAACCGGTCAACCACCTTACGTGGCCGTCTCCGCAATATGCCCGATCTTATCGAAGACGGCTTCTGGCCTGCCCAAATCCAAGCAGTTCACAACCTTGAAAAATCACTATCCAAAGACTGCCCGCGCTCCCTTATTCAGATGGCCACCGGCAGTGGTAAAACTTTTACTGCTATCAGCATTATTTATAGACTTATCAAGTTTGCAGGAGCTAAGCGTGTTCTCTTTCTGGTTGATCGCGGCAATTTGGGCAAGCAGACCTTAAAAGAGTTCCAACAATACGTTTCACCCTACAACAATTTTAAGTTCAGTGAGGAGTTCATTATTCAGCGCCTCACCTCAAACAGTATCGATACCACTGCCAGGGTTTGCATTTCGACTATTCAGCGGCTCTATTCGGTGCTCCGGGGCCAGGATCTGCCGGAAGAAGCAGAAGACCAATCTGTTGATGGCTTGGACCGGTTGTTCAAAGAGGTTCCACCCCTGGAGTACAATCCCAATATTCCCATTTCCACCTTCGACTTTATTATCACCGATGAATGTCATCGATCTATCTATAATCTCTGGCGGCAGGTTTTGGAGTATTTCGATGCCCATTTGATTGGTCTTACTGCCACACCATCCAAGCAGACCTTCGGATTCTTCAACCGTAACCTGGTGATGGAGTATGATCATGAACGGGCCGTGGCCGATGGCGTCAATGTTAATTACGATGTTTACAGGATTAAAACAAAAATTACCGAACAGGGTTCCAGGGTCGAGTCCGGTTATTATATCGATAAGCGAGACCGCGATACCCGTACCACCCGTTGGGAGAAACTGCAAGAGGACTTTGAGTACGATCCCGACAGACTTGATCGTGATGTAGTAGCTGTCGACCAGATCCGGAAAATCATCCAAACCTTTCGAGACAAGGTGTTGACAGAAATCTATCCCGGTCGGGAGTATGTCCCCAAAACCCTGATCTTTGCTAAAGACGACAGCCACGCTGAGGATATTGTCAAGATTATCCGTGAAGAGTTTGGCAAAGGCAATGAGTTTGCCCAGAAGATCACATACAAGACTACAGGTGCCACCCCCGAACAATTAATCGCTTCATTCCGCAACAGCTTTAATCCCCGTATTGCTGTTACTGTTGATATGATCGCTACCGGTACGGACATAAAGCCGCTGGAAATAGTCATGTTCATGCGGGCCGTTCGATCCAGGAGCTTCTTTGAGCAGATGAAAGGCCGAGGGGTGCGGATCATCAACAGTGACGATTTACAATCGGTCACTCCGGATGCTCGGGTTAAAGACCATTACATCATTGTCGATTGTGTGGGAGTCTGTGAGATGGATAAGACCGATTCACGGCCCATGGAGAGAAAGCCTACGGTCAGTTTTGAAAAACTCCTGCAGGCGATAAGCCTTGGTAATATTGATCCTGATGTGATCTCATCTCTGGCGGCTCGAATGGCCAGGGTAGGCCGACAGATAACTCCAGAAGATGATCACCAGCTCACCAAGCTCTCAGGCGGTAAAACCCTTGAGCAGCTGACCACAGATCTGGTCAATGCTATCAAACCTGATAATCATATTGAAAGGGCCAAGCAGGATAGCCCCGGTAGTGAACCAAACGATGAACAGATTCAACAGGCTGCCGTTACACTCATTGCCGAGGCAACACAGCCCTTCCATAACCCAAAACTGCGAAACTTCCTTGTTGAAGTCAAAAAGAAGAACGAGCAGATTATTGATAATATCAGTGAAGATCAACTGATTGGCGCCGATTTTTCAAAAGAGGCCCTGGAAAAGGTCAAGTCCATGGTCCATTCCTTCGAGCAGTTTCTTGCCGATAACCGTGATGAGATTACCGCCCTGCAGGTTCTGTACAGCAAACCCTACAAGAGCCGATTGCGTTTTGAGGATATCAAGGAACTGGCAAATTTAATTGAAAAACCTCCCCTCCATTTCCGGGTCGATAGCCTTTGGGATGCCTATGCGGCCCTTGAAAAGGCAAAAGTAAAAGGGGCCAACGGCCCGCATATCCTTACAGACCTGGTTTCACTCGTTCGTTTTGCCATGCATCAGGAGAACGAGTTGGTGCCGTTTCCACAAAAGGTTGGTGTCAATTTCAAAGCCTGGCTTGCCCGCCAGGAGTCAACAGGTACGAAGTTTAGTGATGAGCAACGCCAATGGCTGGTTATGATCCGAGATCATATCGCAGCCAACCTAGGCGTTGAAACAGATGATTTTGATTACGCGCCCTTTTCGCAACAGGGTGGCTTGGGCAAAGTCCATCAGCTCTTTGGTGAAGAGTTGGATGTGATTATTGAACAATTGAATGAGGTTCTGGCGGCTTAATATGCAGAGTGAACACGGTGAAATAGTCATTTATCAGGCTGATGATGGGAAGAGTTTGTTCGAAGTCCATCTTCAGGAAGAAACGGTTTGGCTTTCTCAGAAACAGATATCGATTCTTTTTGAAACAGAGAGAAGTGTTATTACAAAGCATATTAACAATATTTTTAAAACAGAAGAGTTGGACAAAAAAGCAGTATGTGCAAAATTTGCACATACTGCGACCGACGGAAAAACGTATCAAACAAATTTTTATAATTTAGATCTTATTATTAGTGTCGGCTATCGGGTAAATGCCAAACGTGGTACCCAGTTTCGTATTTGGGCAACATCGGTTCTCAGAGACCACCTTATTAAAGGGTACACCGTCAACGAAAAACGGTTGGCTGAGAAAGGTCTCTCAGAAATGGAACAGACGATAGCACTTCTTGCTAAAACATTAAAAAGACATGAATCACTCAGTGACGAAGGAAAAACGATACTGGAAATAATCAGCAGATATGCAAAGTCCTGGTCGTTGCTTCTGCAGTATGACGAAGACCGTCTCAAGTTACCAAAAGAGCGTCACCCATCAAAGCAATCTCTTGATTATAATCAGACAAAAGAGGCCATTGATACACTCAAGGTGGAGTTGATTCAGCATGGAGAAGCAAGTGATCTTTTCGGCCAGGAACAAGAGTTCCACCTGCAAGGCATACTCGGCAATATTGATCAGACCTTTGAAGGCCAGGATCTTTACCCCAGCGTTGAGGAGAAGGCGGCCCATCTTCTCTACTTTGTCATTAAGGATCATCCCTTCAGTGACGGTAATAAACGGATCGGCTCATTTCTCTTTTTGCTTTTCCTCAAAGAAAATAATTTGCTCCAACAATCCGGTATCAATGCCAATGGACTTGTGGCCCTGGCGTTATTGATTGCCGAGAGCGATCCCAAACAGAAGGATTTGATGGTCAGATTAGTAATGAACCTTCTTGCTGGTGGTGGGGTATGATTAATGATCGTGGTGCGGACAGTCTTGGTGTTGAGATAGATGACTTTGATTGTGTGTTTTTGGGTGAAGAATTTAATGTGATTATTGTAGAGTAAAAGAGGTGTTGGCTGCGTGAGAAATAAAATACCGGCAGGGTGGGAAATTGCTGCACTTGAAGATGTTGTAGATATCTTAGATAGACAACGTGTTCCAGTTAACGCTAAAGAAAGAGCAGAACGTAAAGGTGACATTCCTTATTATGGAGCTACTGGTCAAGTGGGTTGGATTGACGATTATCTGTTTGACGAAGAGCTAGTTTTACTCGGAGAAGATGGAGCACCATTTTTAAATTCGGCAAAACAAAAAGCATATATTATTCGTGGAAAAGCTTGGGTAAATAACCATGCTCATGTATTGCGCGCACGTGGTGAAATACCTAATGCTTATCTGAAATATTATCTAGATATTGTTGATTATCATGACTTTGTGACTGGAACAACTCGCTTAAAGTTGAACCAGACATCAATGAAAAAGATACCAATTCCAATCGCCCCCCTCGAACAACAAAAACGCATCGTTGCGGAAATCGAAAAACAATTCTCCCGGCTTGATGAAGCCGTTGCCAACTTGGGGCGCGTCAAGGTCAACCTCAAACGCTACAAAGCCTCTGTCCTCAAAGACGCTGTCGAAGGTAAGCTCACGGAAGAATGGCGGAACGATCAATCACAAAAACTACAAAAGGTGAATCAGCTACTTGCGAACAATATTGAGTCTCGTAAGAAGCGATATGCTGACCTACTCGACGAATGGGAAATCAGGCTTAAAAAATGGGAGATATCAGACAAAAAATGCAAAAAACCTACAAAGCCCAAAAAACTAAAAGAGATTGAGGAGCTAAGTAGTGGTGTTTTATCATCACTTCCCTCTTTACCAGACGGTTGGTTCTGGGCTCCTGTGAGTTTGATGACTTGTGGGGTTCAGTATGGAACTTCATCAAAGTCAACTAGGGATGGTATAGTTCCTGTATTACGGATGGGAAATATACAAAATGGAAAATTTGACTGGACTGATCTTGTTTACACTTCTGATATTTGTGAAATTGAAAAGTATAGTCTTGTAACGGGGGATGTCCTTTTTAATAGAACAAATAGCCCTGAATTAGTCGGAAAAACAGCAATATTTAAAGAGGAAAGGTCTGCAATTTTTGCTGGCTATTTGATACGAATAAATCATATAGAAACCATTGTAGATTCTCGATATTTAACTTATTTTCTCAATTCTCAAATTGCTAGAGAATATGGAAGTACAGTAAAAACAGATGGAGTAAACCAGTCAAATATCAATGGAGAAAAGCTAATAAACTATCCTTTTCCATTTTGCTCAATAAGAGAGCAAAAAATTATCGCAGATAAATTGGATGAAGAGTTATCAATCGCTCAACAAGCAGAGGATACAATAAATAAACAACTGATTGTGTCCGAATCATTGAGACAGTCAGTTCTCACTAGAGCGTTTTCTGGTGAGCTTGTCCTTTCAAAGCCGGAAGATGAGCCCGCGTCTGTCCTTGTAAGGCGAATAAAAAGGGAGCAACAAGATAAAGCAAAAAGAAAGAAGGGAAATAGAAAATCTAAGAGAAAAAAGATGGTTAAGATTACAAAGGAACTAGTGGTTGAAATTGTAGAGGATTTACCCACTGATGAATTTACTTTTAAGCAGCTTCAGGAAAAGATCCAATTGGATTACGATGAGTTGAAGGACATTATATTTAATCTTTTGAGTAGTGAGAAGCCACCTTTCAAACAAGTTTTCGATGAGTCTTCTAAGCAAATTCGATTTATTCGGGTGAAGTCATGAGGTTACTTCGTGTAAAAATTATATCTGCTGATACTTGCGGGGGTCTTTTAGATGGCTTGGATTTAAGGTTGAGGGTGTTTACTAATAAAAAAATAGGTCTAGACCCCATCTGTTTTGTTGGCCCGAATGGAACAGGCAAATCACAATTTTTGCAAGTTGTCGCTGAGATTTTTCAGTCTGTATTTCATGCTTGTATCAGTGAAGAAGAACGAGTTGAAGGTAATACTAATCTTCAATTTGAATTGGAATATCTTATTTATTTGGCAAAAAGGGATGAACCAGTTCATGTACGAGTAAAACGTGTGACAGAGAATAAAAGAAAACTTCAAGTCAAGATTGAAAAAAAAGTGGCAGATCGTTGGATCGTACTTGATATAGGAGCAGAAGAAACAAAGCAGCTATTACCAACTAAGATAATTGGATACACATCAGGTGACAATGAGACTTTAAGCCTACCATTTTTAGTCAGTCGTAGTGGATATGCTGATGAAGTTGCTACAGTCGCTTTAGGTGCGGATAAAAACAGGAATGTTCCTGATACAAGATTGATGCTAATTGATTATGGAACTCATCTTGAAGTTCTCATGGCAAACTTACTTTTAGGTAGCGGAGAAAAACGCAAAGTGCTCTTGCAAGAAGCCAACTTGCAAGAGCTTCATTCTTTTCGATGCACTATACAACTTGCTCATAGTGCTGTACCTAAAGCACCTAAAAAGAAAGGTATTATTCTTTCAAGAAAAGGGGTGCAATTAACTGATGAACTTGAAAAGTCTCTTGAGTATTTGAAACGTTGTTCAACTTGCTATGACTATGATGAAAAAACAGAAACCTATGTTTTTGATTACTGGATCAATGAGGATACTAGAGAGGCGTTCAATTTCTTTTGGGAAAACGCTTTGTCATTGTACTCATCTTTTCATAAACTCTCTATGCTAAATGATCTTGCCATTCCTAGGGATACTAGGAAAAGGTTTAGGAAAGACACTAGAACAAGGAGGTTCTCTTCGAGATTGCCAGAACCTCAGGATGAAGAAAAGGTTTTTCGTTTTGAACAGGTAAGTTTCTACTCCCCGCAAGCTAAGATTGTTGACTATGTCTCTTTGTCCGATGGTGAGCATCAACTAGGCCAGCTTCTTGGAACTTTGTGTATGATTTCTGAGCCAAACGCTCTGTTTTTGCTAGACGAGCCAGAGTCACATTTTAATCCTCAATGGAGAGTTAAGTTTGTATCCCGCTTGTTGAACCTACCACAGAAAGATACTGGTCGAGATAATGGAAAAGCAAACAATCAAGAATGTTTGCTTAGCTCCCATGCTCCATTTGTTGCCTCAGACATGTCCAGGGAAAAAGTGTTTATTTTCGGGAAAGAAGATGGCAAAGTAACTGTCCGAAACCCAGATATTGAGACTTACGGAACGACTTTCGATACCATTTTGGAAGAATGTTTCGATGTTAGGCCACCAATCTCAAAAGTATCGCATGATGAAATTAAAGATCTCATGAAAAGTAATGATGCAGACGCAATTAGGTCTGCTATTGACCGTCTTGGTCATTCTGTTGAGAAAGCTTTCCTAGCTGACCGTCTTAGACAACTGACTAATGCTGAGGAAGGTTAGGAAGAATGCTTTCCACCTACCCTGTTGCTGCAACAGCCAACAATTGGCTTCATGAATGTTTATGTGCCATGATTTGTTCAATTCATGAAAACATCGATGCTGGCAGTGAACCACCAGGATGGCCTGATATTATCCCAGTAGTACATCGTGGAACTCTACGAACTCGTCGGGGATTGCGAGATAGATTAAATACATATAAGCTAGCTACAGAAGCACTTACAGAACAAGAACGTCAAAATGTCCTCCAAATTCTAGTAGATCAGAATAAGATTGAACAACTCTTAGCTTGTACTCATAATTGTGGAACAATAAATGAATTGCCAGCAGGTATCAGAGAGACAATAAAAAGTCTTTTTAGTTTCGGATTCGATCTTTTAACCGATTTTGGAGTAAGAGATACTCTCTACTCTGAAGTCTATAATGCTTTGCCAGAGAACATTTGCCCTTTTTGCGGATGTGAGTTTTTTGATTCCCCTGATCCTGATGCTCCCAATGAAGACCTTGACCATTATCTTCCTAAAGTAAGTTACCCATTCGCGGCAGCAAATCTTCGTAATTTGGTGCCGATGGGGCACAAGTGCAATTCTAAATACAAGCTTAGACAGGATGTGTTAAGAGATGATCACGGTACACGTTGCCGTGCCATAGATCCATATGGTGAGCAAAACATATCGATATCACTAGATAATAGCCAGCCTTTTGCAGGTAGTGATGGAGTCACTCCAGATTGGGATATCCAGTTTATCCCAGATGGAGAAGAGGCCTCTACTTGGGATAGGGTGTTCAAAATCAGTACTCGTTATAAAAGGGATATCTTAAACACCTCCTTTAAGAGTTGGCTAAGAGGTTTCTCAAGTTGGTGTTTATCGGATGGTGTAGATTTAGATACGGATGCTGCACTAATAGATGCAATCGATAGATATACGGTATATTGGTCTAGCATGGGTCTTCGTGATAGGGCTTTTCTGAAAGCCGCGGCTTTTAGAATGTTGAAAAACCAATGTGAGGTCGGCAACGAGCGGCTTATTAGGCTTTTTAAAGATGTGGTTATTGGATTCTGATTTTTACATGTTTTTAGTTCGGAAAGATAAAGAATGACCCCAGCGAATATTGTACAAAAACTCTGGAACTACTGTAACGTTCTTCGTGACGACGGAATGAGTTATGGCGACTACGTTGAGCAATTAACGTATTTATTGTTCCTCAAGATGGATGATGAGCGGACCAAACCTCCCTATAATCAGAAAAGCGCTGTTCCTTCCAATTACAATTGGCAGAGCTTAATCATAAAAGATGGTGAGGACCTCTTCAAACATTACAGGCATGTCTTAGAAGAGTTGGGCAAAGAAAAGGGATTGCTCGGCCTCATCTTCAACAAATCCCAGAACAAATTTCAAGATCCTTCAAAGCTGCGCCGTCTTCTGGTAGATTTGATCGGCAAGGAAAACTGGTCGGTGATGAGCGCTGATGTCAAGGGGGATGCCTACGAGGGCTTACTGGAAAAGAATGCCCAGGATACTAAGTCCGGGGCTGGACAGTATTTCACTCCTCGTCCTTTGATTCAGACTATGGTTGATGTGATCAAACCCAAGCCGAATGAGAAAATTTGTGATCCGGCCTGCGGTACCGGTGGCTTTTTACTTGCTGCCCATGATTACATTATCGATAACAACCCCAATATGACCAAGGAGGAGAAGCGTTCTCTCAAAGAGACGACTTTTTCCGGCTGGGAGTTGGTTCATAATACTGCCCGGCTCTGTGCCATGAACCTGATGTTGCATGGTATCACCAACAACGGAGATAAATTACCGTTGACGGTGACTGATTCACTGGCTGCAGATCCTGGTGACCGCTTTGAGATTGTCTTGACCAATCCTCCCTTCGGCAAGAAGAGCAGCACCACTATCATCGGTGAAGATGGCAAGGTATCCAAAGAAAAAGATATTGTTGAGCGGGAGGACTTCTGGGCCACCACCTCAAACAAGCAACTCAACTTTGTCCAGCATGTTAAAACGTTGTTGAAACAACATGGCCGCTGCGGAATTGTCGTGCCTGATAACGTCCTTTTTGAAGGCGGGGCCGGAGAAACCGTGCGCCGTAAGCTCCTGCACGAGTGCGATGTCCACACCCTGTTGCGCCTCCCCACCGGCCTTTTTTATGCCCAGGGAGTCAAGGCCAATGTTCTTTTCTTTGACAAGAAACCAGCCTCTGAAACACCCTGGACCCAAAAACTGTGGATCTATGACTTGCGTACCAACAAACATTTCACCCTTAAGACAAATCCGCTTAAACGCAAAGATCTTGATGAGTTCGTAAAGTGCTACAACCCCAGCAACCGCCAGGATCGCAAACCCACCTGGACAGATAAAAAACAAGATGGCCGCTGGCGGGCCTATGACTATGACGAACTGATTAACCGCGACAAGGCCAGCCTCGATATTTTCTGGCTTAAAGATGCTTCTCTGGAGGATTCTGAAAACCTACCTGATCCTGATGTCATCGCCGCAGAAATTGTTGAAGATCTTGAAGCTGCTTTAGAGCAATTCCGTGAGATTGCCAATGACCTTGGAAGCAAATGAACCAATCAGAAATACCTGTTCAATCAATATAGCTATACGAACCATCTAAACGAACATACGTAACTGGAAAGGCAAATTTTCATAATTGGATTCAGGAGGTACTGGTGGCCAGTGGAATTCAACTCGGTCTATTTGACGATCAGGTCATTCAGGATGCCAAGGCGAGAAAAGTCGTGGATTGGCCGGATCGTCTTCGGTTTCCCCTCAACTTTTATAATGAAAGGGTTGAAAAGGTATTAGCTGCTGACATTCATGAAAGTGATTCGGTTCTTGTCGTTACCGGATATACTTCTCTTGATTATCTCATCGATTTTCTATCAAGCCTTCCGGCAGATCATCCGAAAACTATATCCCTCCTTCTAGGCAGTGAGCCTACTCCTGCCAAACGTTCAGATTACGGTCTCAAAGAGCAATCTTTCCCTCAAGAGGTTGTTGACTACTGGTTAGAAGAAGGGATTTCTCTTGGACTCTGTTACAAGATAGTCCTCTTCATTGGGATGCTGAAAAGTGGAAGGATCATCAGCAAGTATATTTCAGATCGTCGACGACGACTTCATGCCAAGATATATATAACTGATAGTTCCGCAATATCGGGTTCAAGCAACTTTTCTTTCACCGGTCTTAGGAGTCAGCTGGAAGCCAATGCCCGTTTCGATGCAGCAAAAGAACCGAAACGGTATAGAGAGTTGAAGCAGATAGCTGATAACTACTGGACTTTGGGAGAAGAATACAATCAGCATTTACTAGACCTGCTCAATCAACTTCTTCATGTGGTCAGTTGGCAAGATGCATTGGGAAGAGCTTGCGGTGAGTTATTGGAAGGAGAGTGGGCCAAAAAGTATATTAAAAGCACTAATGTGAGTACAGGAAATGAGCTATGGCCTTCTCAGAAAGATGGTATTGCACAGGCTCTATGGATGGTTGAGAATGTCGGCAGTGTGCTCGTGGCTGATGCAACGGGATCCGGGAAGACCAGGATGGGAGCGCATTTGCTTCGAGCGGTAATGGATCGCATTTGGTCAACAGGGCGAGCTCGTAAAGATTTGACCGTTTTAGTCTGCCCTCCTAATGTTGTAAAAGATTCCTGGGAAAGAGAGGCCGGTTCCTGTGGCCTACCGCTCAACTCCATGTCTCATGGAATTCTCAGCCATAAGAAATCAGATAAACACCACGATACTTTGCAGCTGATTCGTCGGGCTCAGTCTTTGGCAGTAGATGAAGCGCATAATTTTCTCAATCCAACATCTTCCCGTACGAGAGGTTTGCTGGGAAATATGGCGGATGTGATGATCCTGTTTACAGCTACTCCAATCAATAAAGGTGTTCGTGACCTGATAAGAATTGTTGACTTGTTGGGTGCGGATAACTTGGAAGAATCATCTTTGAAACTGTTTGAAAAGCTGGAAAAACGTTCACGGCGTAGTGGCAATCAGTTTGTTACAACTAAAGAAGAACGACTAGCAATGCAAGAGGAAGTTCAGCGTTTTACTTTGCGTAGGACAAAATCGATGTTCAATCTTATGGTCGACAAAAATCCAAAGGCCTATCGCGATGATAGAGGAGAGCGTTGCCGTTATCCGGTTCATATCCCTGAGATTTATGAAACCAATGAGAGTATTGAAGATCAAGAGCTTGCCGAGCAGATACGGGAGCTTGCCGGGCAACTCTTCGGACTGATAAACCTTCGCACTGCTATAGAGATCCCTGAGGGGATGTGGGAGAATGTTGATAGCAAAAAATATATTAAAGGACGACTTCAAGGAGCAAAAGGACTTGCGATCTACAGCGTAATGTCTCGATTGCGCTCATCCAGGGCTGCTCTTGTTGAGCATCTTCTGGGAACTCAAGAGGCAATACATCATTTTGGTTTACCTAGAGGAATAAAAGCAGAAGATACTGGTAATATTCTCAAATCCCTTGCTGAGAGTGCCGGGCTGATTCCGGAAAGTTCTTTGAAGGATCAGTTGCCTTTTTGGCTTGCTGATCCGCTACAACATGAAAAATATGTTGCCAAGGAGTTGGCTGTTTATAAGAAAATCCTTGGTCTTATCAGTAAGATGAGTAACACCCGAGAGGTAACAAAGGCAAAGCAGCTAGCCCAATTGAGCGACAAACATTCTCTTGTTTTGGCTTTTGATAGCTGTCTTATTACCTTGGAAGTCATTAAGAAACATCTTGGAAGAGAAACCCAGAAGTGTCGAGCCATTGTCGCAACTGGTGCCCAAACTCGAAGAAGAAAAGAGGTGAACAAACTTTTTGCTCTGGGATCAACAGCATGTGATGTAGTTGCCCTTTGTTCCGACGCTATGTCGGAGGGATTGAATCTTCAGCAAGCTTCTGCCGTTGTTCTTCTGGATATGCCCAGTGTTATCCGTATTGCCGAGCAGAGGGTCGGTAGAGTCGACCGTATGAACAGTCCTCATGAACAAATAGAGGTTTGGTGGCCACAGGACAGTGAAGCATTTTCTTTAAAAACTGATAAAAAGTTTTTCAGCCGCTATGCAGAGGTGAAAGATATTCTCGGCTCTAATCTAGACTTGCCGGATAGCCTTATCCCAGCAGCAATGGTGGAAGGTCCGGCAACAATACAGGAGATGGTTAAAAGGTTGGAGGAGCAAGACCGTGCAGGAACAAGTTGGGATGGAATACACGATGCCTTCCAACCTGTCCGGGACTTAGTTGATTCACAAAAAGGAATTGTACCACCTCAAGTATATGAACAAGTCAAAGAGTCTCAAGCTAGGGTGCTTTCATCAGTAGGTTTGGTAAAGGCCAAACAACCTTGGGCCTTTTTTGCCATTGCAGGCATTGACAGAGGTGCTCCAAAGTGGATCTTTTTCAATAGTTTAAAGGCAAAACCGATTACACACCTGGAAAAAGTAGCATATTGCCTACGACAATTTTTAGGCAAAAATGTTGAAGACCGATCAATGGATAAAAAAGCATCTCGACTTATACAAAAATTCCTTAATCAGATTTCGGCTCGAGAAAAAGATCTCCTACCAAGAAGAAAGCAGCGGGCTATTGAAGAGATGCGGTTAGTAATAAAATATTACCGCAAGAAAGCTTTGGATGTAAAGGATTACGAACGAGTAGAATTGTTGAAACAGATAGAGAGTTTTACAGTAGTTACACAAGGTGACCAAGAACAACCTGACCTTGATAGTGTAGCTGAGGCTTGGTTGGATTTGACTCGAAACATGTGGTACGAGAGGTTGATAAAAAGAAGGCGATTCAAGCCTTTGCGTTTAAAAGATATACGCAAGGATCTTCAACAGCAACCATTAACGACCCAGCAACTTCATGATGCCTTTTCATCACTTCAACAGGCGCAACCTCTACATTCACGTGTCGTTGCCGCTATTATTGGAGTGGATTGATCACTTACCGAAAAACGGAACATGAATTCACCAATTATAATTCGTTCGAAATTTAAATTCCCACCGAATACGCCAGGAGGCAGGCCTGTTCTTTCTCTTAATAGTTTTAGTTTTGAATCCTGTTTACTTTTCTCACCCTGCTTGTTATTTTATGTTTATGGATCATCCTAAAATAACAGAAAACTATATTTTAAGTTCAAATGCAACGAGAACTCCAGGGTCAATACATCACGGTATCAACAGTCGGTGAAGAGGTCCAGGCTTTTGTACCATCACCGCTTCCTCCCGTGCCTGCACTTGAGTGGTCTGCAGAACTGAGGGAAAAATTTGACCAGGCTTTGCTGGCAATTGGTCGACTGGATAGTGTTTCCACCTTACTGCCGGACATGTCTCTCTTTTTATATATGTATGTGCGGAAAGAGGCTGTTCTTTCTTCGATGATTGAAGGTACTCAATCATCGCTCTCAGATCTTCTTTTGTACGAGCTTGGCCAGGAACCAGGAGTGGGGCTGGATGACGTTCAGGAAGTGAGTAATTATGTCGCTTCTCTGAGCCATGGGCTTTCTCGGCTGAATGAAGGGTTTCCATTATCACTGCGGCTCATCAAGGAGATTCATGCTGTATTAATGACAAAAGGGCGTGGCAGCAACCAGACTCCTGGAGAATTCAGGAGTAGCCAGAACTGGATTGGTGGAACACGACCCGGTAATGCTGCTTTTATTCCACATCCAGCTGATCAAGTATTGGAATGCATGGGGAACCTGGAGCTTTTTCTTCACAACCAGCCGGAACCGACCCCGGCACTTCTAAAAGCAGCGCTTGCTCATGTTCAGTTCGAAAATATCCATCCATTTCTCGATGGCAACGGTCGTCTTGGTCGTCTGTTGATTACCTTGATTTTGTGTGAACAGAAGGTGCTTCAAACACCAATACTCTATTTGAGTCTCTACTTCAAAACACATAGACAATATTATTACGAACTGCTTAATCGCGTTCGATTGGATGGCGACTGGGAAGCATGGCTGGATTTTTTTGCCGAGGCCGTCATTGCTACTGCTGGTCAAGCATTAGAGACTGCCCAACTGCTGCATGCTCTTTTACGTGAGGACCGTGAAAAGGTCAGTGATCTTGGTCGAGCAGCGAAGTCTACTCGACTGGTTCACAGGGCATTACTGGAGCATCCAATTTGCAATTCAGGTTGGTTGGTTAATAAAACCGGCCTTACCGCCGCTACAGTAAACAAATGCCTGGGCCATCTTGAGCATATAGGGGTTGTCCGGGAGTTATCAGCTAGAAAGCGCAACCGGATATTCAGCTATTATCGCTATATCGAAATAATGAATGACGGGACGAATCTTTTGAAAGATTAGTCTTGTGCAAAAGATAAAAGGAGTCAAAAGGTGTCAGGGCAAATTAAGTCTGTCACTCAATGATATTTAACTTGGTTGTGGCTTTCGTGTTGCCAGGTACACGTCGAAATATGGCACGGACTCTTAGTGCCCATACTCGGGAAAACCGTCCACACATATAAATGACAATGAGCTAGGAGTTCCCGAGACAGCATACAAAACTTCTTGGAATAGTAGTGAATTCACCTCGTTTACTGTGAAGGTTCAAATATCAGATATTGAATATGATTAATATCCCCTCCTCAAAGTTTATCGACAACCTGCTGACTGTCAACCACATTGATAAAGCGTCGATTGATCAATGGCTATTTTATCCGGGGATGTTGTTTCAAAGCACTGAATCCTGGTGGGGGGAAGGGGAGAATCGTCATAGCAGGCATGAAGGAATCGATATTTGTTACTATTTGGATATGGCTTCAGAGATTAATGCCATTCCTGCCCAAGCAAGAATTCCAGCCATGTATAATGGTTTCATCAGAAAAATCAGTAATGATGATTTTCTCGGCCATAGCATCTATATGCAGCATCCACAATATTCGAATGATTCCGGTTTTGTCTTAAATACGATTTATGCACATTCATCCCCCATCAATGGACTGAAAGAAGGTGATTATCTGAAATCCGGTGATGTAGTGGCACAGCTTGTCGATTTTGATGAGGTTGGTGCAGAAATGTTTCGACATGTCCATTTATCCATGGCACTCATTTCAAATCAACTATCAGGGACCCTGCTCAAATGGGAAAATATGCATAAACTTCAGGGCATTCAACTGATAAATCCTCTCGATCATATTGAATGTCCACACCTTGTTCAGGAATATGTCCTATGATCCGGAAATAGTTCAAAACGATCTAAATCAGGAGAGGAAAATAGGGGGCAATAAATAGCAAAAAAGTTGGACTTGCGCAGACAATATTATCCTTCACCCTCTTATTGCCTGAACAATCGCTCATGACGTATATCGGCGATATTGAAGAGGACGATTGATATCCCGATCAAGATCATTCCAACCACAGGGATCAGTGTCGGTGACTCCTCCGGAAGGAGAGCCCAACTGATCAGGGCTCCGAAAACCGGAATAATGAACTTCCAGATATTGAGTTGTGATATCCTGACACCGGGACGGCGCAGGAGGATGAACCACAGGCTGAATGCTATTGCAGACAGCAGTGACAGGTAAAGCAGGACACCGTAATATTCCAGAGGATAGAGCCTGAGCTGCACACCATGGGTGGGGATCGATATGCAATAGAGGAGAAGCCCGCCCAGGAAAATCTGCAGCGAGTTCAGCGCCACAGGATCAAGCTCACTCCTCCTGCCGGCAACAAGGACATTGCCGTAAGCGCTGGAGATTGTGGAGACGATCAGGAGAACAATACCAATAAATTCCCGCCACCCTGCGGGTGAGATCCAGGGCAGCCGGCTGACGCTGAGCAGGACGACTCCTGTCATCCCCAGACAGAGGCAGATGAATTTGGACCTGCTCATGGTGTCGTTCGCCATCATGAAGTGAGCGACAACAGCAGCTGTTAACGGAGAAGCGCCGATCAGGATAGCGGCAACGGCTCCGGAGACCATGGTCATGGCCAGGTAGAACAGGCCGTAGAGGAGGAAGGTCTGGAAAAAAGCTACCAGGAAGATAATTTTGCTTTCCTTCCTGATCAGGGAAATGGTCACTCCCTTTTGCCACCAGAATGGCACCAGCAGGAGACCGGCGAGCATAAAACGGACACCGGCAAAAGAGAAGGGGTCTGAGTGGCGCAGCCCTACCTTGACCGCGACAAAGGCGGTTGACCAGAGCAGGCAGGCTAAAATCGCCAGTCCGGCAGTGGAAAGGTTACTCCTGTTGCCAGGTTGTATCTCCATAAGTGTCTGTTATTTCCCCAGCATTTAATATAAACGTTTTAGGTCGCATAAAATCGGACCTGACCAAACAAACCAATTGATTTGCAAATCAAAAGTAATGTGAAACGGTATTTTTTACCCTTTAAAACCTCTTATTCGCAGGATTAAAATCATTTAAAGTAATCACCGAGAGCCGGAAAAGGTATAATAGACTGGTTGTAGATTTGTAGATGTAAACCTGGCTAGATCATTTAATCTTTTACGAAGTTAACGGTTCGGCGCAGCTGGATACCTTTTTCCATTCGTTCGGTATTAAGTTCTTTTACTACCTGAGCACCCCCCAGGTTGTACTTCTTATGGAAATAAAGCAGTGCGAAATAGTCGAGGTGCAGAGGTGGTGTGCGGTGTTTTTTTATTGGTGTTATGTAAATATGAATATACTGTTCGAATTTAGATGGAATTGACCTTAGTAATCTGTCGAAACCGGACAAACGGCAATACCGACTCTTTTACTCAACAGTTGTATATGAAAGAGGGAGACGCCATAGTTTATTGTTGAATGTTCCTGTTCCAACGAAGAAAATGATCGACTTTGAATATCAAATAATTAAGAGACCCCGAAGGAAAACGGCATCCATCTCTGTGAAACCTGATTGTTCTGTTCGTATCCTTGTGCCTGAGACCTTGCCTGAGGATAAGATTGTTGAATTGGTGAACAAAAAGAGCAGATGGGTCAAAAAGATGATTGAGCACTTCCATGAATTACAGCGGAATCATAGAGAAAAGGAATATGTATCCGGTGAATTGTTTAGCTATCTTGGGCGGAACTATCGTTTGAACGTTGTTGCTGATGGTGCTGCTCAGGCTGTAAAGCTGGTAAATGGCAGATTTAACGTCCATGTACCTTCTGAAATATCAGGCGCTGTTCGTGATCAGATTGTGCGGGAGCAATTGATTAAATGGTACCAGGAACATGCTGTTGATCAACTCACGACCAAAACAGGACAATATGGTAGGCAGATGAAACTGTTACCGGTTTCTGTTGGTGTAAAGGGGTACAAAAGCAGATGGGGAAGCTGTCACAGCGATGGACGAATTTATTATAATTGGAGATTGATCATGGCTCCACACCGGGTAGTTGATTATGTTGTGGTTCACGAGCTATCCCACCTTGTTCATGGCAACCATTCAAAGGAGTTCTGGAAATTGGTTGGCAGTATTCTTCCTGATTTTACTACGCAGAAACAGTGGCTTAAGCTGAACGGGGCAGGGTTGGAGGTATAAAAGGTGGTTTATTCGGTTTATTATTGCAAAGCGGTTTTACCATAAGCCGTAAAAACCGCTGGTTATGCCGGCGGAAAACGCTGCTCATTAAAATAGAAGTGCTTCGCATATGTGCTCCCCGGCTTTGCCGGGAATTAAAGCCAGGCGTTGCACGCGTGGTTGTTTACTCATACGTCTTGATGGTATATTTTTGCAACTACTTCCAGGGTACCGGATCTTTCTGCGATAATTCTGATATAACATGAAATAGTTGGGCTTCCGCTAAACAGCAGACCTGTTAAAATGAGCGGTACCTGTCAGTTTTAAAAAGGATCAGACACTTTGGATTAACCAGTTTACTGCCCCTTTTGCAGTCTCTCCTTGACTAAGATGGAACCGGGTTTCAACATAATTGAATTTATAGCATTCTGGTATACCCAGGGAAGACCGCCTGTTTCGATATTTCCGTTTGAGTCGCACATAACTCAAATGGTCGCTTATTTGGCAGTTTTAATCGTTCCCATAATAAATGTTGTTATTGAATTTTATTCCGGGAAACATGCAGGGATCAGGTACCTGCCCGTAGCTGCACTTATTTATTTAGTGTTCTATATGCTCTTGGATGCAGCAATGTTAATTGAATATGGACGTGTTGAAGCAGTTGATCAGTCCCTGGCAAAAGATTATTTTACACCATTAAAAGCAGTGCTTTATCTTGCTTTTTTGGGCTCATGCGCTCGCATGGTTGAGTTGACTGTCAGAAAAATAATCTTGGAGAAGAAAAAGAATGTGATAACTCTAGCTGCGGCATTGATTTACACTTCTCTCTCAATCGTCTCAATAGGCCTGTTGTACGATTTCATCAGAAGTGAATTTTGCGGCAACAGTCAAGTAGGTGTTATTGCCGGAGAGGAAGAAGGGCCTATTCCTGCAGGTCATCCATCTCAGAATAGCGAACCAGGTTTAAAACACGATCAAATAACAACCAAATCAACACATCGGCCACAAAGTAAAGCACAACCGTACCATGGTGGCAGGGGTGAACTTCTGGTGGTGTTCGGCAGTGAGTATCCATGTGCCACAAGTCTTCTGCTTTATGTGGATGGGATTGAAAGCGGTATTGTCACTCTTCCGGGCAGATTGAAGGTCTCTCTGGCTGAAGGTGTTCATCAAATCGCCTTTGGTTCTTCACAATCTCATGTTGACCAGGTGAAGATTTTTAGCGGGAATACCTCGACAGTGATAAATCCCATAATTGATTGCAAACCGTTGCACCCAACAGAGCTCACTGAGATATTGACCCGGGAAGAACTTGAAGAGCTGGGTTTCAGGTAGAGACAGCCAATACAAAACATGAAACTGATTTTTCAAAGTACCCATGAAAAGGGCAGCAGGATCTGAATAACAACAACAGGATGAATTGTATGAGCGCCATTGGATTGGAAGCTATCCGGCTGAGCAAGTCTTACACCATAGATTCAAAACAGATCACAATACTTGATGACATAAACATGAGTGTTGATGCAGGTGAGTTTGTGGTTATTGAAGGAAAAAGCGGCAGTGGTAAATCAACACTGCTCAGCCTGTTGTCGGGACTTGATCGACCGGATTCGGGAACAATCAACCTTGCCGGCACCGATATCACCAATTTGAACGAGGATCAGCTTGCCCCGTTTCGCAACCGGAAAATCGGCTTTGTCTTCCAATCTTTTCATCTTGTTCCTTCCCTGTCCGCCTTTGAAAATATCTCTTTCCCGGCTGAACTGAATCGGGATCCACAGGCTGCCGCCAAGGCAGAAGAGCTGCTGGATCGGGTGGATCTGGGCAAACGAATGAATAACTTTCCTCATCAGCTGTCAGGGGGAGAAAAACAACGGGTTGCAATTTGCCGGGCGTTGATTAACAGACCTCAGATTGTTTTTGCAGATGAACCCACCGGCAACCTGGACTCAGCCAATGGGGAAGTCATTATGGAACTGCTTCTGGAACTGCGCAAGGAATTCGAGACAACACTTGTTCTGGCAACTCATAGCAGAGAGATAAATGACAGGGCTGACTCTGTTTTTCATCTGGTTGACGGCAGGATTGAGAACTCTATAGAGCAGGTTGATCACTAAATGCTGCATTTTCGTTTTATCTTCAGACAAATAGCCGGT
>CAZUUJ010000043.1:0-32706 GCA_964623625.1 uncultured Desulfocapsaceae bacterium
TCGTTAAGTGGACGAATTTTCATTCCTTCCTCCTGAAATATGAATAGTTCATTAAGTAAATTACACGGGGCCTTTGAAAGATTGTCGAAACCGGCTTCCCGCAGTGATTTCGCCGTAATTACCCCGGCTTCCTAAAACTGCCGAAACTATAGGCCCACTTTTTCAAAAATCAAGGGGGATTGTAAAAAAAAAGAAGCTCTGGCACCATATGGAACAGACAGACTATCACACTTAAGTATCGTCATTATCTGTATCAACCCTACAGTCCGGTAAACTTCGCTGATGATTATCCGGGAAAGTGAAAGACTTGTCGGCCATCTTCTGCCGGACGCTGTGTGAAATCGGTGTACGGAAAACAGGTTGATTTTTAAGCTAGCCAACCTTGGTTATCCAACCAAACGGATCGTCTATCTCCCCGTATTGGATGCCCTGCAGATCATCAAATAGCCGCTGAGCCAGCTTACCTGTCTTGCCATCATTAATGACAAATTGGCTGCCCTGATAGCACACTTCTCCAACCGGAGAGATGACTGCTGCGGTACCGGTGGCAAAAGCCTCTTTCAGGCTGCCGTCCTGGCAGGCTGAAACAACTTGGTCGATTGTGATTGGTCGTTCCACTGTTTTTATTCCCCAGGATTCGGCAAGCTTGAGAACCGAGTCACGGGTAATTCCTGCCAGGATCGAGCCATCCAGAGGAGGAGTAATAAGCTGGTCGCCTGTATAAAAGAAGATATTGGATGTGCCAACCTCTTCAACATATTTCCGTTCACAGCCATCAAGCCACAACACCTGCGTATAGCCCTCTTTGGCGGCTTCCTCAGCAGCCATAATCGATGCCGCGTAATTGCCGGCGGTTTTAACATCACCTACGCCGCCTTTTACGGCCCGTACGTACTTATCGGTCACATAGATCTTTGTCGGACTGAACCCTTCGGTGTAATAGGCGCCAACGGGACATAGGATGATATAGAAATAATACTGGTCACTCGGTCGGACTCCAAGCATCGGTTCGACCGCAATCATGGTTGGCCTTATATAGAGCGTTGCTCCACTGTTCCTTGGTATCCAGTCCCGTTCAAGATAAACCAGGGATTTCAAAGCCTTCAGAACCGTTTCCTCGGGCAGCCTCGGCATGCACATCCGCATAGCCGACCTACTCATCCGTTTCAGGTTGTCTTCAGGACGAAAGAGATACAGTTGATCACCCTCTCCCCTGTAAGCCTTCAGCCCCTCAAATATCGCCTGTCCATAATGATACACCATGGCTGCCGGATCCATTGTAAACTGCCGGTATGGGCATATTTCCGCATCGTACCACCCTTTCTGCCGATCCCACTTCATCAGAAACATGTGGTCGGTAAAATGCACGCCGAATCCCAAATTTTTCGCATCCGGTTTAGACTTCAGTTGGGATGCATCAGCTTTATTTAATGTAATTTCAAGATCTTCCCACATTCACCAAATCTCCCTGCATAAATCTAATTTTTCTTTCCTTCAACCGACATCCATTATATACTTGGCAGAATCGGCAAGAGCAACCGACAGCAGGTAGCTAATATACATGAAAACAATACAGTCAACAAGTAGCTGCTTATGATGACAGTGTAAAATCTTTAAAAAACCATCGACAACTTTTAATGAGTGCATCGATGTGATATTTCCATTGACTCAGGAATTCAAACGGGGAGAACGTCCTGATGAGCCAGATACCAGATAATGCTGCTTCCAGCCAGTCACGACCTAGTACCATGCGCATCTATTACTTTCTCATCGTTTTCCTCATCTCCATCTTTTTTCTTGGACATATTCTCTGGCCGTTCTGGTCCATCCTGGTTCTCTCTTTCGTTCTTTCGAACCTGTTCAGACCAATTTACACCTTTTTCTGCCGGGCCATGCGCCCGGGTCTGGCATCAATTCTTACCTGCTTTCTGATCACCCTGATCGTCTTTGTGCCGCTGCTGTTTTTCATTGGAGCCCTATCAACGGAAGCATTGAGTCTGTATAACTGGGGACGCGATACCAAGATCGGCGAAAAGTTGCAGATCTTCCTCCAGGAAAGTCCGCTGATCGCCCAGGCACAACTGTATATCGAGGATATTGGTTTCAAATTCGAGCCAACCCAGATCACCGACTCGCTCACCTATCTGGCCAAGAAAGCCGGACTGTTACTCTATAACCAGGCCAGCAGCTGGGCTGCCGATATCATGCAGTTTATCATCCTCTTTTTCATGATGATTCTTGTGATATTTTTCCTACTGATCGATCAGCCAAGACTTGTCCGTTTCCTGATCAGATTATCGCCGCTGCCGGACGATGAAGATAAGCTGCTGCTCAATAAGTTCGATGAAATCGCCAATGCTATTCTCAAGGGCAACGGTATCTGCGGTCTTATTCAGGGGATCCTGGGAGGGGCCGTTTTTTCTATCCTTGGTCTCAACTCACCTATCCTCTGGGGCAGCATTATGGCGGTTTTGGCTTTCATGCCTATATTCGGAATAGGTCTTGTGATGGTTCCTGCGGCAGTCATTCTCGCCTTTAATGATCAGCTGGGAACCGCAATTTTTCTCTTTATCTTTTATCTGGTCCTTTCCCTGTCCATAGAATATGTGGTCAAGCCCAAGATGGTCGGTGAGCAGGTGAAAATGCATACCCTGCTGGTCTTCCTCTCATTCATTGGCGGCATCTCCGTTTACGGCATCCTGGGCATCATCTACGGCCCACTGATCATTACCGCATTTCTGACGCTGTCCGATATTTACATGAAACGATATGACAAGTATGTCCAGGAGAAGTGAGCGGCAGCAAGGCTGAACTACAGGTTAGTGACTTGATTCCAGTCCAACAACACACGGATTTCAAAAAAAGAAAGCGAAAACAGCCAGTCGGTTGTTTTCGCTTTTATTGATGGTCGGGGCGGTAGGATTCGAACCTACGACCTCCTGCTCCCAAGGCAGGCGCGCTAACCAGGCTGCGCTACGCCCCGATATATGTTTGTAGAAAAACCGTCCTCTTTTACGGGACTGAATCGACGAACGGTCAATATACAGTTCAGAACGAATTTTTCAAGCTGAAAAATTTCTTATAGCTTTACATCCCATTAATTACATCATTGAAGGTCGCACTCGGTCGCATGGCTTGGCTGGTTAAATTAAAATCGGGATTGTAGTAGCCACCGATATCAACAGCTTGCCCCTGGGCTCCATTGAGTTCAGCCATTATCTTCTCTTCGTTTTTGCCCAGTTCTTCAGCAACAGCTGCAAAACGGGTTGCGATTTCCGCATTCTTATCCTGTGAGGCAAGAGATCGTGCCCAATAAAGGGTCAAATAAAAATGACTGCCGCGGGTGTCCAATTCGTTGACCTTTCTGGATGGTGACTTTTCATTCTCCAGGTAATCACCGATGGCCCGGTCAAGGGTCTCAGCAAAAAGAGCTGCCGTTTGATTGTCAAAGTTGGCGGCGATATGCTCAAATGACGGGACCAGGGCGCAGAACTCACCCAGGGAATCCCAGCGCAGATGACCTTCCTCAAGAAACTGCTGGACATGTTTGGGGGCAGAACCGCCGGCTCCTGTTTCAAACAGGCCACCGCCATTCATAAGCGGTACAATGGAGAGCATCTTGGCGCTTGTGCCCAGCTCAAGAATGGGAAAGAGATCGGTCAGGTAATCACGCAGCACATTGCCGGTGACCGCAACGGTATCCTCTCCCTGACGAATTCGGTCGATGGTCTGGTGCATGGCATCAACAGGTGGGAGTATGCGAATATCAAGGCCTTCGGTATTATGATTCGGTAGGTATCGCTCTACTTTGGCCAGGATCTCCCGGTCATGATCCCGCTGTTTATCCAGCCAGAAAATTGCCGGTACGCCTGTCGCCCTGGCACGGGTTACAGCCAGCTTGACCCAGTCCTGGATCGGCAGATCCTTGGTCTGGCACATCCGGAATATATCACCTGACTCCACCTTCTGCTCCAGAATCGTCTTACCGCTCCTGGTGTCAACAACTCGGGCAACACCATCCGCCGGTGCTTCAAAGGTCTTATCATGGGAACCGTATTCCTCTGCTTTCTGGGCCATAAGACCGACATTACCGACGGTTCCCATGGTTTCCGGGTCAAAAGGCCCTCTTGCCTGACAATCCTCAACCATTGCCTGATACATAGTGGCGTAGCTCCTGTCGGGAACCATGGCGATAGTTCCATGCAGAGCGTCATCGGGGCTCCACATCCTGCCGCCGTCACGAATAAACACAGGTATGGACGCATCAATAATCACGCTATTGGGAACATGGAGATTGGTAATTCCTTTGCTGGAGTCAACCATGGCCAATTCACAATTCTTTTCATACATGGCCAGAATATCCGCTTTAATCTCATCCAGCTTATCTTCCGGCAACGTCTCGATCCTGGCATAGAGATCGGCAAGACCATTATTCACATTGACTCCTAGCCCGTCGATAACATCGCTGTGTTTCTCAAAAACATCCTTGTAAAAAACAGACACGCAATGACCGAACATGATCGGATCGGAAACTTTCATCATGGTCGCTTTCAGGTGAAGGGACAGCAGCATGTTATCCTTTTTGGCCTTATCGATCTGACGGCTGTAAAAATCTTTCAGAGCATTGATATTCATAACCGACGTATCAATCACCTCACCCTTCAGCAGCGGAGTTGATTCCTTCAGCACGGTAACACTTCCGTCATCCGCCACGCACTCAATACGGACAACGCATTCATCTTCAACCGTTGTCGATTTTTCCGAACCGTAAAAGTCACCCTTATCCATATGGGCAACTCGCGCTTTTGAGCCGTCCGGCCACGACTTCATCATTTTATGGGGATGTTTCAACCCATACTGTTTCACCGAGGATGGCGCCCGGCGGTCGGAATTGCCCTCTCTGAGCACCGGGTTGACTGCCGACCCCAGGACTTTTGCATATCTTGTTTGGATATCCTTTTCATTTTCATTCTGGGGTTTATCAGGATAATCCGGAATGTCAAAACCCTGCTTCTGAAGTTCTTGGATCGCTCCAACCAACTGTGGAATAGAGGCGCTTATATTCGGCAGTTTGATGATATTGGCCTCGGGCGACTTGGCAAGTTCTCCCAGTTGTGTCAAATAATCCGGGACTCGCTGTTCCTCTGTCAGGTTTTCCGGGAAATTGGCCAGAATTCTGCCGGCAAGGGAAATGTCCTGCTGCTCAACCGTAAAGCCGCATCCTTTGGTGAATGCCTGGAGGATCGGCAATAAGGAATATGTTGCTAGGGCCGGCGCTTCATCAACTTTGGTATATATGATCTTTGGTTCTGTCATGACTGGTGTTGTCCTTATTCTTCAAGACTTCCACAGAGTTCGATTAGTTGCAGGCAAACTGCGAAATGCGGCTCTTCTTCAACGATGCCCAAAACAGACGCCTAGAAATACCGATGGAGGCGGCAAACGTCAAGATATATTGCTGGTTATCCGCACTTTGGAACTATTTCATCAGGCCATCAAGAGAAGTGATGAATACAATTCTGATCGTACAGAGCAAAGAAAACGACGGCTTTCTGGTAAACGATCTAAAAGCGAATTCTCATGGTTTGATAAATCAGTCAAAACAGGGATTGTTATCCTTGTTTCTACATCGTCGGGCGACATTTCCGGTTTCAGAATCCCAATTCTGGCTGTTTGGGGAAGAGGATGAAAAGCATTTTCTTATCACCTTAAAGCTAACTCTTTGATATGGAATTAGTGATGACTATGCTCACCTCCCCTTGGTTAAGCGTATTACAGTCGATAACAATGTCCGCATATTTTTCATATAAAATTTGACGTTCCCTAAAGAGATCTTCAAATGTTTGCTCTTCTGCTTTAGCGATTCCTCTTGTAGAAAAATTGTTAATTCTTCTATTGACTTCTTCACAGCTCACTTTAAGGAAGATTATTGTTGAAATATCTTTGAGATGACTCATTGCTTGCTCGCTGTAAACTGCACTGCCACCGGTAGCGATTACATGATTCTCGATATTTATTTTTAAAATCTCCTCTCCTTCAATCTTTCTTAAATTAAGATAGTCACTTTCATTTATTATTTGTTGCAGTGTTTTTTGCTGGTTGATCTGGATGAGAACATCTGTGTCTATAAAACCATATCCCAGATCTTTAGCCAGTATAATGCCAATTGTACTTTTACCGGCCCCCGGCATCCCGATGAGTGTCAAGTTGGATTTTATATTTGAATACATAGTTATCCCGTTGGAAATTGTTGCATCAAAAGAATGGTGACTTTCTTTGCTCTCTCTTGTGCTATAAGGAATTAATCAATTGTGGCGCAACATCTGCGTAATCCTGCTCTTGAAAACAGTATTGCATTTCAAGAAATCTTCTTCTGAAAGATTTAATAGTTTCTTTAACCAAAGAGTCCCTTTTTATGAGATCAGCCATTATAGATGCCAATTCCTGAAAATCATTCTGTTTCATTCCAAATCGGGTCATCTCGGCAACGCCTAATCGTAAGGCGCCTGATGCAGTGAATCCCTCTTCAACAGGAGTTGCCTGGTAGTTGACGATGATATTATTCTCCTCAAGTTTTCTGGCAACTGCAGCAGCTTTGGCATAGCCGACATTGACGATAACCTGATGGGTTTCAGTAAAGCTGATATCAGGGTCACCTGCCACATCAAGACCTTCTTCTTTTAAGGCAAGGGCAAATGCTTTTGCATTTTCGATAATGGCTTTCTGGTACTCATCTTTAAAATAGTTCATTTCATAAGCTGAAAACAAAAGCCCCGTCATTGTGCCCAAGTGGTGATTGGAAACACTTCCGGGGAAGGTTCTTCGCTGAATTGCCTCCCACAACTCATAATTGAGCTCCTCCTCAACAAAATCCGAAGCAATCACTCCCCGCTGGGTCCCAAAAAAAGTTTTATGGGTGGACCCGGTAATGATATGGGCACCTTCTTGCAGAGGTCTCTGGAAAAAATCACCATACAACCCTAAAACATGGGCCATGTCATACATAACTATGCACGATGGAGCATACTCATCCACAAAAGATCTGATTTCCATCACCGGCTCTTTGTGAATCACCATACTTTTTCCAAGGATAATAAGTTCCGGCTGCTGATCTTTTATAATTTCTTTGCAACCATTGACATCGATCTTGTACGGGTTTTCCGCTAAAACTGGAAAATTAATAGCCGCCGGTTTCTCCGTTTTGGGATCATGTGCCACAAAATCACGCAGAGCACCCATTGGCTGAGCACTGAGATGGCCGCCTTTTATGATATGATTGTTTAATATTTTACCGATACGGCGCTGTTCACTCTTTCTGTCGGCTCTGTTTAAAAAATCAACTAGTCCACTGAAACAGGCACTGTTGGCCATCTGGCCAGAAAGCACCCTTGATTCAATATTTTTACAGGAAAAATAGTTTTGTAGCTCTGTGTTGAGTAACACTTCAACTTCTTCTATAAACTCTGTACCCTGGTAGTAGAAGACATCTTCAGAGAAAAATGCCATTATTTCCTTATGCTCAGCATACCTGTTTACAGGGTCTGAAATTGACAACATCCTTGCCAGGCGGGACTGGGTCATTTCTGACGGAATCAGGTTAATGCAGTCCATTTGTCGCCAGTTATGATTTTCCAGCGCTTTATCCAGGAGTTTTCCAGCCTTTTCCTTCCGGTTAGAACCATTTTGAAATGACTTGTTTACTTTAATCTGGTTATGGAGAATGGCCCGCACATATGGCGGTGCCTGGGAACTCATGTGATAGGGAACGACTACTGCCTCAAACCGTTTTTTACGAATTTCGACTTCTAATATTTCACCTTCTTTGATATCAGAATCGATTAAAGCCAAGGCTATGGGTCTTTTTCTTATCTTGGGCTCAAATTTACCATCAAGGCCGCTCCCGGAAGAACGCCTGTAGGGAACAATTGTACCACTGGTGATATACCCAACATGTTTTTCCCCTAAAAATACCTTATACCCTTCTCTCCCGATTCCTTTGCCGGTGATTGCCAACGGCATCACCATCCTGGGGAGATCATTGATGTTGGAGAAGTCATGGTTAATTATTTTTTTAAAGGCCGTCTGCTGCCTTTTTAGCGCTTTTTTACCAATGAAATCACCTTTGAGTTTTGAAAAACTCATGGCAAATTTTGACAGCTTTGAGGCAAACAACGGAATTTCCCTGCCATCGTGATCTACGCCCAGTTCATGTCCGTACAAGGGCAGACAGGATTCAAGCCGAAGGGTATCTCTTGCCCCGAGACCAATGGGGGCAGCACCTTTTTCAATGAGCAGATCCCATATCTCACAACCATTCTTATTGTCAATAAAAAGCTCAAAACCAATCGGTTCACCTGTATAGCCGGTCCGTGCCAGTAACACTTCGCTGCCATTGATTTCAACAACACTAAGACAGTTTCTTGACGGTTCCGGCAGGTATCCTTTGCTTAAAATCGGCGCAATTATCTCCTTTGACAGAGGACCCTGCAGGGCAATCATTGCCATCTCAAAGGTCTTATCAAGCATCTCGATATCGGAAAATTTCTTAATCTCTCTACCCAGATGCTCCAAATCCTTTTCTCTATTGGAGGCATTGACAACCAGAAGATACTCATCCTCTACAAATCGGTACAAATAGGCATCATCAATCACACCCCCATTTTCATTTTGAATCAGGGTATATTGACTCTCACCTTCGGCCAGAGCCTGGGCATTATTTGACAGTACATGCTGGAGAAAGGGGAGGGTTTCCTTTCCTTTAAACAACAGTCTGCCCATATGCGACACATCAAACAGTCCTGCTTTTTCCCGGGTCGCCATATGCTCTTTTAAAATGGTGCCCGAGTATTGAATGGGCATTTCCCAACCCCCAAAATCTACTATTTTGGCATTTAATTTTTTATGCTGTTGAAAAAATATCGTTCTATGCAGAGTATTCATTTAAAACTCTCGCCAATTATCAATCCGCTATTTTTTTTTGGACGGCATTGCGTCAGTTATGGTTCCGGCTACAATTTCACTTGCAAAGGCAAACGTCTCTGCCAGGGTTGGATGGGCATGAACAGTATTACTGATTTGCTCGGCAGTGACTCCCATTTCAAGTGCTAATACTGCTTCGTGAATCAGTTCACCAGCGTGAGAACCGCAGATTCCGGCACCGATAATTTTCCCGGTTTTCTTGTCAAACAATGCTTTAGTGACTCCGGAGGAAATTCCGGTACTGAGGGCCCGCCCACTTGCTCCCCATGGAAATTTTCCTTTGACAAACTCGAGGCCCTTAAGCTTTGCCTCTTTTTCGGTAAGCCCCATCCAGGCCACTTCAGGATTCGTATAGGCAACCGAAGGAATCGTTGCCGGGTTAAAGATAGTCCTTTCTCCGGCTATGTTCTCCGCAGCAACCTTTGCCTGATGGCTTGCCTTGTGGGCGAGCATTGGTTCGCCGACCACATCCCCAACTGCATAAAAATGCTCCAGCGAACATTGCTGATGCTCATCGACACTAATGAACCCTTGCGCATTGACTTCTAATCCCAACCTTTCAAGACCCAGACCACTACTGTTAGGCCGCCTTCCCACTGCAACCAGAACAGCATCAACCTCGCAGGAACCTGATCGTTTTCCTCCTTCAAAGCTTGCAAGAAGCCCCCCGTCATACGGTTTTACTCCGGTCACCTTGGTTTGTGGTAAAATGGTATACTTGTTTTTGAGTTTGCGAAATAATGGTTGAACAAGATCTTTGTCGGCAGGAGGAATGATATGGTCAAGCATTTCAACAATGGTAATTTTTGATCCCAGAGCACAATACACCTGAGCCATCTCAAGTCCTATAATTCCGGCGCCAATAATTAGCAGCCTTGCTGGAACAGTTTTCAATGCAAGGGCATCGCTCGAATACCAGATACGTGGGGCATCAGGAAGTCCGGGCAAAATAAAAGGAGAGGATCCTGTGGCAATTATGGCATCGGAAAATTTTACTTCAGTGCTTGTTCCTGCCTCTTCAACCACCATGGTTGATTGATCCTGAAAAACACCTCTTCCCGTCATACAGGTGATTTTTCTGGCCTTTGCCAGTTTATCCAGCCCACCTGTCAGCTGACTGATAACGCTTTGCTTCTTTTCAAGTAATCGCGCAAGATCAATTTTTACTTCGCCAAAATCAAGTCCATACTCCCTGGCACCAGCAGCTTTTTCCAAAAGAGATGTGCCATGCAAAAGCGTTTTTGAAGGGATACACCCCTCATTCAGGCAGACCCCGCCAAGGTGCTTCTTTTGCTCAACAAGACATACAGAAAGACCAAGATCAGCCGCTCTGAAAGCAGCTGTATAACCACCGGGTCCCCCGCCGACAACTACAAGATCAAAACTTTCAAGTTCGCTCACCAATAGCCCCTATCAATAAAATCGCTTAGCTCAGCTGACAATCCCATACATCTTTTCAGCTTGATATGAACTCCGGACATGGGGTCCGGCAGCAACAGCTGAAAATCCAATTTTAAGTGCGATATCACGAAAAGTGTCAAATTCTTCCGGCGGAACATATCGATGGACAGATAAATGCTCAGATGTTGGCTGCAAATACTGGCCAAGCGTTAACAGATCGCAGCCCGTTTCTCTGATATCTGCCATGGTTTTTTCAATTTCCTGCCGGGTCTCACCCAGGCCAAGCATCAATCCTGATTTTGTTATCATATTGGGATTGAAGACTTTGACATCTTTAAGCAACCGAAGAGAGCGCTGATAATATGCCTGGCTCCTGACTACCGGGTACAATCCGGCAACAGTCTCAATATTATGGTTCAACACTGACGGACTATGTCGGCATAATCTTTCCAGCGCTTCTTTATCACCCTGCAGATCAGGAATCAGCAACTCAACGAGGGTTTCCGGACACAATTTACGGATTTCATCAATGGTTCTTGCAAAGTGACTGGCGCCACCATCAGGAAGATCATCACGGGTAACTGAGGTAAGAACAACATAGGTGAGCCCCATTGTTCTTACAGTTCTGGCAATTTTAACCGGTTCTTCAGGATCAAGAGGGGTGGCAGCAGCATGTGCCACGGCACAGAAACGGCAGTTTCTTGTGCAACTATCTCCCATGAGCATAAATGTCGCCGTTCCTCTGCCAAAACAGTCAAACTGGTTTGGGCATCGTGCCTCCTGGCAAACAGTATGAAGCCCACCTGTCTTTACCAGTTTTCTTGTTGTTTCATAACCGGAGCCTGTTGGCAGGCACTGTTTCAGCCATTTTGGCTTGGCAAGCCGTTTTGTGTTAATTGCAGGACTCCAGTGACAATCTTGACAATCCAGCCGTTTGATCCGGCATCCAAACTGCCGGGCAAGTTCTTCCTCCATCACTTTCTTAACATCTTCAATTTTTATGGCCTGCCGGAGTTGTTGTTCCATTGATGTCATGGAGATTTCGGGAAGACCACAGGGATTCATCCAGTTAAAAGGTTCAAGGTCTGGATTTACATTCAAGGCTAGTCCATGGTAGCTTATCCCATGTCTGGCAGCGATACCCACACTGCCAATTTTCTGATCACCAAGCCAGATACCGTGGTTCCTCTGATCCCTGTCGGCTTCAATGCCGAACCGACGTAATACCTCAAGCATGATCTGCTCAAGCTGGTGAACAAATTCAACAACACTCAACTTTTTTCTACGCAGGTTTAAAATGGGGTAGCAGACAATCTGGCCAGGACCATGATAGGTTACTTCCCCCCCTCTCTCTATCCTGACAGTTTCTATTTTTCTTGCTTTCAGAAAGTCGTTGCTGACAGTGATATGGGCAGCCGAACTATTGCGTCCCAAGGTAAAAACAGGAGCGTGTTCAAGAATCAGACAGATATCGTCCTCGTCTCTGTTACGATGAAGTTTTTCCACCAACTGCAATTGGTAATCATAAGCAAGACGGTACGGTATCTGCCCCATCTGCCCGGCATGTAGAGTCATTGGGGCCACACCTTCATCCGCAAAGGCAGGGTTTTCGAGCCGCCAGAGTTTCATCAAGACGTCTGACCTTGGTTCGGGTGGGTGCCTGTCGGAGTATCTCACTATCCTTCTGTGCTTCCCGTATAACTTCTTTGAATGTCCTGATAAACTGATCTATATCATCTTTATTTTCGGTCTCTGTGGGTTCAATCATGATTGCCCCAGGTACCACCAGAGGGAAATAAATAGTGGGAGGGTGATAGCCATAATCAATCAACCTTTTGGCCATATCAAGAGTAGTTATCTTGTAATCATGCTGCATTCTGTCAGAAAAAACGCACTCGTGCATACATGGCTTATCGTAGGCCAGATGAAGGACATCACGCAGTGATTCCCGTACATAATTTGCATTCAATACTGCAAGCTGGCTAACCTTTTTTAGATTGTCCGCTCCCATGGAAAGAATATAGCTATAAGCCTTGACCAACACGGCATAGTTGCCAAAAAATGCGTTCAGGCGGCCGATTGAATAGGGACAGTCAGAATCCAGCTGAAATCGATCTCCTTCTTTTGTAACCCTTGGTATGGGTAAAAATTCTTCCAACTCACTTGTCACGCAGACAGGACCGGCTCCGGGGCCGCCTCCACCATGGGGTGTAGAGAAGGTCTTGTGCAAATTGAGATGGATAACATCAATTCCGCACCGCTTGAAATCAACAATACCCATAACCGCATTCATATTGGCACCATCACCGTAAACCAATCCGCCTTTGGCGTGTACAATACTGTTTACCTCATTGATGGAATCCTCAAACAGGCCAAGCGTGTTAGGATTGGTCAACATAATTCCCGCTGTCTCCTCATCCATCAACTCGGCAACGCTTTCCACATCAAGTGTTCCATCCTTACCTGATGTAAGCGGAACCGGTGTAAATCCACAAAGAGCAGCGCTGGCCGGGTTTGTACCATGGGCGGTGTCCGGGATCAGTATTTTAGTACGTTTCTCCCCTTTTTTACGAAAATAGGCTTCAAAAATGAGCATTCCGGCCATCTCTCCCTGTGCTCCTGCTGCAGGTTGCAGAGAAACCGCGTCCATTCCCGTAATAGTTGCAAGATATCTCTGGAGCTCATACATGATCTCCAGCGGCCCCTGACACAGTTCAGCCTCAAGCATGGGGTGCGCGGTGGCTATTCCATTTGTGGCAGCCATCTTCTCATTTATTTTCGGGTTATACTTCATGGTACAAGAACCCAACGGATACATACCGGTGTCGACCCCGAAATTCCAGGTGGAAAGGCGTGTATAATGGCGAACAATATCAACTTCACTCAAATCTGGAAAATCAGGACCATCCCCCAGAAGATCATGATCAATCTCATCAACTGCCTCCGGTACATCCTGTTTAGGCATGCTGAAAGCACTGCGGCCTTTCTTCCCCTTTTCCCACAGCAGTGGCTCTTCCAGGATTAAACCGCTCACTCCAGGACCATACGTCATGACCGTACCTCCTCTATTACTTGATCAAGAATTTCCTTTTTAGTGGTCTCGGTAGCACAGAAGAGATACGCACCTCTGTACTGCTCATAGAATAGGCCAAGATCAATTCCCGCAATGATCCCCTTTTCTAAGAGACGTTTTCGAACCGATTCAAAACCCCCTGGAAATGTGAGGACAAATTCATTGAACGTCGGTCCGTCAAAGAGTGGCTTTGCCCCGGATTGGATCAGCCCTTTTTTTAAATAGGCGGCTTTGTCATAATTAAGTTGTGCTATTTTGTGCAAGCCTGTACCTCCAAGACTTGCCATATAGGCTGCAGCGGTCAAAGCACAGATTCCCTGGTTTGAGCAGATGTTGGAAGTGGCCTTTTCACGACGGATATGCTGCTCCCTGGTTGAAAGGGTAAGCACGTAGCCACGTTTGCCTTCTATATCCACTGTTTCACCAACCACCCTTCCGGGAATATTTCGCTGGTGTTTCTTTCGGCAGGCAAACATACCCAGACCCGGGCCGCCAAAAGAAGATGGCATTCCAAAACTCTGTCCTTCACCGCAGACAATATCAGCGCCACAACTCCCGGGACTGCTAAACAGGCCATAGGCAAATGGTTCAGAAAAGCAGGTGACAAAAAGAGATTTTGTAGAATGGATTGTATCGCCGGCACTTTTAAGATCTTCAATCACGCCAAAGAAGTTTGGTGATTGGAGAGCAACGGCCGCAAGGTCATCAATCTGCTGGATCGAGGAAAGGTCTGTACGGCCTTCAGGATCAGTCTCCAACTCAACGATTTCAAATGGACCAGGCTGAAGGTAGCTATGAACCACCTTTCTGTAATGGGGATGAATGGCAGAAGAGATGGCAACAGTGCGGTTTCTTTTTTTTATCCGTAATGCCATGAGCAGCGCTTCTGCAAGGGCTGAAGCACCGTCATACATTGAGGCATTGGCTACTTCCATGCCGAGCAATCTGGCTGTCAAAGTCTGGTACTCAAAGATACCCTGCAGGGTCCCCTGTGCCATCTCTGGCTGGTAAGGGGTATAGGCAGTCAGGAATTCAGAACGTGATATGAGGCTTGGAACTATATGAGGAAGATGGTGACTGTAGTTCCCTGCTCCAACAAGAAGAGTCTTTGAAGATGTCACCTGGCTGTTGGCTGAAAGGTTTTGAAAATGTTCTCCGAGATCCCATTCTGAAAGTGGTCCGGGTATATCCATTTCTCCCAGGAAACGGCATTCTTCCGGAATGTGATCAAACAGCTCTTCCAGCCTGTTGTGGCCGGTTACACCGAGCATCTCCTGAATCTCTTCGTTGGTATGAGGTAGGTAACGCATGTTTATTCCTGTAGAAGTTTTAAATAACTATCCCGACTCAGTAGATCATCACACTCACTTGTATTAGATGGACGAATCTCAATAATCCAATTTGTGTAAGGATCCTCATTTATACGCTCTGGTGAATCTTCAAGGACTTCATTAATGGCCACGACTTCCCCGCTCAATGGGATAAACATTTCAGAAACCGCTTTAACCGATTCTAGGGTACCAAACTCATCACCTTTCTCGAAGCGATCTCCAAGCTCTGGCATTTCTACAAAAACGATGTCTCCCATCTGATCCTGGGCATAATCACTGACACCTATTTTAACGGTTTCACCACCTATCTGCGCCCACTCATGATCATCGCTGTACAACAGTTCTTCTGGTAAATTCAGCTCTTCAATCTCTTTCATAGTTCTCCTCTTTCATTGTCCTATTATTCCTGAGGCAGGGTCACTTTCATGTTAAAACTTTTGTACACGACAAAGGTTTCCACTGAATTTATCTTGTCAATTTTAGAGGCCTCTTCAGTGTAAAACTCCAAAATTCCAAACTCCTTATCCAACATTACCGTGAGTATTAAGTCAAAACGACCAGTGACAACAGCAACCGAAATAACTCCTCGTAATTTGCTGAACTCCTGCCCCTTTTTGACAAGATCCATATCATTGAGCCTGACACCGACCAAAACCACAGAATGGTCGGGAAAGGCCTCCGGATCGACCAGACCGGTAATATCCAACGCTCCTGCATTACGAAGACGTTTTACCCGGGTACGCACTGTACCTTCCGCCAGTCCAAGGCTGTCGGCAATGGTTTTAAATGATATCCGGCCGTCCTTGAGTTTTTTTATTATGTCAATATCTGTTTGATCCATAATCGCTAAACCTCCCTGACTATCACATAAGTGATGCATATGCTATTTTATACGATATTGTCAATATTGTAAAAGAATATTGCAAAATACAGCAATCCAGCCATCAAATATTGATAAAATAACAGCACCAAGCCTCTTTTTAGAAGTGAGAAGTTCTGGAGAAAACCCAGGATCATTTCGGAGAATATTCCATTAAGCTATTTGCAAGTCGTTATCAAACCTCCCTTAAATTTTCACAATCCAGAGTCGGCCACCAGTCTCTATAAATTACAAGAATGACACCACAGTTTATGTGAGGAAAGCAACTCCCCGGAGCCGAACCAGAAGAAAATAGATACAGCCCAGAGAGATAAAAGTCATCCCTGCCACCCTGTGAAGACAACAAAATGAAAAAAAAGAAAGATGTAGTGCTTAGAAGCCAACCTGTGCAGGCACAACATGCTGAAATCATCAGCCTTGCATGGCTCCATCCAAAGGTTGAGCAAATGTGGGCATGGGAGATGAATGCCTGTATTTACTGTGAAATTTCAGGCGGGATTCAACAGACACGCAGAATATTGCCATAATTCTTTGCTCGGCAAGCATAGATTTACAGTAAGCATAGTATCGAATCAACAGCAGAGCTGTGATAACAATTACAAGAAGTTCTGATATGAGAGCTTGGGAAGGGCCGTGAGAATGTTAGGAATATTTAAAAAGCAACTACTTACAACAGCCTGAATACCAATGGTTCTTTTGAAAAGAAAGATTACTCCAGTCTGACATCTACATTTAACTGATCCCCGATTCGAGCTAGTTCGTCTTCTATTATTTGCAATGACAGATTGCCCGTTATTTCAATTACAATTTCCATTAGATACATGGGTGTCCCGCTTTCTGGGGATTTTTTTATCTCAGAGGTTAAGGAATTGATGTTGATATATCTGTCCGCGAGATAACTACTTATCTTATAAACAATACCGGCTTGGTCAATGCCTTCTACGTGAATGGACTTGGTCACTGTATCCGATTTATTCTTCGGCACCTCTGGAGTAACTGGCCGAATAAAGGCCGTAATGCCTTCTTCGATTCTCAGCCTGCGACATTCCATGGTCAATCTTTTTTGCGCCTCATCTCCATTTTTTGATGAGGCTGATAATAATAACAAAATGGCAAATTCATCAGCTAAATTGGCCATGGAGGAGTCTTCGAGGTTAAAACCATTCTCATAAATCACGCGAGACAGATCTGCAACAACACCTGGTCGATCTTTGCTGAAAGCGGTGAGTATAAATTTGCTGGCCATAATTTTCCTTTCAATTATCCATTGTCAACAATCCTGGGAGACTGCCGGAAATAGGGTTTATCTCAATGAGTTCCAGGGACAGTATGCTCATTTTATCGTGGAAACAGTGTCGAAGAAAACCGCCGTGAACAATAAAATAATTAAATATACGTATAATATGCTGCCTTTGCAACTCCACAAAGCGATGTCTTATCAGCTCATTATCCCTCGCAAAGCCGGGAATTACCGGCAAGTATTAAAAAGCAGCTCCTAAAATCAGCCGCGCTTTTTATCACCTTGTATACACCATCTGCCCCCTACCAGTACCAGGAACTCGATCAGAAAGGATGGCGGTTTTTGTGCCAAATCACAGGCAACCATTTAATATGGTTGCATATAAAATGTTGATTTTCAACAAAAAAGGGCGATTTTCCGGAGAAAAACGCCCTTAGTCCACTTTGGCTCCCCGGGACGGACTCGAACCGCCGACAAGGTGGTTAACAGCCACCCGCTCTACCAACTGAGCTACCGAGGATTATGATGGGCCACATCTATAGCACATTCGAATTATTCCCGTCAACCTTTTTACTCACTTTTCTACTTCCTGAATCCGTGAGCATTCGATAGCGCTGTAGCTTTGCTTGATTTAACCGTCTAATAATAGGTAACTATATCGGACGGTTAAATCAAGCAAAGATGCAGTGCCAGCAGATGCCACGAAGGGCGAGTTACTTGCTTTGGGTTAAAATCGAATAATCCGATAACTTTATGATAAATCAAAATGTTATAAAACAAAACAGCAATCTCCGTCACGGATTCAGGTACTTTTCTGGTCAATCCTCCTGGTCTCGATGGATGGCAAGTGGAGCCCAGCTCTGACAAGTGGGCATAAGCTCGATGGTGTTGATATTGACATGCGGTGGCCTGTTTATGGCCCAGAAAACCGTTTCGGCAATATCCTCCGCCACAAGCGGTTGAGTCCCTTTGTAGACATCATCTGCTTTCTCTCCGTCACCATGAAAGCGAACAAGAGCAAACTCTGTCTCAGCCAGGCCCGGATCGATATTGGTTATCCGGACTCCCGTTCCATGGAGATCGGAGCGAAGATTTCGGCTGAACTGAATAACAAAGGCTTTAGTACCGCCATAGGTGTTGCCGCCCGGATAGGGATAGCTTCCGGCAACAGAGCCGATATTGACCACATGGCCATCCCCCCGCTTGACCATGCCGGGAATAATCTGCCTGGTCATATACAGCAGTCCTTTGATATTGGTATCGACCATGATCTCCCAGTCCTCCATCAGTGCTTCATGGGCCGGCTCCAACCCCAAAGCGAGACCGGCGTTATTGACCAGGACGTCGATATCCTCAAAGCGCTCAGGAAGCGAATCCAATGCCTCTTTGACCTGTTTCTGGTTCCGGACATCAAAACTGAGCGTGTGGATCTCCGCTTCTCCCAGCTGCTGTTGTAGTTTTGTTAACCTCTCCTGCCTCCTGCCGCAGAGAATAAGCCGATATCCTTTTGCCGCAAACAGTTCAGCACAGCCTCTGCCAAAACCCGAAGTCGCCCCGGTAATACATATTGTCTGAGTCATTGCAACGTTCCTTTGCCTGTTCTATTTCTTCCTGATACTTTCACGACAAACACTGTTGATTATTTCAGCCGCTCGAACCATCTCTTCATCGCTCTGATAGAAGTGAGGTGCCAGCCGTAAATAGCCAACTGGAGCTGTCGCCGTTACACCCTTTTGAGCCAGCTGCCTGATTATCTTCTGCATATCGCCTTTGACACTGGCAACCAAGATTCCGGAGCGATTTTTCCTGTGAAAGACAAGTGGATTGATATAATCGGGATCAAGATTGTTCAGAAGAATATCCTGGAGGCGAATAACCTGATCAGACAATTTCTCCATGGATTGGTCCAGAAACAGATCTTCAAAGATCGTATTCAAGCCGGCAACATGATCCCACGGCAAGGTTGAATATTCGAATCTTCTTCCGTCTTTATGCGGATTCCAGCTAAGATCCAGGTAATTCAGCCCCTGAACCATCAAGCCGGGACCGGCCATGGTTATCTTAAGCTTATCCCGCAACTCGCTGCTTGTATATAGAATGCCCGATCCCTTTGGCCCCATGAGCCACTTCCAGCCAGAAGAAGCAACGGCAGACAGGTACTGTTTTTCCGGATGAACCGGTAAACAGCCCAGGCTCTGGGCACAGTCAACAATCAGATCAATCTCGTGCTCCTTACAGAAACGTCCAAGTTCAGCAAGATCAGCCGTATAGCCGCTGGAAAACTGGACATGACTGATGGCGATAATCCGGGTCCGCCCGGTCACAAGCGATCGCAATTCTTCCATCGACCAGCCCAGAGGTTTACTGCTATCTTCTATGCTTCCAAGGGGATCAACATCACCCAATAAACACAATTCGACACCCCGCTCTTTCTGGAGAACCCAGGGGTAATGGTTTGAAGGGTATTCATGGACATAGGAGATGACCTGATCGCCGGACTCAAACGGATAACCGTTGGCAATCTGGCACATGGCCTCTGCCGTGTTGTGGATATAGGAGATGTTATCAGACGTGGTCTTCAAGAACCTGGCCCCGAGCTCATGAAATTTTGGCATCACGTCAAAATACTCAGGTAGCGCACCGATGCCGTTTACGGCCAAACGATCGAGATACCGCTTCATCGTCCGGGCAGCATTCCCATACAGGGGTGAAATTGCACAGTGGGCCAGGAAAATATCTTCTCTATTTGACGAATCGATCAACTTTTTCATTTTTTTTCACTGTTCATGTCTTCAGGTAGACATCAAGAGCTTGAGAATCTTCATCGACCTTACCTTGCAAGTAGTCCTGTCTCTTTTTGGGCTCAAATTTTTCGATGGCATACCTCAGCATGGTTCTCGGCATTGTTTTGTAATATTTCTTTAAAAAGGCCTCTTCACACGCACGATCTCTGTTGCCGACCTCTCTGAGCATCCAACCCACGGCCTTATGGATCAGATCATGCTGATCATGAACCAGTACCTCTCCAATTCTGAGTGTATCGACAAACCGTTGCAGCCTAATAAAATAGAAAGTGGCCATGACAGCCATCCTCCTCTCCCAGAGGTTTTTTGATACAGCCCACCTGTAGAGAATTGATTTATCCCTGTTTTCCAGATAATGACCGACAATATGATGAACAGAGATATCGACGAGGTCCCAGTTGTTGATTCGATGGGTATTGTCAAGGTAGAGGTTGAACAGCTGGTCTTTCTGCCCTGCGGTTCCCCTCTTATACTGTTCAACCATGATAACGATTGCCAACAGCCTTTCTTCGTGAATTGGCGAGTTCAGCAACTCCTGTATCTCGCTTATCGGCAACGTTCGATATTTCCGGGCAAGTTTTCTGACTTTCGGAACACGAATACCGATAAAACGGTCACCCTCACCATATTCACCCTTGCCCGTCTTAAAAAATCGACTGGAATGGGCTGCAATCTTATCGTCGGCAAGTTGATGCATCTCTGTTAACAGTTGTGAGAGAGTCATCATGTAATCACACCGACAACAGCACCTGTCATGAAAGATGCCAGGTTGCCCGAAAGGATCGATTTGGCACCTAGCTCAACAATCTGATTGCGCCGCTCGGGAGCCATGGTGATCAAACCGCCCAGCATGATTCCCAGACTGCCGAAATTGGCAAAGCCGCACAAAGCATAACTCAAAATGGTAATCGATTCACGGCTGAGCTGTTTGCCTTCTCCTACAAGTTGCAGGTAGGCAAGAAATTCATTGAGAATGACCTTGGTTCCCAAAAGCTGGCCACTTTGGACTGCCTGGTCCCACGGAATACCCAGAAGCCAGGCAACCGGAGCCAGGATATATCCCAGGATTCCCTGCAGACTGAGCTGTGTTCCGCCGACCTGCGGCAGCATACCAAGTAACTGATTGATCAGGCTCACCAGGGCAACCAGAACCACCAGCATACCAATGATATTAATCAGAAGTCTGACGCCGTCCATGGTCCCTCTGGTGATGGCATCCATGCAGCTGAGATAGGGCGACTTGAGTTCGACTTCATCACAGGTTGACGGTTTTTGGGCCGGAACAAGTACCAGCGATATCATTACTGCGGCAGGTGCGCTGATAAGAGAGGCGGTCAACAGATGTCCCATGGCACCGGGCAGAACCGGTTCCAGGATCTGGGCGTAGAGAACCATCACTGTTCCGGCAACCGTTGCCATGCCGGTGGTCATGAGAATAAAGAGCTCATGCCGTTCCATTTTTCCAAGATACTCTTTAATCAACAGCGGCGCTTCCACCATGCCTACAAAAATATTGGCAGCGCAGCCAATGGAGACCGAACCGCCGATGGCCATTACTTTCTGCAGTACTTTTGACAGAGCTTTCACCAGAAAAGGTAATACTTTCAGATAAAAGAGCAGGGAGGAAAGGGCGCTGATAATCAGAATTAGCGGCAGCGCCTGGAAGGCCAGGATGAAGCTCGACCCCGGCATCGTTTCTACAAAAGGAAGGTCACCACCCCCGAGATAGCCGAAAACAAAGCGTGTCCCATCCTGAGTAGCGCTGGAAAGAACAAGAACCACTTTATTCAGAAAGACAAAAAACTGCTTGAAAACAGCTGTTTTCAGAAAAAGAAGGGCCAGAAAAAACTGCAGCAGCAATCCGGCAACAACGGTTTTAATGGCAACATTCTTTCTGTTTTCACTGAGCAGCCAGGCAAGCCCGATAAAGACAACAAGACCGGCAAGTGATTGGAGAGTTGTCATAAGGAGAAGAAGAACATTTTTTCAGCTGGCAGTCAGACTGGAAAGTACCTCACTGATAGCATTCAGGGTAAACGGTTTTGCAAGAGCACTCCTGAAACCGTATTGGGTGTAATCGGCAAGGATCGGGTCATGGGAATACCCGGATGCAACCACAAGTTTGGCATCTTTATCGAATTCCAGGATCCTCCTGGCTGCTTCCTTGCCTCCCATTCCTCCTCGAATCGTCAAGTCCATGATGACAATATCTATTGGATTATCCGTATTCATCAACTCTTTGTATTTCTCGATGGCCTGCTCACCGTCATCCGCCAAAATCACATCATACCCTAAATGGCGAATCATGTCAGCGCAGATACGTTGGACCATCTCATCATCGTCCATCACCATGACTATACCGCTACAGTCTGTTTTCATATCAGGTTCCATGTCGTTTTGTGCTGTCGCGCCGGGAACTGCCGGCAGATAAATTGTAACTGCTGTTCCTGTATCAACTTCCGAATCGATGGTGATCTGGCCGTTGTGCTTGCTGACAATTGAGTGAGAGATCGCAAGACCCAGACCTGAACCTTCATCTTTCGTTGTGAAATATGGATCAAAAATCTTTTCCAGATCACTCGGTTCAATCCCTTTCCCGGTATCGGTAAGAGTAATTTTCACATATTTTTTTTCAGGCAATGTAAAACCCTTTTCAGTTTTTATGTCATTAATATTCCGACACCTGATGACAATTACCCCTCCATCCTTCATGGCGTGCCGGGCATTCAGCGTCACGTTCTGAATCACCTGACTCATCTGGTCCTCATCCACATCAACCAGCCAGAGATCTTCATCAAACTGATATTCACACTCAATCGGTGAACCACGCAGGGCAAAATCCGATGAATCGATGATCAGCCGTTTAATTGAGGCCGCCTTCCTTACAGGGTTGCCACCCCGGGAAAATGTCAGCAGTTGTTGAGTCAATCCACGGGCTCTGGTTGTGGCTTTTTCCGCCTCGTGTAGAAGTTCAAACGCTCTATTTTCTTGCTCTAAGTGCCGACGGGACAGATTGATATTACCTTGGATTGCCAGAAGAATATTATTAAAATCGTGGGCAATACCACCTGCCAGAACGCCAAGGGACTCCAGCTTCTTCATTTTCAACAATTCCATTTCCAGCTGCAGCTGATCCGTAACATCCCGGAAGACAATGACAACACCGATGATTTTGTTCTCCATGTCCCTGATAGGCGCGCCACTGTGCGAGATTGAACGAGTCGCTCCCAGCTTGCTGATCAGAACCATTTTATCGCCGAGCTCAATAACCTTTCCCTGCCTGATTATTGTTTTGACCGGGTTATCGTGCGGTTTGCCGCTCTGCTCATCAACCGTATTGAACACCTTGGTTACCGGCTGGCCCAAGGCCTCCTGCTGATCCCAGCCGGTCACCTGTTCGGCGACCTTATTGAGCAGAGTGACGCGTCCACCGGTATCTGCGGTAATTACACCGTCACCGATTGATTTCAAGGTAACGGCCAGACGCTCCTTTTCCGTGTTGAGCTTTTCCTCAGCCAAGGTCCGTTGGTGTATTTCATCGCTGAGATTTTGCACCCTGGTCTCTATTTTTCCCGCCATTGAATTCAGTGTATGAATCAGAACCTGAAACTCATTGATAATTGTGGGATTATCTTCTATCCGATACCTGAAATCCTTTTCTATTCTTTCCGTCTCACTAACAATACCGGTGATTGACTGAATGATTCTTCGGCTCCTGAAAAAACTGGCAAGAAAAAGAGTCAAAACCAGTAAAAAGCTACCTATTCTGAGCATGTTAAGTTGCTGGTACAGCTTGTCCCGTGAATCGAGCAATTTCTTTTTTGTATCCCTGAAAACTTCGACGATCTGTACCAGATTATTTTGCAGCCGTTTGACATACTCACTCTGCTTGCCTGTCAAATTGGCAAGAGTATCAAATGAGCGCTCAAAGAGTCGTCCGTTCTCGAGAAGATCTTCGACCAGCAAACCATCCTGGGCATCCAGGGAAAAGTCTTCAAATGTGTTTACCGCTTTGTAAAAAGAGCCGAGGTCTTTCCGGAGTTCTTTTTTTAACTGTGAAATGTTAGTTTGTTCTCTCAAGAGATGAAACTTTACCCTGATATCACTTAAGAGTTGTTGAATAACGACAACCTGTTGGATGATATCAAGTTCAGGGGCCGAGCGGGTATCGCTTTTCTTAAACTGTTTTGAAACCGGTTGAACCGTTTCTCGGGTCTGGTTGTGACGGGAGAAATTCTTTAAGAAAGCAACGTGATGTTCATGGATGTATTTGACACTGTCGATCAAGATTTCAAGGCGATTCTGAACAAACTTGTGTAGAACCGCAGATTCACCAAGAACAGTATGCAGGGTTTGCAGGACCTCTATCCGCTCCCTAAAAATAGCAGACTCCTCCCTGTGACATGCAAGACAGGACACTTTAAGCTGTTTATATTTCTTTTCCAGGCTGGAGAAATCTTTTTCGGTATCCAGGCTGGTGCGTTCAATCGACACCAGATGAAGGAACGACGCTTCCATCTCCACTTTGTCTCCATGCTGCTTCTCTATTTTTCCGACAAAACTATCAACGTAATTATTTAAAAGAAGCAAAAGGAAGACAACACAAAGCAGCCCAACAACAAGATACACCTGGCCCTTAATGCTTGAAAAAAATATGGATTGTTTTTTATTTTTCAAGAACTCACTTTATTTTTTTTTTCGGATAATCCTTTTTTATCCAGACCCGCATACCGAACTGTAAACCGACAACATTAGTGTACCCAAACTTGCTCAAGTACCTCATCATGTATATATCCCTGTTACCTGTTTCAGTGATGGAAACAACCAGTCCTTTTTGAGGAATCGACCGGATGAGCTCCGTATTATCTATAAAATCATCAAGCAGTACCGATTTAATCGGACAGTTGGTTAGAATCTGATACAGATCCGCTCCTCTTCTGTTTTTCAACTGAAGAGATGAGCGCATATCAATCAAAGTCACCAGAGGGTTTCCATTGTCATCCTGGCATTTTTTTGACATAGCTTCTGATAATTTTGTCCTCAACTCTTCGGCGCTGATAAACATTCCTTTATAATCGGGTAACCGATCAATGGCTGTCACGGGCAGACCGGATTTTAACCAATCTTTTAAACCTCCATTATAAATGGATATATTTTCATACCCCATTGCTTTAATGGCAACTGCCATTTTGTAGGCAAAAACTCACCTGTAACCCATTCAGTACGGAATGATGAGTTTTGACTGATCCTCACCCAGTTTGTGTCTGTTTTCTGCTATCCTGCTCAGCGGGATATTGACAGAACCCGGAATATGTGAATTCCTGAAAATCATTTCGTCAAGACTGTTGACAAGGATAAAATCTATCTTCCCTTCTTTGCGTTGCTCAAGCATTTCCTGCATCTTCACAGTTGTAACAATATCGAAACGCTCAAGTGCCGATACGTTCGTTGAGAGCAAGATGATAACCAGCGTAATAAAACAATGAACAATAGCCATGTGAATCACACCCCCCAAAGTTATTGACGCATCTCCTTCCCCACTAGAATATTCTAACAATTTTTTGAGTGATATCAAAATATATATCCTTTTTTGCAGTCAACATGTTGGCGGGTTCGAAAAGTGTAATAAAATCGGACAATACTGGGATGATTCAGGTAGCGACCGATACGCTCCTCATTCTGGTAATGATAGTATTGGGTAGGTCTGTTGAGAATATCGCCAAAGGGAACCTTGAGCGCCAAAACCTGGTTTGAAACCACATCTCTTGTTTAAAAAACGGTGGCCTTTCCTCCACAGTACAGAACCTCCCCAACTTCAAATCCATCGATCCAATCACCGGTTTTCAGTGATCCCGCCCTCAACATGTGGTCTCCGGGTATTCATGCTGAGTAAACAACAATTAACCTCTTTCCATTATATATTGATACAACCTGGTTGTCATCCAGAAGAACACCGTGGCAACCAGCAGAACAGCAATATGCAATAAAGGCAAGGCAACAATCTTAAACACCGAATGAAGTGGCGTATACATGAGCAGAAGCTGGAGGCTGACCGAGAAGATGACGGCCGCCCATATCCACTTGTTGGCAGAAAAATCGACCTGGAACGATCTTCGGATAACAAAGACCAGCACCATTTCATATAAAATGACAAAGTTGAATACCATGGTTTGGGCAACAAGCAGGTGTTCCCTGTTCTCCCCGCTACCCCCGAAATATAAGAAGATGGCCAGTGCCAAAAATGTTCCTACTGTTCCAAGAACTCCTATAAGGGCAAGTTTTTGACCAGGAAGAATATTCTCGTCCTTTCTCTTCGGCCGCCGTTGCATGATATCCCTGCCATATGGATCAAGGCTAAACGCCAGCGCCGGAGCTCCATCGGTTCCCATATTGATCCACAACAGCAGTATGGCGGTTAATGGCAGGTTCCAGCCGAAAATTACGGCAAGGAATATGATAAGCACTTCTCCGAGGTTGCCGGAGAGCAGCAGCATGATCGATTTCTGTATATTATCATAGATACCTCTGCCTTCTTCGATGGCATTAACAATATGACTGAAACTGTCTTCCAATAAAACAAAATCTGAGGCCTCTTTGGCCACTTCGGTACCGGAGCCGACAGCAATGCCGATATCCGCCTGTTTCAATGCAGGGCTATCATTGAAACCATCTCCGGTCATGGCCACCGTATACCCCTGATTTTGCAGAAGGGTCACGATGCGCTGTTTATGGCCGGGGGTAACCCTGGTAAAAAGATTGGTTCCACCTGCAAGAGCGCTCTCGAACTCGACTTCATCCATTCGGTCGATCTCATCACCGCGGCATACCTCTCATGTTATGCCCACCTCGCCCGCGATGGCCATGGCAGTGCTCTTGTAGTCACAGGTCATCATAATGACCCGGATACCAGCCTCACGTGTGCGGGCAAGCGACTCAATCACATCTTCCCGAGGCGGGTCGATCATCGCTTGCAGACCGATAAAGACAAGATTCTATTCTTCTATTCCCTCCTGGTCCACCACCCGCCTTGGCGGCAGAAACGAGGAGGGCAACTTCCGTTGGATCGCCGTAATGGTGCCAGCCATCATTTTTCATTTTCAGACCGCCATTGTTGCAAAGCAATCCTGCCTGAATTAGAAACGGGGATATCGGATCAGATAATTCCCCCTTGGGCTCATAACCGATACCGCTTATTTTCAAGCTTTCCCCGGATGTCCAGCCAAATCGGACAGCCATCTCGTTCCTGGTCAGCGTGCTGTCTTGTCGGTCCAAATCACATCGCAGCTGCCAAGGGTCTCCACCGAGGATAATTGTCTGACCAGCGCCTTTTTGGCCAGTAGCCTTTTAATCCCTATGGGCAGCGGTAATGGTGACCAGTGCCGGAAGTGCTGTAGGGACAGCGGCCGCTTCAAGACTGATGGCGATAACCAGAAAGGAGACAAACAGTTTCTCCGACAGACCGCTAGTCACATAGGCTTTAAAAGCGAGCAGAACAAAGATCAGGACACAAATGGCGATGATGACCAGGCCCAGCCGCCTACCGAACCTGGACAACCAACTCGGTTGCAGCCCACGGACCAACGACCCCAAGACAAGTAGGAAGATCTCAATCATGGCAGCGATTCCAGATAATCAGGTACTGTCTGTTCATATTGTGAAAGCTTGCGGCTACCCTCTTATCCTAGCGGATTTTTGCATCAAATAGCAATCCTGTCACTTATTGACGATAGAATCTTGCGATTGTATACTGTCTAGTGCTATACTTATCAAGTAGCCTCCTCCATCTCTGAACAACAATCGTTTGCCAGGATCATGAAACGTAAATTCCTGTTTTTCCTCCCTACCACCTGGGCTTTTTTTCAAGAAGGACTCCGCACAAAGAATTATTCACTGAAAAACAGCCTGAATGGGTACATCTACGGCAGGTGGGCTTACCTGTATATCGCCATCGGTACAGGAGAACATGTAATCGCTAAAAAACTCAAACCGCTTGCTCTTCTGCTTTACCGGATGTTCAACCCGCTGAAAAAGAAAACGGAAGCCGGTGAACCCGTCTGTTTTGCCGATACCTATCACGGCAAAGTGATCAGCCTGGATGGGGCAAAACAGTTGGTTACCCTGAATAAGAAACTGGTTGTTGACGACCTTGAACAGGTCATTCCCTATAAACTCGCAAGGTCGATCATTATCGAAAATCCCAATGATATCATCCTCCTGGATTGCCCCTGCCGTGTAGCCAGACCCAAATCGTGCAAACCAATTGATGTCTGTCTCATTATCGGCGCTCCTTTTTCCGAGTTTGTCTATGAACACCATAGAGATCGTTGCCGAAAAATCAGTCAGGAAGAAGCCGTGGCAGTCCTTGAAGCGGAACACAAACGGGGACATGTCCATCATGCCTTTTTCAAATCGGACCTGCTGGGACGATTCTATGCCATCTGCAACTGCTGCGGTTGCTGTTGCGGTGCAATCCAGGCCTGGAGAAACGGCACGCCTATGCTGGCTTCCTCCGGTTTTGTCAGTAGAGTCGATGAAAACAAATGCACTGTATGCGGTACTTGCGCAGCTTTCTGTCAATTCGATGCCATTAAACAGGTGGATGATAGACTGGAATTTGATGAATCCCTCTGCCTTGGCTGCGGAGTCTGTGTGGCAAAGTGCAAGGAAGAGGCACGCTACCTCGAACTCGACCCCACAAGGGGAGAACCGCTGGAAGTCAATAAAGTAATGGAAAAGACAGACTGACAGATCTTTCAAAGAACCATTCTCATATCTGATTTCCAATGGTTCTCAGTCTAAACTGAAAAAGAACTGCTTTGTAGATCATCAGCTTGTAACCACAGATAAAAAAAAGGAGACGGCATGAATTGCCGTCTCCTTTTTATCTGTTTAAAGACAATTGATCAAATAGCTTCGGGTCCCCGCTCTCCTGTCCTCACTCTCAAAACCTCATCCACCGGTGAGACAAATATCTTACCATCACCGATTGTTCCTGTTCTGGCGGTCTCGGTAATTGTATTCACCACCTCATCCACCCGTTCGGCACCAACAATAATTTCAAGTTTAATTTTTGCAATAAACTCAACAATATACTCGGCACCTCGATACACTTCAGAATGTCCTTTCTGTCGTCCATATCCTTTGACCTCGGTAATCGTCAATCCCTTGATGCCGATATCGTTGAGGGCAACCTTTACCTCATCAAGCTTAAACGGTTTGATTATCACTTCAATCTTCTTCATGGTTTTATCTCCTAACTGTTTATGCTAAACGATTGGGCCTTTTATAGCCCAATCGTTTTCATTTTAGGGTGTCTTGAAAAATTAGATATTTCGGAGTCTCGTAAACTCGCTTACCTATTCGAGTACAAGAAACAGGGAAAAATAAAAGCACCCATTCGGGCCTAAACTCCGCATATTAGACCATATGTAAACATTTTGTTTTTTCCTGTGACGCAGTAATCGTACAAAATAGCAATTTTTCAATATGCCCGTGTTTATTCCCTGGTGAACTCAGGATACGCCTCAAGACCGCACTCACCGATATCAACACCTTCGAGTTCCTCTTCCTCGCTGACCCGGATACCCATGGTCACCTTGATGACCAGCCAGGCAGCCAGACTTGCCAGAAAGGTCCAGCCGAATATGACGACTATACCGATCAACTGGGTAATGAGTTTCGCGTCAGGATTGGTGATGGCTACTGCTATCAAACCCCAGATACCGACCACGCCATGAACAGAGATGGCACCAACAGGATCATCCAGCTTAAGCTTATCGATGGTGATGATTGAAACTACGACTAAAAGTCCGCCGATTATTCCAATAATGGTTGCCAAACCCGGCGAAGGGGTCAGCGGTTCCGCAGTGATGGCAACAAGACCGGCAAGAGCGCCGTTTAAGGCCATTGTCAGATCGGCCTTACCGAACCATAACTGGGAGAGCAGCAGCGCGGCAACCAGACCACCGGCAGCAGCAGCGTTGGTGTTGACAAAGACCATGGCAACTGCATTGGCCTCTTCGATGTTACTGATCTTCAGCTCGGAGCCGCCATTAAAACCAAACCAGCCCAGCCAGAGAATAAAGGTACCCAGGGTCGCCAGGGGGAGGTTGGCACCTGGCAGGGCAAAAACTTTACCACCCACATATTTGCCTTTTCTGGCACCCAGCAGCAGGACACCGGCAAGGGCTGCCGAAGCACCGGCAAGGTGAACGACACCTGAGCCAGCGAAATCCAGGAAGCCCATTTTATCCAGGAAACCACCGCCCCATTTCCAGTAACCTTCAATGGGATAGATGAAACCGGTCATGACAATGGCAAATGCCAGAAAAGCCCAAAGCTTCATCCGTTCGGCAACCGCGCCGGAAACGATCGACATGGCGGTTGCCACGAATACAACCTGAAAAAAGAAATCGGACATATTCGAGTAATAGGTTTTTCCTTCACTGGCCAGCACATCTTTAACACTGTTATCAGGCCCTAAGAAAAAACTTAAACCCGGAATAACCGAATTGACTCCGTCTCCGTACATGATGTTATATCCAACAATCAAATACATTATGCAGGCAATTGAATAGAGGGCGACGTTTTTAGTCAGAATTTCAACTGTGTTCTTTGAGCGGACTAGTCCCGCTTCCAGCATGGCAAATCCGGCCGCCATCCACATGACCAGTGCTCCCGACATCAGAAAATAGAAGGTGTCAACCGAGTAGGCCAACTGAATCACCCTCTCCAGAGCGCTTCCATCCTTCGGAACATCCCCCGCAAATGCTGAACCTGCTGTTGCTAGCAGAGCTATCAGGAGAAATCCTGACAGGATGTTTTTGTTCTTGATACATGTTCGATTATAAATCATCTTTTTCTCCTTTTTTAATCATTCTCTTCACAACACTGGACAACTTGAGCCTTTATCTGCCGACAACGACTTCCATGTTGTGTAACTTTCATTGCTAGAAGAGATACAAAAGATGTGCCAAATTAATCGAAACTCATTATGCTTTTTTATTTCAACATGTTATGCCGGCCATTGTGACGAGTGCTGTTTCAAAACATGTTAGTAGTTTACATTTTTGTAATCTTTTTCTTTGTGTTATTACATATTTGTTCGTTCGGTGTTCGGTCTGCTCAGCGGCTCACACCACAGCCTGTCTACAGGATCACTATCTCGGCCCACACAACCGGCATAACAAGTGATGATGGTCTGCATCAATGCATTGAATTTGATTATTTGCTTCTCGGTATCTACATTATTATTCGCAACTGACCTCTTCCTCGCACATACTCCCAGTGATCTGGTCAGCATAACTTTGCTCAATCGACAAATCGGTTGTGAACTCCAAAGAGCAACTTTTCCGTGGAGGGCAGATTTATGGATTATCCGATCAATATCAATGACACCAGACTTGAACAGCTCTTTTCTCCAGAATCCGTCGCTGTCTTTGGTGCATCACGAACACCAGGAAAAGTAGGTTATGACATCATTGCCAACCTGATATCTTCCGGTTTTGACGGAAAGATCATCCCGGTAAATCCGGCCGGCGGAGAATTGCTTGACTTCACTGTGGTCAAACAGTTGTCGGACTATAAGGACCGTATCGAGCTTGCAATTATCGTTGTCCCACCCGACCTTGTACTCGATTCAGCCCGGGCCGCTATACAAAAATGCGCTAAAGCGATAATCGTGATTACGGCAGGATTTAGAGAGGCCGGCAACGAAGGCGCCAAACTGGAAATGGAACTGTTGAGAATCTGCCGCAGGGGAGGTACCCGCCTGCTTGGCCCCAACTGTCTTGGGCTGATGAACACCGAAAACAAACTCAATGCCTCATTTGCGGGTAAATTGCCCGCCAAAGGACCCATCGCTATCTTTTCCCAATCAGGGGCTCTGTGTACGGCTTTGCTGGACAAGGCCGATGGCAGGAATCTGGGTCTCTCAAAACTGATCTCAATCGGCAACAAGGCGGATATCAACGAAGTGGACCTGCTCAGATACCTGGCCAACGATGAGGAAACCAGGGTCATTGTCGGATACCTGGAAGACATCCAGTGCGGTGATGAATTTATCAAAGCAGCAGAAGAGGCCTCCAGCCGAAAACCGGTTGTGATATTCAAATCAGGGACAACTGTTGCCGGCCAGAAAGCGGCCGCCAGTCACACTGGCGGCCTGGGAGGAGTTGACACGGCCTATGGTGCGGCTTTCAAAAGGACGGGAGTCCAACGCCCAAAAACCTTTGATGAGATTTTCGATTACGCAACTGCTTTTGCCATGCAGCCATTACCGAAAGGCAAACGTATTTTGATTGTGACAAACGCTGGTGGACCCGGCACCATGGCTGCCGATGCTGCCGAACTCGCCGGTCTTGAAGTCGCCGAGTTAAATTCCAACCTGGCCAGCGCTTTACGGGCAAGACTGCCAACCGCCGCTAGTGTTGCCAACCCAATCAACGTTCTGGGTGATGCAGACCCCGACAGATATGCGGCCGCAATCCAGACTGCCCAGCAGGATGACTCCGTAGACGGTCTGATCGTCATACTGACCCCCCAGGCCATGACCCGTCCGACCGAGACGGCTCAAGCCATTGCTGCCACCATAGATGGATCAAAACCTGTGTTGGTCTCCTATATGGGAGGCAGAGATGTCCTCGGCGGCAGGCGCAAGCTGGCATCGGCCGGTGTACCCGATTATGTCTCCCCTGAGAGGGCTATACTTGCCTTCAAAGCGATGTATCAGTATGCAAAATGGCGGAACAGACCACCACGACAGGTTACCCACTTTCCTGTGCATCGCCGGAGAGTTGAGCGAATCATTTCACGCCGGCAACGGGCCGGCCTCACTCAGCTCGGAGAGGTGAAGTCTAAAGATATTCTTCGCGCTTACGGTTTTAACGTCTTAGACGGTCGCCTGGCAACCAGCGCGGAGGAGGCGGTTGAAATCGCACAACATATCGGCTTTCCGGTGGCCATGAAAATCGTTTCATCCGATATTATTCATAAAACAG